>NZ_FNVS01000035.1 GCF_900108035.1 Parabacteroides chinchillae
TTTTCATACGTAAATATTAAGCGTCCTACACAGCTTGTAAGACTGGTTTTACAATTAATTTAACATCTGCGAGTTTTTTGAGCAAAAGAAAGAATAGCACTCATGAAGGTCATAAGTGCGACTATTGTTCAACGATAAGAATAACAGCTAAGAATAATAAAGTTTCATACACGTGTCCATAAGTCACATTCTTTGGTGCTTAGCTGTTGAGACCAATTTCATATTCGGACTGGGGATATTCCAGTAAGAGTCGGCCTTTATTTTTTTTCCTTTAGTTTCCGATAGTTGATGCAGTTGTTGATTTCGTTAGAGTCACTTCATAGCCCAACTTCTTTAGTTCAGAAGAGAGATAAGCCTTGCGTTTCTTCTCTATCTTCTCCTGCATATATTGTGCTCCAAGTTCGCGGTAACTTGCGCCAGTACTCAAAATGAGATAAACGGATACTATTTGAGAGTGCCCCACTGCTATCAAAGCGCGTTTCTTTCCTCTACGGGCAGCAATTCGATGATATCGCTCACTGAAAAACGTATTCTTTGTACGGGTCGCAGCCCATGCGGCTTCTGTCAAAACCGATTTTACTTGTTTGTTTCCGTGAGTGATTCTTGCGCTTTTTTTTTACCTGCGCTCTCATTGTTGCCCGGTGCCATCCCAGCCCACGACGCAAGATGCTTCTCAGTTGGGAAATGAGACATATCAAGTCCTATTTCTGCTACGAGATCCTCAACAACCTTTGTACTAAAGCCGGGAATCTCTTTTAAGAGTTCCAAAACATTGTCGTACTTGGATAACAAGGCCTTGATCCTATCGGATAAGTCATCAATCAGAACTTGAGTGTTATCAATATCCTTGCGTATCATTTGTAGCAAATAGATATGATGTTCCTCAACGTATCCAGTACAGGCTTCCAGTAATTCTTCAGGCGATGCAGCCAGCTTACCATGATAAACACTCTTAATGTCATCCAAAGTAAGTTGTTTGCCTTCACAAAGCATGTCAATCAATGCTGTGGCTGTGACACCTGATGTACTGCTCACTACACTTGACAGCTTGATATTGCAATCTTCCAAAATACGCATCATCCGATTTTTTTCTGAGGCTATCTGCTGTATCAGCTTATTCCGATACCGAGTTAAATCACGTAGCTGACGCTGTTCCTTTGGAGGTATGTAGCTAGGTTTGAGTAAACCTGCAAGCAGAAGCTTACAAATCCATTCGCTATCCATCTTGTCTGTCTTATGCCCGGGCACATTCTTAATATGGCGCGCATTGACAATCCAAACATTTGGAATAAAGCCTTCAAGCACTTTGTAAACAGGCTTCCAATAAACACCGGTACTTTCCATAGCCACGTGAGTGACATTGTTGGACAATAGCCATTCTTTCAATTCATTCAAAGAACTCGTGAAGGTTCCGAACGAGCGGGTCTCTTTTTTGAGACCTTCTCCGTTAATTGTTGCCACCACTACCTTCAAGTGGACGTCAATACCGCATGCACGCTGTATCAACTGAGGGAATGTAACTTCAGTCATAGTCGAATCATTTGTAGAGTTGATACTACAAAGGTAACTTCAGCTTAACTATTTTCATTCTCTTTGGCGAGTTTTTTTTATCTCATGGGGATTTCATA
>NZ_FNVS01000033.1 GCF_900108035.1 Parabacteroides chinchillae
GCAGTGGCTACTTTCGACAAACATCCAGCCAAGCCTGGTGAGTCGCTCCACGTAACCGTTGAGATGACACCAAAAGAATCCGGTATGTTCGACGAAACCATAATGGTAAAATGTAATACAGCACAATCAATAGCATTAAAAATACGGGGACAGGCGATATAATAAAAAGCAGGGAAGGAAACCTCTCAGACATTAGAACTCTTCCGGTAACCTTCCCCCTTGTCCCACCTTAAAAGAAAGGAGGTGATGGAGCAAAAGTAAGAAGAATTAAAGAATAACGAAATTTCTTATTGAAGAAGAGTAAATAAGAAATAAACGATTAAAAGATTAATAACATAAATACATAAAAATATCATGAAGAAGAAACTATTTGGTATAGCAATTGTTGCGATAGTGGCCGTTGGAACTGCATGGAATGTAAATGAGAATAAGAATGAAGTTACAATCTCGAATCTAGTATTAGCGAATATGGAAGCGTTGGCCAGTGGAGAAGGAGATATAAATCCTCTTTGCCCAAATGGATGTGTAGATAATGGCACAGGTTGTTATTGCTACATGTGGCATTCTAATTTACAAGAATATAGATAATCACTTATTATGAGGCTGTTAAAACAGCCTCATTTATCAACAACACAAACAGTTATTTTATAACTATCTTACTTCTATAATTAAGATCATATAAATCACATCTCAAATATTTATGAAAAACTTAACCTACTTATTAATTGCTTTAATTAATTGGAGTTGTATACAGAACTCCAGTACTGAAAAATACCAGACTAATCGGGATAATATAAACAATGTTCATGACAAAATAAAAGAGATAAAAATAGAAGATGTTCTAATTAGCAGGAGCTGTAAATTACAAGAGGTTGGAGATTATTTAATTATAGGAGATTACAAATCTCCTGATAAACTAATTCATATCTTTACCAAAAATGATTTCAGATATATAACAAGCACTGCTTATTTAGGTCAAGGGCCTGGAGAAATTGCAAATATGGGATATATAGGAAGTGATGAAACAGATCATTTTTTTGTATCGGATCATGGCAAACAGAAAATATTCAGCTATGATTTAGATAGTATTCTTATGAATCCCTCTTATGAACCTAAGGTAAAAATGAAAATGAATGAAAAACTGTTTCCTGATTCTTATAAATATATAAATGATACTCTTTGCATTGGCAGAATAATAGAACCTACCGGCTCCTATGGTTATAAACAATCCATTGCCAAGTGGAATATGGAAACCGGAGAAATAGTTCCAATGAAGTATGAACATCCTGACATAGAAAAGAAGCGTACTGTATTTGCTGTTTCTACTAAGGATAACATTTACGTTGAATGTTACCATTATCATGATTTGATTACGATCTGCACTCTTGATGGGACTCTATTATACAATATATATGGTCCAAAGTGGAATAGCGAGACCTCAAACAAAGTTTTTTATTATGGTAATGTTGCTATTTGTAGTAATCATATCTTTATTTCCTATTCAGGAGAAACAACTTTTATAAAAAGCCAAGACGGTGCAGTTAAGTCTAATCTACCAACAAAGCTTTTGATTTTTGACATGAATGGAAATTATATCAAAACACTGGAAACAGGATATAAGATTATAGATTTCTGTTATGATTCTCAGAACAAAAGGGTCATAATGAATTTTAATGATGACATTCAGTTCGGGTATTTGGAAATCGACAAAATAATATAATAAACTGTCTTGATAGAGGAAGTACATGAAGTCTTACGAGATATTATTCGTCAGCAGAGTGGAAAGAATAAAAGCCCCTACTTGGGATTGGCTGTTGGAGTAGCATGGAGTGTTAATGCAAACAAGAATAAAGTTGCAATCTCAAATCTGGTATTAGCAATGTGAAAGCATTGGCCAATGGGATAATACGAATAAACAATCTACAAGATCAGATCTGATTCTGTTCATCTTTAACTTCCTGTTAAGAACCTATTTACAAGACTTCAACCGCCCTTTTTTCAAGGTTATTGAAGTCTATAAATATATCTTAATAGTATTGTGCATAAATTGTTTCTATTCTTGTATAAAACAGAAAAAGCAAGATAAAGATCAATTTATACTATGCTGGCATTGATAAAAAAATGGACGAAAACAAGCTCATACTTATTATGAATAAACTATTTACTTTTATTATTGCTTTATTATTACTGTCTTGTACATCTGTGGAAGAAAAAGAATTGTTTAAAATACTGGACTTTGCGGATGCAAACAGAGATGAACTAGAAAAGGTACTGGAACATTATAAACAAGACTCCTTGAAGTTGAAAGCGACCTATTTTCTGATCAAAAACATGCTCGGACATGCAGGCTACGACTCTATTACCCTAAAAGATTTACAACCCGCGTATAATAAATTAGTAACTATATCAAAAAAGCACAACTGGGAAAGATCTGTATCATGGGCAAGAGAAACCAGAGCCTTTGGAGAAAACATACGAATAAATATTTCACCTCTTTCCATGCAACAAGACATTTCTACAATCAAAGCTGATT
>NZ_FNVS01000029.1 GCF_900108035.1 Parabacteroides chinchillae
TACAAGCTTTCCATCTATAGGAGAGCGCATTTGGTGGTAGCCTCAGGTATTGATGCAGTGCGTGCGATGGCACTTTGTAAACCCTGTGTTATTTTAGGAGATTACGGCCTGGGAGGAATGGTGACGCCTGCTAACTATGACCACTTGCAATCCGTATCTTTTAGAGGACGGAAAGGTGGCTGTTTCAAGGAAATGGTTCCTTTGGATTTGCTGGAAGTGGAAATTCGAAAGTATTTTACATCTGATTCCCTGAAATCTGTTTTTGAGGTTCAAAAAAAGATATTTGCGGATTATGGTAAAATTATTATTGATAAAAAAATATTGGAAGAAACAGAGCGGATAATCAGTTTGTCTGCATCGATAAACAAACGCAGCGAAAGGTATTCGTTAAAGCCCCGCTTATCCTCTTTGTTTGCTTTGGAAGAATCGGACGGAAAACAAAATCTGATGCGTGGGTTCGGGTGTTTTGGCGAGATAGATATAGAAATGGTCAGCCTGCTAAAACAGTGTGACGGAACTTTGTCTGTACTGGAGTTAGCCGAACGAAACGGATATAATAAAGAGGAAACCGGAATACTTTGGTCTAATCTGTATGAATTGTGGAAAGAGAAACTAATACTATTTTCACCATGAAACAGTTGCCGGACTTTGATTTAAGCATCGTAATACCACTTTGTGGCCGGTTAGATGAATTTAAACGGGTATTCTCGTCTGAATCGAACTACTATGAACGAAACGGTATTGAAGTGGTGCTGGTGATCAATAAGCCGAACGAACAGCAAGAGACACTGGATTATATCCGTACTTATCCATTTATCAATTGGAAAGTAGTGATTAATAGGCAAGATCACCCGCAACACAATCCGGCAACTGATTTTAATGCCGGCATCCGACAGGCAACGAAACAATACGTTCTGACTATGGGCCCGGTATTGGAATTTTGCACAGACGTAATCTATGAGTTACGCGAAAAGCTGGATTCTTACCCGGAGCATTATGCTGCCGGTCAAACCCGGTATATGGATAAGTTGATTCCATATGGAAGCGTCATGGCTAAAAAAGAATATTTTGAAAAGGTAGGCGGATATAGTGAACATTATACCGAATGGGAAGAAGAAAACAACAATATATGCAGACGCTTGGAATTGGCAGGCATTCATCGGCTGCTATTCCCAGAAATAGAACTGAGCCTAAGAGAAAATTCCTCTCAACAAACAGTTTCAAAAAATAAACAACAGGCACGAATCCCTAATGAGTTATTATCGGAAATGCTTTTGCCTGTAGATATAAAAATAAATAAGTCTTTTAAAATAACTGATTATGATACGGTAATATATGACTGGAAAGAGCATCCTTATGCCAAACAGCAATGTAGGGATTATCTTTCGACCTTAAAGCAATTTGATATATTGTCGGATGATATATTTGAAAAATCGTACCCTTTGATTGCATTAATCCCTACTTACAACGAATCCGAACGCATAACTGATTGTTTGCGTAGCGTAGAGAAATATTGTGACGGTATTATTCTGCTGGACGATGATAGCACAGATGATACCTACCGGATAGCCCAATCAGATAAACTATTGATTAAAGCAAAGAAAGTACGTACCGAATTTAATGACAAGCAGAACCGGAATATATTACTGGATATAGCTTCATTTTTCAAAGCAGAATGGTTTATTTTCATAGATGCGGATGAACGTTTCGACGATCGGTTTGTGGATTTGAGGGAGGTGATGAAAAGAGACGATGTAGATACGGTAGGGGTTTGGATAGCAAATCTATGGAATAACGAAAAGGTTTATAGAGTAAATATAGGAATGTCTAATTTTATATTTAACCAAGGTTTATGGGTAAGATGGAGGATGTTCAGAAATCAAGGAAGAATGAAATATATAGTAACAAATAAACTTCACTTTAAATCAGTACCATATCTTAGTAAGCCGTATATAAGCCAAACTTTAATTCTTCATTATGGCTATTTGACTCAAAAAATACGGAAAAAAAAATACCTTATGTATAAAACTGAAGATAAAAATAATATTATTAATTATAATGAAATACTAGATATCAATAATAAGTATGAAAAAGTGGAGAATATTACTGTGGATTTTTTTAAAATAGATTTTATATTATGAAAAAGCTGCTACTTTTAGTTTTGATATTATCATTAATTGGATGCACAGAGAAAAAGATGCATTCTTTAGAACTAGACCGGATCGATTTAAAAGAAGCTAAGATGTTAGATGAGCTTTTCTTTGAAGCCGATTTAGATTCAATTGAATATATATTATTAGAAATGACTCCTGATGGTGAATCTTCAATCAATAACATATTAGATTATTGCGTTACAAATGATTATATTTTTATTCATTCTTCAAAAAAAGGAGGAATATTACAGTTCAACAGATCAGGGAAATTTATTAGACATTTTGCTCATAAAGGAGATGGACCTGGAGAAACTATATCCATAAATTCTATTTCAGCAAATGAAGAAAAAGAAGAATTATATATATCTCAATTATCTACAACATTAGTCTATGACTTCCATGGGAATTATCTTAAGACTATAAAAATATCAAGACTTACTTCTTTCCAATATTATTTAAAGAATAATTTATGGATAGAAACTGGAAAACTATTTCTCCCTATAAATTATCCAAGAATGATAGGTTTAGGCATTTTCAATTTAGATGGAGATACTATTGATATAAGAAATAATTTTGTTAATGAAGAAATATTATCAGCTGATATTACAGGAATCATTAATTCTTATTTAATTTCAGGAATAAGTAACAATTATTTATCATATATATCTCTAAGCGACACTATTTTCAGCCTTTCTTCAAAAGGTATAGAACCTGTATATGAAATAAATACTGAAAGAACAATTGAAGCCAAAAAAAAATTATCGAATTTTCGTTCTGACAATATGATTGAAAATAATTTCTTGATACATGATTTTTTTGAAACAACTGATTATTTTTATGTTAGAGTAATATATAATAGTAATATGTACATTTATTCTTATAATAAAACAAACAAACAGCAGGTATACTCTCTAAATTAGATCCATTTGAAATGATGGAATATAACAGAAATTTAAGTCTGATTGGCTTAAAAAGTTTATATAATAACAACATACCTGTATGGATTTCTAAAATGTATTGGGATAAAAAATTATTAGTTCAATTTAATACTGCATCAGAAATACTATATTTAAAAGAAAATGGAATATTAAACAATCCCGAAGGGGAAATTAAAAAAGTTAACGAAGACTCTAATCCACTGATAATAATATACCATTTGAAATAATGGTATATTATAACAATTAATTAATAATTAAATTATTGCTTATGAAAAAGTTATCTTTAATCAAACTTTCCAAAAAAGAAGAAAGTAAAATTTTGGGAGGTGCTTGCAATTTTAAGTGTAGTACGACCTATGGTTGTAATACTTGCTCCGGCTTTCATATTAGCTATGCTCTATCGGATAATTATGGACAAAATCGTGATAACGATATATATGTGAGAGATATAGGTTCATGATTTAATCGAATACGCAGTTAATCAAATTGGGAGCTATCTTTTAGCTCCCTAAAAAAAACAAATTATGAAGCCAATATTATTTAAAGATAAATATGGTAATTCCTATATGTATTCTTTTAGTCGAAAAAAATTGTGCTACTTAAATAGAGTTGTTTTTGAATTAGTCAATTTATATTTATCTGGGTATAATTTCGACTCCATTTTTGAAAAGATGAATTCAAAATATTCTTTAAGTGAACTAAATAAAGCAAAGAAACAGCTATTGTTTTTTGAAAATAATTCTTTTCTAACTGATACTAATACTCATGAATTATCACTTATAACAAGTGATTACATTAAACAAAATATTAGCAATGTAAATGTAATCACATTTGAAGTTACTCAAAAATGTAATTTAAAATGTTATTATTGTACATATGGTGAACTTTATAATAATACAGAAAATAACCATATAAGAAATCTTTCATTCAGCAAAGCTCGAGGATTAATAGATTATATGTTTAATAATTATAATAGTAAAAATAATTTATCAATATCCCGATTTCTAACAATAGGTTTTTATGGAGGAGAACCATTATTAAATTTTAGATTTATCAAAAAGATGGTAGAGTATTTGAATAAAATAAAAATAAATAATGTCAAAATAGAATATACAATGACAACAAATGCTTTATTGTTAGACAAGCATTTAGATTTTCTGGTTAATAATAATTTCATGCTTATGATAAGTTTAGATGGAGATTATAATTCCTCATTATATAGGGTTTCTAAAAAAGGGAATAAAATTTACAATAAAATACTACTTAATATAAAAAAAACTAAAACAAAAGTATCCCGAATATTTCAAAAACAAAGTTGTTTTTAACACAGTGTTACACGATAAAAATTCTCTATTGGACGTACTGGAGTTTATGAAATCAAACTTTGATAAGATACCTAAATTGTCTGAATTGTCTCAAGCATCATTGTTATCTAGCACTAGGCATATATATAATAAGATGAAAAAAAATTTAATTGAAGAATTAGTGAAGTCTAAAAATTTTATAGATAGAAAAGATTATCTTTTATTAGATCCAAGAATTGATTCTTTAAAAAAGAAAATATCACTATTGGTTAGTAATACTTATAATAATTTAGGTGAGTTACTTGACATAATTGATTCTTCATCATATATTCCAACCATTTCGTGTACTCCTTTTTCATTTAAATTGTTTGTTTCAGCTGATTCAAAAATTCATTTATGTGAAAAGATTGGTTACAAATATCCATTGGGATATATTGATATAAATAATATTCCACAATTTGATTTTGAATCATTAGCAATTAATTATAACAAATATTACAAAACTATTGCCTGTGAATGCTTAAAATGCTATAATATTTATACTTGTTCCACCTGTCTGTTTGAAAGGAATTTTAAATGCAAAAAATTTTCAAAAGAAGATTATACCAAACAATTAGAATATTATACAAAGAATGATTATTATTTTTCATACTACTATCCATATTTCACCGGCTATAATAAAGATTTTTGTATTAATCAATTAAAATTCGATTTGTTAGATATATTTAGTCAAGAATTAGATGAAAATTCCATTTTTTCTCGACAGTTGATTAATTCAAATTTTTACGGAAGATTATCAATTTTTCCAAATGGTGAAATATTTAGTTGTATAAATAAAGTTACATTAGGCAATATATCATCAAATTCAATAAAAAATATTATTCTTGAAGAAATGACAGAAAATAGAAATTGGTTCTTAACAAGAAAATCAGTGAGTCCATGTTCAAGTTGTAAATATAATATCCTATGTCCTTCAATAAGCGATTTTGAAATTTTTATGAATTACTTCAGTTTCTGCAATTTACAGTCATGGTCCAGATTATAAAATACTGTGTGTTTGTTATTTTTATTCTTTTGTTCAGTTGTAATTCTCATAAATCAACTGATAAAAATAAAGAAAATCACGCAATTATTGCTCATAATAATATCTTAAAAAGATACAGAGATAATATTAGTGACACAGTTATTGTTTGTGATATATCTCTTGCTAAAAATAAAAAAGAACTACCCATCAATTTATTAGTTGATACATTAAGCATTATCACATTCGATAATTTAATAAAAGACCGTTTAGAGAATCCTTTTGTTCCTGTATTTCGATTTTCAGATAATTATATTTGCATGTATTCTAATGCCAAATCACCACTAATGCTATTTGATAAAAAGGGGGCTTTTATTCGAAATATAGGTCGGATTGGTGAGAAATTAGGACAATATATAAACATAGACAATATTTTTATGGATGAAGAAAATAATAGAATTTACATATTACCCATTAATACCGACTTTATTTTAGAATATGATTTTTTAGGCAAATATTATCGGAACATACCTTTGGTCCATAAAAATATTTCTGGTTCATCTTTCCAAGTGAATAGTAAAAATGAAGAAATTCTAATATTAACTCCTTTTAATAGTAAAACTGAACATTGTATATGGATTCAGGATTTTACAGGTAAACGTTTACAGAGTATAGCACCTTATACTTATTATCGTGATATTTCTTATTCAGGAAGTATGGCAATAACATATTTTCAGATGCAAGAAATTAGCTATTTTCATTATAGAGTTAATAATGGGTCTGACTATTTATATCATTTTATAAAGAATAGAAATAGGCTATCACCACGATTTAGAATCAAAAATACAGAAGATAATATTCCTTATTATATCTACGAGCTCCCAAATCACTTTATAATAGAAGTTGATAAAAGAATTGCTAACGCTGAAAATCTATCGTATCAGAAAGTTATAATTGACAAAAAGAAATTGACTGGTTGTGCTTTTGATTGTTTCTCATCAGATTATAACATATTATTGGGAAATAAGCATCCCATTTTATTAAATACGATTTCTAATGGATATTTTTCAGAATATTATTTTTTGTCTGAAATAATTTCCTTTTTGGAAAAAAACAATAATACTACAGATAATCTCAAAAATAAAAATTCACACATATCTACAATCGATTTAAAAAGTTACACTAAAGACTACTTATTTTTATTTGTGGGTAAATTGAAGAAATAATGTTAGTGGCATATTGGGATATCTTGGGGTATATTAATATTTCTTTACCGCCCCCTTCTTTGTTGTATTAAATATTTTAACTCTTTAAGGGTTGTTTTTTACAACAAGATTGTTTATATTTTTAAAGAAATAATTGTTAATCTTAATTTTTTTGTGTATGCCTGTCAACTATCTATTAATACTATATGTAGGAACACAAAAAAGGTTGGATATTTGTTCAAGAGAGATATCTAATTATTTAGTTAAGTTGTTATCTACCTATTATCAGCTTCATCTGTTGGGAGACCTGTTTCCTGAGCAAAGTTATGAACAGGGACAATCTTACGATCTGATTATCATTCAAAATTCACTTAGCTTTATACGCTATAAAAAACAGTTTAAGCGATTGGGTAAATCTCCTGCATTGTTTATTGCTACAACGAACCGTTTAGATAGCTACATTGCCCCGTTTAAGAATTTGTATGGAGTACTGAGTATGAGTGATGCAGCCTTGCCGGCTTTTGGTATACCGGAAGAAATGATGCTTCATTT
>NZ_FNVS01000027.1 GCF_900108035.1 Parabacteroides chinchillae
CAACGAAACCTTGTTCAATGCTATTGTTTCTACTTCTTCCGTACGGAAGAACTTACTTAAACCTTCAATCTTGATCATAATCGTATTTGTTTTATATTATTAATTCTTACGTTAAACATAGCTGTTTACAAATATTCAAATAACATGCCAAAGTATATATATTACTATTTACCAAACGATTAACAAATCAAATAATATAAAAAAATGTCCAATAATTAGACACAGATGTCTAATTATTGGACACTTCAAGTATATTTTCCGTTACGAAAACGGAATTATATCTTACTCATCAAGCATTCATAGATGCAAGAAATTCCATATTGTCTGTTGTCTGCTCCATGCGTTGCTTAACAAACTCCATAGCCTCAATTGAGTTCATATCAGACAAATACTTACGCAAAATCCACATACGGTTTAATGTGCTTTCGTCCTGCAGTAAATCATCACGACGCGTACTTGAAGCCGTAATATCGACAGCCGGATAAATACGTTTATTGGACAACTTACGATCCAACTGCAACTCCATATTTCCTGTCCCTTTAAATTCTTCAAAGATCACATCGTCCATTTTAGAACCTGTTTCCGTAAGAGCAGTCGCCAAAATAGTAAGGCTACCGCCATGCTCTATATTACGGGCTGCACCAAAGAAGCGTTTCGGTTTCTGTAAAGCATTCGCATCCACACCTCCGGAAAGCACCTTACCGGAAGCCGGCTGAACTGTATTATAAGCACGTGCCAGACGAGTAATTGAATCTAACAAGATTACTACATCATGCCCACACTCTACCATACGTTTTGCTTTATTCAAAACAATCTCGGCTATCTTCACATGACGTTCTGCCGGTTCGTCAAAAGTAGAAGCAATAACTTCAGCATCCACACTGCGAGCCATATCCGTAACTTCTTCAGGACGTTCGTCAATCAAAAGAATAATCATATAAACCTCAGGATGATTAGCAGCAATGGCATTAGCAATATCTTTCAGCAACATTGTCTTACCAGTCTTCGGCTGAGCTACAATCAAGCCGCGCTGTCCTTTTCCTATCGGTGAGAACAAGTCTACAACACGAACAGCTATGTTATCGTACACTTTCGGAGCACGGCGAGCCGTAAGCATAAACTTTTCATCGGGAAACAATGGAGTCAAGTGGTCAAAAGGAACACGATCGCGAACTTCTTCCGGACTACGTCCGTTTATTTTATCGACCTTAACCAGCGGAAAATATTTTTCTCCTTCCTTCGGAGGGCGAATTGCACCTTCTACCACATCCCCCGTTTTCAATCCAAATAATTTAATCTGCGACTGAGATACATAAATATCATCCGGAGATGTCAGGTAATTATAATCGGAAGAACGAAGGAAACCATAGCCATCAGGCATCATTTCCAGTACACCTACTCCGGTTAAAATTCCATCGAACTCATATTGTTTTTCCTGAGGCTGATTATTATTGTTATTATTACGCTGGTTATTATTGTAATTGTTATTCTGACGATTATTGTTTTTATTATTGTTGCTGTTATTCTGTTGAGGAGCACCCTGTTCATTCTGTACAGGACGGTTAGATGCTTCTTGTTTAGGATGTGAGGGGGCAAATGGGAAAATTTGATCGAGTACGGAATTCACATCCGGATGACGGAATACAACACGTTTTGGTTCTTCTTCCGTAGTATTAGCAGCGACCGGGGTAGTTGTTATAGTCGTGTCCGGAGTCACTATTGCTACTTCTTCGTTTGTTGTTGTTTCCGGTAAGCTTTCTTCTACTTCCGGCATGACAGGTGGTAATAATGGTTTTTCTTTTACCGTTTTTTCTACCACAGGAACTTCAACGACTTTTGATACGGTTTGTGAAGTCTTGGTTACCACTACTTCTTCTTTCTGGGAAACCGGTGCTATAGCCCCGGCAATCTTTTCTTTCTTTTCAATACGAATCCGTTTTTTACGATCCTGTTGTTGCTCTTTTTGTTCTTTCTTTTCGGCTGCAGGTTTTGCTTCCACCTTTTCAGCAGCAGGTTTTGCTTCCTGTTTTTTAGCATCTTCTTTAGGTTCAACCTTTGCCGTCTTTGTCACAGTTTTAGAGGTCTTTTTGGTACGGGTTTGCTTTTCCGCCTTTTTAGCCTCTTTTTCGGCTTGTATTCCTGCGAAAGAAATTGCTTGTTCATCAAGGATCCTATATACAAGTTCCTCTTTTTTAAGGCTACTGACTTTCTTAATACCTAACTCTTCCGCTATACTCTGAAGTTCAGGAAGAAGTTTTTCATTTAGTTCTAGAATGTTATATTTTTGCATATTGCGAAGTAAATAATATAAACGCCGCACGCACAGCCATGGAAAGACGCGTGCACAACGTTATTATTGTATCTTAATTAGTTTAAATGTTTCATGTAAAAACCGGATTGTCTAACTAACTCGAATTATTAGTAACACATCTGCGGAGTAAATCTTTGCAAATGTAAGAACATTTTTACAGATTCAGTTGAATTCAACAAAAAAATTTTACAATCAGTATATGTTTTGTTGTTTTATCTATACGAAAACGATTATCAGACCGCTCACCAACCAACCAAATGATATTATCTCCACTACATAATAACCATGTTTGTTCTTTCTGAAATATAGTATATTTATGATCGGAAAAATAATCACTTAACTTTTTACGGCCAGTCATTCCAAAAGGAATAAACCAATCTCCTTCTTGCCATGTTCGCAATGAAAGAGGAAAAGTAAGCTTATCATAATCAAAATAAGCTATGTGCTTATTTTTCTCAATATGAAATTCCTTATTTAAAACAATCTTACGGAAAGATAGTTCAACAGGTTCACTACATTCTGTTGTTTTTTCATCTAAAATATAAATTTTCGCCTCTTTTTCCTGTAAAGAAGACAAAAATAAATAATCGCGATCTTTAATCAAACGGTGGGTAGAAGAATAAAACTGCCTGCCTGATTCTCCTCGTAAAGACAAATAAATATCATCAGTTACTAATCTGGTAAAATTAAAAGGTTTCAACAACTCATACAAAATAGTATCAGGCAATGGGAAAGTGAGCAAAGTTTTTACAGAAAGGCTATCTTCCGTAACCATTATTTGGTTGCGGGCATTTTCTATCACATTATTATATATAGTTTCTACAGCCGATAAATGTTCCGCCGTTCTTGCTATTGTATTCCGTACTGCCGGATTAATCTCCTCTAAAAGCGGAAGTACTCTCAGCCGTATAAAATTACGTGTATAAGCATCCGACAAATTTGTACTATCCGTAACATATGAATAGTGTTGTTCGGCCAGCCATTTAAGAATTTCTTCACGGCTCACCGGCAACAACGGACGTACGATATATCCATTCTTAGGACGAATGCCGCGCATACCGCGTACACCTGTTCCACGAATCAGGTTCATTAACAACGTTTCTACACTGTCATCCCGATGATGAGCAACAGCTATAGCCTGAGCATCCAGCTTACAACGCATCCCTTCAAACCAAGTATAACGCAACTCACGGGCTGCCATCTCAATAGAGATATGTTTTTCTCCGGCATAAGCAGTCGTATCGAAATCGACCTTATAAAAAGGAACATGCAATGAGCCGGCAAAGTCTTTTGCAAAATGTTCATCTCTAATAGATTCATCTCCGCGTAAATGGAAATTACAATGAACAGCCATACACGGATAATCCAAACGTACAAGCAAGGCCAGCAAAGCTACAGAGTCAGCTCCGCCACTCAACCCAACTAACACAGGCCTGCCATCATCAGCAAGTAACCGGTGTTTTTCTATATATGTACGAATGGTATTTATCATGATAAGTTAATAACCAATTCCCCTCTTGAATTATAAGCAATAAAGCCTTTACTCAAGAGGGGAATCCAATATTGTCTATCTAAACAGAATACTTAATCTTCCACACCTGCCAATTCAGGGTCAATCATAATACGTCCGCAATATTCGCAAACAATGATCTTTTTACGTAATTTAATATCCATTTGTTTCTGAGGCGGAATCTTGTTGAAGCAACCACCACAGGCATCACGCTGGATATACACTACCGCCAAACCATTGCGCGCACCTTTACGGATTCTTTTAAAGGCAGCCAACAGACGAGGCTCTATGACAGCTTCCAGTTTTTTAGCTTTTTCACGAAGTTTTTCTTCGTCTTGTTTTGTTTCAGAAATAATCTGTTCCAATTCATCCTGCTTCTGAACTAAATCTGCCTTACGGCCGTCCAGTTTTTCAGTAAGTTCAGCAATTTCATTCTTCTTGGCATTAATAGCCTCGCCAAATTCGCGGATCTTCTTTTCTGAAAATTCAATTTCCAATCCCTGAAATTCAATTTCTTTTGACAAATTGTCGAATTCACGGTTGTTGCGTACATTATCCAACTGTGATTTATATTTTTCAATCAGTCCGGTAGATTCTGTAATCTTATGTTTTTGATCAACAACAGAAGTTTCAAAATCTTTAATTTCTGACTGATAATTCTGAAGACGGGTTTCCAGTCCTGCAATCTCATCTTCCAAATCCTGTACCTCCAAAGGAAGTTCACCGCGAAGCGTTTTGATCTTATCAATTTCAGTCATCATCGTCTGAAGTTGATACAGTGTAGAAAGCTTTTCTTCAACTGTATATTCTTTTTCAGCTGATTGTTTATCTGTAGCCATTCTATAAATATTTTACTGGGTTTGAATTAACACTCGATAAATGCACTGCAAAGGTAGGGAATTTTTTCGATATTATATTATAAAAGATGTCTTTTGTACAGACTTCGGATTCATAATGCCCTATAACTGCCAACAAAATACGATCTTCCACATCATAAAAGTCATTATACTTAGCTTCTCCGGTTATAAACACATCTGCCCCGTAGGCTATGGCATCTTTTATCAAAAAGGCACCACTTCCTCCGCAAACCGCCACTTCACGAATTTGCTTACCTGTAAAGGGCGAATGTTTCACGCATCCTACATGAAACAAATCCTTGATTCTTTGCAGAAAACTCAATTCATCCTCACTTTCCGCCAATTCTCCTACCACACCCGAACCTGCCTGGTTCCAAGTATTATCAAGCGGATAAAAATCAAAAGCTGGTTCTTCATAGGGATGAACGGATAGCAAAGCACGCATCACTGCAGATTTACGGAAAGCCGGTAAAATCATTTCTATACGAACTTCTTTTTCTATATGCACTTCTCCTATTTCGCCACAAAAGGGATTGCATCCTTCATTAGCACGGAAAGTTCCTTCGCCATACAGATTATAACTACAAGAATCATAATTACCAATACTTCCTGCTCCGGCATTAAATAAGGTAGTACGCATAATTTCGGCATACGCTTCGGGAACAAATGTCACCAGTTTTAATAACGCATTTTTCTGAGGACTGAGAATACGGATATTCTGTAAACCCATCATCTCTGCCAAACGATAATTTACTCCGCCTACTGCATTATCCAGATTCGTATGGGCAGCATAAATAACCAGATCATACTTACAGGCTTTTATCAAGCAACGTTCTATATAAGTAGAACCGGTAAGCGATTTAAACGCTTTAAAGGCCAAAGGATGGTGAGAAATGATCAAATTACACTCTGTTTCAATCGCCTCGTCTATTACCTCTTCGGTAACATCCAGGCAGAGCATCGCACCTGTAGCAAGCTGATTCACATCACCAACCTGTACGCCGGCATTATCGAAACCTTCCTGCAACGGCAGTGGGGCAAAATGCTCTATTTCCTTCAATATATCTTTTACCTTCAGCATATCATTCCTAATATCTGTTTTTGATTCCTTTCGGAAGAAAATTAAATTCCATCCGGGAGAAATTGAAATTTCTCCCGGATGGAATCTTTTTTACTTACACGGAATTATTCTTTTACGTTGACTTGTATGCAGAGTTCTTCCAACTGAGAATCGTCGATAATTGACGGGGCATCCAACATGACATCACGTCCGGAATTGTTTTTCGGGAATGCTATACAGTCACGAATTGAATCCAAACCGGCAAACAATGAGACCCAACGATCCAGGCCGTAAGCCAAACCTCCATGAGGAGGTGCACCATATTTGAAAGCATTCATCAGGAAGCCGAAACGAGCTTGTGCGCTTTCTTCCGTAAAGCCAAGCAAATGGAACATTTTATTCTGCAACTGGCTGTCGTGGATACGGATAGAACCGCCCCCTACTTCAACACCATTGATAACCATATCATAAGCATTAGCACGAACTGCACCCGGATCGCTATCCAGCAACGGAATATCTTCAGGCTTCGGAGAGGTAAACGGATGATGCATTGCATAAAATCGCTGATCTTCTTCACTCCACTCAAACAACGGGAAGTCGATCACCCACAAACAAGCAAATTTATCTTTATCACGCAAACCTAACTGACTGCCCATTTCCAAACGCAATTCGCATAGCTGCTTGCGAGTCTTCATTATATCATCGCCTGAAAGAATTAAAATCAAGTCACCCGGTTTTGCACCAAAAGCTTCTTTCATCTTCTGCAATGTTTCCTGCGTATAGAATTTATCCACACTTGATTTTACACTGCCATCTGCTTCCACACGGGCATAAACCAAACCTTTAGCACCAACTTGCGGACGTTTCACAAACTCGGTCAATTGATCTAACTGCTTACGGGTATAAGTAGCCGCACCTTCAGCACAAATACCGCCAACATAAGCTGCATTATCAAATACTGAAAAACCGTAACCTTTCAAAATATCCATCAACTCGACAAACGGCATGCCGAAACGTAAATCCGGTTTATCGCTTCCATATAGCTTCATAGCATCATGCCAAGTCATACGCTGAAATGCGTCTTTTATCTCTACACCACGAATTGTTTTAAACAGATGTTTTGCCATTCCTTCAAAAGTAGTAATGATGTCTTCCTGTTCAACAAAACTCATTTCACAGTCTATCTGTGTAAATTCAGGCTGACGGTCGGCACGTAAATCTTCATCACGAAAACACTTAACAATCTGGAAATAACGATCAAAACCCGAAACCATCAACAATTGCTTCAGTGTCTGGGGAGACTGCGGAAGTGCATAGAATTGTCCCGGATTCATACGTGAAGGAACAACAAAGTCGCGTGCACCTTCGGGCGTAGAATTAACCAGAATAGGTGTTTCTACTTCTAAAAATCCTTGTTTATCCAAATAATTACGTATCTCGAAAGTCATTTTATGACGTAGTTCCAGATTCTTGCGGACAGCATTACGACGCAAATCCAGATAACGGAATTTCATACGCAAATCATCTCCGCCATCGGTTTCATCTTCAATCGTGAATGGAGGGGTAACGGCCGGGTTCAGGATATTCAACTCCGAAACAATCAGCTCTATATCTCCCGTTGGTATGTTTGAGTTCTTACTGGAACGTTCGCGCACTATTCCAGTTACCTGAATAACATATTCACGTCCCAATTTATTTGCTTTTTCACAAAGAGAAGCGTCTACTTCCTGATTAAAGACAAGCTGTGTGATACCATAACGGTCGCGGATATCAACGAACGTCATACCACCCATTTTACGTGTTTTTTGCACCCATCCGGACAAAGTAACTACAAGTCCTTCATCTGCCAGACGTAAGTCGCCACAAGTTCTCGTTCTGTACATTTCTGATTTATCTATTTAATTTTCGTATACTTACAAAAGATTGTTTATCAAAACAACCCGCTCCACCGCAGACTAATACGTTAAAAAAGCTACGGCAACCGCAAAGATAAATATTATAATAATATTATTATTCATTGCTTATTATTAATTTCAAATGAACATTTAATACTTTATATTAAAGTCCGGATAAGAAGTTTTGAACCTGATGCGGCAGCATAGAACAGGTTTCATCACATGGTTCACATTGAACTCTTAGTACAGGAGGAAAATATGAGTTATTTGATAAATTGAACATAGCGATAATGCCGGGTATTACTCTCTTTAATCATAAACATGAGCATAACGAAGAACATGAACATACAAAGAAAGTTCAATTCTCCCCGCACTTCGAATTAGTTTACGACTTAATTCATTTAGAGCACTTCCATTTAGAGCCGGCCATAGATTTCTCTTAGACAAAACACGGCAACCATTTATGCTAGGTATTCATTGCGCTTATGGGTTTTAATTCGGTTGTTTCGACATATAATTATCTCAACATTATCTCGGTAACATAGGAAACAATTGTAATATTTTTTCTCTGTCCGGTATATTTCCGTATTCACAAACTTCAAAAGCTTCAAAATAAGTTATAGATTTAATCTGTTCCGGAGAATACCACTTTAACGCCGGCTCTGTATATCTATCAGACATCTTCTGCCACAAAAAATGATCAGCCGACAATTTTCTTTTACCCGTCGCGTCAGCAGGCACGTCATTTTCATAACCTCCATTCCATGGCAACCATTCATATACCTGTGATTCATGAGCACAAATAGCATCTAATTTCTTTTCTACCACAGGAGTTATATCAATTACGATATCCGGAGAAAAAGGATTTGGTTTTAGGAAACTATCCTGCATATATAAAAACACTGGAGCTTTTAACAAAGGTTCGCCTCCCGGAACCATTAACGGAACAGAAATCATATAAGCTGCATCTTGTACGATTGTTGATGCATACCGATGATCTGGGTGATAATCATTCGGGCGGTGGGTAATTACAATATCAGCCTTCCAGTCACAAATCATACGGATTACCTTTTTCCTATTTTCCAAAGTAGCCATTAATTCGCCATCATGATTATCCAAATTTTCATATACGATACCTAAATGGCGTCCGGCTTCTTGCATTTCCTTTTTTCTCCTGGCAGCTAAGGCTTCCGGCTGCATCTGATGGTGTCCTTTATCACCATTCGTCAAAGAAACGAACTTTACCTTATGCCCCATTTGAGCAAACAATGCAGCCGTCCCTCCAGCATTCACATCACAATCGTCCGGATGAGCCCCAAACACAATAACACGAATTGGCTCACCTGCACACAGACAAGAGAACAACGATACCATGACTAAAAAGATAGTACCTACAAACAGCTTTTTCATACTTAGCAAAAAATTTTAATCTTACATCAACAAACTTATTATAAAAAATCACACTGATTCTATAGTTAAAATCAATTTTATGAATAATAGAGTCTTTTTATTTTGTACTCGCACAAAAATACAAAAAACAATGCTAATTAAAGAAAAACATTTATTTATTTTTCAATTTTCCACTATTTATTATCAAAACACTTCTTCAAATTACCATTATTTATAAATTAAGTCAAATAAAATAGTCTTTTAATTATTATTTTTGCAGCATAAATATATAATTAACAACTTAATTTATTAATCTGGAGACATTTTATATTTAATACTAATTATGGATAGACGCAAATTTCTACAATTAACAGGACTAGCTGCCACTGCAGCATTGATACCGAACAACTTGATAGCATCAAAGTACAAACAAAACCCGAATATAAAACCGGTTGCCGGCTCCTGGTTCGAGTTTCTACATCATTCTCATGTTGCTGCAAAATATTGGAACCCTATTCTTTATAAATACACTGATGAACAGTGGCGGGCAATGATAAAAGATATCCGCGACTTAGGTATGGAATATCTCGTATTACTTTCAGTTGCCGATGATGGAAAAACTTTTTATCCTTCCAAATTGCAACCCAGGTATGATTTGGCTTCTCCCGATCCATTGGAAACAGTCCTTAGCGCCGCTGATGAATTTGGGCTAAAATTCTTTGTCAGCAACGATTATTGGGGAGATCCCCGCGAATTGGGTAAAATGATGACAGGCAAAGAAATTGCAGCCTTACGTGCTAAGGGCATGGAAGAGGTTGCCGAAAAATACTCCCATCATAAGAGCTTTTACGGCTGGTATTATCCAAACGAATCAAACCTTGTTGAGACAATGGATGATATCACAATAGGTTATGTAAATGATAATTCCAGACTGGCTCATGAGTTGACCCCAAATTGTAAGACAATGATTGCTCCTTACGGAACGCGGACTGTAAAAGCTGACGATTATTATGCAAAACGGTTGGAAAAACTGGATGTGGATATTATCGCTTACCAAGATGAAGTTGGCGTACAAAAATCAAAAGCAGGAGAGGTAGGTAAGTATTTTGAAGCTTTGTCTAAAGCTCATAACAAAGCAGGGCGTGCAAAAATCTGGGCAGATCTGGAAATTTTTGATTTTGAAGGGCCTGTCTATACTAGTCCGGCAATTCCTTCTACATTCGACCGCCTTTTAGTGCAAATGGAAGATGTTTCTCCTTTCGTTGAAAAAATATTGATTTATCAATATAGCGGATTAATGAGCAAACCCGGCTCGATTGCAACATTAGGACAACCTAAAGCTGATAAGTTTTATTCTGATTATGCAGCCTGGCTGAAATCTCAGCGGTAATTAATCTTTTCGGGTTGCTTCCACCAACTAGCACTTCTCAGCAAATAAATAAAAAAAGCTATCACAGCAGGAATATCCTTTCTGTGATAGCTAAAATATTTCAAGTATTATCCAAAAGGATCAGATATTCCACGGAGCACGCATCGGCTGATTGATCAGGCGATTCGCTGCCTCATCGTCAATAAACTCCAGTTTTACGGGATCAAAATTCAAAGTACGGTTCAAGCGGAGAGCAATTGTTCCCAAGTTGACAATTGTCGCCGAACGAAAACCATTTCGCTCGTTCAATGCAAATGGTTGACGGGTCTTCACACTTTCCAGGAAGTCTGTCACCTGAGGTTCCGGCTCAGGATAATCGGCCAGCTTTTTCTCCCAATTCGGAATATCACATACAAAATTCTTATACACGTTGCCTTTCGGACCTGATACATAAGGTGTTTTAGGATCACCGAAATCTTCACCCCAAAGTACGATCTGACAACCATCATCATATGTATAAGTGATAGAGCGCCATACACCTACTGCATCAGGGTGTTGCTGCGGAGCATCTACTTCCACCTTCACAGGACTGGTTTCATCTTTACCCAAAAGATATTGAACAGGATCAATATAATGCTGCCCCATATCTCCCAGACCTCCTCCATCATAATCCCAATAGCCGCGAAAAGTTTGATGTACGCGATGAGCATTATATGGCTTATATGGAGCCGGCCCCAGCCAGAAGTCGTAATCCAGTTCCTTTGGTATTGGTTGCGGTTCGAGATATTCTTTCCCTACCCAGAAAAATTTCCAATCGAAGCCGGTGTGTTTACTAATGGTCACCTTCAACGGCCAACCCAACATACCACTTTGAACCAACTTCTTTAATGGTCTTATAGGAGTTCCTAATCCATAAAATGAGTCAGAAAAACGGTATCTGGTATTTAATCTGAACATACGCCCATTCTGTTTTATAGCCTCCATGACCCGTTTTCCTTCTCCAATAGTACGGGTCATCGGCTTTTCACACCAGATATCTTTTCCCGCTTTCGCTGCTTCAACAGACATAATTCCATGCCAATGAGGCGGGGTAGCAATATGGACTATGTCTACATTCGGATCTAAAATCAAATCACGGAAATCATGATAAGCCGCTATCTTTTCATTCACCAGCCGCCTACCCTGCTCCAAGTGGTTTTTGTCTACATCACAAACAGCAACCAAACGTGTCCCCGCATAGTTTACATGGCCACACCCCATGCCTCCTGTTCCTATAATTCCTTTTGTTAATTGATCACTTGGGGCAATAAACCCCCTTCCTAACACGTGACGTGGCACAATGGTAAAAGCAGCCACCCCTCCAAGAGTCTTGAGAAATTCTCTTCTATTCGTTTTCATACATTATTGATAAAAGGCACATTGTTCTAAACCGGTTACAAATTTACAAAATAAAAAGAAATTACATCGAAAACCTGAGGGTATAAAAAAAGACCAGACAGCTAATAAAAGCTATCTGGTCTTCTATGTCGGGGTACCAGGATTCGAACCTGGGACCCCCTGCTCCCAAAGCAGGTGCGCTAACCGGACTGCGCTACACCCCGTTCTGCGAATCAGGAACGTTGTTTATTTCTGATTGCGGTGCAAAGGTAGGCTTTATTTTTTAAACTCCAAACTTTGGACAACTTTTTTGTAAAAAAAATTACAACATCTTCCTTTTTCCATATTTCAAACGTATCTTGCTTCCATTAATCATTTACTCTAAATTTATATTGTCATGGAAAAAAGAAATATCACATTATATACGGTAATTGGCAACCAAGCCCGCATCCCGGAAGCTATCAAAAAACATTTCAATCCTGTAGCTAAAGAGTATGACGAAAAAGACAAACAACTAACCTTGATACTACAGGACGATACCGAAATGACATTCTTTTTCAATCACAGCAACACCAATCCCCAATTTGTAAGCAATCATCAAACAGGTATGGCAAATTACTTCGCGCAAGCTGAGACCAAGCATGAAGACATAAAAAAGAATATCATATACCAGATTCAATATTTTAATTCCATAACAGGAATCACTTTCGAAGAAAACGAAGATCAGAATCGTACCAATTACATTATTAACACAATGTTTGCTATAGCAAATGAGATAAAAGGGTTCCTACTTTTCCCGGCTATGGAAATATACAACGGAACAGGCGAACTGGTCTTTTCCATAAAAGGCGAAACAGAGTTGGAAAAATTTTCACCCATTGCAAATGCCGACTATCTGGATACCAACCGACCGGAAGACACCGAAGCCGATAAAGCCAGGCAACGACACTTTATTGAAAAGTTAAAAGAAAAAGGCATACCTTATGCTTCACATTTACGCAGTTCCATAACAGAAGCAGAAGCTCAAATACGCATGCCAGAAGAAATATTGAAACGTCTCGCATCCCTGTTTGCAGTTTCTGTTTATTCCGAAGTTATGTTATCAGAAGAAGGAAGCCGCGAAAATGCATTGGAATATATAGACGAAGTGAAAAAACGATACCCTATTTCCCTTTCACCTGCCGAAACAGCTTATATTGACAACGAATCTCCCGAAAAAAACGAATGCGTCCAGTTTGTCTGGAGATACGAATGTTGTACTGTATTGCTTTGGGCATTAGGGCTGGATAAATTAAATTACCCAGACGAAATATGCGACGTTCGCGGAATCGCTTCTATTTTATGGAACCACACTCTGGATTCTTTACAAGAGAAAATCCGGATGCGGGGAAAAGACGAAATATTAGATGAAGCCGACCTGATTCTCCGCTATAATTGGGCTTGTGTAGATGCCAGAATACACGGGAAAGAAACACCGGCATCTCTGGAAAGCGGAGTTGTACAAGAACGCCACTATGTATTCAACTGGCTAACAGGTGCCAATAATCAAGCAGAATGGGACGACATACAACCTAATACATAATATGAAAAAAGATCCCGATGATTTGACTAAATCATCGGGATCTTTTTTATAAATGGCCGGGATGAATTCCCGAAACACCAATTCTACATTTCATTATTTATAAATACGGGCAGCATAACCACCGCCGGGAGCCATTTTTATATTCAACTTGCGATCAGCCGGAACAGAAAGAACTTCCTTTTTATAATCACAAGCCGCACGATCGGCATTGATACCATCCTTAAATAATTCTATTTTATAATTGCCTTCGCCCAAGAAAGAAAGATCAAGAGTCAACTCCCGCGGTTCCCAGTTTGTCAAAGCACCAACATACCAATCATCACCATACTTACGCGCCATAGCGATATATTCGGCTACTTTGCCATCCAAAGAAACAGTTTCATCCCATACAGTGGGAACATTGACAATAAACTCCGTGCATTCTTTTTCGCGCATATAGTTAGATGGATTATCACAAAGCATATTAAACGGCGATTCAAATATCACATAAGTAGCCAACTGGCGGCAACGTGTTCCCTGACTCATAGGCTCAGAATTAACCGGACGATAATTCCAACGGGATGCATTACGCATAGCTCCCTGTGTGTAATCCATCGGACCAGCCATCATACGAATATACGGAATTGTGACATCATACGTAACCATATCATACGATTCGGGCGACCATTTCAATTGCTCCAAACCGTTTACACCTTCATAATTCAGCACATTCGGATATGTACGCTGTAATCCGGTCGGTTTAAATACACCATGAAAATCCACAAGCATCTTATTTTCGGCACATACTTTAGCTGCTTTGTAGACAAACTCAACCATCTTCTGGTCATCACGATCCAGAAAATCTATCTTAAATCCTTTCACACCCATATCTGCATAATGCTTGACCACATTTTCCATATCACGCGCAAAAGCCCAATAACCAGCCCACAAAATAATACCTACATTCTTTGCTTTTCCATAATCTACCAATTCTTGCAAATTGATTTCAGGAATCACCTGCAACATATCTGCCTGCAGATTCACTGCCCAACCTTCATCCAATATAACATACTCGATACCATGAGCCGAAGCAAAATCTATATAATATTTATAGGTTTCGTTGTTTATCCCAGCACGAAAATCGACACCATATAGATTCCAGTCATTCCACCAGTCCCAAGCGACTTTTCCGGGTTTGATCCACGAAATATCACTCACTTTGGAAGGGGAAGCCAGACGATATACCATATCACAATCGGCCAGTTCTTTATCATCTGCAGATACAGTAAACACACGCCAAGGGAAAGAACGCGTACCTTTTGTCTTCGCAATAAAATTCTCACGTTCTTTGACAAGCATCTGCAAACGGTTATGTCCGCCTTGTTCTTCTATTTTAGGATAAGGAGCATGTATTGCTTTCAAACATGGCTTATCTGCTGAGTTATTCAGAAACATTCCGGGAAATTCTTCAAGGTCGGCTTCTGTAATACAAACTTTCTTACCATTATCCAATTCCACCAAAAAAGGAAGTATCATTAAACGCTGGTTGTTCAGCTTAGTAATAGATTCGTTTACATAAGGTTGCTCAAATGAATTAAAATATTGCTTCTCAAATGTTTCAGCCTTATTGTTTACATAAGCGGCAAACGTTTTATGGTCTTTAGAAAAGTTATATTCAGCTTCCTCTCCTACCACAATAATATCACCTTTCTTTTTTGTTACAAAACGATATGCCAATCCTTCGTTATACAAACGGAATACAATACTGTAATTACCCGCAAAGGAAATGGCAGCTTCGTTATATTCATCCTTTACTACGGATTTCTTGTAAAAAGGAGAAAGTATCTCCTTATCAACCGAAGCCTTCACCACTTTTAACACTTTAGGTTTAGCTCCCAATACTTCCCCATCCTGTAATGTCATAGAAATACTGGATGGAGCCAAAACCTCACTCCCGTCATGAGTTAACGAAAATTGAATATCGTCGCCAACCGTGATCTGCGCCTGCAATACTTTATCCGGCGATTGCAGATTATAATTCTTTTGGGCCATTGCAGGCATACTTCCCAAAAGAACACAGAAAAACAATAATGCTTTTACATTCATGGTATTATGGTATTAAATATTTACATCTCAATCTGTTGTTTACTTCTTCCACCGTTTGAGTTTTGGGAAAAACTCTTTCATCTGTGCAATCGCTTCTTCTTTCGAGAATTGAGTATTACAGGCTCCGTTAAACTCGTCAAGATATTTAACGCAATGTTCAATCATCCCGTCCATTGTACAATCCTGAGTAAATCCCCCATCCTTGTAGCAATAACAACAATACTCCTGATTCACCGAACCGTCTTTATTTGTTCCGAATAATTCAGATGTTTGCATTGGCATACCACAACTCTGGCAGAAAAGATTCATATATTTTCCGTCTTTTACAAATACATTATCAATCCAATAAGTGGCGGATTCCGGAATAAACTTCAATACGCAATATTCAGGATCATTCACACCTCCCGGAAAATGTTCCAGCATCCAGTCTCCCCAAAGAGTATGTTTCAGCGCTTCGTCAGTTACAATTTCCACCTCACCAGTGTAAACAATACTATTGCCACCCTCTACAATAGACATTCCGGCTTTAGGATTAGCTTTGAAATGAGCCGTCTTTGCCGAACTTGTTCCGGTAGATACATAAATATCTCCTTTCTCATCCTTGATTTTTACCATTGCAACCGGTCGCGGATAACCATTCTCATCAATAGATGCCAATGTAATAATTTGTGCATTGGCTACTATTGCAGCAGCTTTTTCCTGTATTGATTCCATTTTCTATTATTTTAATTATACGCAAATCTAGTCATAACTTCTTATAGTTGAAAAGTACCTGTTGATATTTTTTCGCAGTTATTAATTTCTTATCTTTGCCCTTATTCAGAAACAAATGTTCTATTTTATCTATCACACACATGAGACCACTCTATCTATTACTATTTTGCTTCACATTTTCTCTGGCAAATGCACAATGGCGCTGGTATAATCCGCAGAAAACAGATATTCCGGTTATTCAGAATCAAGGCTGGACAAATGAAATAGGAAAAACATATGTAAGACTTCCCAACCGGGCTGAACAAGCCGTCAGACCGATAGTATGGGAATTGTCGCGCAACTCGTCGGGCCTCTCCATTCATTTCTACAGTAATGCACCCCGGATAAAAGTCCGCTACACGGTAAGCGGTCCGTTAAACATGCCTCACATGCCATCTACCGGTGTATCAGGTGTAGATATGTATTGTAAAGACGAAAACGGGAAAAGCCATTTCTGTTACGGCGGATATTCTTTCGGCGACACAATCCAGTATTTTTACAATATCACAGAAAAGAGTCCGCTTCATTCCCATGGATATGAGTATAGTTTGTATCTTCCACTGTATAATAGTGTACAATGGATGGAAATAGGTGTACCCGATAGCTGCGAATTGACATTCATTCCTGTTTTTCAGGAGAAACCTATTGTTCTGTACGGAACATCCGTTTCCCAGGGGGCATGCGCCTCACGTCCGGCAATGGCATGGAGTACCATCATGCAGCGGTCTCTGGAATATCCGTTGATTAATCTAGGCTTTTCAGGCAATGGCCGTCTTGAACAAGGTGTTTTGCAATTCATTACCGAAATAGATGCCCGTCTCTATATTCTGGATTGCCTGCCCAATATATATGGAAAAACAGAACCGGAAATAATCCGGTTGGTATGTGATGCCGTACATCAGATACGAGAAACAAGAAATACCCCTATCCTGTTAATCGATCATGCAGGATGTAGTAATGCAGACACAGACAGTAGCATGTTTAATGCTTATACGCAAAAAAACATAAGCCAGCACAAAGCATTTGATCAACTGATAAAGGAAGGCGTAAAAGACATTTTTTATCTTTCGCATGACGAACTCGATCTGCCATCCGATGGATGGGTAGATTATGTACATCCCTCCGATTATGGAATGGAAGCACAAAGTCGCGCCATTGAAAAGAAAGTACGTGAAATATTAAAACTACCTGTTGGCAAGTTATCTACCACTACACCCGTAACCCAACGCAGAGAGCCGCACAATTACGAATGGCAGGCACGCCATC
This sequence comes from Parabacteroides chinchillae, assembly GCF_900108035.1. Lineage (GTDB taxonomy): Bacteria > Bacteroidota > Bacteroidia > Bacteroidales > Tannerellaceae > Parabacteroides > Parabacteroides chinchillae. The sequence continues at coordinate 17,455 of NZ_FNVS01000027.1, forward strand.
AGGATATTCTGGCTTTAAGCCAAAAAGAAACACCCAAAGCCGTTATATTAGGAAATTCAATTACCCATTTTTGGGGAGGAGAGCCTATCGGGCCACGCCGGAACGGCACAGATAGCTGGAACAAAGTGATGCGGAAAGAAGGTTTTCACAATATGGGATTTGGTTTCGACCGTATCGAGAATGTTCTTTGGCGTATTTACCACGACGAATTAAGCGGATTCGAAGCCCAAAAGATTGTATTAATGATAGGGACCAACAACGTGGACATAAACAGTGACAATGATATTATCGAAGGCCTTCGTTTTCTCCTGTCGGCCATTCGCGAGCGCCAACCAAAGGCAGCTATCAAAGTTGTAGGCATTCTCCCGCGAAAAGATCGCGAAGCACGGATCAAACAACTTAACGAACAAATTAATAAAATGGTCGATAAAGAAAGCTGTATTTATATTGATGCCGGTGTAGCTCTTCTTGGAAAAGATGGCAAAATAGACGAATCCCTATTCAGCGACGGGGTACACCCAAATGAAGAAGGATACCGGCTCATTGCGCCGGCCATCGCTTCATTTTAAAGTAGATTCAGCAACATCAACAGTGCAGTGTTAGCAGAACGTTGGATATTTTGTTCACGAATAGCCCCAAAATGATAACATTCCGACACCACTTTATCCTTATAAGCGGCTGCAATCCAAACTGTACCTACAGGCTTATCAGGTGTTCCACCCCCGGGTCCGGCAATGCCTGATGTAGCAACTGCACAGTCACAACCTAAAACCCGAATAGCTCCCATAGCCATCTGTTCCACAACAGGCTGGCTCACTGCTCCATATTGGTTCAAATCATCTTCGGAGACTCCGAGCACATTATGTTTTACCTCATTACAATAAGACACCACACTGCCTGAAAAATATTCAGAGCTACCGGCCACAGAGGTAATCATTCCTGCAATACGTCCTCCGGTACAACTTTCGGCCGTTCCCATCATTAAATGCAAAGAGCGTAACTTCTCCCCTACCAATTCTTCCAACGGTTTGTCTTCTTCCACCAGAATACTTCCTTCCAATAAGGCATGCAATTTATTTTTCTGTTCGGATATAACCTGTTCCGCATCTTCTTCTGCGGATGCGTAGGCTGAAAGACGAAGACGGATAATTCCGGGTTGAGGAAGATAGGCCAGTTTAATAAATGAAGGTAATGCATTTTCAAAATCGGCCAGTTTAATTGCCAGAGCCGATTCCGAATAACCGGTCACCCAACAAGTCTGATGCTTGATAAACAGATCACGGCGATATTTATTTTTCAAACGGGGAATAACTTCATTCGTCATTAACCATTTCATCTCATAAGGAACACCCGGCATGGAAACCAGTACCCTGCCACCATCCCTTTCAAACCAGGTACACGGAGCCGTACCTGCCTGATTCTGGATTACGGTACATTTATCAGGAACCATTGCCTGGCTACGGGTAAGTTCATTCATTGTACGCCCGGTCCGGCAAAAAATACTTTCTATATTTTTATACACTTCGTCTGAAAAGTGCATATCGCTATCAAAGTATTTACAAAGCGTCTTCTTGGTAATATCATCTTTAGTAGGACCGATACCACCGGTCACAAGTACGATCTGTGCCCTGTGCATAGCAGCATCAAAAGCATCCAGCATATCTTGTTCTTCATCCCCAACCGTAGTACGCCATACAACATGGAAACCTTCATCACCCAATTCCCGGCCCATCCAGGCCGAATTCGTATCAATCACCTGGCCAATAAGCAACTCATCACCTATTGTTATTATCTCTACATTCATCTTATTATTCCATTTATCAGATTAGCACCCTCGAAAACGGAGCGGCAGCCATCGGACAGAAATCTTTATCCAAATACTTATAATATCCGGTAATAGCTACCATGGCAGCATTATCTGTTGTAAAAGCAAATTTAGGAATATGCACCTTCCAGCCATACCGTTTAGCATGATCAAGAAAAGCATCACGGAGCCCTGAGTTTGCCGACACGCCACCAGCAACGGCCACTTCATTTATGTGCAGGTCTTTTGCCGCCTTACGCAATTTATTCATTAAAATATCGATAACAGTAGCTTGCAACGATGCACATAAATCTTTCTTGTTATTTTCGATAAAGTCCGGATCTTCCTGCAACCTATCGCGCAGTGTATATAAAAACGAAGTCTTCAAACCACTGAAACTATAATCATATCCCGGAATATGCGGTTTGCTAAACTGAAAAGCATCCGGATTACCCTCGTTAGCCAACCGGTTTACTACCGGTCCGCCAGGATAGCCCAGCCCCATCACCTTTGCACATTTATCGAAAGCCTCTCCGGCAGCATCATCTATTGTCTGCCCTATCACCTCCATGTCGTTATAAGCGTTCACCTTAATAATTTGCGAGTTACCGCCTGAAACCAGTAAACATAAGAAAGGGAAAGAAGGAGCATGATCGTCATCCGGTGTCTCTTTTATAAAATGAGCCAATACGTGTGCCTGCAAATGGTTTATCTCTATCATCGGAATATCCAGTGAAGTAGCCAATCCTTTGGCAAAAGAAGTTCCAACCAGCAAAGACCCCATCAACCCAGGTCCACGTGTAAATGCAATAGCACTCAGTTCGGACTTATCGATACCGGCACGTTTAATCGCTTCAGCCACTACCGGAATAATATTTTGCTGATGGGCACGGGATGCCAATTCGGGAACAACTCCGCCATAGGCTTCGTGTACAGCCTGACTGGCAATTACATTTGACAGCATCACACCGTCGCGGATTACGGAAGAGGAAGTATCATCACAAGAAGATTCTATCCCTAATATCGTTACACTCATTATCTTCTTCTTTTTTCTGCAAATTAACGAAAAGCATTCGGAGCAGACAAACAGTTTAACACATATTGAACATCAGACGCCTGTCTCAAAAAACGAGATGTTTCTATAGGTTTCGTCCTAATGAAACTGATTTTTCCTTTAAAAGAAACCGAAAAAAGTAATAATCAAGTTTCCCGAAGGAAGTGGAGAGTCAAAGAATTTATGTAAATTTGTTCCCGAAAAACAGAAACGATATCAGAGGGCTTAAATACATAATCATTACCCTGCTTACTTTATTCTGGATATTCTATGCGGTTCCGGCTATTTTGGTGAGCGTTCCTTTCATTCAGAAAAAGCTATCGGCAACTGCAACCAGTGAATTATCGGCACTGCTGGGTGTTCCTGTAAAGATAGGAAAGGTAGACATCGAATGGTTCAACCGTTTGGTGCTGGAAAACCTGTACCTGGAAGACCAGGAAGGCAAAGTTTTATTCGAAGCGAACCACGTGGCAGCAGGGTTTGAAGTATTACCTTTAGTTGAAGGACGTTTCGTCTTTACAACTGTGCGCTTATTCGGATTTTCGGTAAACCTGTCCAAGAAAACACCTTCCGACAAGCTCAACCTTCAATTTGTAATAGATGCTTTCGCCAGCAAAGACACGGCTAAGAAAGATAAAAACATAGACCTTCGCTTTAATTCCATCCTGATAAAACGGGGAAATTTCAGTTACAATATAGCCAGTGAAGACACTACACCTGGTAAGTTCAATCCAAAACATGTAAATATCCGGAACCTGAGTGCAAAAATCTCATTAAAAGCATTCAACAAAGACAGTCTGAATGCAAACATTAAAAAAATGAGCTTTGACGAATCATCCGGTTTCTATCTGGACAAATTATCCTTGAACATTGTTGGGAACAGGGATAGTGCGTTTATCAACAACTTCGAAATAAAACTCCCTCAAACAGACCTGAAAATAGACCGGGCAACCATTGATCTTGCCACCGTAGACAGCATTTCGCAACTCATAAACAATGCTCCTTTAAACCTGAATATTGCCCCTTCCCAGATATGCCTGAAAGATTTGTCACCTTTCGTTCCGGCCTTCAGGAACTTTACGGATACAATCGAATTATCAGCCGAGGCATCCGGCTATATCAATAATATCGACCTGAAACGCCTGACACTGAAGTATAGCGACAAAATGCTTTTTATCGGGAAGATGGAACTGAAAAACATTACCCATCCTGAAGAGGCTTATGTATTCGGGCAGGTCAATAAAATGTATATCACTACAGAAGGATTATCGGGGCTGGTAAATAATTTCAGTAAACAGCAGATAATTTTACCCGCTCCTATCGTGAATCTGGGAACTATTAACTTTACCGGAGAAATATCGGGATTCTTCGACAACCTGGTGGCTTTCGGTAAACTTTCCTCGGCAATAGGTTCCATACAAACCGACCTTATTTTCGGCAGCAACAAAGAAAAAAATATAGCTGCCTACCTGAAAGGCCACATTGCTTCTTCCGAATTGCACATAAATGAGCTCTTCAATGAAGAAAACCCGTACGGTAACACGCGTTTTGACATCAGCCTGGATGCCAGCCGTCCGGTTAACGGATCATTTTCGGGTTCTATCAAAGCAAAAATCAATGAACTCGATTACAAGAAATACAAATACGAAAATATCCAGCTTGCCGGCAAATTCCAGAAGAATGGTTTTAATGGCTCGCTTGAAATAAATGATCCGAATGGTACGCTTTACGCCGAAGGAATATTTAAACACCAGGGCAAAAACTCAATATTCAACTTCACGGCAGACCTGCAACACTTCAAGCCGGATAACTTGCACTTAACCGACAAATATGAAAATCCGGAAATATCACTGTCCATGAATGCCGATTTCACCGGAGACAATATAGATAACATCGAAGGTAGTTTTACAATAGACAATGTATCATTTAAAACAGCCCCCAGCAGTTTCTACTTAAAGAAACTGGAAGTAACGGCCTCCGGCCATTCGGACGACCGTTTGTTGGGTATTAAATCGGATATCCTGAACGGAGAAATAGCCGGGGCATACTCGTTTAAAACAATCGTGCCCAGCTTCATGAATACGTTCAAAGGCTATATTCCCGCATTAATAAACGTGACGCAAAAAAAACAGAAGACACAGGAAAACAACTTTTCCTTATTGCTCACAATCGAAAATACGGAAGCTTTATCGCAAACATTAAAATTGCCTTTTACGGTGCAAACCCCAAGCCGTATCACAGGACACTATAATAACATATACAATAAGTTCAGAATAGAAGCATTCCTGCCCAAATTCAAAATTGGTAAATCCATGTTCGAATCCGGCTATCTTACTTGCGAAAATCCGGAAGATAAAGTAGACCTTCAACTCAAGGCGATCAATTACAATGCTAAAGGCTTACGCAATTATCTGGACTTGAAAGCGGATGCGAAAGAAAACCGGCTTAACACTTTGATAGGATGGGCAAACAACAAAAAACGTTTATTTAAAGCCGACCTGTCAGCCTCCGCATTATTCGTTGAAGAAGAAAACGAAAAAGCCTCTCCCACATTGCGGACAGAGATTACGGTCAACCCAAGCCCTCTCACAATAGCGGATTCGTTATGGCACATAGCTCCTTCAGGTATAACAATCAGGGATGGTAAAATAAACATACACAATTTTCATGTCTCCCACGACCAAGAATATATCCATCTGGACGGTATTGTCTCCAATGAGCCTCTCGATACGCTGAAATTGGATTTAAAGCAGATAGAGCTTAGCTATGTATTCGACATCCTGAATATCCCGGTACTACAATTCGGTGGCAAAGCTACCGGAAAGTTCAACATCAACGACCTTTATAACAGCCGTATGTTAAACACCGACCTGGAAGTTCAGGATTTCTCATTCAACCAAGTAAAACTAGGACGCCTGAATCTGTTCAGCGAATGGGACGATGCCCAGAAAGGGATATTGATGTTAGGCAGTATTTATAAAAACGACAGCACGTGGACGGATGTAAACGGCTATGTCTTTCCTGTCGGGCCGAATGACGGATTATCCCTGCATTTCGATGCAAACGACATGAATGTAGCATTCCTGCATCCGTTTTTAGACAAGGTGATCAAGAACCTGCAAGGACGCGCCTTTGGCAACATCCACCTGCACGGCCCGTTTAAAGCGCTTTCGGTAGAAGGAGACGCATATATACAAGACGCAGGCTTGGGTATCGAATTTCTGAATACATACTATACATTTTCTGACTCTATTCATCTCGATTCAAAATCTGTCAACTTACGCAACATAACAGTGCTGGATAAATTTGGCAATACCAGTAAAGTGAGTCTCAAATTCAATCATAAACACTTCCATGATTTCGACTTCCAAGTAAATGTCAATGCCAACAAAATGCTCATGTATGATGTGCCGGAGAAACAAAATCCCATGATTTACGGCACCGTATACGGAAGCGGAACAGCAACCATAGCCGGAAATGAAAAGCTGATAGACTTCGATATCAATATGCAAAGCGAGCCGAAGACATCCGTATATCTCAACTTCATGAACAACAACTCGGTCACGGATTACGACTTCATCTCTTTTGTAGATAAAAAGAAATTGCTGAAAGATACGACTGTATTGTCAACCGATTCGGTAAAGCCCCCTCTGTTTGCCAACGACGAAGGAGCCGAACTGCGAATGAACTTCTTGCTGGACATCACACCCGATGCCAATATAGAACTGATTATGGATCCTATTGCCGGCGATAAAATCAAAGGGAACGCATCCGGCAGCCTGCAAATACAATATGGTACGAAGTCCGATTTACGCATGTATGGTGGAGTGAATATTATAAGCGGCAACTACAATTTCAGCCTGCAACAAATCATACATAAAGACTTTAAAATACGCGAAGGCAGCAGCATTGATTTCCGGGGCGACCCGTTCAACGCAAATATGAACATCAATGCCATTTATAACCTGACTGCCAACCTGGCCGACCTGGACCAAAGCCTGGTTATGGAAAGCCCGCGCCCGAGCGTTCCGGTAAACTGCGTATTAAAACTGGACGGCATGTTGCGTACTCCCGCAATTTCTTTCGACCTGGAATTGCCAGGCTCCAACGAAGAACTGGAACGCCAGATGAGAAGCTTCATTGATACGGAAGACATGATGACAAGACAGATCGTATACCTACTTGTGTTGAATAAGTTTTACACCCCCGATTACTCTACCAACACGAGGTCGAGCAACGAATTCAACGCCGTAGCCTCCTCTGCCATATCATCGCAGCTATCCGGCATATTAAACAGTTTCACCGACAAAGTACAGATCGGAGCAAATATCCGTGCCGGGCAAGAAGGCTTCAACGATAGAAATACCGAAATGGAAATGCTGCTCAGTAGCCAGCTACTGGACAACCGTCTGCTGATTAACGGCAACTTCGGCTATAAAAACAGCTACTACAATACGAACCAGAAAAACGTTTTCATTGGAGAATTCGACCTGGAATATAAACTGACTAAAAACGGAGAAATACGTTTAAAAGCCTATAACCATGCCAATGATATGTATCAATACCTCAAGCAATCCCTTACCACGCAAGGTGTAGGCATCATGTTCAAAAAAGACTTTACACGTCCTTCCGAAATATTCAAACGCAGGAAACGTCTGCTCCCTCCTGCCATACCACGGGATTCAACAACAATCTCCACCGCCCCGAAAGATTCTATCAAATAAATCCCTATCTTTGCCCCCGCAACATCTCATAAACAAGATGAAATACATTCCTTGTATAAGACATATATCTGCGGAACATACATGTTCCGCAGTCCTTCTTCATGAAGAAGGAAATTTTGCAAAAAAAACGTAACCTTTCCTCCACCCGCCTTTTTCACGTAAAAAACAATCAAAACATAGCAGGCTGCAAGGGCAGCCTGCCCAAAACGTGTGTCCGTACCACACGGAAAACCTCCGTACACCTACAAAAGTATCACCGACGCACCGGCGAAGCCTCCGTACCCCTA
>NZ_FNVS01000026.1 GCF_900108035.1 Parabacteroides chinchillae
AAGCCAAAAGTGACAGAAACAACTTTGTATCTTTTCACTACTTTTCTCTTGACAGAAAAGTAGTGAAAAATGTTCGCGGGAAGCACTAAAGCGTTGCAAGCACAATCCCGAAATAATAGATCAATAATGTATGTATCAGTATTTATACCTGGCGTCAGATCGTTTTACAATTTAGGAATAAGCCCCGAAGAAGGTGACAAAGTGGAAGGATATCTAAAGCCTCTGTTTGTGGAATTCTGTTTTATTCTTCTGTATTGACATATTCTTTTACAAAGCGTTTGAAACTGCTGAGAGATACTTTGTAATATTCGGCTAATTCTGCATAAGTGATGTTTTCGTCTTTAATTTCTTTTCTTATGTGTTCTTTGTAAGGTAAAAGCCGTTCCATTTGTAAGCTTCCTTTTGGCCGGCCTAGTTTTACTCCTTTGCTTCGGGTTAAAGCCAGGGCTTCTTTTGTGCGGACAGAAATAAGTTTTCGTTCTATTTCGGAAACGAGGCCGAATGTGAATGCTAATGTTTTACTGTTTATGTTGTTTTTAAATGTATATCCCTCTGATACGCTGTATAGAATAACTTTACGTTCAATACATATCATCAGGAGATGCATTATTTCTACAAGTTTTCGGCTGAGACGGGAAATGTCGGCTATAATTAATGTGTCTCCTTCATCTAATCCTTTAATGACATTTTCTATTTTTTTATTGTTACGGGCGTTGCTGCCGGAATCTTTATACCATTTATCAATAGTTAATTTATGGAGTTTGGCAAACTTCTCGATAGTTTCTTGTTGGATTTCGGAAGATAGCTTATTGCTAGTATATGTACGGATATGTGCAACTATCATAGATTATATCTTTATATGTTTCTACTATAACAAATAGAAAGGCTAGATGTTTATGTGGTTTATGATAGCATTTTCAAGAAACAACAAAGGCTGTCGATCATGTAAGATTGACAGCCTTGGCGCGGAAGCTGGGGGATTCGAACCCCCGGTACGGTTACCCGTACGACAGTTTAGCAAACTGTTGGTTTCAGCCACTCACCCAAACTTCCTTGTGCTTTGTGCTTATTCCCTTGAAATGCGACGCAAAGATAGGTGTATGTTTTTGAATATGCAAGGCTTTTTCACTGTATTTTTAAGAAAAAGATGCTACTTTTGTGGCTTGTTCTGATATTCAGTAGATTATTTTTACGATATGAATGAAAAAAAATTCCAGAAGCGTACAGTTATTATTGCAGCTATTATTGCTGCGCTCATGTTGATAGGTGCTGGTGTGTGGACCTATTGTTTATTGCTAGCTCCAAACTTTTCTCCGGAAAAGACAGTCTATGTTTATATTGACCGTCAAAAGAATTTTGAAAACTTATGCCGCCAATTGGAGGATTCTGCAAATTGTTCCCATATTGGAGGTTTTAAACAAGTTGCCGGATTATTAAAGTATGCTTCGAATATGAAGACCGGGCGTTATGCTGTGGTTCCGGGGATGAGTAACCTGTCTTTATTGAAAGAACTTCGACGTGGTCACCAGACAGTTACGCGTATTACATTTAATAATATTCGTTTTAAAGAAGATCTGGCGGAGCGCTTGAGTGAACAATTGATGATTGATAAGCCCGAATTAATGGATTTGTTGAATGATTCTTTATATTGTGCATCTCTGGGATTTACTCCGGCTACTGTTAATGCTATGTTTATTCCTAATACTTATGAAGTATACTGGAATATTTCTGCCGGAAAATTATTACAGCGTATGCTTCGCGAATATAACTCCTTTTGGACAGAACAACGTTTGGCAAAAGCAAAAGCAATAGGTCTCACTCCTATAGAAGTGACTATACTGGCCTCTATTGTGGAAGAAGAAACTGCAGCTGCGGATGAATATCCGATGGTGGCCGGGCTTTATATCAATCGTTTGCATAAAGGGATACCTCTACAAGCAGATCCGACTATTAAATTTGCTTTGGGAAATTTTGCTTTGCAGCGTATCTTATTTGAGCATTTGGATGTGGAATCTCCTTATAATACTTACAAATATGCAGGATTGCCACCTGCTCCTTTGCGTATTCCTACAATTAAAGGATTGGATGCCGTGCTAAATTATACACAACATAATTATTTGTATATGTGTGCCAAAGAAGATTTTTCCGGACGCCATAATTTTGCAGTCACATTAGCCGAGCATAATCGAAATGCTAATCGTTACCGTGCAGAACTTAACAAAAGGAAGATTCGGTAGCATTTTACTTTCAGGTTATATTAAAATCTGTATCTTTGGCGTCTGTATTATAAATATGTGGTCAATAAAAAGAAAACTAAATACACATGGAAAAACATCTATTTTTAGGGGATGAGGCCATCGCCCAGGCTGCTATTGATGCAGGCCTGTCGGGTGTGTATGCTTATCCGGGAACTCCATCTACTGAAATTACCGAATTTATACAAAATTCTCCGGTAGCAAAAGACAGAGGCATTCACTGCCGTTGGAGTACAAATGAAAAAACAGCAATGGAAGCCGCTTTGGGTATGAGTTATGCCGGGAAAAGGGCACTATGTTGCATGAAGCATGTTGGGCTTAATGTTGCTGCCGATTGTTTTATGAATGCTGCTATGAGTGGAGTTAATGGCGGTATGATTATCATTTCTGCAGATGATCCTTCCATGCATTCTTCACAAAACGAACAGGATAATCGTCTATATGGAAATTTTGCCATGATTCCGATGTTGGAACCGTCCAGTCAACAGGAAGCATACGATATGGTGTATGAAGGCTTTGAGCTTTCAGAAAGATTGGGATATCCGGTATTGGTGCGTATTACGACTCGTATGGCACACTCTCGTGCAGGAGTTGTTACCCGTGAAATGAAATCACAAAATAAGATGAATTGTCCGGAAGATGGCCGTCAACGTTTTATTTTGTTACCAGCTCTGGCTCGCAAACGTTTTAAAACATTATTGGCAGCCCAAGCAGTATTTACCGAAGCGTCTGAAAAATCGGAATATAATGTTTACTATGATACTCCGAAGAAAGATAAAGGAATTATTGCTACAGGAATTGCTTTTAATTATTTGTCCGAAAATTATCCGGATGGATTTGAATATCCGGTATTGAAAATTAGTCAATATCCATTGCCTAAGAAGTATATTGAAAAAATGGCAGATGAGTGCAAGGAAATTCTTGTTCTTGAGGAGGGCTACCCGGTTGTTGAAGAGCAATTGAAAGGTTTCTTGGGTAAAGGGATAACCATTCGTGGTCGTTTAGATGGAACTTTGCAGCGGGACGGAGAACTTACTCCTGATGCTGTTGGCAAGGCATTGGGTAAGGAAATTCATCGTTATTATGCAATTCCGGAAGTTGTAGAGCAACGCCCACCTGCATTATGCCAGGGATGCGGACATCGCGATATGTATGAAGCGCTAAATGAAGTACTGGCAGAATATAAGGATGCTAAGGTATTCGGAGATATAGGTTGTTATACTTTGGGAGCGTTACCACCTTTCCGGGCTATTGATACGTGTATTGATATGGGAGCTTCTGTTACTATGGCAAAAGGTGCATCTGATGCGGGTGTGTTTCCGGCTGTCGCTGTAATTGGCGATTCTACTTTTACACATTCCGGCATGACCGGTTTATTGGATTGCGTCAATGAAAACAGTAATGTAACGATTGTAATTTCTGATAATGAGACAACTGCAATGACTGGTGGTCAGGATTCTGCGGGAACCGGACGATTGGAATCTATTTGTGCCGGAATAGGAGTTGATCCGGCCCATATTCGTGTTATGATCCCACTGAAGAAGAATTATGATGAAATGAAAACTATCATTCGTGAAGAGATAGAATATAATGGTGTATCTGTTTTAATACCTCGTCGTGAATGTATACAGACATTAACAAGAAAGAAAAAAGCAAGCAAAAAATGAAAACCGATATTATATTATCAGGTGTAGGAGGACAAGGTATCCTGTCTATTGCCGCCGTAATTGGAGAAGCCGCTTTGAAAGATGGCTTATATATGAAACAGGCAGAAGTACATGGTATGAGCCAACGTGGAGGAGATGTTCAGTCTAATCTTCGTTTGTCTGACCAGCCTATTGCTTCGGATCTGATTCCACAGGGGCAAGCTGATTTAATTATATCTTTGGAACCTATGGAAAGTCTTCGTTACTTGCCTTATTTGAAGAAAGAAGGTTGGTTGGTCACTAATTCTCAACCATTTATTAATATACCAAACTATCCGGATATAGAAAAAGTAAATGTGGAATTGGGAAAATTACCTAATAGAGTTATTTTGGATGTAGAAGCAATTGCAAAGGAAGTTGGTTCTGTCCGGGCTGCAAATATTGTAATGTTGGGTGCTGCGGCTCCATTTATTGGTATAGACTATAATAAGATAGAAGATGGTATTCGTCATATTTTCGGACGTAAAGGGGAAGAAATAGTAGAAATGAACCTGAAAGCATTGAAAGCCGGTTATGATGTGGCTCAAAGCAGAAAGTGAATCTTAATATTTGTCATAAAATTAAAGCTGGGAATAATCGTTTATTCTCAGCTTTTTTTGTCGTAATAAATAACGTACATTTGCCTTTGATTTTTAAACGGCAAACAAAAAAAATATGAAGAAGTGTATAGTTGCATGCTTATTGGCTGTCTTGTCTTTGGCCATTAAAGCTCAAAGTAATGCAGAACTTGTAAAAGTTGGAGATTCAATGCCTGCCTTTACGGTTATTTCAGATGATGGAACAAAACTTCCGTCTTCCTCTCTTAAAGGAAAAGTAATTCTTGTAAATTTCTTTGCAACCTGGTGCCCTCCTTGCCAGAAAGAGTTGGCTGAAATACAAAAGACATTATGGCCTGCATATAAAGATAATGATAAGTTTAAATTGTTGGTAATAGGCCGTGAACATACAGATGCCGATTTACAAAAATATAATGAAAAGAAAGGTTTTGATTTTCCTCTGTATCCGGATAAGAACCGTGCTATTTTCAGCGCTTTTGCCAATAGTTTGATCCCGCGCAGTTATTTGATAGGAAAAAACGGGAAGGTAATTTATGCCACTTCCGGTTATACGGAAGAAGAATTTTCTGAGTTAATGGAAAAGATAAACGAAGCTTTAAAATAACAAATATGCATTACAATAGAGTACATTTAATTTATTTTTCGCCAACACATACGTCTGCAAAGATCGCTTATGCTATTGCAGAAGGGCTAGATGCTGTTACATTTTCTGAATCGGATATAACTCATGAGACTCCGGATAAAATTGAAAATGTGGAAGAAGAGCTGACTATTATAGCTGTACCTGTCTATGGGGGACGGGTGGCTGAAACGGCAATAGAGCGATTACGTATGTTTCGTTCTAATCAAGCTCCGGTAATTCCCGTTGTCTTGTATGGAAATCGGGATTATGAAGATGCTTTGAAGGAGTTGTGTGATCTTGTTACGGAATTGGGCTTTATACCGGTCATGGCAGGAGCTTTTATAGGGGAGCATTCATTTAGCCGTAAGGATATGCCAATTGCAGCAGGGCGTCCGGATGACATGGATATACAAAAAGCAATGACTTTAGGAAAAGATGTATTGAAGAAACTTTCTTCTTTACGGTCTTTAGAAGATATTACTCCTCTTCAGGTAAAGGGAAATTTTCCATATAAGATAAAGGGTGCTTCTACTCCTCAGGCTCCTGTAACGGATGAAGAACTTTGTACCCAATGTGAATATTGTATAGAAATATGCCCTACGGATGCTATTTCAATTCTTGATACAGGAATGTTCAGTAATCCTGAGCGTTGTATTAAATGCTGCGCTTGTGTGAAAGAATGCCCGGAAGGTGCACGTACTTTTGATACTCCATACACTGCAATGCTTCATAAAAATTTCAGTGCCCGTAAAGAACCTGAGTTATTTATTTAAACCAACTGTTTGTATAATGAAACGTACTGCTATTGTTTTTGTCCTGTTGCTGATTTTTTATGATATCTCAGCAGCAATCAGGGAGGTGAAATTGCGATTCATTGAAACAAGTGATATACATGGTAATTATTTCCCTTATAATTTTATAGATCAGCATGAGTGGGGTGGAAGTCTGGCTCGTGTGTGTAATTTTGTACAAGGGGAACGGGAAATTTATGGAGAAAACTTGATTTTGATAGATAATGGTGATATTCTCCAGGGACAGCCTTCTGCATATTATTATAATTATATAGATACGGCTTCTATTCATATAGCGGCTGATATGATGAATTATATGAAATATGATATCGGTAATATGGGAAACCATGATGTTGAAACCGGACATACTGTTTATGATCGTTGGATCAGACAATGTAATTTTCCGGTTCTCGGAGCAAATATTATACGAACATCAGATGAAAGTACTTATTTGAAACCTTATCATATTATTCAACGGGACGGAATTAAAATTGCAGTCTTGGGTATGATAACTCCTGCTATTCCTGCTTGGTTATCAGAAAATTTATGGAAAGGCTTGCGTTTTGAAGATATGGAGGCAACGGCTCGTAAATGGATAAAAATAATTCGGGAAAAAGAGAGTCCGGATATTATTGTTGGAGTTTTTCATTCAGGAAAAGATGCCAGTACAATGATGGACAAATATCGGGAGAATGCATCTGCCGAAGTTGCCCGCAATGTTTCCGGTTTCGATTTTGTTTTGATGGGGCATGACCATCGCCGTGCTTGCGAAAAAATATTGAATGCAGATGGTGATTCAATTCTAATTATTGATCCGGCCAGTAATGGGCGATTGGTTGCTTGTGTAGATGTAGTATTAACTTTGGATGATAAAGTTGTAGAAAAGAAAAACATTACAGGTAGACTTATTGATATTGATACGTATGAACCAAGTAAAGAGTTTATGCAAAGATTCAATACGCAATATGATATAGTTAAGAATTTTGTTTCTCGTAAAATCGGCTCGTTTACGGAGACTATTAATACGCGGCCTGCCTATTTTGGCTCGTCGGCTTTTATTGATTTTATACATACGTTGCAGTTACAGTTAACAGGGGCTGAAATATCTTTTGCGGCACCTCTTTCTTTTGATGCTACAATTTATAAGGGAGATGTGAAGGTTAGTGATATGTTTAATTTGTATAAGTATGAAAATATGCTTTATACAATGATGCTATCCGGGACTGAAATAAAGGGATACCTCGAAGAATCTTATGCCCTGTGGAGTAATTATATGAAATCACCATCAGATCATCTTTTGTTATTGACCAAAAAGGAAGGAGATGACGGTCGCTGTACCTTTACTAATTTTAGTTTTAATTTTGATTCGGCTTCAGGTATTATTTATACAGTTGATGTAACTAAACCTGCAGGTGAAAAAGTGACAATTTTAAGTATGGCCGACAGAACTCCTTTTGAAATGAATAAAATGTATAAAGTGGCATTGAATTCATATCGGGGAAATGGAGGAGGAGAGTTGTTGACAAAAGGAGCTGGTATTCCGGTAGAACAGTTAAAAGATCGTATTATAGCATCTACTGATAAAGATCTCCGTTTTTATCTGATGAAGTACATTGAAGAGAAAAAGGTACTTTCTCCACAGCCTATGAATCATTGGATGTTTGTCCCAATACAATGGGCTGTTCCTGCAGCACGTAGGGACTCTGTTTGCTTGTTTGGTGAAAATTAATGGATTAGCATTTTTTTTTGGATAAATAGTTAAAAAAAATGCTAGAAAACATCATGATGGATTGAAATAAATCGTCGTGATGTTTTTTTATTTAATTACCTTTGTAAGTTTAATAGTATTAATTAAGCAAAAAGCAGAAAGGTTAAGTATGAATTTGAAAGATAAATTAGAAGCCGAATCTACGTCTGAGCCGATTGTTTTTTTACATATGGAAGGTATGTTTTGGAAAGCTTATGAACAATCTGCTATGCGGTTTGTGAAGGAGATAAAAGCATATAAGTTATTAAAGAAACACATTAAAGCCATAAAAAAAGATGTTGTTTCTTTAGGTTTTCCTTCCGGTTCATTAGAGGATATTTTGTCCGGAAGAGAATATATCCGGGAAAATGATAAATTAGTATCATTTAAAGTGGAAAATGTTTATACCCCGGAAGAATTTGAAGAATGGAAATCACAAATATCGTTGATTGAAGAAACATCTGCTTCAGAAAGCTGCCAATCTCAAACTATATCCGGATTAACAACAGTTGAACGGAGGGTAATTAGTCAGTTAATGGCTTTCAGTGTCGAAACGGCTTCACCTATACAATGCATGATGTTGGTTTCTAATTTGCAAGCTCAATTAAAAAAATGATATACGATAACCTTCCGGTATATAAAGCTACGTACGATTTGTTATTGATGATATTTCGTTTAAACCGGAATTTTCAACGAGATTATCGTTATACGTTAGGTGAAAATGTGAAGAATGAATTGATAAATCTTTTGGTGTGTATATATAACGCGAATTCAAATTCTGAAAAAGCTCCTATTTTGGCAAAAGCGCGCGAACATGTTGTTGTTATAAAATTGCAAATACGTTTACTTATGGATTTGAAACAGATCAGCCTTAAACAATATGCAGCCGCAGCTGAGATTATAGAATCTGTATCTAAACAGCTAGCGGCTTGGCATAAATCAAGTGATAAATTGAGATCTTGCTGAATATTATAAAAAGGTTGTTTTTCCGGCTTCTGTTCTTTTTATTCCTTGTATAGATGCTTTGTGAATGCAGGCATGGGCTTATCATTGTCGTTCTTTATTGTTTACTACCCCACCCTTTTTACTACCTTTGCCCTCTATAAAGAGTGACTTATATCCTGAGTTCCGAAGGTTACGGCTTGCGGAAGTGTGATATGTAAATTCAGTAACCGACTGGTAGATTAAAAGTTTCGGATTAGCAATGCTTATTTCGTGTTTCTATTAGTTATTAGTAATACTTTACGATTTTGCCTGTTTATATTCACTTCGTATAGTTTTATACCGGTTACTTGGTGTTCTGCCTGCTGCAGGTTACCGTAACAACAGTAATGGTAGTTCCGCTAATCTGGCTTCCAACGGTAACTATTGGTCTTCTACTCTTACTCCGGCAGGTAAGTCTCCTAGATTGAACTTCAATAGTGGCGGTGCCGATACGAATGAGAACACCCTTGCGAACGGCTTCTCAGTTCGTTGTGTCCAAGCATTTACAGGTCACTCTTTTGTTTCAGATCTTCCGGTACATTATTTATGATAAACTTCTGTATGAAACTTTCAACCGGCTATTTATGTTATGATAACAAAGCCTCTTATTTATGTTGAATAGTTTTTTGAATACATTGGCAACAATAATAAGTGTGACAAGTTTTCTGATTGTCACTTATGGTGCATTCATCGGGGCTATATCATTTTTACGTAACGAAATTAGGCGATTCACAGGTGGCTATTCTACTATCAATATACGAAAACTAAGAGCCACATTTGGAACCTACTTACTTCTTGGGTTGGAATTTCTGATAGCTTCTGATATATTGAAAACGGTCTTAGAACCTACTCTCAATGAATTGGCTATCTTAGGAGGAATAGTTGTGTTGAGGACTATTCTGTCTGTCTTTTTGAATAAAGAAATTAAGGAGTTGGAAACAGAAAATAAGGAACCTGTTTGATGAATGAAAATCGAACGGGTTCCTTTTTCTATACGTGTTTATTCATAATATCGGCAGGTATCAGTTTCTCTTCCTGTGCCACTCGTATTCATGTGAATTCCAAGCCTGATAAGATAAAAACTATTCCACCGGGACAAGCAAAAAAGATTACGGGCGAAAAATCAGCTAAAAGGTATGCGCCCGGACATAATAAATAATTTTTAGTAGAGCTATCTGAAAACAGCAGGTAGCTCTATTTTTTTATTATCTACTTTTGCATCATCAAAAGAGTGGCTATATCCTGAGTTCCGAAGGTTATGGCTTCCGGAAGTGCGATATGTAAATTCAGTAACCGACTGGCAAAATAAAGGTTGCAGATAGTTGAATATACTGTTTTATGTCAGTTATGAATTTAGCTTTACGTTTTTGCTTACTTAACTGTATTCATTTCGTATAGTTTCCTACCGGTTACTTTGGTTCTGCCTGCTGCAGGTTACCGTAACAACAGTGACGGTAGTTCCAACAATCTGGCTTCCAACGGCAACTATTGGTCATCTACACTTTCTACGGCAGGTAAATCTCCCCGTCTGAACTTCAACAGTAGTAGTGCCAATATGAATGAGAACAACCTTGCGAACGGTTATTCCGTCCGTTGTGTCCAAGCATTTACAGGCCACTCTTTTGTTTTTACTTGTTTGTTCCTATCCAAGTCCATTTGTGCCATATGTATTCTAACGGGCCTTGTTTATGTTTAGACAACCACCATTTGCAGAATTTTACTTGCAACAGGAATACCAGAAAGCCTATTAACAGACTGATCGTATATCCGCAATAAGGAGCGAGGTACAGACCGAACGGGAAATAAATAATAGCTCCTATTATTGACTGGGATATATAATTGGTAAGGCTCATTTTTCCGTAAAAACGTAAATTAGAAACAGCTTTACTAAAGTTTTTCTGTTGGTAAAGCAGAATGAATGAAGCAACCAGTACCAGTGTGAAAGCCAATTTTTGCCACATATCAAATGCCGTACCTACAGTTTGTTGTATGATTGTGTCATTTGTCATAATCTGTTCTTTCAGAGTGTACAGGGGAGCGAAAGATATGGCGCCGGCTATTAACGCTTTTACCCAAAAAAGGGAATTTTTTTCTGATGTAATGAAAAGTTGTTTTCTACCGATATAGAAACCTAACAGGAATAATCCGGCTGTCTGAAAGAAGCGCCCGGCATTTACCGCCCATAGCAAACTTGCTTTTTGTCCTAACGTAATATTGCCTGAAATAAAATTTACAAAGTTTCCGGCTTTCGTATATTCTGCCACTTCTGTATACATTTCTTTTACTCCTAAGTTTGGTAGCTGATGAGTGGGGTTTATCAGATTTGCAATATAGTGATACCATTCGACAGGTTGTAATAGGAAGATAACGGCGGTTATTAAAATAGCCTTGTTGTCCCAGTTACGGGTAAAGAACAATATAATTCCTACAACAACGAATAATAGTAATACATCTCCGGCAGGGAAAAAGGCGGCATTTAGTGTTGCAAATCCGGCCAACAATACCAAACGCCACAGAAAACGATAACCGAAATCTTTACCTTGCTTTTTTTGATTGTTATTTTGAATATAAAATGTGAATCCGAACAGGAGTGCAAAGATTGCATAAGCTTTTCCGGCAAATAAGGAAAAAATAACATTGAATACTCCCTGGTCTAATACATTTAACCAGTTTGGAGAGTTTGCCGGATAGACCGGGAAGATAAAATGCTCCAGGTTATGTACTAAAACAATGGCCATTACTGCGAAGCCACGTAAAGCATCCACAACCTCGATACGAGGATTTTTATTAATAAGCAGATTCATTATTTAATGATTGTTTATTCGCTGTTGTAATTATTTCTCGCGTCTTTCTCTTTATACGCCCGCAAATGTATGAAATAGATCTAAAAAGTAGGATAAGGCTCGATTTTATTTCATGGAAGTATGTTCAGAAACATTCTTTCTTATTTTTGTTCTCCAAAAGAGTGGTACTATATTCCCGGATAGCTTATTTGTTTTTTTATGGCTTCAGCCTAAGTTCAGTTGCCGTCTGCTTTAGCTGACGGACAAGATAAAACAGTCTTTTTTAGGCTTCAGCCAAATTTCTTGATAGTTTGGCTGAAGCCATTAACCCTGACTTTTACAGGCTGTTTTTTGCTGTACTTTGGATATAAATTCAGAAAAGCTTATTTCTGTGACTCGTACTTGTCTATTGCCCGTTTAAATTCATCCCATAAATCAAATTGAATAACCTGTGAAATATCAAAAACAACCAATCCTTCGGTTTGTTCCAAGGATACGTATGCTGCATCTTCCATTATATCATGGGCTTGGGCATAAATACTGCCAACCATTACATTCTCGCCTCCAATAAGCCGTTTCCCTTTTTCATAAGCAAACTCGATGGACTCGGGGTCATCTAGACCATAAACTCTTTCTAAATAAGCCCCATCCATATAACGATCCAGATGTTCGGCAAATCCTGTATTTTTGTAGTTTTTAGATGCCCATGGATATTCTCCATATGGGTCGTAGTTTTTATTTGCCCAATTTTGCCCCTGCCGGTATAAAACATGATGCCAGGATGCATTCCAATATTCGAGGCGGACTGACGGCTTGATTGCTTTAATTTCCTCTTTGGCTTTTTTTACAAAGTCGTGTATAACCATTGAGCGATATTCATACCATAAAGGAGCTAACTCTCCGTCACTTACATAGTATTCTCCCTTTTCATCTTTTTGCCAGGTAAAAATATCGGTAGGGAAATTCGCTACTTCTTTACCGATATAGTTTTCAAAACCTTTTTTACTTGCTTCCGAAAAGTCAGATTCTATGCCTGAGTAACGACAATAATCTAATGCAAATGCATCGATATCGTAATTTGTAACAAGTTCCTTTATAAAGCTTAGGCAATAGTTTTGTACTTCGGGGAAAATAGGATTTAAAAACGTTGCAACTTTTGTTGTATCGTCCTTGATGTCAATCATTCCATCGGGAGTATATAGTATAGAGGTTTTGCCATCCCATCTGTTATCGTCATACGCTACACCTGTCCGGTTGAATGGGCGGCCTGCCGGAAAGATCGTGGCAGACACGCATACTTCAAGATTTCGTTTGCGGGATTCGTCAATAAAAAATTGTAAATAATCCCAATCCTGATTCGGACGTGCCAACGGGAGTATTTTACTTGAGTAGTTTGCATACCCGTTCAAACCGCGCGCATCAATTACAACTGTGTTGAATCCGGCATCCTTTGTCTTATCTAAATAATAGATAATAGAATCTTTGCTGGAAAAACGGTCAAAATTTCCTTGTGCATCGAACCACATGTACTTTGGTTTTTCCAAATTTTTCTGTTTGTTGCTACTGCATGAAATCAAACAGAGAGTACAGATTATCCCGATAAAAAAACTTATCTTTTTCATTTACTTATAATATTGATGTGATTTAATAGTATTCCCGATATGTTTTTCCATATATACATTAGTATTATATATATGTAAAATTGTAGACTGTGGTTTCCATAATAGCTAATATAAAAATGAAGCGTACGGGTGCAAATATAATGATTTATTTTTATACAATAATCTTTGTTTTTTAAATTAATTACTTTATTGAGCTCGGTCAATATGTATTCTTTAAAAATACAGTCGGTTCATAATCGTTCAGTCCGCTAACCAAGGTGTTTGAGACAATACCCAGACGGTACTTCTTTTCTTTTTAGATTTACGGTAATTAATTTACCTACCTTTGCCTTTCATAAAGAGTGGCTTACATCCGGAGTTCCGCAGGTTACTACTTTCGGAAGTGTGATATGTAAATTCAGTAACCTACCGGTGGATAACATACGGTTTACCGGTCATGATTCGGGGATAGGGCTTTTATTTTATCAGTTCTTCTGTTTTTTATGGCTTCAGCCTAAGTTCAGTTACCGTCTGCTTTAGCTGACGGATAAGATAAAACAGCTTTTTTAGGCTTCAGCCAAATTTCTTGATAGTTTGGCTGAAGCCATCAAAATAGAACTAGCCTATAATCCGTCGGTTGAAACCGACGGCAATTGAAACCAGGCTAAAGCCATTAATCCAAGCCTTTACATGCCACTCTTTTTATTATCTTTTTTAAAAGGCAAGGGTCATTTCATCGGACGGGTCATAATCAATACTAGTGGCGTAAATATCCTTGATTTGTTGATAGAAAAGCCGTTCTGACAAGCGAATCTCTCGAATCCTGTCTTGTACCTTGCATAGATTTCACCCTGTAGCCGACTGAGATTATTACATCCAAGTTGTAATTTTTGGGGATAAGTTATTGAACAAAAGACTATAAGCAAGGAATTTCAGCGATAGAGGTAACGATTTGACACTAAAGTTGAAAACATCATTTTTAATCGTCTGATTTATCTCGCTTACCTTCAATACGTTTTATTTCTTTGTCAAAGTCGGATTCAAACAGGCGGTCTTGAATAGGACGATATTTTTCAAATTCACTCTCAGCATGTTGCTTGGCAAGAGCTGTAGTAATTTTGCCTGTATTCTGTAATAAATCTCTTCCATTTGCCTGTAGAATTAAATCCAAATGCTTTGCCCAATCAGACATAGAGAGGGGAACATGCCGTTTTGCGTATTCTTCGGCAAAATCCAAATAACCGTTGACGATACGCCCAAGAGATTCCAATTCCGTTTCGGTAAGATAATTTTTGGCTATCGTCACATCTGTTTTTATTATTTTCCCGTTTGGACTTTTCTCCCAAGAAGTCAATCCCATATTTTCTTTGCTGTGGTCGGCTCGTGTGTAAATCAATTCGGCAGCGGTATGTTTATGTACTGCATAGTGCATTTTGTTTTGAACTTTTGCAAAAAATTCTTTGGTCGTGGGTGATTCAGGATTATAATCCATTGCTGTAGCGTATATGTCGGTAATTTTCTGATAAAATCGCCGTTCTGACAAACGGATTTCCCGAATTTCTTCCAAAAGCCGTTCAAAATAATCGTCATCAAGAAAAGCGCCGTTTTCCATTCGTTTTCGGTCTATGAGATATCCCCGCAATGTAAAATCGCGCAAAATCGCTGTTGCCCATTGCCGAAACGCCGTTGCTCGCTTGGAATTTACACGATAACCAACGGCAATAATCAAATCCAAATTATAATGTTTTATCGTTCTGCAAACTTCGCGACTACCTTCTTGTTGAACTACCGAGAAATCCTCGGTAGTTGAAACCTCATCCAATTCACCTTCGGCATAGATATTTTTGAGATGTAAGCCGATATTATCAGTTGAGGTATCGAATAGTAGTCCTATATTTTTTTGCGATAACCAAATGGTGCCGTCTTGCACACGCACTTCTACGCCATCGCCTTTCGACTGATAGGCAAAAGTTAAAAATTCGGCGGTGCTATTGCGAATTTGTAGTTTCTTTTTCTTAGCCATATTCTAATTTTCCTCTTGATAATATGTACACCAACACGAAACGGTTGTAGTGCTTAAATTCATCTTTTCAGCGAGCCATTTGTTGGTTACTTGCTTTTCTGCAAGCACTGCTTTGAGCCTATTAATTGTCTTTGTCTTCATTCTAATTTACACAATATGCAAATTTATCAAAATACTTCGACTATACAAAAGAATTATTTCTTTGTTTTTCAGCATGAAAGAATATTGTAACTCTGTCCTCATCTGGCTTTTTGTTGGTTTCGGATGGCTTTCTGCTCTTTCCTTTTTATCGCCTAAGTCGCTTTTGTCAGCCTTATTATGTTCTGCGCTAAGTCTAATTTTATTTCATACCTTTGCCTTTCATAAAGAGTGGCTTACATCCGGAGTTCCGCAGGTTACTGCTTTCGGAAGTGTGATATGTAAATTCAGTAGCCTACCGGTGGATAACATACGGTTTACCGGTCATGATTCGGGGATAGGGCTTTTATTTTATCAGTTTTTCTGTTTTTTATGGCTTCAGCCTAAGTTCAGTTGCCGTCTGCTTTAGCTGACAGATAAGATAGAGTAGCCTTTTTTAGGCTTCAGCCAAATTTCTTGATAGTTTGGCTGAAGCCATAAAAATAGAACTTGCTTTGTGTATTTTTGTGCTGGTTATTAGGGTGTTTGATGCCGATTTGCTTTATAAAATACATCGTGGATTTAATTACATTTTAATGACATTGTTATATACCCCGGTTTTTGTATAAAAATAATACATATTTTTAGCCCGTAATTTATTGTACTAAAAAGATGGTAGTACTTTATAGTAGGTATTAGTTATAAGTTTGGCTTTGCTTTGCCTGTGAAGGTAGGGCGGCCTTTATTTTATTGTTTTGTTGTTAATCTTGAATTTTCCTGGTATAGGGTATAATATATGTGTTCTTTATAATAATTAAAATCATCCTGATCATTTCTGGAAAACATCCCGATGATTTTTTTAAATCATCGGGATGTTTTATACCGGTGCAACAATGGTTTTGCTTCAGTTGTTTTTCAGTATGTTTTTGTTATAAACTAAATTAATTAATTATGAATAGAGTGAAACAGCGTGAGGCAGGCACAGATGCCTTAGTTTACATGATGTCCCGACAAAAAGTGTTGGAAAGTAATCAACGTTACGGTACTGCCAATCTTTACAGAAGCGCCCATAACCGGTTTGCCAGTTTTATGAAAGGAGGTTCTGTTATGTTGGATAAAATCACGATACAGATGGTGTGTGATTTTGAAGATTTTTTAAAAAAGCAGCGGTTGAGCCAGAATTCAACTTATACTTATATCAGTTGTATCCGTGCTGCTTATCATAGTGCGGTAAGTGAGGGGTTGGTAGCGCTAGGAGTAAATCCGTTTTCGCGTATGCGTATGCGTCCGACACGTACACATAAGCGTGCTATTTCGGCAAAAGAAATCGAAGAAATTGCTATGCTTGTACTAGAGCTGCCTTTTTTATTATTGACGCGCGATATTTTTGTGTTCAGCTATATGGCTAGCGGTATTCCGTTCATAGATTTGGTAAATCTTAAACAGGAAAATATTCAAGGCGACTTTTTGGTGTATTACCGTAGAAAAACGAATGCTCTTATTACCACCCGTCTTACAAAAGGTATGCGTGTAATCATACAGAGATATGCAGGGCAGGGGGTAGATGGTCTTTTATTTCCGATCTTGAAAAGGGTTGATGCATCATATACGGAATATAAGTCGTGTTTAAGGAGGTATAATCGTAATTTGGAAAAGATTTCAAATCTGATGAAAAATCCGGTTAAGCTGACTTCTTATACCGCGCGCCATTCTTGGGCAACAGAAGCTAAACGTCAGAACACGCCGGTTGCCGTTATTGGTGAAGCATTAGGACATACCTCAGAGAAAACAACACGTTTCTATCTGGACAGTTTGGATCAATCTGTATTGGATAAAGCTAATATGCAAATAATCAGGAGGCTTGATGAAATGATACAGAAGAGAAAAAGAGAATGACGCTTATTTATGAAATAAGGGACATCCTCTTTTTTTTATGCTCAAAAACCCTATGAAAGAGTTTACATTTTACCCTACAAAAACGGATATATGCTGCGAAGATAGGTATAAAAATTGAATGTAAAAATTTATCAATAGGATTTTTGGATACTAAAGGTTAAAAAACACCTTTTTTTATAGTTTTTACCTGCGAAATCTACTATTTGAGCCACAAAAGCAATGAAACTTCGGTCATATTAGATAAAGCGTGGGCAGTACCTTTTTTGTGTTTAACATCAATTTACATGATTTCCCCTTTTCTGCAGGCTTAATACTGTAAATATTTGTTTACAAAAAGGTATTATTAGTAAAAAAATAATAAGGGAAAATAACCAAACTACCTAAATTGCCTCTATTTTTTTAATGCTTCATCAATCTTTCACAGAGCATATATTGTAAGCTCTCTCGATAAATATTTTTTTGGGCGTATTTCAAACAAAGTAAACTTTTTGTTTTTGTATGTAATTGATAATCATCATTTTGTGCTTATTGTCCCTTATTTCATAAATAAGAGACATTTATGAAGCGGAATTTTTTTTTATATAAAAAAGAGTATAAAATGCTTAGAGCACTATTGTGGATCATATTATGTATAACCTGTAGCTTGAATGTCTACACCCAGAAGTTAGCTATAAAGACAAATTTAGCTTATTTGGCAACTACCACGCCGAATCTGGGGTTAGAGGTTGCGTTAGGTCGAAAGTTTTCTTTGGATGTTTCGGGCAATTACAATTCCTGGACATTTTTCCCTGATGGGATGAGTCTTCGCCACGTCCTAGTCCAGCCTGAGTTTCGTTTTTGGCCTTGTAAGTCTTTCGAGGGGCATTTTTTCGGTGTCCATGGCCATTGGGCAAAATACAACGTAGGTCAGATCCCATTCATTCCCGATCTGGATAAATATACGTACCGCGGTAACTTTTACGGTGGCGGTGTTTCGTATGGTTACCATTTCGCTATCGGCCGTCGTTGGGGTTTGGAACTCAGCTTGGGGGTGGGTTACGCTTATATGGAATATAATAAATACGTATGTGCGGAATGTGCGGAGTTGATGGGCCGTTACAAGCGCCATTATTACGGCCCCACCAAGTTGGGCATTTCAATAATCTACCTGATACATTGATAAAGATATGGGAATATATATAGTATTATGGCACGCAGATGACACAGATCATACAGATTTGCGCAGATTTCTTTTTAAAGGACATCTATCTGCGTCTATCTGTGGCTGTCTGTGTCATCTGCGTGCCATAATACTGCTCATAGCCTTACTTTTGAGTTCTCCAACAATACATGCCGATTCCAAGAAGACGGTATCGGGTTCGGAGATCGGTATCCGTATTATTCCCCAGCAAATGGCAGTGAGGGACGATAGTGTCCGTATCGACTTAAAGATCATTGCCCATGGCATCCGTATTCCTTCCGAGCAGTCATTAAGCCTTGTCCCCGAGTTGCATTATAAAGGTAAACGCGTCGTTTTGCCTCCTGTTGTATTGTCCGGTAGCCAGCGTGCACGCTTCGACCGTCGTGAGGAAACGGTCGATCCTTCCCGCCGCGGCCTGGACCCTTACCATGTTTGGGTGGGTGTTAAACGTGGCAGCAGTTATAATTTGCGTTACCGCGTGAGTATACCTTATGCTTCGTGGATGGAGCACTCTTCCTTGCTTTTGCGCCAGATAAGTAAAGATTGTTGTACGGAGTTGGTTCTGGCTACGGATGTTTTGACAAAGGATATCAATTTAACTCCTCCTTGTTCCCAGCCTGGCGTTCAGCCGCCGGCATTGGCTTCTGTACCGGCAGTCCGCGTCATCCGCGAGGTGGAGAGTTCCGCATTTTCGGATATGGTAAATTTCCTGATACCGGAGGAGGAGGTTGTTAAAGTCCGTACGTCTTCGGCTACGGCTTATATCGATTATCCCAAGGGCGGTTCGGTAGTCGATCCTTCGTTTGGCAATAATAAACGTGAATTGTCTAAAATAGATGATTTGTTGCAGCCCTTGTTGCAGAATGACCTGGCTCGTTTCCGCCATATTCAGATCACGGGTTATTCATCTCCCGACGGAGCTTATTACGATAACGAGACATTGTCAAAACATCGTAGCGAGGGTTTCAAAAAGTACCTCAGCGGGCATTATGATTTGCAGGATTGCCCTTTGCTCACATCTTGGGTGGGTGAGGATTGGGACGGCCTGCGTAGCCTGGTGGATTCTTCGGGTTTGCCTTATAAAAAGGCGGTAGGTTTCATCATCGACAATTATGGGATATTCGAGGGCAGGGAGCGTTACCTGATGGAACTGGATGGTGGTGCGCCTTATAAGGAGCTCTTAAAAAATTACTTTCCCAAACTTCGGCGAATCGAGTTGATGGTTGCTTATGAGGTAAGGAATGTCAGTGACCGTGAAGCCTCCAAACTGCTTTATACCCATCCGGATTTGCTCAGTTTGGAAGAGATCATGGGCGTGTCCCATTTTTACCGTCCCGGTACTACCCAGTTCCGGGAGGTTTACGAGATAGCTGCCAACCTTTACCCTGACGACGTTACCGCCAGCGTCAATGCTGCCGCCGCCGTTCTTTTGGTGGGCGATACAAAGTCTGCCCGTATGTATCTGGATCGTTTTAAGGATAATCCATTGACGTATAATAATTACGGCGTCTTATGCTTTATCGAAGGTAACCGTGCCGAGGCTGAGTATTACTTCCGCAAGGCCTTGGCGGTTGATGCCCCCAAGGCTCGCGAAAACTTAATGAGATTGGAGGTGAAACGATGAGAATCCAGTCTGTTCATATCGACTTAAAACGCCTCTTGTCTGCGTTTATCTGCGCCCTGCTCTTGCTCCTTCTGTCTTCTTGTAGCTTGGACGGCGAGTTGGAGGAGTGTCGTTACAACGCCCGTCTGGAGTATTGGTATACGGGTAGTGGCACGGCCAATGTTTTGCCGGATTATATCCACAGCATGCAGGAGTTTATTTTTGATGACACGGGTATCCTTCGCCAGGTAAATAACCTGGTAGACAGGAATAAGATACTGTATGGCGAGTTCACTTTGGGTCCGGGTAAATACACATTGGTCACCTGGGCAAATGTAGATACGGCCAGCCACGTAAATGAGTCTGTAATAGGTAAAACCAAACTTTCGGATATGCAGCTTTTTCTGGATAACCCGTACAGTACAATGAAATCGGAATATGCTTACTGGCAGAAAAATGCAGAAAAGCTGTATTACGGTTACACCACATTTTCGGTCAGGGAGCGTGGTGTCAGCCGTCAGCGTATCGATATGGTGCATAGCCATTGCAAATTGAATATCATGGTAAAATGGACAGGTAAGCCTCCTGCCAATACGAATAATTTCGTAATGACTTTGCGTGATGTGCCTTCTTCTTACACATTCAGTCCGGAGTACGAAATTAAAGGTTCCCCCTTATCATACTATGATGAAACGGAAGGTTTGATAACCCGTGCCGGTATCTTTTATTATATCCCCCAGAAGCTGGAAACGCAGGTAGACCACCGTATAGACGTCAAAATGGAAATCACAGGCAGTGTATCGGGCGAGTTTGTCACATACCGCTTAACCAATGATACGCATCCCCTTTTCTGCCTTTATGCCGGGGACACCCCGGTCATCAAGGAGATAGATCTTTGGAAGTATTTCCGTACGATGCAGATCAACCTGGATGAGAACCTTCGCCAGGAGTTCGACCTTGTGGTAGAGGTAGACCCGTCGGGGGGTATCATCGTCTCGTCGGCCGTGGTGATGGACTGGAACGACGGGGGCAGCATAGGCGGGTTTATATAAGAGATGCGTAAGATATATATGGACGTTAATATTGGCGAATGGACATACCCCATATTTACTAATTTATTAATTAATTTTTATGTTATGAAAAAGAAGTATTATTTATTGGCTCTTGCCTCCCTCATGATGGCGGCTTGTAGCGATGACGATTCTCTTTTCACCGGCGGCCCGGAAAACGGGAATCCGGCCGGAAAGACGATTACGTTTGTATTTCCCGGCACAGCCCAGGGAGTAGTGCCTTACGCAGCACTGGCAACAGATGCTGAAAATGAATTGAAAACGCTCGACATCTACGTGTTCGGTGAAGATTCTCTGGCAGCCGATCCTAAGCCAGTGATTTTGAAAGAAATCTTCAGAAGCGGCGAAGCCGGCAACTCGTTTACGCTTACACCGGTAGGAACCTCTTACCAGGCCACGATCTCAGTCTATCCGGGTGAACAGAAAAAGTTCTATTTCGTAGCCAACGGCCGCGACAACCTGTCATTGGATAGCCTGGAACTGGGCGTAACCGACACAACCGCTTTCCTTGCAAAGGCCACCAACACATTGAAGGGACATATCGCATGCCCGTTGTTGATGAGCGGTTCTTTCCCCGAATTAGGTACGATCACAGTGCCGGAAGGTGGTCTGGGTGGAAACCAGGAGGTACATCTTACCCGCCGTATGGCCCGTTTCGACGTGTTGAACTGGTGTGAAGAATCATCTTTCAAGATTAGTGAAATCGTCTTGAAAGATATTCCGGGTAGTAACAGTATTTTTGCACAAGCTACTCCTTATACACCGACGATAGTGGCAAGCCTTCCTATCATAGACTTTACTGCTTACGAAAACAGCAACTATGGTGAGAGCAAGAGTGTATTCTACATGTATCCGGCAATGGCTGTTGAAACACAAAATATCAAATTGTCATTGGTTGGTGAAACTTTGGCCGGTGCGGCTCAGGTTTACAATGTAGAGTTTAAAAAGAACCAGAGTGATGTAAACACGATCCCTGTCCTGGCAAACAACCGTTATTTGTTAAGTATTTTAAATGTAGGTTCGGGTACGTTGGACGCTACCCTGGAAGTTAAAGACTGGCTGGTTGGCGATACGGTTAATTCTGATGTTACCCATGGCACTATCAAACTGAGCGTTGATGCTGCCGGATTAAAAGCAGGCCAGGCATTTGCCGACAATACGCTTTCTTTGCCTGCTGCAACAACCGGTGAAACGGCTGCTGATTCTGTAACTATTAAAGTTGCTGCCGATGAAGAATGGGAACTGGTTAAGCCGGCCGATTGCGACTGGATTGCATTCTCTGTCCTTCCGGGCGATTCTGTAATGAAGTCATTCAAATTGGTTACCCTTACTACAAATCCAAGTAGCAAAGAAGACCGTGTAGGAACTGTCATTGTGAGAAACGTAAAACGTCCGTCTATCAAACAGCCCCTTATTGTAAAACAGGCTCCTAATGCTTCCAGCTATATCGATTTGTCCGGTGCTTTGCTTGCCGGCAACGAGATCAGCTTCTCTGGCGAAAAGATGTCTTCGGACTCTATGAACATCGATGTAACTGTTCCTGACGGAGCAACATGGACAGCTTCAGAGAGCGCAGATTGGTTTAACCTGGCTGACAAAGCCGTTTTGACAAGGGCAGATGCAGGCTTTACGAATAATGATGACGGTAAAACCGGTACAGGTTCGGGTACATTCTCGATTGTTGCCCAGAAGAATGAGACGGATCAGGCACGTATAGACTCTATTAAAATGACTATCTCCGGTCCGGAAGGAGCAGATAAGGTGATTCAGTACATTGTTGTGAAACAGGCTGCCCAGAACATCGGTTCTATCCGTTTGGCTGCGCGTGGTACATTGGTAGACAAGGATGATGCTGCTAACTATAAGATGGATAGTATTCCTGCAACCGGTTTTATTGATGCTGCCGTTGAGGGACAAACAACTGAGGGCGAACGTAAGGTAACGGTTGTTGCTATTTCTGAATGGACTGTTTCTGTTGAAAGTGGTGATGATTGGTTGTCTGTTTCAAAAAGCAAGACTCTTGTAGATGGTAATAATGGCTATTTTGGTATAACAGCTGCTACTAACAGTACCACAACTCCGCGTACAGCCGTTTTGAAGGTTGCCAATACAACAAAACCAACGGAAGTTTACAAAACAATTACCATTACCCAGAAAGCAGGTACTGCTGCTGCCCCGGCTATAACGGTGGATGAAACACCTCTTGCCTTCACAGCTACCGAAACTGCAATGGATACAAAGACTATCAGTGTAGTCTTGGGAGACCCGGCAAACACTTGGACTGCTGCTTTGGCAGGTACCGGTTTTTCATTAGGTGGTTCTTATATTGCTGTAACAGGTAATGGCGACTTTACTGTAGCTCCGGATGCAGCCAATGATACCTATAAAGCAAAAACAGCATCTATTACTGTTACGGAATCAGCAGGAAGCACGACAAAAACAATCGCAGTTTCTCAACCAGCTGGAAAGACGGTTCCGTCTTTTGCAACAACAACAGGTTCTGTTGCTGTTGACGGTACAGGTTTAGATATTTCTACAATAGTTGTTAGTGGCGATGTAGAAAATATTTCGGATTGGACGGTTTCTGTTGTAGACGGAAGCGATAACGTTACTCCTGTTACATGGCTAACTGCTACACTGGATAGTACGTCTCAATTGGCAGTTTCTATGGCCTCCGGTGGTGATGAAGTAAATAGCACAGGTGCAGAACGTACAGCTGTTATCAAGTTGGTTAATACGACTGACAATACGGTTGTTTCTAACACGATTACAGTAACACAGGCCGGTTCTTAATCTTGAAAAGAGATAAAATATAAACAATAAAAACAGATAAAGCAATGAAAAAGAAATTTATAGCTTTAGCAGCCCTTTTGATGGTTGGGCTCTCTTCGTGTCAGGACGAAGAGATTATCAGGAATAATCCTGAGTTTGTAGAAAATGGGTATGGCGCCTTGAAGATCGCAATGACTCATAATGGAGCTTCTACAAAAGCAGTGGGAGATGTTGTTCCAAATGACGTAGCCTTTAAGGAAGAGAAGGAAATAAAGAGTGTAGCTTTCATCGTAAAAACGGAAACGGTAGGCGCAGATGCCGGTACGTATAACTATTACCTGAGCGAAGAAGACTTGCTTTCGCCTAACGGTTTTACCGAACCTCTTACTTTGCAGGATCCGGGTGCCGGCGACAGCACGTACACTTGCCAGATTAAGGTAAAGAGTCTGGGTTGGGGTACTCCTAAGGTACTGGTAATTGCCAATTATAAGGAAAATGGAGTGGATATTGCCGACATTGTTGGTAGTACGGATTGGGTTGACCTGCCTTCAGCATTGATGAGTGCACAGTTAACAGCGGGTCCTTCTACTCCGTTACTGATGTTCGGTAAGATCGATAATCTGGCAACCTGGACAACTCAAGGAGGTGGCCTGGCTGCCGAAACTATCAAGATGGAGCGTCTGGTATCGCGTATCGATATTAAAAATTATGCTTATGATGCAGATGCCAGTAAAGCCTTTATCCTTGAATCTGCACAGATTTTAAATCCGAAACAGTATTCTTTTATTATGGATACAAAAACGGATGCTGAGATCAATGCGGTTCCTACGGTTACGGAATTTCCTGCTAATACAAAAGTTGTTACCACTACTATCCAGATCCTGGACAGTCTTTATACTTACGAAAACACCAATGATGCTGTTAATACTACAGTAACTGCATTACAGGTGAACGGTAAATATCGTGGTGCAAAGATGTCAAAATTGATAACGTTTAAGAAAGCGGATGGCGTAGGTACGGTTGGTGATCCTATTGCATTGGCACGTAATACCCGTTATGTTGTAAATATCAATCCATCGAAAGATTCTACAGATATTGTTTGGGATATAAAGGTAGACGACTGGACAGTATCCGATACAATTACAGTAGAACCTTCTTTCCCTGTTCCAACATTGAAGGACCTTAAACTGGATGGCACTGATATTACTGATAAAGTTATAGATGCGGTAGCAAATGCCGGTAAAAAGGTAACATTCACCTCTTCAGCTCCTCAGGCAAGTACTTATACGGTTAAATTTAAGTATAATACTACCGGAAGTTCTATTAATTGGGACAACGGGAAGTATAAGAATGAGATTGTACAGGGTGCTCCGGTTGTAACTTATGCCACAGAAGAAGCCAGTGTGACTCGTACTTATGAACTTACTATACCTGCTCAGGATTCTATCAAGGTTCCTTTGGATGCTTATGTTATTATTCAGAATGGTAGTGTAGCGGATGCATGTGATACTATTACATTGCGTTATTTCCCTAATTATGAGGGTACAAGTCTTAGTCCGGTTATGTATAAAGGTCAGTATTGGGCTCCGGTAAACGTGGGAGCTACTCAGGTTCCTACAAGTGTAACAACTACTTGGAATTTGGCTACTTGCGGTTATCTTTACCAGTGGGGTAGAAAGGCTCCGTTCAGTTATAATGGTTCGGGAGATATGGCTCCTGACGGAACGTTCCCAACTTATGTTGAAGCTACTGCAGAAAGTTATGAGTATGCTGATAAGTTTATTAAGGGTAAAT
The DNA here is from genome assembly GCF_900108035.1 of Parabacteroides chinchillae. Taxonomy (GTDB): domain Bacteria; phylum Bacteroidota; class Bacteroidia; order Bacteroidales; family Tannerellaceae; genus Parabacteroides; species Parabacteroides chinchillae. Next base: position 25,502 of record NZ_FNVS01000026.1, read on the forward strand.
CTGATGCTGATTATTCATGGTTCAGTGATTATAAGGGAAGTCTTTCTCCTGTATTGAGTGTTGGCGATAATGCTTGGCCTCGCGATCAGCAGCCTTGTCCTGCCGGTTGGCGTGTTCCTACGAAGGCAGAGTTGGATCCTATTATGACTGAAGCAAACGGTTCTAACAAGATGAATGGAACTAATAAGGTTTGGATGGCTGCAGAGAATGCAAACTTCGTTCTGCCTGCTGCAGGTTACCGTAACGGCAGTGACGGTAGTTCCAACAATCTGGCTTCCAACGGCAACTATTGGTCATCTACACTTTCTACGGCAGGTGGATCTCCCCGTCTGTACTTCAGCAGTAGTAGTGCCAATATGAATGAGAGCAGCCTTGCGAACGGTTATTCCGTCCGTTGTGTCCAAGAATAAAAAAGGGAGGCGAATTGCCGACCGCATTCGATTGATTCGATTGATTTGATTCTTTGCTACCCGGCGCTTTAAGCGCCGGGTTTTCATAAACCGCCGTAAGGCGGTCGAATTCGTAAGGTAATTTAGGGCATAACTAAGAAAAAAGTTACATTTGCCCGGATAAACCGGAAAATAGAATAAAGAAAAGATGGAACTGATTGAAGATGTTTTCAAAGCCTATTATGATGCAAGGAAAGGCAAACGTAATTCGGCTAACCAGCTCCGGTATGAAATGAACCTGGAAGAAAACCTGGTTGAACTTTATCATGAGATAAAGGAACGCCGCTATCGGGTGGGGCGCAGCATCTGCTTTATGGTAGACTATCCGGTAAAGCGTGAGGTTTTTGCCGCCGATTTCAGGGATCGTATTGTCCATCATCTTTTGTTTAACTATATTTCTCCTATTTATGAACGTATTTTTATAGACGATTGCTATTCTTGCAGAAAAGGAAAAGGGACATTGTATGGTGTGAGACGCCTGGAAAAACATATCCGTTCCTGTTCGTTGAATTATACACGTGATTGCTACATATTGAAATTGGATCTGGCGGGATATTTTATGAATATAAACCGGCAGAAACTGTATGATATAATGATGAAGACGCTTAACAAATATGAATATCTTGCCATGCCTGATGGAATACATTGGGGCGATTCGGATGAATTTGAATTGGTGAAATATTTGCTGCCGTTGGTGATTATGAATGACCCGGTAAAGAATTGTTTCCGTAAGGGTTCATGGTCTGAATGGGAAGGTTTACCTCCATCGAAAAGTCTTTTTCATTCGCCTGAAGGATATGGATTGCCTATTGGCAACCTTACTTCACAGTTGTTCAGTAATATTTATCTGAATGAGTTTGACCAATATGTAAAACGGACCTTGTGCATGAAACATTACGGGCGGTATGTGGATGATTTTTTTATTGTACACACCGACAAACGTTTTTTGCTTTCTCTGGTTCCGGTTATCCGTGAATATTTATGGGAAAATCTGGATATAACTTTGCATCCGAAAAAAATAGTGTTGCAACCTTATCAGAAAGGAATTAATTTTCTGGGTGCGGTGGTTAAACCGTATCGGACATATATTCATAACCGTGCAAAACGTAAATTTAAGAATGAATTGTATTTGTGGGAGAAGAAACTGGCAAATAATCCGAATCCGCCAAAGTATCTTTTACTGCAGATGCGTGCTTCAATTAATTCATACCTGGGTATTATGCAACATTTCCGAACCATGAATCTGAAGCGTAGAATTTTATCCGATCGTCCGTTAATCTATAAGTATGGTTATTTCAATAACCGGATGGGAAAATATATATTACTGAAAGAAAACCTTAAATTTTAGTAGTTAAGAAGTTAAGTAGTTAAAGTAGTTAAGTGGTTTTGCTTGACTGGTGATTTTTCACACTTTTTTAAATCAATTATCATATAAACTGTGTGTGTATGTACCGTAATATAGTACTCATAATCATTCTTTTCGGTCTGTTTTCATGTACAGAGGAGCGTCCTGTCGAGGTTCCTTCCGCCCGCCGTACCGTCCTGGTTTATATGTCGGGTGATAACAATCTGAGCGACGAAACCTACACGAAGATAGACAGCATAACGGCCGGTTGGCATAACCGGCAGGATAACCTGTTGATTTACCAGGATGCCCGTGGCGAAAAGGGCACTCCTTCCTTAATGCGCGTCATAGCTAATGATACCAAACCTTATACAGAAGTAATAAAAGAATATCCTGAGGACAACTCGGCTTGTACGGATGTTTTCTCGGAAGTGATACACGATGCCTTGTTTTTATATCCAGCCCCCGGTTACGGTCTGGTTGTTTTCAGCCACGGAACAGGGTGGCTGCCCGAAGGGATGTTTGCCCGTCCGCGTTCCATCATGGATGACAACGGCCGGGAAATGGAGATTGCAGACTTTGTCCGGGCGATTCCCGACCATACGTTCGACTTCATTGTCTTGGAGGCTTGCCTTATGTCCGGTGTGGAGGTGGCTTACGAGTTGCGCAATAAGGCGGATTACCTGGTTGCCTCTTCGGCGGAGATACTCAGCCCCGGTTTTACCCCTGTTTACCCTGAACTGATCAATTACCTTTTTGAGCCGGAGGCCAATTTAAAGGGTTTTGTTCGCAGCTATTATGAGTATTGTAATACGCTTCCGGGCGTTTACCGCAGTGCAACGATGAGCCTTATCAATTTGAGCGCCATGGATGATTTGGCGGTGGCGGCGCGTTCGGCGTTGATAAATCCTGCGACGGTGGATATAAATAAGGTGCAGTGTTTCGATTGGAGCGGCCATAAGCTGTTTTTCGACTTTGGAGATTATATGGAGCAGGTAAATCCGGATTTGTATCCTTTAGTAGAGTCTGCTTTGAATAAGGCGGTCGTTTATAAAGTCTCGACGCCTTCATTCGTGAATATCCCTATCCGTCATTACAGCGGTTTGACAACCTATATAGAGCAGCCCGGATACCCGGAACTGAATAAGTCTTATAGGGAAACGAGATGGGGGATTCAGTTGGGGGTTGATAAGTGACAATTCGGTTGATAGTTTTGTTGGCTTTAGCCTCAGTTTAGTTACCGTCGGTTTTAACCGACGGATGTAGATGCATCTACATCTACATCTCAATGGCTTTAGCCAAACCTTTTTTAATTTGGCTAAAGCCAATAAAAAGAGCCTTCTTTAGTCCGTCCGCTGAAGCAGACGGCAATTGAAACCAGGCTAAAGCCATGAAGATAGCATTTTAATTAATCCGTCCGCTGAAGCAGACGGCAGCTTAGGCTAAAGCCAATGAAGATAGAGTTATAAAGGAGGCTGTCAGGCAGAAGCTATCAAGATAAAGTTTGGTTGCTGAACAAATAAAGAATTGTAAACAAATAAAGAATTACAAACAATTAAATATTGAGAATATGAACAAGACAGAGTTAACAAAACAGATTGCGGAAACGTTAAATATACCGCATACCGAGTCGATCCGTTACTTTAATGCTCTGCAGGAGGTGTTGACATCGGAGTTGGAACGTGAGGGTACCATCATCCTGCAAGGTTTCGGAACCTTTACTCCGTGGCGCCAGAACGAACGCCCTGGACGTAACCCCCAGAACGGCACCCCATGTGTTATCCGCCGGCGCCTGAGTGTGAAGTTCAAACCGGGTAAGTATTTGTTGGAGGCTATGAATGCGAAAGGGCAATGAGGATGAAGATACACTTGATAGAAGGTCTTGCAGGTTTGGGGATTCTGTTTACCCTGTCGTCATGCGGGAGTATGCAGGATCTTTCCACAGTTGAGAAAGAGAATACATTGCCGGTGGTGAAAGGTACATCTTCATTGTACCGCCAGGCGGAGATACCCCTGTTGCAGGTGGATGCTTCCGCCATTTACCGCCAGATGTTGAGTTATGTTACTCCCGTCCCGGAGTCTCCTTCCGCTCCGGTAACGCAAACGGAGCAGTTGACGGCTTATATCGATTTCCCGGCAGGAGGTGTAACGGTTAATCCCCGTTATGGCAATAACCGGGCAGAGTTGGAGAAGTTGCGCGAACGTCTCGGCCGGCTTTCCGGTTTTCCGGCTGGCCGTGTCCAATCCATCGGGTTAAAAGGTTTCGCTTCTCCCGATGGTAATACAAAGGAGAATGAACGCTTGTCCGGCAGCCGTGTCGTTCAGTTCAAGGATTATCTTGTCAAACAGTTCGGTTTGCCTGATAACGGTTTGATCCAAATCTCCTGGGAGGGGGAAGATTGGGCAGGTTTGGGTCGTTTGCTTTCTTCTTCGGATAAGAAGTATAAGGGGCAGGTTCTATCGATCCTGTCGGAGACTTCCGACGGTGATATGCTCCGTAAACGTATCAAAGCGCTGGATAAAGGTTCGGTCTATAAGGATATCGAGAAGACATTCTTTTCAAAATTACGCCGTATGGAGTTATCTGTAACGTGCGAGTCGGAGGGTATGCAGCCTTCTTCTTCCGGTATGGATTTTGCCTTGTTGTCTTCACAATATAACTCGTCTCCCGATAAGTTGGGCTTGAATGAGTTGTTAAGTTTGGCATCATTGTATCGTCCCGGTACGGAGCAGTACCGGGAGGTCTACGAGTTGGCTGCTTACCGTTTCCCTTCCTGTCCGGAGGCTCAGTTGAATGCGGCTGCTGCTTCGTTGTCAATGGGTGATAGTGAATCTGCCCGTTTCTTCTTCCAGTCAGTCGAGAATGATCCCCGCTCATGGAATAACCTGGGTGTATTGTCATTGATGGATGGTGATGTTCCGGGCGCATTGTCTTACTTCCGTAAGTTTATCCCCCAGAACCCCCGTTTGGCTCGCCAGAACATGGAGCTGGCTAAACAGTTGACAGGTGACAATTCAGTTGACAGGTGAGAGTTGATTTATGTAAGAGATGGAATATCATTAGTTTCAGGTCTATAAAGATTGTTGTAATCAGCCGGTTTTCCCTGCCTAAGATATAAAAGGGGCAGGGGAGCCGGTTTTGTTATTTATTTCAAAGCCGGCCTTTTGTGCCGGAGGGATAAACATTCCCCCTCCGCCAAAAGAATGAAAAACGAGTTTAAACGTTTACAGGGGTTATTCGGTGTTGCCACTCCTACCGTCCGCCTTTTTGAGGCACGGATGAAGTTAGTATCTCCAAAAGACCGCCGTGGATGGGAACTGTTGATCTGCCGCCTTGCTTTCGGTTATTACGACCACCTTCCTAAACGGTACCGTAAGTTTATCATCCGTTATCTTGTTCATGACCGTGCGTGTTACGTGCGTTATCTGAATGAGCATACGCCTTTAGGTAGTTTGCGTTATCCCTTGACTCATCCCAAATTATTTTTGAAAATGGTTCATTTGCTGGAAAGCGATAAGGAAGGAGGCCGGATGTCATATTTGCATCTGGCTTCTTTTTTGCTTATAGCTTTCCCTATCAAGAACACCCTCCGTACGCTTGCCGAATATCTTCGTACCTACCGCCATACGCCGGAAGAATTGCTTCAATTACTAGGTAAGACCGAAATCTGGGAGGATTAAATGGGGGTCAGTAGTTAAAGTAGTTAAGAATAATATGCTATTTCTACTTGACTACTTTAACTACTGATTCGCATTATAAATGCGAATATTATAGAGTGTTAATCTCCTCTTGCGTAAGCCCTGTTACTTTGGCAATATTTTCAATAGGTATTCCAAGGTCTTTCATGCCACGGGCGGCAGTGAGAAGTCCTTCGGCTCTGCCTTCTGCTTTACCTTCCATCTTACCTTTCTCAATACCTTCGGCAAGTCCTTCGGCTCTGCCTTTTTCTTCACCTTCTTTGCGCCCTTGTCTTTTTGCGGAGTTTATTGTGCCGTAGTAGTCTCTGTATATTTTGAGCGCCTCGTCATACCGGGCACGCTCTTTCTCGTCCAGCTTGCTGACATCGGCAATGTCGAGCAATTTGTCGAAGACGGCTTTCTGCGCATTGAAAGGCATTCTGTCAAATGTGTCCATGTGTTTTAATATATAAATCCAACGTTCAAAATCTGTTTTACATTCGTCTTGCTCCAAGGTAAAGTAAGGCATTGACAGGTATATCTGTCTGAACTTCTTGTTTATTGCTTCACCTGTAGCACGATCTGCCAATATTACATCTGTCCTGAACGAAACAAACGGTGGAATAATAAAGTTCAGGAAATAGATTCCGTACACCGGAAAGATCTCATATTCCCAATCTTTCCCTTTTATTCCCTGCCGGGTAACAGAGCGGCACAGGTAGTACAAACTTCTGTCCAGGAAGAAATCCTGGTATTGGTTCTGCATTTCAATTATGAAATAAGCCCCGTTTGTTTCCCTGCAGAGGATATCAAAGATTACCACTCTGCCGTTTGCCATTTCCGGCATATCTTCCTTATCCATAAAGGATATGTCGGCTATATGCCTTTCTCCGACCAATAAATCGTTCAGGAACGCGATAAGTACATCCTTACTGATCTCCCTTCCGAATATATGCTTGAAGCCAATATCCGTAAACGGATTGATAAATTTCCCCATAGTTGTCTGGTTTTGATGGTTCGCTACCCAATAGCAGGCAGTGAGGCAAAGGTAAGGATTTATTGTTGAAATGGCTCGTATAAGTAGATATATTATAAATGCTAATATTATAAAGAGATCGATATAAATTATTATTCGTATGGAACTTCTATAAGCAGTACTTTTGACTTTTTCAGTACTTCGATAATAATATGATCGGTATCCCAAAAGCCGGCTCCGTCACGCTTGGATAAGGTCGTGTTACTTATTTCGACTTCACCTTCGATAACAAAGACGTATACGCCGTTGTTTTTATGATGGAGTTTGTATTCCTTTACCTGGCCTGCATCCAATGTTCCTAAAGAAAACCATGCGTCTTGATTGATAGATGCCGGAATTTCGCCGTCTGGTGCTATAATCAGGCTCAACTGGTTTTCTTTTAAAAAAGGACGGATGTCGTAGCTCCCGTATTTTGGAGGCGTATTTTCTTTTCGGGGGATTACCCATATCTGTAAAAATTCAAGCCGTTCATCGGCACTATCATTAAATTCGCTATGAATAATACCGGTACCGGCGCTCATTACCTGAATATCTCCGGGGGTGATGACTTCGCTGTTTTTTATACTGTCTCCATGACGCAAATAACCATGCAGGGGGATGGAGATCACTTCCATATTTTTGTGCGGATGCATATCGAAGCCTTCGCGTGGGGCAACGGTGTCGTCGTTTAACACACGTAACATTCCAAAATGTACGCGTTTGGGATTATAATAGTTTGCAAAACTGAATGTATGATATGTTTTTAGCCAGCCGTGGTTGGCGTATCCTCTAGTGTTGGCTTTGTCTACAACTTGTTTCATAAGCTTTCTTTCTGATTTAATTAATTTATTAATAGAACAACCGGGCAACAATAAAAGTTTTTAACATGAAAGAACCCATATATAAGCGGAAATAATTACATTTGCACAATTATTTCTTATCATCCAGTAAATATATAATAGAATCTTATGGCAATCTACTTAAACGATGTTTCGAGAACATTTGGAGAATATTTGCTTATTCCGGGTTTAACCACGAAACAATGTATACCGACTAATGTTTCTTTAAAAACTCCGCTGGTAAAGTTTAAAACCGGAGAACATGCTGCGATTGAGCTGAATATTCCTTTGGTTTCGGCTATTATGCAATCGGTATCGGGTCCTGAACTTGCTATCGAACTGGCACGTAACGGAGGACTCTCTTTTATATTCGGTTCGCAGCCTATTGAAAGCCAGGCTGAGATGGTACGTAAAGTAAAGAAGTTTAAAGCCGGTTTTGTTATAAGCGATTCAAACCTTACTCCTGAACAAACTTTGGCTGATGTGGTAACATTAGTGAATAAAACAGGACATTCTACTATAGGTGTGACCGATGACGGAACACCGAACGGTAAACTACTGGGGCTTGTTACCAGTCGCGACTACCGTGTTGAAAAGGATTCCTCGGAAAAGAAGGTGAAGGATTTCATGACACCTTTTTCCAAATTGATAGTTGGAGAATTGGGCATGACCCTGAAAGAGGCTAACCAGATTATATGGGATCATAAATTAAATACATTGCCTATTATCGATAAAAACCAGAAACTGCAATATTTTGTATTCCGTAAAGACTATGACAATCATCGCGATAATCCGCTGGAACTGTCTGGTGCGGATAAGAAATTGTTGGTTGGTGCCGGTATCAATACACGTGATTATAAAGAACGTGTTCCGGCATTGGTAGAAGCTGGTGTTGATGTTTTATGTATCGACTCGTCGGATGGCTATTCCGAATGGCAGAAGGAGACACTTGCATGGATAAAAGGGCAATACGGAGATAAAGTATTGGTTGGCGCCGGAAATGTGGTAGATCAGGAAGGTTTTAATTATCTGGTGGAGGCAGGCGCTGATTTTATAAAAGTAGGTATTGGTGGCGGTTCTATCTGTATTACCCGCGAACAGAAAGGCATTGGTCGCGGACAGGCAACTGCTTTGATCGATGTGGCTCAGGCACGTGATGCTTACTTTAAGAAACACGGTGTTTATATTCCTATATGCAGTGACGGTGGCTTAGTACACGATTACCACATGGTGCTTGCTTTGGCTATGGGAGCGGATTTTCTGATGATGGGACGTTATTTTGCCCGTTTTGACGAATCTCCGACGAAAAAACTGAGAATTGGAAACAATTTCGTGAAAGAATACTGGGGAGAAGGTTCAAACCGTGCAAAGAACTGGCAGCGTTATGATATGGGTGGCAGCGAATCTCTTAAATTTGAAGAGGGTGTTGACAGCTATGTCCCTTATGCCGGAAAGATGAAAGATAATTTGAATGTTACTTTAGGGAAAATGAAAGCAACAATGTGTAGTTGCGGTTCCGTTACAATTGAGGAATTGCAAAAATACTCCAAAATAACGTTGGTATCTTCAACCAGTATTGTGGAAGGCGGTGCACACGATGTTATCCTGAAAGAACAAAACTAATAGAAAGATTTTTTTACAAACGCCCGACTGGATTCCGTGGATAATGGTATCGAGCCGGGCTTTTAACGCAAATATATACTATTATTATTATCACCATGAAAAAGACAAATTTCATTGTTTTTCTTTTCTTGCTTTGTATGGCACAGATGAGAGCAGCGGAACAAAGGCCTATCCGTATATCCACTGCTGAGACTGATTTGATTTTGAGGGTTGCTCCTAATGGACGTGTTTATCAGTCATATTTGGGAAGTCGTTTGTTGAATGAATCGGAGTTTGCCAATCTTCCGTTATATGTCCGGTCGGGTTCGGATGATGCCGTTTCGACCCGTGGATGGGAGATATATCCTTGTTCAGGGGCTGAAGATTATTATGAACCGGCTTTTGGTATACAGCATAATGACGGGAATATGACGAGTATATTCCGTTTTGTGTCCAGCGAGGTAAAGAAGCAGGATGATAATGTTACCGAGACTATTATCACGATGAAGGATGATGTATATCCTGTAAGTGTAAAGATGCATTATCTTACTTATGCGAAAGAAAATATTATTAAAACGTGGACGGAAATAAGCCATAGTGAAAAGAAGCCGGTTTCTATCTTCCTGTATGCTTCCAATATGCTATATTTTGAAAGTCCGAAGTACTATCTTACCGAGTTTTGCGGTGACTGGGCTAAGGAAATGGGTATGACTAGCCAGGAGTTAAAATTCGGTAAGAAAATTATTGATACAAAACTAGGGTCTCGTGCAGCCATGCAATCTTATCCGTTTTTCCAGTTGGGATTAGGGGATGTGGTTCGTGAGAACGAAGGTGATGTACTGATGGGCACGATTGGCTGGACAGGAAATTTCCGTTTTACATTTGAAGTGGATAATATGAATAATATTCGTATTATATCCGGTATTAATCCGTACGCATCTAATTATGAATTGAAGCCGAATGAAGTATTTGTTACACCTGAATTTATCTTTACGTTGAGTAATCAGGGTGCAGGAAAGGCTAGCCGCAGTTTTCATGACTGGGCTCGTAATTACCAGGTGAAGAGAGGAAAAGACGATCGCCTTACTTTATTGAATAACTGGGAATCTACAGGTTTTAATTTCGACGAAAAGAAGCTGGAAGAAATTATGGTAGAAGCCAAGGATCTGGGTGTGGATTTGTTTTTGCTGGATGATGGCTGGTTTGGTAATAAGTATCCCCGTGTTAATGACCGTGCCGGTTTGGGTGACTGGGAAGTAATGAAGAGCAAACTTCCGAACGGTATTCCTAATTTGGTAAAAGCAGCAAAAGATGCAGGCGTGAAATTTGGTATCTGGGTTGAGCCGGAAATGGTGAATCCGAAAAGTGAGCTGTTTGACAAACATCCAGACTGGGCGATCCGTCAGCCGAATCGTGAAACCTATTATTATCGTAACCAACTGGTTCTTGATTTGAGTAATCCGGAGGTGGAAGATTATGTATTCGGGGTAGTAGATAAGCTGATGACTGAGAATCCTGAAATAGCGTTCCTGAAATGGGATTGCAACAGCCCGATTACAAATATCTATTCTCCTTATTTAAAAGGAAAACAAAATCAGCTATATGTTGATCATGTTCGCGGCGTAATGAATGTCTTTAAGAGGGTAGCCGAAAAATATCCGGACTTGTATATGATGATTTGCTCAGGTGGAGGCGCACGTTGCGATTATGGTGCTTTGAAATATTTTACAGAATTATGGTGTAGTGATGATACGGATCCGTTTGAACGATTGTATATTCAATGGGGATTTTCTCAGTTCTTCCCATCTAAGGTGATGTGTGCCCACGTAACAAGCTGGAATTGGAAAACAAGTGTGAAGTTTCGTACGGATGTGGCTATGATGTGCAAGATGGGATTCGATTTGGGTCTGAAAGAATTAAAACCGGATGAATTGACTTTTTGCCAGCAAGCGGTGAAAAATTTCAATCGCCTGAAACCCGTTATCCTTGAAGGTGATTTTTATCGTCTGGTTTCTCCTTATGAATCTAACCATACGGCTGTTATGCATGTAAGTAAGGATAAAAATGCAGCGTTACTCTATGCGTATGATCTTCACCCTCGTTATGCAGAGAAACTTTATCCTGTTAAGTTACAGGGATTAGACCCTGAAAAGAATTATAAACTGGAAGAGATTAACCTGATGCCGGGAGCCAAATCAACATTGGCGGATAACGGAAAGGTATTCAGTGGCGATTATCTGATGAAAGTGGGCTTGCGTGTCTTTACGATAGCCGAAGCGAATAGTCATGTGGTTGAAATTAAATGTTGTGACTAAATACCTACTATATACGGTCTGCAGGTAAATTTTGCCTGCAGACCGTTCGTTTTTGGCCGAAAAACTTTTGAAGGAATAAAATCTAGATCTAAATAAATAATGAAGAATAATGAACTTGTGCTATTTGCTGGTGTTGTTACTATATCGGTTACCTCATGTAATCTGAAAGAGAAATCGAAAGAACAGATAAAACCAATGAATATCGTCTATATAATGACAGACGATCACACGGCACAGATGATGAGCTGTTATGATAAACGCTATGCTTATACACCGAATCTGGACCGGATTGCCCGGGACGGAGTGAAATTTACCAATAGTTTTGTTACCAACTCATTGAGTGGCCCTAGCCGGGTCTGTATGATTACCGGAAAATTCAGTCATAAAAACGGTTTTACCGATAATACGAATTGCGTGTTTGACGGTTCGCAGCAAACCATGCCTAAATTATTGCAGAAAGCAGGCTACCAGACAGCTATTATTGGGAAATGGCATTTGGAAAGTTTGCCTACCGGATTTGATTACTGGAAAATTGTTCCGGGACAGGGTAATTATTATAATCCGGATTTTATTACTTTGAATAATGATACAATCCGTAAACATGGCTATCTGACCAATCTTATTACGGATATGAGTTTGGATTGGATGGAGAATAAACGGGATAGTAGCAAACCGTTTTGTCTGTTTATTCATCATAAAGCACAGCATCGTAACTGGATGGCTGACACTTGTAACCTGGCATTGTATGAAGATAAAGAATTTCCTTTGCCGGTTAGTTATTATGATGATTATGAAGGGCGTCTTGCTGCAGTGGCACAGGAGATGAGTATCATTAAGGATATGGATCTTATTTACGATCTGAAAATGTATCGTAAGGATAAAAACAGTCGTCTGAAAAGTACTTACGAAGGAATTTACGGACGTATGGATTCTGCACAGAAGGCTGCTTGGGATGCGTTTTATGATCCGATTATTGAAGATTTCTATAAAAAGAATCTGCAAGGAAAAAAGCTGGCGGAATGGAAATTCCAACGTTATATGCGGGATTATTTAAAGACGTTGAAGTCGTTGGACGATAATGTAGGCCGGGTACTTGATTATTTGGATGCTGCCGGATTGTCGGAAAACACATTAGTGGTTTATACTTCCGATCAGGGTTTTTATATGGGAGAACATGGCTGGTTCGATAAACGCTTTATGTATGAGGAATCTTTTCATACGCCTCTGGTTATGCGTTTGCCGGGTGGAAAGAAAGGCGAAATTGTCCAATTTGTTCAGAATATAGATTATGCTCCTACTTTTCTGGAATTAGCTGGCGTTCCGGTTCCCGAGGATATACAGGGAGAGTCTTTGCTGCCTTTACTGAGAGGAGAAACTCCTGCAGACTGGCGTAAATCTATATATTATCATTATTATGAATATCCTGCAGAACATATGGTGAAACGTCATTATGGGGTACGTACGGATCGTTATAAATTGATTCATTTTTATAATGATATTGATGAATGGGAATTATACGATTTGCAGGAAGATCCGCAAGAGATGCATAATTTGTATGGAAAACCGGAATATAAGGAAGTGGCAAGAGAATTGTTGGAAGAGCTGCAAAGGCTTCAGAAACAGTATGATGATCCTATAGAGGCTGAATTGGTCGAAAAAAAGTGAAAAACTTTTCTGTTTTTTTTGGGCGAAAAACTTGTGAGTTAAAAATAAGTCCTTACCTTTGCACCCGCAATCGAAAGAAAGCGCACGAGTTCTTTGAAAGATTTACATACAACAAGTAGTACAAGTATTATACAGACATTAGATGTTTGTTTTATAGAATAATAATACCGTCAATTACT
>NZ_FNVS01000038.1 GCF_900108035.1 Parabacteroides chinchillae
GGTAAGCCCAATTTTAGCCCTAAAAGCAGAACCTTTTATAATTCAAGATATTATACATATAACTTTTCTGTCATTAAACAAATGTAAGTAATTTGTAAGTCTATTTATTTTAAATTATAGCAACTATTGACATTCTTTGTATCAAAAATTATTTTTATGAAAAAAAGCAGATTAAAGTTATTATTCATCCTGACAATAAGTGTAAGCCTGTCCGGATATCTTTTCTTCACCAATACAAATAAAAAAGAAGAAATAAAAATCAGTGAGTTCAAAAAGTTAGTATTAGCCAATATCGAAGCACTTGCGCATTCAGAGAGTGGCGGAGGAAGTACTGTCTGTATAGGAAATGGCTCTATCGATTGTTTTGGAGACAAGGTAGAATTTATGTACTCTGGATTCAGTTTAGATGGTTTTTAAATAAAAACGAATTGAATAGATTGGTTCATGAAACACTTGAATATAATACTATTAGTTATTTTTTCTGTCTCATGCAAAGACAAAACAAAGAAGAAAATAACCCAATTAGTGGAACATTGGCAAGGGAAAGAAATTATATTTCCTTCTGATATGATTTTTACTCGTTACTTGACAGACACTGTTGACTATCAAATTCCACAAAGCGACTATAAAGTCCTTATTTATGTGGACACTATCGGATGCGCCAGCTGTAAACTACAATTGCCCAAGTGGAAGGAACTGATAGCTCAGGTTGATTCATTAACAGACAAGCAAATACCTTTTCTTTTTTTCCTTCATCCAAAAGATTTGAAAGAAATACGGTATATCTTAAAAAGAGACGGATTTAATTTTCCGGTTTGCATTGATAAGGAAGATAAGCTTAATAAGCAAAACAATTTTCCTTCTGATATTACCTTTCAAACTTTTTTATTGGATAAGAATAATAAAGTTATCGTAATAGGAAATCCTATTCATAATTTGGCTGTTAAAGATTTATATTTAAAACAACTCACACAAGGAAGAGAAGCAACAAATCAACCAATCATTACAACAGCAAAGGTTAGCCCTGCAGAAGTAAACATGGGAAAGGTTAAGGTGAAACAGGCAAAAAAGACAGATTTCATCATACAAAATACGGGAGATGCCCCTCTTATTATTTTAGAAACAAGTACAACTTGCGGATGTGCAGTGGCTACTTTCGACAAACATCCAGCCAAGCCTGGTGAGTCGCTCCACGTAACCGTTGAGATGACGCCAAAAGAATCCGGTATGTTCGACGA
>NZ_FNVS01000025.1 GCF_900108035.1 Parabacteroides chinchillae
ACAAATCCCTCAAAATACAATCTATAAAGTTATTGCTCCCAAAATACAAGAACGGATTTTCACATATAGCAATGGTATAATAAACTGGTTTTAAAGGATAAAACAAACTTTTACTTCATGTCAGTTTTTTGTCAGCATAAAAACTTGTTGAAAAAACAGAAATAAACTTCTTTTATACACTGATAAATGAATGTGTATATAGAAATAGTTTATTTCCAGACACAGTTAATTATGAATAAATTATGAATATTTCGTATGTACATATTACCATTTTATTATATTTGTGATATTAAATTTAATACTATGAAGAGCTACAATGTATTTATCATACTATTAATTGCAGGATTAATCGGATGTTCCGGTGATAAAAAGACAACAGAGCCCGGTGAAGAATCTGTTGAAACAGTTTTGCCCGACGAAACAAATGAAGTTACTGTTATGGCTCTAAAGACGACAGACTTCAACCACGAATTAATAAGTAACGGTAAACTATCTGCACGTATGTACGCCGATTTAAAATTTGAATCGGCCGAACCTATAGCCACCATCTATGTAAAAAACGGAGACAGGGTCACAAAAGGACAAAAACTGGCAGAACTGTCAAAGTTTCGTTTAGCAAATAAACTATCTCAGGCAAAGGATGCCCTGGAACGTGCAAAATTGGAACTACAGGATGTATTGATAGGTCAAGGCTATAAACTGGAAGACTCGGCCAGGATTCCTGCTGCAACAATGCAACTGGTAAAAACAAAAAGTGGCTATGACCAATCATTTATACAATATAAGCTTGCCGAATTTGAAGAACGTAATGCAACCCTGACAGCTCCTTTTGACGGAATCGTTGCTAACCTGTTCGCCAAGCCGTTCAATACGGCATCCACATCAGATGTGTTCTGTACAATTATTAATCCCAATAGCCTGGAAGCTTCTTTCACTGTTTTAGAAAGCGAACTGCCATTAATTAAAGCAGGAGACCGGGTAGAAGTCACTCCATTTGCTTCACCTGAGAATAAAACGGAAGGCCGCATTTCCGAAATAAACCCGCTGGTTGATGAAAACGGAATGGTAAAAGTGAAAGCTGCTGTTACCGACAAAGGCAAATTGTTTGAAGGAATGAATGTCCGCGTAAGCGTCCACCGTTCGTTAAGTAAGCAACTCGTTATACCGAAGGAAGCACTTGTTCTGCGCTCCGGCAAGCAAGTAGTATTTACATTGGTAAACAACAAAGCCTATTGGAACTATGTACAAACCGGACTGGAAAATGCCGAAAACTATACAATAGCAGAAGGCCTGAAAGAAGGAGATATAATAATAACAAGCGGTAATATTAACCTGGCACATGAGGCGCCAGTAACAGTAATCGAAAGTACCAATGATTAAATTCCTGCTACAACGTCCCATAGCCGTATTAATGGCTTTTACGGCATTTTTTATCATCGGGTTGGTAACCTATTTTACCATTCCTATCTCTTTGTTGCCGGATATTGCCATACCAGAAATTACCGTTCAGGTTGCAGGGCAAAACACATCTGCCCGGGAATTGGAAAACACGGTAGTAAAACCGATCCGGCAACAACTCATGCAAGTTGCCGGATTAAAAGATGTCCATAGTGAGACAAGAGATGGTGCAAGTATTATCCGTCTCAATTTCGAATTCGGGACAAATACTGATCTTGCTTTTATTGAAGTAAACGAAAAGATAGATGCAGCTATGAATTATCTCCCCAAAGAGATAGAGCGTCCCCGCGTCATCAAAGCCAGTGCTACCGATATTCCCGTCTTTTACCTCAACCTCACGCTGAAGACAAATGAAAACGAAAAATCAGGAATAGACGAATCTGCTTTCCTTGATTTATGCCAATTTGCAGAAACAGTTATCAAAAGACGCATTGAACAATTACCGGAAGTAGCCATGGTAGATATAACCGGAATACAGAAACGGCAGCTGCAGATTGTTCCGGATATGAAGCTGATGAAGATAGCAGATATTACATTGGACGAACTTGAATCTGCATTAAACTCAAACAATATAGAACCGGGCAGTATGGTTGTTCGGGACGGTTATTATGAATACAACATTAAATTTTCAACTCTGTTGCGTACCCCCGAAGATGTGCAAAACATTTATATCCGGAAAAACGGGCGCATTTTCCAGTTAAAAGATTTAGCAAATATTGCCATTGTTCCCGAAAAAGAAACAGGTTTGTCACTGGCCGGCAACAAACGTGCGGTCACACTCGCCGTTATCAAACAGTCTGACGAAAATATGGATAATATGAAGGAGGCATTAAAAGAGGTTACCGATTATTTTGCTTCCGTTTATCCGGATATCGAATTCAGTATTACCCGCAATCAAACGGAGTTATTGGATTATACCATTTCAAACTTAAAACAAAACTTGTCACTCGGTTTCATTTTCATTTGCATAGTTGCCATTCTGTTTTTAGGAGACGTAAAAAGCCCGGCCGTAATTGGACTAAGTATAATAGTCAGTCTAACTATCAGTTTTCTGTTTTTCTATTTATGTAATATGTCCCTCAATATTATATCCTTGTCCGGATTAATACTGGCATTGGGTATGATGATAGACAGTTCGATCGTTGTTACCGAAAATATCACGCAATATAGGGCGAAAGGCGACTCTTTGGAAGAAGCTTGTATAAAAGGGACTACGGAAGTCATCACCCCCATGCTAAGCTCCACATTCACTACTATAGCGGTATTTCTCCCATTAGTATTTATGAGTGGTATTGCCGGAGCCATCTTTTACGACCAGGCTTTTGCCGTAACCGTGGGCCTGATGGTTTCCTATTTTACAGGAATCATGTTGCTTCCTATTCTTTACAAACTGGTATACAGCATTCCTGAAATAAAGCATTCTTTTATCAACCTTAAAATTAATAACCTGGTTAAAGAGCACACATTAGACCGCTTCTACGATGGAGGAGTTGATTTTATTTTCGATCATAAACGCTCTTCTCTTATTTTCGTTATTATTACTGTGCCTTTGTGTGTAGTTTTATTTTACGTTATACCCAAAAGCCGCATGCCGGAAATAGATCAGAATGAATTGATCGTCCATTTAGAATGGAATGAAAACATACATATCGACGAAAACAGGAAGCGGGTAAGTTCCATATTCGCACAAGCTGATAAACTCGGAGCAGAACATACGGCCTATATCGGCCAACAACAATTTCTGTTAAATAGAGACCGGGAATTATCCGTATCAGAGGCTGAACTATACTTAAAGACACTCAGCACGAAAGATATTGCACCTTTGCAATCTGATATCCAGCAGTGGATAAAGCAATCATACCCAAATGCAGTAGTTTCGTTTGCACCGCCTGAAACTGTTTTTGAAAAGTTGTTTGTTACAGGTGAAGCTGATATTGTAACGGAATTATACACGCGCAATAAGACAGAAGCTCCGGTAGCCTCAACCCTGTTTAATTTAGAGAAAGCACTTACAGCCAAAACAGGAATACTTCCTGTTGGCATCGCATTCGATGATCAGCTGAATATATCCATAGACCGCCAGAAACTCTTATTGTATAATGTAGATTACAATGAAGTTTATAAGATACTGAAAACTGCATTCAAAGAAAATGAAGTAACAACTCTTCGTTCTTACCAACAATATCTGCCAATCACATTAGCAGGGAACGAGCAGAGCATAAATCAAGTATTAAGCAACACGCTTATCCGGACAAGTCCGGCAAAAAGTGGAGAAGAACCGCAATACATTCCTCTGCAGTCATTGGTTCATATTACACAAGGAGAAGACCTGAAAACAATTACAGCCGGAAAAAACGGCGAATATATTCCTTTCAGTTTTTACAATGTAGATGATGCAGAGCATTTAATGGGAAAGGTAAAAGAAACTGTCCAAAACTGGGATGTGGATTTTTCGGGAAGCTTTTTCTCAAACAAACAGATGTTGAACGAATTGGTGATCATCCTGTTTATCTCTCTTTTACTAATGTATTTCATTCTGGCAGCCCAGTTCGAGAGTTTCCTCCAACCCCTTATTGTACTATTGGAAATACCTATTGACGTGGCAGCAGCACTGTTAGTACTTTGGTTATGCGGGCATAGTCTGAACCTGATGAGTGCCATTGGTATTGTGGTAACCTGTGGTATCGTGATAAATGATTCTATCCTGAAACTAGACGCAATCAACGAATTGCGTAAAGAAGGCCGACCATTAATGGAATCTATACACGAAGCCGGCAGACGACGCCTTCGTCCGATTATCATGACATCTCTCACTACAATATTCGGTATGGTACCTCTTTTATTTTCATTCGATATGGGTAGCGAGTTACAAAAACCTCTGTCAATTGCCATGATTTCGGCTATGTTATTAGGTACAGCAGTCAGCCTTTTTGTAATTCCGTTAATATATTGGTATATCTACCGGAAACATGCGTGAGATAAGACATTAGAGTATGAATTTATAGATATAAAATATGAGATTCTTAAATATAATATTAGCTTTTTTGTTAGTCACTTTTGGAGAGACAACAGCTCAACGGCTCATTCTGTCTTTAGATAGGACGATTAGTATGGCAGCTGACAGCTCCCTGGAAGCTTTCCGTACCAAGAATATGTATCTTGCCGGATACTGGCAGTTCAGGACTTATAAAGCAGATCGCTTGCCCAGCCTCACCTTAAATCTGACCCCGGCACAATATTACCGGGACATTACCAAAAGATACGATTCCGAAAATGATATTGATGTATACCGTAAACAACAATCATTTTATTCAGGAGGGAACCTGGAAGTCAAGCAAAACTTCGATTTGCTGGGAGGTAATTTCTTCTTGAGTTCAGACCTCGGCTACATACGGAACTTCGGAGACAACGCATATAGTCAATTTACCACCATACCTATTCAAATAGGATATACCCAAAGCCTGATCGGATATAATCCATTTCGTTGGGAACGAAAAATCGAACCGCTGAAATACGAAAAAGTAAAAAAAGAATTTCTTTATAACCGGGAGGCTATCAGCGAACAAGCCACCTCCTACTTTTTCATTTTAGCAATGGCGCAAGCTGAATATGACCTGGCAAAAGATAATGTGGCATCTACCGATACTCTTTATCAAACCGGATTGCAGCGTCATAAGATAGCTTCCATAAGCCAAGCAGATCTGCTCACCCTCAAATTGGATGCCGTAAATGCCCGCAATGCCTTTCAAAACGCGGATATTGCACTAAAGCGTGCCATGTTCAGCCTGGCTTCTTTCCTAAACCTGGACAAAAACACGGAAATACGGTTGCGTCTGCCGGGACATCCCGCCGACTTAGATGTTTCTGCCGATGAAGCATTAGTAATGGCACGGGAAAATAACCCAAAGTTCCTGGAACTTCGCCAAAGCATACTGGAAGCTGAACAACAAGTCGATAAAACAAAAAAAGAAACATTATTCAATGCATCTCTCAGAGCCAGTATCGGTTTTAACCAAGTAGCAAACAATTTTAAAGACGCTTACCGCGACCCGTTACAACAAGACATGGTTTCCGTCTCTTTATCTATTCCTTTGGTTGACTGGGGGGTAAGAAAAGGGAAACATAATATCGCAAAGAACAATCTGAATGTCACCGAGATTTCAGCCAGACAACAGGAACAGAGTGTCGAAGAAGACGTTATTATGACAGTTGGAGATTTCAACATTCAACAAAATCTGATCGCGAGTGCCGAAGAAGCATTAGATCTGGCAATCATGGCTTATTCGGAGACTAAACAGCGTTTTATGATCGGAAAAGCGGATATTAACAGTCTGACTCTTTCCCTGAACAGGCAACAAGAGGCACAGCGAAACTATATATCTGCTTTGCAAAATTACTGGTTGAGTTATTTCAAAATACGTAAACTTACATTACATGATTTTGAAACAGGAGTCAGCCTCAGCAATGAATTCGATTACAGCCATTATATGAAATGAGTGCATCGCCCAAAATATCCTCTTTTACTATCATCGTCGCCTTTCTTTGTGTGGCGGTGGCAGGGCTTGCCTTCATTCCGTTGTTACCTATAAAGTTATCGCCTTCGCGCACTTTACCAAGATTAAGCATCAGCTATAATATGCCCGACAATTCGGCACGCGTAATCGAAATGGAGGTAACATCAAGGTTGGAGTCTATGTTAGCCCGTATAAAAGGGATAAAAAAGATATCCTCCACCTCCGGAAATGGCTGGGGATACATCACACTAGAGTTGGATAAACATACAAATATAGATGCCGCCCGCTTCGAGGCATCTACTATCATCCGGCAAACCTGGCCTGGCTTACCGGATGGATTGAGTTATCCGATTCTGAAAACGAGCCGGACGGACGATAAAGAGTCTGCTCCTTTCATGAGCTATACGCTAAATGCAGCGGCTACCCCTATTTTTATTCAGCGTTTCGCAGAAGACCAGATAAAACCCCGTTTGTCAGGAATACAGGGAATATACAGAATAGATGTCAGCGGGGCTACTCCCATGGAATGGAAGCTGGAATATGACAGCCGCCAATTAACATTATTAGGCATCTCTATAGACGATCTGCAAACTGCTATTTACCAATACTATAAAAAAGAATTCCTGGGTATTGCCAACGTTCAGGCACAAACAGGTTCGTCCATACAATCAAACCAGTGGATTCGTTTGGCACTTATTCCCGAAAACGGACAAGAGGGATTTAACCCTGCCCTGATTTCTGTAAAAAATAAAGAAGGGAAATTAATTCGTTTAGACCAGCTGGTAAAAGTAACGCGTCAGGAAGAAACACCGCAAAGTTATTATCGTATCAACGGACTAAACTCTATCTACCTATCCATAAAAGCAGACGAAACGGCAAACCAGCTCCAACTGGCTAAAAAAGTAAAAGAGGAGATGGAACACATACGCACGCTGTTACCGGCCGGATATAAAATACATACCAGCTACGATGCGACAGAGTTCATACAACAGGAATTAGATAAAATATACCTACGTACCGGACTTACCATACTGATTTTATTAACATTCGTTTTACTGATTACAAAAAGCATCCGCTATCTGTTTCTTATTATCATCAGCATAAGTGTAAACCTTAGTATTGCTGTTATTCTCTATTATTTATTAGGGTTAGAAATGCAGTTATACTCACTGGCCGGCGTAACAATTTCTCTCAATCTGATCATGGACAATACCATAGTTATGACGGAACATATTCGTAACCGCCATAACAGGCATGCCTTTTTATCTATTCTGGCTGCCACGCTAACAACAATGGGGGCACTGGTTATTATCTTTTTTCTGGATGAGAAAATACGTCTTAACCTGCAAGATTTTGCTGCTGTAGTTATTGTTAACCTGGGCGTTTCTTTATTTATAGCCTTATTCCTTGTCCCTTCTTTAATAGAGAAAATGGGGCTGGAAGAAAAACACAAGAAAAACCCTGCCGGAAAATACCGCCGTATTCACCTTCCTAAATTTCCAAGGCTAAAGAGATGGATAAAAAGATTTCCTGTTTATTTCTCCAGATATTATTGGGCACAGATTCGTTTCCTATGTAACTGGAAAAAACTGGCATGTATTGCTTTACTTCTGATATTCGGCCTGCCAATCTTTTTATTACCGGACAAAATAGAAATGGATGATAAAAAACAATATTCATCCCTGGATTCATTGTTCATAGAAAAATATAATACCATTGTATCGACCGACACTTATAAGGAAAGTATAAAACCTATTATGGACAAAGCCCTGGGAGGTACATTAAGATTATTCGTACAGAAAGTATACGAAGGCAGCTATTTCACCAGAAATGACGAGACCGTTTTATATGTAGGGGCATCTTTACCTAACGGCACGACATTGGGACAAACCAATCATCTCATCAGCCGGATGGAATCTTATTTAAGTAGTTTTAAAGAAATACGGCAGTTCCAAACTAATATTTATAATGCGCGACAGGCAGGTATAAGTATATATTTCACCCGCGAAAGCGAACGAAGCGGTTTTCCATATGTACTAAAAAGCCGTATCATAAGTAAGGCACTCGAACTGGGAGGCGGCAGTTGGAATGTCTGGGGATTGCAAGACCAGGGGTTTAGCAATGATGTCCGTGAAAACGCCGGCTCATTCCGTATAGAAATGTATGGGTATAACTATGACGACCTGTACGAATGGGCTGAAAAATTAAAAGAAAAACTCCTTACTTACCGCCGGATCAAGGAAGTACTTATCAATTCCGAATACTCATGGTGGAAAGACGATTATCAGGAATTCTATTTTAAATTAAACAAAGCCCGCATGTCGCAGGAAGGTATTCTTCCTATCGATTTGTTTGCATCGCTCCGTCCGGTATTCGGAAAAGATATATATAGCGGAAATATTATAGTTGACAATGAAACGGAAAAATTAAAACTATTCTCCCGGCAATCGAACGAATATGATATATGGAATATGCAATACATACCCCAGTATGTAAATGGGAAACCCTATAAACTATCGGAACTTGCCAATGTAGAAAAGGGACAAATGCCCCAGAAAGTAGCCAAAGTAAACCAGCAATACCGTCTTTGCCTGCAATACGAGTATATTGGCGCATCAAATCAGGGAACTAAAATACAGGAACGCGTTTTGAAAGAATTCAATAAAATACTACCTATGGGATATACTGCGAAAGCAGAAAACAATTACTGGTACTGGGATAAAAAGGATAACAAACAGTATCTTTTACTTTTGCTCATTATCGCTATTATATTCTTCACAACCAGCATTTTATTCAATTCCCTAAAACAACCGCTGGCTGTAATATTCGTTATACCCATATCCTATATAGGCGTATTTCTTACATTCTATTGGTTCAAACTGAACTTCGACCAGGGAGGATTCGCTTCTTTCGTCCTTTTATGCGGTATTACCGTAAATGCCAGTATATATATATTGAACGAGTACAACCAACTAAGAACCAAGAATCCTTTATTACCTCCTTACCGGGCATATCTGAAAGCGTGGAATGCAAAAATAACTCCAATCTTCCTCACTGTCATTTCTACCATTTTAGGATTCATTCCATTTATGTTAGGGACAGACAAAGAGGCATTCTGGTTCCCATTGGCTGCCGGAACTATAGGAGGACTTACGATGTCTGTTATCGGGATATTTTTCTATCTGCCTCTATTCACATTAAAAAAAGAATCCTCCCTCGATAACAAGCCGTAAGGTAACGGCACAAATGATTTGCAAGTTTTAAAACCATATGTATGTTTTTGAAAAACCACCAGTATCATTTTTTTAAATCATAACTATGATTTCATAATAGCATCCGGACAGATTTAGTTGCCTACCCTATCCTATTTAGATGCCGGATGAATTTAATTTTGTTGCCGAAGCTAATATAGATGGTTTAGCTTCACTAAAGAATAATTTTCCCCCTCCAATATTTGTATGTATTAAAACAAACCCATATCTTTGCCGAAATTTTGAAGAAAAGGTTTCTATGACAATAAAGACATATAAGGATGATCCGAAGTTCTTTTCCGCATATATGACGGACTACGAAGCCTATTTCTTTATTTTACAGGATTATAATTTGGTTATATAAAATGCGTTGGTTATTTTTACTAACGCATTTTTTTTGTGCCCAATACAGAGAAAACATCTATAAAATCATTTAATAATAAAACAACCCAATTACTATGTCGAAAAGTGGAATCAAAAAGGTGATTGTTCTGGGCTCGGGTGCCCTGAAGATCGGACAGGCCGGCGAGTTTGACTACTCCGGTTCACAAGCTCTAAAGGCGCTGAAGGAAGAAGGAATCAGCACTGTATTGCTTAATCCGAACATTGCTACTATTCAAACATCGGAAGGTGTTGCCGATAAAGTATATTTCCTGCCTATCACACCATACTTTGTTGAAGAAGTTATCAAAAAAGAACAACCTGACGGAATCCTGCTGGCTTTTGGAGGCCAGACTGCCCTAAACTGCGGAACTCAACTGTATACTAGCGGTACACTTGCCAAATACGGAGTTAAAGTACTGGGTACTTCTGTTGAAGCAATCATGTATACCGAAGACCGTGACCTGTTTGTGAAAAAATTGAACGAGATAGAAGTAAAAACCCCTATCAGCCAAGCTGTAGAAAGTCTTGAAGATGCAGTTAAAGCAGCTTACCAAATAGGCTTCCCCGTTATGATCCGTTCGGCATACGCTCTAGGTGGTATGGGTAGCGGCATCTGTAAAGATGAAGCCGAATTACGCATACTGGCCGAAAGCGCATTCGCATACTCTTCCCAAATATTGGTAGAAGAATCGTTAAAGGGTTGGAAAGAAATCGAATTTGAAGTAATCCGAGACAAGAACGACCATTGCTTCACCGTAGTAAGCATGGAAAACGTCGACCCACTGGGTGTACATACCGGTGAAAGTATCGTTGTTGCCCCCACTTGTTCATTGACGGAAAAAGAGTTGGATTTATTAAAAGAACTTTCAACAAAAACAATCCGTCACCTGGGTATTGTGGGCGAATGCAATATACAATACGCATTCAATTCCGACACATGCGATTACCGCGTTATTGAAGTAAATGCCCGTTTAAGCCGTTCTTCAGCATTAGCATCTAAAGCCAGCGGATATCCTTTAGCTTTCGTTGCCGCGAAACTTGCTTTAGGCTACGGTCTGGATGAAATTGGAGAAATGGGTACTCCCAACTCAGCATACAAAGCTCCGGAAGTAGATTATATGATCGTTAAAATTCCGCGCTGGGATTTGACAAAGTTTGTTGGTGTGAGCCGCCTGATCGGTTCCAGTATGAAATCAGTGGGCGAGATCATGTCTATTGGTAAGAGTTTTGAAGAAATTATACAGAAAGGCCTTCGTATGATCGGACAAGGTATGCATGGTTTCGTTGGAAACAATGATGTTACGTTCGACAATCTGGATGATGAACTGGCCAACCCGACCGACTTACGTATCTTCGCTGTGGCAAAAGCCTTGGAAGAAGGTTACACAGTAGACCGCATTCACCAACTATCCAAAATCACTCCCTGGTTCCTCGAAAAACTAAAAAATATAGTAGACTATACAAAAGTATTGTCTTCTTACAATAAAATTGAAGATATTCCCGAAGATGTATTGCGTGAAGCAAAACGTTTAGGATTCTCAGATTTCCAGATTGCCCGTTATGTAGAAAACCCGGAAGGCAATATGGAGAAAGAAAATATCCGTGTACGCAACCTGCGTAAACAAATGGGTATTCTGCCTAGTGTAAAACGGATCAATACAGTAGCATCCGAACATCCCGAGCTGACAAACTATTTGTACATGACTTATGATGGCAGCCAGCACGACATAAATTATTATCCGAATGATAAGAGTGTCATTATCCTGGGATCGGGAGCTTATCGCATCGGTTCTTCTGTAGAATTCGACTGGTGTTCGGTAAATGCAACGCAAACTGCACGCAAACTGGGCTACAAATCGATTATGATCAACTATAATCCGGAAACCGTTTCTACCGACTATGATATGTGCGACCGCTTATACTTTGATGAACTTTCATTCGAACGCGTATTAGACGTAATCGACCTGGAACTTCCGAAAGGCGTAATCGTATCAGTAGGAGGACAAATACCAAATAACCTGGCTATGAAATTATATCGCCAGAATGTACCGGTATTAGGAACGTCTCCATTATCTATCGACCGTGCAGAAAACCGTCACAAATTCTCTGCTATGTTGGACTCACTGGGTATCGACCAGCCACGTTGGGCAGAACTTACCAGCATGGAAGAAATTGACGCATTCATCGAAAAGGTAGGTTTCCCAATCCTGATCCGTCCGTCATATGTACTGTCTGGTGCAGCAATGAACGTATGCCACAGCAAAGAACAGATGATCGAATTCCTGGATTTGGCAGCAAAAGTGTCAAAAGAATATCCGGTAGTTGTTTCCGAATTCCTTCAGGGAGCAAAAGAAATCGAATTTGACGCCGTAGCAATGAACGGTGAAGTTGTTGAATATGCAATTTCAGAACATATTGAATTTGCGGGTGTACACTCAGGTGATGCAACATTGGTATTCCCTGCACAGAAAATATACTTCGAAACTGCACGCCGCATTAAAAAGGTAAGTAAAATGATCGCAAAGGAATTAAATATCAGCGGTCCTTTCAATATCCAATATCTGGCTAAAAATAACGACGTAAAAGTAATCGAATGTAACTTGCGTGCATCACGCAGCTTCCCATTCGTATCAAAAGTGCTGAAACGCAACTTTATTGAAACAGCTACCCGCATCATGTTGGACGTTCCTTATACAAAACCCGACAAGAGTGCATTCGACATCGACTGGATTGGTGTTAAAGCATCTCAGTTCTCATTTGCACGTCTGCACAAAGCAGATCCGGTACTGGGTGTCGATATGAGTTCTACCGGCGAAGTAGGTTGTATTGGAGACGACTTTGATGAAGCCTTGTTATCAGCCATGGTTGCAGTAGGGAATAATATTCCAAAGAAAAATATCCTGGTTTCTTCCGGTGCAGCCAAGAGTAAAGTAGATTTACTGGAACCCTGCCGTATGTTAGCCAACAAAGGCTATACGATCTACGGTACACACGGAACTGCTAAATTCTTAAATGATAACGGAATTAAGGCAACAGCCGTATGTTGGCCAGACGAACAAGGAGACTTGAACATCATGGAAATGTTCAGCAAACATGCTTTCGAATTGGTAGTCAACATCCCAAAAGACCATAGTAAGCGGGAGTTAACCAATGGATATAAGATTCGCCGTGCAGCAATCGACCACAATATACCATTGATTACAAATGCCCGTTTAGCCAGTGCATTTATCAGCGCATTCTGTAATTTGAACACAGAAGATATACAGATTAAGAGCTGGCAGGAATATAAGTAAAAAAATATTTTACTATATTTGTAACCGTAAAATTTTAGTAGAGACAAGGCAACTCCTTGTCTCTACTGTTTTCTAATATTAAAAAGACCATGTTCAAACTACCGTTAATATTATTCTTCACAATATTGACAGCTTTTATTATGCAGGCTGTTCCGGTAGTCCCTCCCTCCTTTCTTATCCAAAATTATGGTGTAGACGACTATAAAGCCAGTTGCCAGAATTGGGCACTCTCTGTTTCACACAACGGTATATTATATGTTGCCAATAACTCAGGACTACTCTCTTTTGACGGAAATACATGGCGGCTCTATCCGTTACCAGACAACGATATCATAAACGGAGTTACTTATTTTGATAATAAGATATACACAAAAACAGAAGATAATGTATACGGATACTGGACATCAGACAACATGGGTCAATTACACTATCATACAATAGATAAATTACCGGATGGTGTAGGTTTCGACAGCCATGTAGAACCTTATTTACTGCCCGAAGAGGTAAAACAAGCACAACCTACAGCCTATGCTACAATCCGCGACCTTCACTTCACAGGGACAGAAACAAGCGGCCTGTATATTACCAATAAGGAAGGAGATATTTTACTGCATTTACATCATAACAACCGGCTACAGGATAATTTGGTACGTGCAATATGCGTACAGGATGAAAAGTTAGTCTGGGTAGCATTCGACAATGGCTTATCACAAATAGCACTTGATCCTCCCATCACATTATTGGCAGAACGAAGCAATATCGGTAAATTAAAAAAAGGATACCTGAATGGAGACGAGCTATACATACAGACCAATATCGGATATTATAAACGGAGGATGCAACCCGGAGAGAAATTCCTGCCAATTCCGGAAAAAGAAGCCCAATCCTTTCTCCCAGATAACAAAGCCAACCCTAAATTAAAAATTGACGGACTATTTAAGAACACAGATGCCTTGGGTATATTCAGCAAAGCACAATATATTTATCCCGCTCCGGAAAATTTATATTGGCTGACTTACAAAAATGAAGCCGGATTATTCCATCTCGAAGACGAAAAAGGCAGTATGAAATGCCGGATTTTGTTCGACAACTATAATATGAATCTGGTAACACGCGGAGATGCAATATTTCCGCTATCCAGTAATCTTTACTTGGTATCAGCCATGCAGGGTATTCTTTTGGTAGACACTCGCCAATTAATAGAATCCAATCTGGGTAATACTTCTTTAAGATTTGCTGAAATAGACTATATATACAATGAAACGCTACAAAAGCTACCATTGGATACCAAAACCATATCATTACCTCATAACTTCAAAGAAATGAATGTATATGCAGGAACATCCATTTTCACATCAAACCACCAAATAAGCTATAAGATAGAAGGAGTTTCTTCTGATTGGTCGGATTGGCAGAAAGACGGAAAAATTTCTTTTCTTCAATTGCCAGAAGGTACTTATGAGCTTAAAGTAAGAAAGTATGTTATAAAAGGCCCCTATCCCGAAATATCTCTGATTATTGAAGTACGTCCGCCATGGTATAATAGTATATGGGCTTACATAGGCTACCTATTTGCAATTTGGCTTATAGTACAAGGCGGACTACATTATTACCTGAAAAGTTTAAGAAAAGAAGAACAAAATAAACTGGAAGCCGACAAACTTGCAGAACAACATAAAGTTCATCAACTTAAAAGTGAAATGCTGGAAGCGGAGCTACAAAATAAAAATAATGAACTGACTTTACAAACTTCCGCTTTAGTGAAAAAGAACGAAGCTATGCAAGCTTTATTGAAAGAATTAGACCACCAAAAAGAAGCACTGGCAGATCGTTATCCGAACAAGATGTACAACAGGTTGCGTACGCTAATAGAAGAGACACTTAATGACCAGGATTGTTGGATTCTTTTTGAAAACTATTTTAATAGTGCACACCGCAATTTCATGGACAAACTGCGCGAACAATACTCGGATATTACTGCCGGTGATTTAAGAATATGTTGTTTTCTGCGAATGAATCTTTCTACCAAGGAAATAGCATCTCTTTTAAATATATCTGTCAGAGCCGTAGAAATACGCAGATACCGTTTAAGAAAACGTTTAGGTTTGGATTCCGACACAAATTTAGCAGATTTCCTGATGCGTTTCTAATCTATTATTTATCAGAAACACTAAGTTTATATATATTTATATTTCAGTCATTTATACATCAAATCAACATACTTGTGAAAGTATTGTAGTATCTTTAATTTATACTCAAATCACTTGCGCAAGCAGTGTTGTAGCTTTCTTTATTGTCATCTTATTTTAATATTGTTTCTTTGTTCAAAATTATTAATTTTATTTCTTAGATTCTTATATTCATGATGAAACACGAACTGGAGAAACAATTAGAGGAATTGGAGAAAAAGGGCATAGATCGTCGTAACTTCTTCAAATTATTGGCGGCAGCCGGAATTCTTACCACTTTTGGAACAGAGAAAGTTAAAGCTTTTTCAAGTAATGCTAAAGGCAAAATAGTAATAATAGGCGGAGGTGCTGCCGGTATCAGTATGGCAGCACGTTTGTTAAGTTGGCTGGACGAACCGGATATCACTTTAATCGATCCGAGCGATCGTCAATTCTATCAACCGGGATTCACCTTAATCGCTTCCGGAGTATATCAACCGGATGAGGTTTGGAAAAACCAGGAAGATTGCATGCCTAAAGGTGTAAAATGGATTAAAGATTCTGTCGCAGGCGTAGACCCCGTATGGAATCAGATAACAACGGTTAATAACGGAAAAATCCCTTATGACTTTTTAGTCCTCACTCCTGGTTTACAAATAAACTGGGAGAAAGTAGAAGGTATCACTCACGACACATTAGGCGTAGGCAATGCAAACAGCATATATGATTTTGAGGGTGCTCAGAAAACATGGAAAGCGTTACAGGAATTTGCCAAGACCGGCGGACGCGGACTTTATACAGACACATATACAAAGCATAAATGTGGAGGAGCGCCTAAAAAGATATGTTTGTTGACTGATGATTATACACGAAAACAAGATACGCGTGATAAGGTAAAATTAGACTATTTTACGGCATCACACGAATTATATGATATACCCTATTTCACCAAACGCCTGTTGGAGATATACGACGAACGTAATATTCCTATCAATCTGAATGTACGGCTTAAAGGAGTTGACACAGCTACTAAGCAGGCACATTTTGAAAAGATTGAAAAGAAAGGAGATGAGAAAATCGTTACTCCTTTCGTCAAAGATTATGATTTCTTACATTTCACCCCTCCAATGTCAGCCCCAGACTTCGTCCGCGAATCGGGACTGGGTTGGACTGAAGGGAAACTGGCAGCAGAAGCATGGGTTATGGTAGATAAAAACACATTGGTGCACCAAAAATATTCCAACATCGTTTCATTAGGAGATGTGGCAGGTATCCCAACCAGTAAAACATCAGCAGCCATACGTAAACAAGTACCTATCGCTGCAAAGAATCTGATTTCACTAATGGAAGGAAAAGAACCGGCAGAAAAATATAATGGCTATGCAGCCTGCCCGATCGTAACAGACTACGGACATGTATTGCTTTGTGAGTTCGATTACGACAAAAATCCGGACATCTCATTCCCTTTCACCATGATAGATACATCAAAGGAACAATGGCTGGCATGGTTATTGAAAGTATACATGTTAAAACCTATGTATTTCTATGGAATGCTCAACGGATATGCTTAACAGACCCTAAACAACTCCCTCTAATAAAATGCCAAACTACAAAATCCCGGTTTCTTTGACAGAAACCGGGTTTTTATTTTATAAAGGTATGAATCAACCTATTAAAAAGAGCTATCCTTTTAATGTAAAAGTCCCGTCTTTTAAATGCAAAAGACATATCTTTTTAAATCATTATATCAAAAGCCATTTAAGAGCCGCCTAGTTTTTTGTAATAACGGGGCGTATAATCCGGTAATAACTCAGGATGGAATATCCAAACCAAATCTTTCAACAGATAATCCGGGTGCATAGGAAATTCTTCATAATAAGGAACAGAGCCGGTATTACAAGCATAAATATTTTTCTTCTTAAATGCATCAAAATTCTCATACGGCGTATACTCGGCACGCAAACCGGCATATGTCATATCATCCGGTTGGTTATACTTTATCAGCCAGATATCGGCATGAATAGCTTTATCCAGAACCGTTTCAAAAGCAAGAGGCGTACTTCCCGCTCCGGGAAGGTCTGTAAACATATAATCGGCACCTGCATCTTTAAAAAAGTGAGCCATATAACTAGCCCCTCCGGGGATATGCCAGGTCGATCCAAACCGTTTTTCAGAAAATACAGTAGGACGGTGCTGTACTCCTTCTGCCAATTTGCTAAGAGTAAGGTAATTTGACTCCGTTGCACGAAAAAGAGAGTCTGCCAAATCTTCACGGCCTAATAAAAGACCATATAGGCGTAACCACTCAGCTCTTCCCAATGGAGTTGATTCCATGTAGTCAGCACACTCAAGGATAGGGATTCCTAGCTTTTCAGCCGGACCATATCCCGAATTACGGAATGGGGAAGCAAGAATCACTTCCGAACCAATCTCTACCATTTTTTCAATGTTCGGAGCAGTAGCTTCACCCAAATCTGCAATCACTCCCTTATCCAGTCGTTCCCTGATTATAGGGGTGTCCATATAACGGGACTCGCAAGCACCTACAATATTTTCGGCTGCATCCAGTAATTCCACAATAGAACTATGTACCGAGTTATAGACCACAATATTTTTTAAAGGAATACGCACAATTGTACCTTTAGGCATTCCTCCCGGAACATCCTTATTCCTGTCTACCAACAAATAACGCTGTAAAATACGTGTAGTGTCCCATGGATCACGTAACTCGGCAACAATATAATCACTATACCGTTCTATTGTATATCCCTGAGAATACTGAATCTTATCAACCGAGACAAGAGTATTATCCGTTTGCTTTTTGGGCTGCGTACACGATACGGCAGTCCAAAGAACAAACAGTAAAGAGATGATTTGCTTCATAATCAAAATCTATTCTGCATTATTTTGTCACAAAGAAAGCTCCCATAGGGTTCATACCCGAAACAGCTATCTTATCAAGCAATTTACCTTCAGGAGAAAATACATAAACGTCTCCGGTATTTTTATAATCGGAAGTTGTAATGTATACATTACCTGAAATCGGATCTGAACTAATTTTATAAGGAGTATCTTTTAATTGTGTTCCATCCGTAATAAAGTTTTCAGAAATAATTTCTTCTTTCTTTGTATCATATTTCACATACTTAATTTCTGGTTCGCCATATTGAGCATAGATAGCATATAAAATATCATTTGTAACTGTGCACATTGTTGCTTTAAAAACAGTAGAAACTTCACCTGTTTTTCCGTCTACACGCTGCAATGTGTTCTTTATATCTCCATAGTCTCCCCATGAAACAACATACAAATCACCTTCACTATCTTTATACATAGCCTGAGGATTTAATATTACATTTACCGTATCCGTTGTTACCGTAAAAGTAACCGGGTCGATAATCAACAAAGAACTGTCTCTGTCACTCCAACCACCAGAACTTGCAACGTATAATTTATCGTTACACTCACGAACTCCTTCCGGTCCGATGCCAGCTTTGATTTTTTTATCAATAGTCAGACTTGTTGTATCTATAGAAGCCAGGTATCCATTAAACAAAGTAACGTAGACTTTCCCATTGTAAGATTCCAGCATCCGAGGTTGTTCCGGTATACCCGCATCATCTTTAGGAGAAATAGTTGCAAGAGATTTTCCTGATAAATCCATAACCTCTATAGTAGCAGAAGCATTAACTGCTACATACATTTTTGAACCATAAATCAGCATATCATTGGCAGTGTCTCCTAATCCTCTTCCATTAATTGTGGAAAACACTTTTGTTGTCAACTTCTTCGTTTCAGGATCATAATAATCCAAAGTAGAATTATTACTACCCATTTTTCCTGAATTGAGTATATATACACCTGTCGTTTTAGCTGTACCCGGAGTCGGGCCCGGAGTCGGATCATCCTCATTATCACATGCCATAAAAGAAACGGCCATCATTGCACACAGTGCGGATAATAATAAAAACTTGTTCTTGTTCATTGTGTTCTATTTTATTTTCTTATTCTTTTTCAGACGCTTGTTCCTTATACACAAAAAGAACTCCCTGAGGATAAAGACCATCCGTATCAAACTTATTGATCAATTTTCCTTCACGAGAGAAGATGTACATATCTCCGTTAACATCTTTCCCACCTACAGACACATATACGTTACCTGTCAATGGGTCTACATCGATCTCCTGCGGATCGCCATTGATTTTTGTCTCATCCGTTACAAACTTTTCCGAAATCATTTTCTCCGCTTTCGCATCATAAGTAAAGAAATCATAAGTTGTAGCACCGTATTGTTTATAGACACCATAAATCGTATCATTACAAATTGAGACAACAGAAGCCGTACGAATTTCCTTTACCTCGGAAGAACCTTTCTTGAAGTATTGCAATGTATTAGGAATCAAGGTTGCCGGATCTTTTGAATAATTGCCCATAGATATTACATAAGCATCTCCTTCGCTATCGGTAATTACACGCGTCGGATTAATTATAACTTCCACATTACGTTTTACTTCAAAAGTGTTCAGGTCTACCACAGAGACTGTCTTATCATAATTCGGGCTATTTAATCCGCCGGAATTGGCTGTATATAATACATCGCCCTGAGCAGACAATTTATCAGGGTTCAATCCTACTTTTACCTGTTTGTCTATTTCAAGTGTAGTTGTATCGATACGGGCAACATATCCGTTATACAATGTTGCATATACATAATCGCCTGAAGCTGTCATAGCACGTGGCTTTGCTCCGTTTCCTCCGGCATCTTTCGGTTCGATTGACTTTAACGACTTTAGAGTTGCAGCATCTACAACCTCTATAATCATAGAGTTATAAACCGGAATATAAATCTTTGTTCCATATTGGAAAAATTCCTGGGCAGAATCACCGAGCTTACGACCGTTAACTGTTTCAAAAACATGTCCGGTTATTTTTTTATTCGTTAAGTCATAATAAGATATGCAGCTGTTATTAGATTTTGATTTTCCGCGGTTAATTATATAAAAGCCGGCTGTATATTCAGAAGTTTCCGGTGTCGGACTCGGGGTTGGTATCGGATCATCATCATTATCACAAGCGACAAACGACGTCGACATCAAAGCACATAGCGCCGAAATAAAAAACCAATTCTTTCTCTTCATTATATTATATGTATTTTTGAATGAATATTACATAATAAACGAAACCGTTGCCCTATACGAACGTCCCGGCATCGGATAATACTGGATTACGTCATAATTGATATTACCCAAATTGATTATTTCACCTTGCAGACGTAATTTACACTTGTAGAACTTAAATTCACGATTTACAGAGATACCTTGTTCAACGTACCCTTTGATCAGGTTATCAGAGATATTCTGTGGTAATGCATAACGGTCTCCCACAGCAGTCAGGCTATAAGAAAAATTCACCCACGGATTCTCTACGGACAAAGACAAGGTTCCACTATGTTTCGGGGTATAAGGAATCTGGTCACGATAGTTTTTAGCCTCCTCGTCTGTTATATCAATTGCCCGCTGCCACGTATAAGTTCCTTGCAATACGACATCTATTTTATTGCAAACCGGAATTTCCGTAGACACATTCACATCAATTCCGGTTATCGAAACCTCACCCATATTCATCATCTTCCAAATAAACATAGTGGGCAAAGCTACAATCTTATCCCTCACACGGTTATAATAACCATCAGCCGATACACTTAAATAACGGACATATGAAGCAGGCTGTCCACTCCAGGTAAGCCCCAGATTATATTGTGTTGCACGTTCAGGTTTCAATCCCGTATTTCCGATACGTAAATAATACATATCATTAAATGTAGGGACCCGGAATATATCTTTATAAGAAGCCCTGACACGCAAATTCTGATCTGCCAGAATACGCCATGAAGCACTAACCGCAGGGGACAACCGCTTACGATCGGCCGGCATATCGCCTGACTTAACTTTTTCTGTTATAAACGTTCCCAACAAACTTGCAGTAGCAGTGAATCTTGAGTTCTTATATTGTCCTGCCAATACAGTAAGCGAAGTGTACCGGGTAGGGAAGGGACATTCCGGCAATGTATTATCCAACGTGTTCACAAAAAAATCTTGAGTAAGAGAAAAAGATACATACTTCAATGGGGTATACAAAGCAGAAGCGGAACCATAATATTCGTTTTGCGTATACCGGTCATCTTGTTTGCCTCCTTCATACTTATTATCCACGTCCAGATGACGCGTCCACGCATAATTATATTTTAACTGGGCTTGCAGAGCAAAACGTTCATTGAATCTGTTTTCGTAATGGGCTTGTGCAAAACCGTTTTTATCCCATAAACGTTCGCCGGCATAGTCATTATACAATATAACAGATCCGGGCAATCCTCTCTCCGAATCGAAATAATACCCTTTTAAACGTAAACTTCCGCCTTTACCAAAACCGCCATATACATTCAATTCCGTACGCCACGTTTCGATATCGCTGTTATAACGTTTTTTCTTTTCTTCCAGTTTTCCGTTCACCAACGTAAAAGGATAGTTTCCGTCGGCCCGCTGCCAATCACCATAAAGAGATGCCGCCCATCGGTTTCCCAACTTCTGTTCATAGCGGAGAGAAGGATTTACCATACCAAAAGAGCCGGCTTTCACCTGTGCACGCAGATGGAGAGGAGATAAAGAGAATACAGGTTTAGTTGTCTTTATACTTAATGCGCCAGCCGAAGCATACATACGTGCCGTCTGAAAAATATCATCAGCCTGGCCTATAGACAAAGATACCATTTCTACATTATCCAGTGAAAAACGGCTTATATCCACCTGTCCGCTCTGTGCATCAGTGACAGTCACGCCGTCATAACTTACCGCTGTATGTTTAGCACCTAAACTACGAACAGAAACCGTTTTCAAGCCGCCTATTCCTCCATAATCCTGCACAGTTACACCGGAAAAACGTTTCACCGCTTCCGACAAATCCTGTACACCCAGCCTTTCAATACCGGCTCTATCCATCAACTGAACAGGTGTTGCTTCACGTGTAACGGAGGGACGAGCCTTTTCCACTACTTCCACACCCGAAAGCCGATGATAAGACACAGTATCTATTCCCTGGGCATAAGATACCACAGCGAAAAACACCCATGCACCTATCAGGTACAACATTTTCTTAACAAACATATCCAGCATAATAACTTGGTTTACCAATTCCTTTACCCGAGGAACCGCATAACAAGAATAATGGCAGGTTTTCTGGCTTGTTCTCCTTTGTCGGCCGCCTTCCCAACAGATCGTTAGTGGCAATCAGAAAGGCCGAGGTTTACAGAACTTACAGCTACGGGTACAGCTCCGGTTTTACACCGGATTCCCTTTTACTAACCGTCCGAGAATACGAAACGATTACACCATAATTCGGTTACAAAGATATATGTTTATTTTATTATAACAATGTTATTATTATTCTTTTAAAAACAATCATAGTATTCTATTTATAAAATACGTATCTTGCAAACGGCAAAAGAAGGAGGTTATATGAAACGGGGACATTTACTTATCATATTAATGCTGATTGCATTAAGCATGCAAGTATGGGCACAAAAAGGATTTACCATTATACAAAACAATGAAGGTAAAATAATCGCGATTCCCAAATTTGAAAATTATGAATTCAATATTCCCAAATTCGCTTATAAATCTTATACACCGGCATCTACCCGCGAAATAGAAAACAGACTGCGGGACTTCATCCCCGAGACTCCGCTCACACTGGACGAGCGTCCTATGGATATGCAGATATTATCCGCTGCTTACCGTCCTTTCTTTAATGTATTCACACCTATGTTAAGGGATGTTTCCCCTATGGCACTGGATTTTGACGAAACAACGTTCAAACCAATAAACGACAATGTAGATTTTATGATAACAGGCCGCCAGTTTACCTGGCCGGGAATGGGAGGCATTACAGAAATTGCCCCTCAGATTGCGTGGCATAAAGATAGATGGACTGTTAGTGGCGGAGCATTTGCCGGACGTTTTTTCACACCGCTTAATCCCAGTCCGGGTTTTATGGGAGGAGTAAACACACATGTAAGTTACGAAGCAACAAACTGGCTCCGGTTAAAAGCATGGGGACAATACACAATGTATGATAATGACAATAAAAAGAATTCATTCATGATATATAGCCCGTACATGAATCATTCTGCCGTAGGAGGAGCTATGGAATTTAAAATTACCGACAATTTCGGTATAGGAGCCGGTATGCAATATGAATACAATCCTATGCGGCGAAAAATGGAAAGACAGGTACTTGTTTATCCTATATTCGGTAAATAACAATACTACCAGCTTCCATACTTATTCCATGGATCCCATTCCGGAGGGGTATTACCGTCAGGCATTGTAAATGAATATGTATCTTGCTGATAACCTGTAAGTACACCAAAACCATTATATACATTTGTATATGTTTCGGACGAACTCGCTATATCTCCCCAATTAATATTGCCAATCCAAATGCCAAAACCGCCTACCATCCTGAAATATTGATAATATGATTCAGAAATAGTCTGTAAATGCACTTTATAAGTAACACGCGTCGAAAGCGTATCGCTTTTATATGAATTCTCAACCGGCGCAACAGACAACCTTACGTTATACGGAACCTGTTTTTTTAGCAAATCATCCGTATAAATGCCATAACTTTGATACTGGGAAACCGACGACATATCTGTCATCTGGAATACCGGATCTTCATAATTAACCATCAGGAAAGAGCTATACGGCAAATAGCCGTTTATTAAAAAATAACCGTTTAATCCATATCGAGAAACCGAAATCTTTTCCTCGCCCTTTTCATACTCTACTACACGCTCAACAAGCATCCTGTAATAATGCCGCTCAGATTGTTCCTTTTTCATCCTTACCATAAAACGTAAGCTTTCTATATTATAAAAAGGAGATGTCAGAGAGGTAGACTGGAAACGAACCGTATCTACCGACATAATAGGAGTATAAGGCGGAATCGTTACACCGGATGTGGCCGTTTCATATCCCGGGGCTTGTACTTTCAGAGAGAGCTGGTCGCCTGCACGTACATAACATCCGGCCAACTGATACTGTCCTTTGGCAGTCAATGTATCGGTAGGGTCGTCAATGCACTGCATAATCCCTTTATAATTGTTATTCACATACACATGCACGGTTGCATCCGGTAAATAAATATCAGGAACACTATCCAGCAAAAACCAGGTTTTAGAAATAAAAGCGCTCACCGGTTGATCCGGCGAAACGGAAGCATTCAACACAATTTTAGCCGGTACGGGAGGATAATCAAGTTCTACTTCCCGAATACAAGAAATAAAAGCCAACAGCACGAACCAACTACAAAAAAATAACTTCATTTCTAAAATTTATAGGTATAAGAAATGGACGGCATACAAAGGAAAAGGATCGATTGCTGCAAAACAGCTTTCGGCTCATCTTGTGCGCCTTGTCTCCACACCGCTTTCACAGTGAACGGATTTGGTTGCAAATAAACATTATATACACTCAAATTCCAAATCCCCATCCTTCCATTCTTCTTATAACGATAAAAATTAGCACCTAAATCGAGTCTGTGATATGGGGAAAGTTGATAATTGTTCAATGCGCTGGCACCTTGACCGGGCACTTGTGAAATATCACCCGGAATAAAACCATTATTTATTTGCCCGCCGGCTCCCGAATACAAATATTCAGGTATCGTTATATGATTGCCGGAGGCAAAGACCCATGTGCCGGTTAATTCCACTTTCCGGGAAAGACGGCGCGATAAAACGACATTTACTTTATGACGATTATCATAACGATAAGGATAATGCTCTCCACGATTTACCGAACCGTCCGGAAACCAGCGATCCGACCACGACAAAGTATATCCTATCCATCCGGAAGTCTTGCCAATCTTCTTTTGTACCATAAACTCCAATCCGTAAGAACGTCCTTTACCGATACCTACGCGATCTTCCCAGCCGGTAAAGGTATTTTCGGCCAAAGCATGATCTTTATATTCTATCAGATTATTCATTCGCTTATAGTATCCTTCTAAACTAAAGTCATACGATTTATTCAAATTATAACATAAGCTGGCAGACAATTGATGTGCTCCCATCGGAGGAATGCTACTTGTTACCGGTACCCATATATCTGTCGGTTGGCTGATATATGTATCCGATAGTAAATGAACATACTGGTTCATCTTACTATAAGACAGCTTAGCCGACCAGTTCCGTCCTAATACATAACGGGCAGACAAACGCGGCTGCAGGGAATGATATGTTTCTTTCTGAACCATAAATATCGTATATCGCAATCCGGCATTCACCCGTAAACGGTTCGTCAGGCGCATTTCATCTTCGGCATAAAAAGAAACTTCATGTCCGGGAATCCAGGTTTTAATGGTTAACCCGCCTACAGGCATTTGAGAGCTACTTTCCTTTTGCCAGTTTGTTATCGTAGCAAAGTTATTTTCGGGGTGAAAACTATGATACTGATAATCCGATCCGATACGAAGGCGGTGGTTAACAACCGGGCGATAATCAAAAGAAGTACGCAAACTAACATCTTCTATCTCCGACCTATAGCCGCTTTCAAACACAGACAGAAACTTTTGTCCCGGTTCGGTCGGACTATCCGGAGCCTGTCCCTCATAAATAGTAGTACTGATGGACTCTTTCCATATATGGGAGCGGAAGCGGCTATAACCGGCCATTACGTTGGCAAACAATTTATTATTAATCACATAATTCCAACCGGCCGAACCGATCAGATTTCCCCAACGCCAATGAAAGTCATCCTTATCTTCCTCATGCCTGGATTTTTCTCCGTTTCGGAAAGCATCCTGTCCCATATAGAAGCTCAGATAAAGACGGCTCCGATCCGAAAAGGAATGATTCACTTTCGCATTAATATCAAAAAAGTGAAAACCATACGATTGCTTTGTGTTGCTATCTTTGTTGGTAAAAGCTAGAATCGGTGTTGTAAGCAAATCAATCCAGGTACGTCGTACCGATACATTGAATGATGTACGATCCTTCCAGATCGGTCCTTCCAGATTAGCCCGCGCCGACAGCAAACCGATTGATATATTTCCATGATAATGCTGCCGGTCGCCATCATTTGTACGAACGTCTACAACCGACGAAAGCCTTCCACCATATTCCGCCGGAAAGCTTTCTTTATAAAAGATCGAATTCTTCACTGCATCCGGATTGAATGCGGAGAAGAATCCCAATAAATGATTAATTTGGTAAACCGGATTTCCATCCAGCAAATATAAATTCTGGTCGGCCCCTCCTCCCCGGACAAACAGTCCGGTACTGGCTTCATCTCCTACCGCAACTCCAGGCAATTGTTGTAAAGTTTTTATCAAATCATTTTCTCCCAGCAAAGTTGGCATTGATTTGACTCGCTGCGCAGGCACATCAAAAACACCACTTCTACTGTTCAACACTTCCGAGTCAGGATTCAATCCCCTTACTACAACCTCTTTCAAATTACCGATTGAAGATAAAGACAAATCAACCAACGTATCTTTTGTAAGAATAAAATGTATCTCTCTGGGCTTATAACCTACATAAGAAGTTGAAAGCAGAACCTCGCCGGGCGGAAGCGTTATACTATAAAAACCATAATTATTGGAAACCGAACCTTTACCTGATATTTTTTCTATTATAGTAGCATTCAAAAGACTCTCATACGAAGCAGAGTCCCTAACAAAGCCACTGATAGTAAACAACTGGGGTTTTCGCTTTAGTATTATGTACTGCCCGGTTACCCGGTAAATAACAGGAAGAGCCGAAAACAGCCGCTTTAAACAATAGCTTAACGATTCGTCGCGTACAACCAAGGAAACATCCGGCAGGTCTTTTATCAGGGAAGATTCATACGAAAAAAACATTCCGGTTTGTTTTTCCAGTTCCGACAGTATATCCGGCAAAGGAACCCGTTTCATACTTACCGTAACTACCGGTGTAGATTCGGGTAACTGGGCTTCAATCTGTCCTGACAGGCAAGGTAACATCAGCAAACCCAATAGCCATATAAATAATTTGTATGACATAGGTTTTTATTTCTACTCACCCGCTTCCGGCACCAACCGTATATCCAATGTTTGATTTATCACCATCAGTACTTCATCCAGCGGCATATTATTAAATGATGCGGTTAGTTTAGCATCCGGTTTTGTTATCTTATTCGTAATTTTTACCTGATAATAATTATCCAGATCCTCTATTACTTTATTTATCGGCGCATCAGTAAAACGCAACAAACCGGTTTTCCAAGACAGGTAGTTAGCATCTTCCTCTGTCAGTACAGTTATTCCTTTTTTCTCCATAGAGTAACTAGCCGACATTCCGGCCGTTAATATGACTTGTTCTTTTTCCTTTCCGGCAGTAAAGCTTACCTTACCGGTCTCCACATTCACCTCTACGGAATTTCGTGGAGTTTCAACCTGGAAACTCGTACCCAAAACCCGTATTTCAGCTAAATCAGCTTCTACAAAGAAAGGGCGCGTTTCATTCCGCTTCACCTGAAAAAATGCTTTTCCTTTCATCTCCACAACGCGCCGGTCTTTCCCGTAGTTTTTCACATCATAACGAATCCATGAATCACCTGCCAAAGAAATCAGTGTACTGTCCGGCAGGTAGATATCTTTCTTTTGTCCGGCAACAGTGGAAATAGCTACCCAATCAGGCCGACTCTGTTCCCATACATAAAACGTTCCGATTCCGATAAGCAAAAGTACAACTGCAGCTGCTTGTAACAGATAACGCATAAGAGGGATTCTGCGGCTTACTTTACGACCTGAAGCAAAATTTTCCCAGGCTTTATCCGCATCCAAAGATCCTTCTTTGTAATGTTTGGCTACAAAGCGAATATGTTGTTCTAATTTGTCATCGTACCCGTTGTCCATCATTTTAGTATTACCGCCGGATTACATCCGTAATTATTTTCCTAATTTAAATTTATAGCCTATAGAAAGACTGATTGTATGAAATTTCAAATCGGTCTTTCCATATTCAAACTCCTTTCCAAGAGAAGCGTCATAGCCAATATTCGCAACCAGTTGCTTTACCTCTATTCCGGCTTGAAAAGAAAGTCCCCAGTCAAAAGCATTATAGCCCTGGACTTTTATTGTATTTTCACTGCCTCCCCAAGAGCCATAGCCACCCTCACCATAGCTTTTATAGCCTGTATAATATGTTGACATCCTATCTGATAAAGAAGCCGCAATATATGGTCCTGCCGCTAAATGCAAACGCACATCATCCGAAAGACGGAACGAGAAGTCAGCCAATAACGGTACTTGCAGGAAATTCCGCTTCACCTTCATATTTACTACCCCTGCGTCAGGTTCATTCGGGTCGCCCGCTTCAGGAGTTTTAA
Organism: Parabacteroides chinchillae; assembly: GCF_900108035.1. GTDB lineage: Bacteria > Bacteroidota > Bacteroidia > Bacteroidales > Tannerellaceae > Parabacteroides > Parabacteroides chinchillae. The sequence continues at coordinate 28,478 of NZ_FNVS01000025.1, forward strand.
AATAGCTTTCACTATATCCGCGTTGTGTAAAATACAAACCGGATTTGAGTGCAAACCATCCGGGTTTAAAAGAATATTCAACACCAATGCCTCCCTTAAACCTAGGGCTCCAGTCATAATTGCCCCCAAAATATACAAACTTATCACCTCCCCGTTTAATGGCAGTCATCCCCAATTCAGGCGTCAGCGACCATTGTTGTGCATTTACGGAAACCACACACATTATCAACATCACAAATAATACCAACTTCTTCATACTCTTTTCCTTTAGTGATTAAACTTTGAAAATCATTTATCACTAAGACAAAGAAACCGAAAAAACCCCTACTACGCCAGCCCAAAAATAAAACAATAAATACGCACAACCGTTTCCCGCAAAGCTTTAAGCGCTTTTCCCATCTGGTTTTCAACCGTCTTTACAGACAAATTTAATTCATCTGCAATTTCCTGGTATTTCAAACCATCACGTTTGGAAAGCAAAAATATTTTCTTCCGTTCGGGTGGCAATTTATCAATGGCTTGCCAAAGACGTGCATCTCTTTCGGAACAACGAATCTGTTCTTCTTCCGAAGTATCTTCCATATCCGGCAGTACATCTGTAGCCTGAGCCATTGGCGATTGAGAGATAAAAGAAAGAGAACGATTGCGTACAGCCTGATATAAATAGGCTTTCAGGTTACCAATAAGCAGGCCTTCGCTGTTTTTATCCCACACATCAGCAAAAGCCTGCTGAACAATATCTTCGGCATCATCTAACCGGTCTATATACCGAAGCGCGAACAAACACAAGGGCTTATACAAGCTCTTGAAATTCCGTTCAAATTCTTCAGTAGTAAATGCTGCCATGCAAAAGGCTATTAATCTGCGCGGAAACCTATAATTTCACGAACTTCGCGTAAAGTCTTCGCTGCATTCTCGCTTGCTCTCTCCGCACCCATACGGGCTACTCTATTCAAGTAGTCATCGTTTGCAGCAATATCAAGGATACGTTCGCGAATCGGAGCACAGAAACTGTTTATATCTTCCGCCAGTTGTTTCTTCATATCGCCATAACGGATTTCGCAATTATTATATTTCTCATTAAAATAATCGTATGTATCCTTAGTAGATACAATTTCCATCATGGTAAAAAGATTAGCTATCGGTTCCGGCTTTATACTATTCGGCTCCGTTGGCCCCGCATCGCTAACGGCTTTCATTACTTTCTTCTTAATCGTTTTTTCGTCGTCAACCAGATAGATAGCATTTCCTTCACTTTTACCCATCTTTCCGGATCCATCCAGTCCAGGCACTTTTATAGCCTTTGCAGACATGTGGAAAGAAGCCGGTTCCGGGAAAAAGTCCACATTATAAGTAGAGTTGAAACGGCGGGCAAAACGACGCGCCATTTCCATATTCTGCTCTTGATCTTTGCCAACAGGCACTTTTAATGCCTTATGTATAATAATATCGGCAGCCATCAATGTAGGATAAGTCAATAAACCGGCACTTACACTATGCTTGTTGCCTTCGTTGAATATCTCTTTTTCCACATCACTATCGTCATTACTGTCGCGGTTAATATGAAGTTGTTGACGGGCTTTATCTTTGAAAGAGGCCGTGCGCATCAATTCTCCGATACCGGCATTCATATTCAAATAAAGATACAGCTCTGCAACTTCACGCACGTCGCTTTGCATATAAATAGTTGCCTTTTCCGGATCTATGCCGCAAGCCAGATATTCGGATAATATAGTTTTTACACTCTTGCGTAAGTTTTCAGGATGCGGATGTGTGGTCAACGAATGCCAGTCAGCAATAAAGAAATAGCAATTATACTCATCCTGCATCTGCAGAAAGCTCTTTACTGCTCCGAAGTAGTTACCTAAATGCAGGTTACCGGTTGGCCGTATGCCACTTACAACTGTTTCCATTTTCGTTCTGTTTTATAATTCAATGGTCGCAAAGATAATAAACATTATATAGATTAAAGGTCTATAGCTCTTATTTCTACGAGAACCTAAAGTTATACTATCCGCAAACAAGACAAATAAAACAATTAAAAATCAAATGATTAAACATAAACAGAGAGTCATTATGTAAACCAACAGAAAAATGACTTTTTCTTTTAAAATATTTTTATTATACTTACATCGTTTTATCAAAACACATAAACAAGGAGAAAAGCTATCCTTTATTTGTGAGCTATTTATATTATAAGCCCATTGCCGATTTAAATTTATATTTTATAATGGAAGATAGCAGAATTAGGCATAGCAATAAAAAGGCATCTTAAATTCATCCTGATGATTTTGTGAAATGATCCCGATGATTTTATAATTTCATCGGGATAAACCGGAAAGATAAAAAAATCAATAAAAACAACTTTATAACAAGTAAAGCATCATTTTATAAGTTTCCTTCATCAATATCGAAGTCCATTGTTTCATCAATGATTAAACGATATCCTTTTCCTCGAACATTTTCTACTTTCAAAACCGGAATTTTAGCGATAGATTCACGAAGCCTTTTAACGGATTGTGTCAATCTATTGGTAGGATCGGCCAACTTCCCCCACAATGCTTCAACTATATCTTCATAACTCTTATAATAATCAGGGCTGTAGAAAAGTAGTTTTAACAAAAGCACCGATTGATCCGTCATATCATACCTCATACCGGCAAAAGAAATCGCACAATGGTCTGTATCTAAAATAACATCCTGAGTTATACGAATCATACTTGCCGGAAGTTCTGAAACATCCTTAGGATTATCCGCACTCTCGGATACCTTATCTTCGTGTGAGTTGGTCTCCAAATTAAATATCCTATTCTTATTGTAATACATTGTCCCAAATAAAGCCAGCATTACTGCAACCCATACACATAGCAGAATAAAAAACGGACCTTTGTGTTTCATCAAAATACAATATGGATAAATTTCAATAAAAGCTTGGACAAGAATTTCCTTTTGTACACCCAATTCTATTTTGCCTGTAGAATAGGCATGAACTGAAACAGATGCAAAATTACTACTGACATGTTCTATGTTCCGAACTTTATCTACATACAGGACACCAGTCTTTGCTAATATATCGTCTTTCTTTAGCTCATCCTGAAAAAGGCTATCTAAGGAATTCACCTTCATTGGATTTTTTATGAATAACAGAGATTGGCACGTCATTTCCTGCTTATTCTCAACAGATAAATCTTGAATAATATTTGTTGACTTTTGGTTTTCTAAACTATTTTCTTTATTAACCACAACCGAATCTTTACTAACCGCAGGATCAATTGTAAATGAATAGAAAACATTTGCTTCTTTTAATCGTTTATTCATATCTAAAGACAATGAACGATAAAATACATCTATCGCTTCTTTTTGAACCTCATTATACGTCTTTCTATAAGTAACATTAAACTCAATAATAAAAGAAACGCAAACTAATAACACAACCAGTGAAACAATCAACGTATTTGGAATTGTTTTCTTTCCCATCTATATTTTATTTTTACCACAAAGATATAAATTGTTGTAACAAAGAAAAATAAGAAATTAACAAACCATGCCAATAAACTAAATGTCATTAAAATGTAATTATTTTTAGCGACTTTTTTACTCTTTATAAAATATATTTGCGACATAAATCAATCTTTTTTAAAATGAAAAAACATAGGACATTCAAAATTCTATTAATTGTTAGCGTTATTGCTGCAGGCTGCTTTTTTATCCCTAAAAAAAGTGACATCCATAATCTAGCGTTCAATAATATTGAAGCATTAGCTGGAGGTGAAGGAGGAGGTGCAACAGGATGTATGGGTTCTGGTTCCATCGAATGTTATGGTCATTATGTAGAAATAAAAATCAGCGGTGTAAGCCTAGATCCTGAAGAGGAATGAGAAAGCTCCTATACATATTATTAATTGTATGTGGGCTTATATCCTGTAATAAAAAGAAAATAACCAATCCACGTTATACTAGTTTTCCCGATGAAAAGGCATTAAGAGCGCAGGTTATTTCTTTAGATACTGCCTTGTTCCGTTATCCTTTCCGGATAACGGTCAAGGACAGTATCGCTTTAGTATTAGATTTGCATAATGCCGATCATTTCTTCCACGCCTTTTCTTATCCGGATTGGAAACATATCGTTTCTTTCGGAAAAAGAGGTGAAGGCCCCGAAGAAATGCAATCCGGAGAAAAAGTCCAATTCGATTCGCCAGATTCCGTATGGATATTGGATGCTAATAAAATGGAAATTACGCGTTGGAGTATCTCTCGTACAAACCACTCCGCCAAAAGGGAAGAAGCTATCAAGTTAGACAAGGCGCTTGTAAGGACACTTGATTTTTGTAAAACAAATTCAGGTTTCCTGACAACAAACTATCTTGGCGAATTTCGCTATAACGAAGTATCGAATGAAGGTAAACTAACAAAATCGGACGGTTATATACCAACTGAGACCAACTACGAAGAAATATCGTTACCGGCTCTGGCTCAGGCATGGCGTACCTTTATAGACTATAACCCCAATAACGGGATATTGGCTATGGTTACCCAGCTTGGCGAAGTCTTGGAAATCTATGATCTAAAAAACAAAACTCACTCTGTGTTTTACGGGCCGCAAGGCGAGCCTCGATTCAGAATTGTAGAAGGAGATTACGTTCCGACCGGTATTATGGGATTCAGCGACATAAAAGTTACCGACAAGTACATTTATGCCGTATTCCACAATCGTTCTTTCAAAGAGATAGGTGAAGCCTATAAACGAGGTGAGAACCCCGAAAGTGGCGGTCGTTACATTTATGTATTCAATTTGAAAGGTGAGCCTGTCAAAAAGTATACATTAGACCATGCCATTTACGGTATTGACGTGAATGAACAAACCGGAACAATTTTCGCTACGGATGTAAATCATGATGAACCCCTTTTAGAGTTCAGGATATGAAAGGAGTAAGAAATACAACTGCCGGTGCTTTCTTGTTCCTTTCATTTCTTATGCTAATTGCATGTAACGGGAACAAAAAAGAAAAAATTGCCAAACTGGTACAAGAGTGGCAAGGAAAGGAAATTGTGTTTCCTCCCAACCCGGTCTTTACTACATTAAGTTCAGACACTATAGATTTTCATGTTCCCGAATCAAAATACAAAGTTGTGGTATATGTAGATTCTTTCGGATGCATTAGTTGTAAACTGCAATTAGAGAAATGGAAAGGATTTATAGCTTATACCGACTCGCTGACAAACGGGCAAGTGCCCTTTCTTTTCTTTTTCCATCCAAAAAATGAGAAAGAATTAAAATACATATTCAGACGAGATAAATTCGACTATCCGGTTTGCATTGATCTGGACGACCAGTTGAACAGATTAAACCAATTACCCGCAGAAATGAATTTCCAGACTTTTTTGTTAGACAAAAACAATAAAGTGCTGGTTATCGGCAATCCGGTACACAATCTGGCTATAAAAGATTTATATATTAACCAGTTAACTGAAACATCCCTCCCTGACGCCAAAAGTAAAATGACAACCGTAGAAACCAACGTTCCGGAAATAGACTTAGGTACATTCAAAAACTCCGAAACACGGGAAGCTACTTTTATTCTAAAAAACACAGGAAATTACCCGCTTGTAATAATAGATGCAAGTACAACTTGTGGCTGTGCGAGCGTCTCATTCGATAAAAATCCGGCAAAAACAAATGAGACACTCCAACTCCATGTAGCAATGACACCTAAAGAAGCAGGCAGTTTTAACGAAACAATTACGGTAAAGTGTAACACGGGAAACTTTGTCAAATTACAAATCAAAGGTAAAGCCTTATAAAAAACCATTTACTCTTATAAATGAGACGCCATTTAAAATGGCGATTATATGAAGACATTGAAAGAACATATTACCCGGGCGGTAAATGGCACAGTAAATATCCTATGGATAGGATGTATAATGATTGTCATTGCATTCGTTTTGCAAGTATTCGTTTTCAGTTCATTCAGAATCCCCAGCGATTCGATGAGCCCGGAATTGATAGAGGGGGATAATGTAGTAGTATGCAAACTCACTATCGGACCGCGTTTATTCAATATATTTGCTTCATTACGTGGAGAAAAAACTCCGGTATACCGTTTACCCGGATTTAAGGAAATAGAAAGGAACGATGTCCTTGTTTTCCACCATCTCCATCCTAACACCTGGGATAAATTAGAAATGCACATGATGAAATATTACATCAAACGGTGTATCGGTTTGCCGGGTGATACATTACTTATACAAAATGGGTTCTATAAAATAAAAGGAACAGACATCCAAGTAGGAAACCGGGAAGCCCAAACACATCTTTCTTTGCGCAACAAGCAAACTTTTGAAGGGAGTGTTTATATTACTTATCCGTACGACTCCATCATGCAATGGAATATCAAAGATTTCGGGCCTTTATATATTCCGAAAGCGAACGATAAAATCAGTATGGACAGAACCAGCTACCGCTTATATTGGAAATTAATAGAATGGGAACAGCAAAAAAAACTAATGTATAAAGACTCGTTAGTGTATCTCGGCAATCAACCAATATCAGAATACCAATTCCAAAAGAATTATTATTTCATGGGAGGAGACAAGGCGGATAACTCGCAAGATTCAAGATATTGGGGACTTTTGCCTGAAGATTATATTGTCGGAAAGGCATGGCTTATATGGAAATCATCGGATCCTTATACCGGAACATATCACTGGAAACGTTTTTTTAAAACCATCGACTGACAATTATGCAATTTAAATCATCCTCTATTATGACTGCTTTACTATCATATTTATGTCTTCTTTTCCTCTCTATCAGTGGAATGTTATTATTATGTACCGTATTTGCGGCAAACGCAGACCTGGTAAACGGAATGGTGGCAGGAAAAACCTGCTGGTTTCATATTATGATGTTAGCTTTTGCAGCCAGCACCTTATTTATGGAAATGGTCATTAAGAAAACCAACAATATTAAGTTCATGGCGGCAGACGGATTAATACTGTTATACGCCGCCATCATCCTGATGACCTACAATTGGACACTAAACCCCGAACCGGAAAAATTATTATTCGGCGGACAACTGATTATGCTTTGGTTCATGATACGGCTGGCAATCAAGAACTATCCATCGTTGCTAATGTTCTTCATTTCCATCATTATATGCACCGGCATACTCGAAGCAGGATGGGGTATGATGCAATTGTACGGGCTCAAGATTTCCAACCATCCGCTTTTCAACCTTACCGGCTCTTTTTTCAATCCCGGGCCATTCAGCGGATATATCGCAGCAATCCTTCCTGTAAGTTTCGGAGTTATGCTACGATTCAGCAACTGTAGGAAATTGGATCTATCCAATCCAAGAACAACACTTTACTATCTGGCATGGATATCCATTATCTCGATTACACTGATTCTTCCGGCAGGTATGAGCCGGTCGGCATGGATAGCTGCCACCGTATCCTGCATTTGGGTATATGTTACATACCGGATCGGCTGGAAAGGCATGTATACTTTTTGGGAAAAACATCGTAAAAAATGTATCGGTTTTCTGGTGCTGGGCATAGCAGCACTGTGCGTAGGGCTTGTTGCCATCTATACAATAAAGAAAGATTCGGCTAACGGTAGGTTATTAATGTGGAGTATTACGGCAAAAGCAATAGAAAAGCATCCGTTAAAAGGTGTTGGCCTAGGGGGCTTTCCTGCTGTTTATGCGCAAACACAGGCGGAGTATTTCGCCTCAGGAAAAGCCTCGGAAACAGAAAAGTTTGTAGCCGGTTGTCCGGAATATGCATTTAATGAATTTCTACAGATAGGATTGGAACAAGGTCTTTTAGGGCTTATCATTTTTCTTGTTTGGGTTGGTTTCGTTTTGTTTTACGGAATAAAAAGTAAACGGTACGGTACAACCGGAGGAATAATTGCACTCATGATCTTTGCTTTTTCTTCTTATCCGTTCCAATTGCCGTCATTCTGGATTCTGCTCATTTTCTATTCGGTCATTTGTGTATCTACCAATAAAATAAAAGGAAAAAGCCTGGCCGGAAATCAAAGAAGGTTTCCGTATATCGGATTTATAACGGCACTTAGTTGCGGGCTATTGTTTATAGGACAAAAAGATATGCAAAATGTCTATACACAATGGTCGAGAGCCAAAGCATTATACAGTAACAAAGGCTACTGGGGAGCTCTAGACAGTTACATGATGCTATATCCCCAACTACGCCATAAGCATGAATTTCTGTTTGAATATTCCCAATGCCTGAGCAAAACCGGAAAATACGAGCAGGCAAATGTATTACTACAACGAGCCATACAACTCAGTTCCGACCCTATGCTCTATTATATGATGGCAAAGAACGAGCAATCATTAAGAAAATACGACCAGGCTGAAAAACACTTACTCTACGCCATTAATATTTTACCCGAACGGATTTACCCCTATTATCTGCTTGTCAAGTTATACGCTGAACCGGATTTCTATCAACCGGAGAAATTGAAAAACGCGGCTTACGTCGTAATGAACAAGCAACCGAAGGTAGAAAGTACGGCTATAAAAGAAATGCGAAAAGAAGTCCGGAAACAGGTTTCATCTATGAGTCAATAAAATCTTTCAATCGAAAACCTTGCTGTATCGGGAATTGTTATTATATTTTTGTGACATCAAACAAAATCAAATAATAATAATTTTATAAGGTATTAATCATGGAAACAATTATTAATTCACAAATTCCCGAGTTCAGTGTCCAGGCATTCCATAATGGTAATTTCAAAACTGTAACTAACGAAGATTTAAAAGGCAAATGGGCTATCTTCTTCTTTTATCCGGCAGACTTTACGTTTGTATGTCCGACCGAATTGGTAGATATGGCTGAAAAATACGATCAGTTCCAGGCTATGGGCGTAGAAATATACTCAATAAGTACAGATTCACACTTCGTACATAAAGCATGGCACGACGCTTCCGAATCTATCCGTAAGATCAAATATCCGATGCTGGCAGACCCGACAGGTTTTCTTAGCCGCGCATTCGGTGTAATGATTGAAGAAGAAGGTATGGCATACCGAGGTACATTCCTTGTAAATCCGGAAGGTAAGATCAAAGTTGCCGAGATTCATGACAATGGTATCGGACGTGATGCATCTGAATTGATGCGCAAAGTAGAAGCAGCTCAATTCGTGGCTTCACATCCGAACGAAGTTTGTCCGGCAAAATGGAAAAAAGGTGAAGCAACACTGAAACCAAGTATTGATCTGGTCGGTAAGATCTAAATAAAACCAGACAGAGGCCGGCAAGATAAATTGCCGGCCTTTTTATTCACTTCTCATACATTACATATATGTTAGAATCAGCGTTAAAAGAACAATTAAAAGGTATTTTTGCCAATCTGGATGCAAATTATATCTTCGACATACAGGTAGCTCCCGGACATGAGAGCCGCCAAGAGTTATTGGAACTACTGAACGACGTAGCCGACTGCTCCGATAAGATAAAGGTACAGGTTAAAGATAGCGAAGGACTTAAATTCACGCTACTGAAGAACGGACAGAAAACCGGAATCAACTTCCGTGCAGTTCCTAACGGACACGAATTTACATCTTTGCTACTTGCCGTACTGAATGCTGACGGAAAAGGAAAAAATTTTCCGGACGAAGCCGTATGCAACCGCGTGAAAGCATTAAACGGCCCTATAAATATCACGACTTATGTCTCGTTGACCTGTACTAATTGTCCGGATGTCGTACAAACATTAAATGCCATGACAACCCTGAACAACCAAATAACCAATACGACAGTAGACGGAGCCATCAACCAGGAAGAAGTAGAGTCGCTGAAGATACAGGCAGTTCCTTCGGTATATGCCGACGGTAAACTTATCCATGTAGGCCGGGGAGAGTTTGGCGAACTGTTAAGCAAGCTGGAAGAAAAATACGGTGTTAACGAAAATGCCGTGGAGAAAACAGTCAAGACATACGATGTTATCGTACTGGGTGGCGGCCCTGCAGGTTCGTCCGCAGCAATCTATTCGGCCCGTAAAGGTTTGCAAGTAGCTGTTGTAGCCGAAAAAATAGGCGGGCAGGTAAAAGAAACTGTAGGAATAGAGAACCTGATCTCTATACCGGAAACTACCGGAAGCGAACTGGCCGATAATTTGAAAACGCACATGAACCGTTATCCTATCGACTTGTTGGAACACCGTAAGGTTGAAAAAGTTGAAGTCGCAGGGAAGGACAAAATAATCACCACCTCTACCGGCGAGACATTTATTGCTCCGGCCTTAATCATCGCAACCGGCGCAAGCTGGCGGAAACTGAACATACAAGGCGAAGCAGAACACATAGGAAGAGGCGTTGCTTTCTGTCCGCATTGCGATGGGCCGTTCTATAAAGGCAAACATGTAGCCGTTGTAGGTGGTGGAAATTCAGGCATTGAAGCGGCTATCGACCTGGCTGGTATCTGTTCAAAAGTAACCGTACTTGAGTTTATGGATGAATTGAAAGCCGATCAGGTTCTGCAGGAAAAGGCGAAAAGCCTGCCCAACGTAGAAATATTCACCAGCTCACAAACAACAGAAGTAATCGGTAACGGAGAAAAAGTGACCGGCATTCGCGTAAAAGACCGTAAGACGGAAAAAGAACGTATTATTAATCTGGATGGAATTTTCGTACAAATCGGATTAGCAGCCAACAGCGGAATTTTCCGCGAACTGGTAGAGACAAACCGTCCCGGCGAAATTGTAATAGACACACATTGCCGTACAAACGTACCGGGTATCTACGCAGCAGGCGACGTCTCGACCGTACCCTTCAAACAGATCATCATCTCGATGGGCGAAGGAGCAAAAGCAGCCCTTTCAGCCTTTGAAGACCGGATGCGCGGAGTAATCTGAACTACCTACAAATAGGTAATCTTTAAACCCGGTTTCCATGTAGCTTTGATACAACACGCAAAGGATTTAACGGAAGAAAAGTCGCAAAGCCTGAGCAGCTCGGTAGACTTTTACCACCGTTTTAAAAACGGAATAGACGAACAGGGCAAAAACCGGGATTCGGCCTACATATATGACCCCGGAAACCCAAGGGGTTATTTTGCGGAGGCAAAGATTAGTTTCTAATAGCGGAAAAAGATAAAAATCCCTATCTTTGCCCCCGCAACATCTCATAAACAAGATGAAATACATTCCTTGTATAAGACATATATCTGCGGAACATACATGTTCCGCAGTCCTTCTTCATGAAGAAGGAAATTTTGCAAAAAAAACGTAACCTTTCCTCCACCCGCCTTTTTCACGTAAAAAACAATCAAAACATAGCAGGCTGCAAGGGCAGCCTGCCCAAAACGTGTGTCCGTACCACACGGAAAACCTCCGTACACCTACAAAAGTATCACCAACGCACCGGCGGAGCCTCCGTACACCTA
>NZ_FNVS01000024.1 GCF_900108035.1 Parabacteroides chinchillae
ATTCTTTCTTTTGCTCAAAAAACTCGCAGATGTTAAATTAATTGTAAAACCAGTCTTACAAGCTGTGTAGGACGCTTAATATTTACGTATGAAAAAATGTATACCTTCTGATTCTGATTTCGGTGTGTTTTCTGTAACAGCTAGTATAGAATAACCTTTAAAACTGTTCACAAATTGATTTAATAAAGGTATAGTTTTATATGTTGATTGCGTTACAAATAGTTTACATGGTTAAAAATATATTATATTTATATCATATATCTGCCATTTTAGCCTTGTTTTTTGTTTTTATTTGTTTTGGGAGAGGATATGTGTTATATTGGGGTAATATTGAAAACAAATACAGATATGATAGAAAAAATGGATTATGCTATGATTCCGAATGGTTTTGCACATTGTTTTAACGGAGATTGCAAGAATGCGGATCACTGTTTGAGGCATCAGATCGTCCGTTTTATACCCGATGAGCTTTGGTCGGTGTCAGTTGTGAATCCTGCACGTACCAGTTTTGATGGCGAATGTGAAGCTTTCATGGTGGATACTCCTTTGAAAAATGCTGTTGGCATGGATCACCTGTTCGACCGGATTCCTTGTTATGAGGCGAAGTGTATCAAGCAAAGCTTGTTGACTATGTATGGGAAGAATAAGTTTTATCAGTTTAAGCGTAAAGAAAGAGCCTTTTCACCCGAAGATCAACACTATATCCGTCAGGTTTTTCTTAGTTATGGAGTAGAGGAAGAACCTGTATTCGATTCTTGGCAGACAGGCTATCAATGGGTAAAGGGATAGGGGAGGATAAAAGTTTCGAAAGGAAGAAACAAAAGTTTTCCTAGGACAAAACTTTTGTTTTGTGCAGGGAAAACAAATGGGTGCCGGTTATTAACTTTCTCAGATAACGTACAAAGTGAATATAACTAAGCGGATAGACTTTCTGTCGGCGAGGTGTTGTACAACGGGCAATGGGAATGGAGGAAATTGTCGTTTTTATTGCTTTTTGCCGGAATCTTACCGAAAGGCGAACTAAAGGAATATAACGGTTGGATATTGTTAGAAGCCAATTGGCAGAGAAGTAGGGTGACTTCGCCAAAATTGTTTCATAATCGGAAAGAAAATGATGTGTAGCACGTACCTATGCTTCCCAAAAAGTAGTCAATGCGTCGATAAGTGCATCTGTTCTATCAGGATTTATGATAATCATAGTTCTTGTTTCAAATATATCATATCTTTCAGTAATATACCATCTTCAATCATCTGATGGTCGTAATTGTCGGTGAAAAAGTTCTTGATGCGGTGCGAGTATTCAAAACCGCAACTTTTGTAGAAACCAACTGTACTTGGCACATCACCTGTACCAACTATCATTCGCCTGTACTTGTCTGAATAGTAGGAGAGTAAATGTTTAATAAACCTTTTGCCATATCCCTGTCGTTGTGATTCGGGAGTTACGGCAATGTTTTTGAGTTCACAAACACCACCGCCTTCATCCGTGACAACACAAACAGCCTTTACACCATTATCATCAAGCACAAACATGTCTCCACATTCTAAGTAACGGTCAATCATAGATTCCTGTTCATCAGCAAGCAACAGCAAGTCTAAGTATCGTTTTTTATTTTCTGTTAGCTGGATTATTTTCATTTTAATATATTATAATAGCTTGATTGGAAGGCTGTTGTTATTATTCGTATGCAAATGGTTTGTGAGATCAAAGATCGTTATTTCTCAATTCGGTGAAATCTTATTTCGATGCAGCATATTAGACTAGTTGACTACCAATAATTTATGGCTTAAAAGATAGACTGCCCAAAAATTTACTTGTTTTTTTGTCAAAAATCGAAGATTTAACGTTTTTAACCTTGGTTTATCTTCAAACGAAGGGAAAAAGAGAAAAATGGCTTTCTTTTACTCCGAAACCTCCGGTTCGCAAAGATAAGGTATATCGGGGATAATTTCGCCGATTGGGGTTGCAAAATAGAAGACTGGTTTACGGATTTTTTGGTTGGTTTTTGTGGCGTAAGGCAAGAGCTCGAATCATGTCTGTTTTGTGAGCAGAATTTCTGTGTCTTTTGCAGCCAAAAAAGAAAGTCGGCAGATATAGTTCGGCTCGGCTTTGGCGAAGACATCTTTTTTTTTCCTCCACTCAAAATATATGATATAGTACATTTATTATCAAGAATATAAACAATGAATACCTGTACTGGGTAACAAAATAGAAACAATGAGAACTATTATATGTAAGTAACCAATTTCTCATGCACGTTATTTAATGAGAATAGCATATCAGCAGAAAGTCTGTTTCGACGAGTTGGGCGACGTCATAGACCGCACCATCGAAAGCGGCACGAACAAAGAGGAATACGACCGCTTCTGTTATAATCAACTTGCCGAACTAAGCAGTTGTTATTAAACTAAGAGGAGGGCGACTAAAAAGTCTTAGTCGTCCTCTTTGTGTTTGTACTCCTAATGGAGGTTTCTCTCAAACATTCAATTCTCAGATAGATATTCAGACTTTTTAGTCAGCCTCTTTGTTTTTAGACTAATTGAAATGTGTTCGCATTGCCAACATGATAGATTCTCCAACCAAGGCAATGTTTGCCAAAAAATAATGATGTTTTCCGTTGATCCGGATAGTATGTCCGGCAATCTCTGCTGTGGTCAAAATTCCGTTTCGTATTTCCGCATCATTGAAATAAGTAGCGGCTCCTGTCATAAAAGCTGTTCCTGATGGACTTAATTCAAATAGAATTGGTCCGGCATCTATATCCAATCCCAAATGACAAGTTCTGTTATAGTATTCTTTTAATCCGGGAACAATGCCATTTTTCCAAAATAAGGATTTTAGGGTTTCATATTGTTTCTTGGCAAAATCAGCATCAATATAGGTCAAGTAATAACAGTTTAAGGCGGAGTATGAGCCTTTAACCGGCACGCCATCATATTGCGTCCCATCTTCTTGCAGAAATGAGACTAACAATCCTGTGTTATCGTCTGTCCACTGTTTTTGCGCTCTTTCCACCCATTTCCTTACCGTAGGGCGGTACTTCCCTTTGTTCATATCAGCGTATTGTTTAAGGGCTACAATGGCAACAAGCATATCCGGAACGTATATGGATTCTCCTGGATAGGTAGGCAGGTTAAGTGTTTTGCTGTTGAGAATCCTCCGGTTCATTGTTTCGCAAAGAGAGGGCAGCAGTTTATCATACTTTGTACCACCGCCAGCCCTCTTGTAGCCGCATATCATCCAAGCCAGATGACTCAGATATGAGATGTGGCTTACGTTTCCGTCCAATGTTTCCAGCGGATCTTCGTACCACCGCATAGCATCATATCGGCGCAGTTCTGGGGAAATGACTATTTGAATGAGACTGTCAATGTTATGGATATTCTCGGTTCTTGTTTCCGGATACAAACAGGATATATTCACCAGAGCGGCAGAGAACATAGAACACGAATATAACGCCCATTCTCCTTGAAACTGTTCTCCAATTGAGGATGGCATTTCGTTCAGTACATCTTGAGGGATAGCGATCATCTTGTCCGACAGATAATCTCTCCGCGCAAAAATATCTTCCTTCTCTCTATCGGGCGAACCGTGTTGCGAGCATTCCCATGAAACACAAACAGATTTCAATGAGACAAGAAACACAGCAAGTGCAGCATACTTCACAAGCCAACCGAGTTTGTATTGCTTTCCGAGTTTCCTGAAATATTTTCTGAGAATTTTAGAGCACGTAACGAGTAATGCGCCGTACAACGGCAACAACAAGGCAAACCATATCGGGATGCTCCACCTGCTAATTGCCAAACAAAGTATAACGGCTATGACTGAATAGATAACATAAGGACACCACAGCAGCCCTAATCGTTTTTCTTTAGAAATATTTTCCCAATAGATTGCATAAGCTGCCGTGTATAAAAACATAAGGATTATTGTCCCAGTGCTATAATAATCTTCCCAAAGATATGGCGTAAGGTAGAACATCAGCATTTGCCCAAAGAACCATTTGCAAATTCTCCATGTTGCTACAATTGACTTTATTAGCGTATCATCCGACATAATTTATCATGTATTTAACACTGTCAAATCTTTCTGTACACACCTCATTGAATCTTTCAATAATATCCAGCATATTTTGTGGCAGATACTCGGTCGAGACATATTTGACCATCCATGTCGGTATGCCATAATAAGCTGCAGCGATACCTCCAGTCATACAGGCGATTGTATCACTGTCACCTCCGATTGATACAGCTAAACGAATCGCTGATTCATAATCCTGACTATCCAAAAATGCGATTATCGCTTCTGGACAAGAACCTTGACACGTTACATCAAATTGGTAAGTTTTCCGAATCTCGTCACTATTACGATGCAAATTGTAGCCAAAAGCGTGTTCGATATAATCCCGAATCTCATCCTTTGATTTATGCTGGCGAGCCAAGAAGATTGCAGAAGCAATAGCCTGTGCACCCTTGATCCCTTCAGGGTGATTGTGAGTGACTTCAGCCGATTGCTTTGCGAGGTCAAGTGCTTCTTCAATCGAAGTGGCATAATAACCGCAAGGGCTTACACGCATACCTGTACCATTCCCGAAACTATTGTATGGTTCTTTGTTTTCACTATAAAACATCCATTCATAGAACATACCGCCATATCCTCTGTTTGGATATTCCTTTCCCCAATCAGGCATGGTTTTCTGCAATGGAACTCCACTCAAAAGCCAGTCAGCTACAGCAATGGTCATTACTGTATCATCTGTAAACTGAGTTCCCCTCGTAAATAAAGCTATATTGGTTGACCTGTGATTGCAGAACTCATAAAAAGAACTGACTATATCTCCTATAATAGCACCTATGATACCGCCAGAAATAAGATGTTTGTTCTGTATTTCTCCTGTTTTCAGCATTTCCAAAGTCCGTTCATCAACTTTGCTACCGTAGTATTTTTGTAAGGCATCAGAGAAAATATTGTGAGGGCATACACAATCAAAAAGTGTCATCGATGAGCGGAACTTCAAGGCATCTATTCCACCTAAAATTTCTTCGGCAGATTTTCTGTCAATGGTAAGCATTGCCATTGTGATTTCATAGAGATTTCTGCCTAACATAGGATGGTGTAAAAACATAATTGCTTCATCTCTGTCTGCAATACCGTAATAAGCAGCATTGCGGCTATGCCCAAGACCTCGAAGCTGTGGAAATATATACCACATCCAATGCGATTGCTTCTTGCCAGACCGAATTTCATTCAAGGCAGAGCTGTATATTTGACGATGCGCATCCACGAATCGTCTTAAATTGTATTTTGAAATGTATTCTTCGTATTTGGGCGGAGTCATATCTTTATTCTTTTGATTTGCAAACAAAATTAATCATTTCTGCCTATTTTTGGATGTTGTTCTTCTATAATTTGCATGAGTACCATACTATTATAAAGCAAGATACCACCCGATTAAGTGGGGTGGCATCTTCGTTGATCATTCGGTTATGGAATGAAGCAAATCCTTTGTGTCAACTTCCAAACATTTAGCGATTGCAACTAAATCATCCAAACTGGGCTGTGTTGAGTTTGTACACCATTTAGATATTGTCGCTTCGTTTTTTTCTAATTGAGCTGCAAGCCAACGATTTGTCCTCTTTTTCTCTGCCAACACCACTTTTAACCTATTGATTTCTTGTCTCATCATTATCCTCAACTTTCTTTTTATATGTTATTTTGAGCACTCCTTTAATATTATCAATCTCTATACTACCTAAACGATTGAGGACTGATTGTCCCAATAGAAGAGGTGCTGTTTGTTATGTACCACAGAGGCTCTAACATTATCCAAATCCAATCCTCCAAAATTTACTGCATCGAAGGTTGATAACAGTGCCAGCGCTTATCTTTCCATTGGCCATCATATAATTCTGTTTGCCTATTACATCTGTTGAATTTAAGTAGCCATTTTTCATCATAAAGGTGGCTTCAACTGAAGAAATGGACACATCTGATGCACCTGTATCAAATACGAAATACAAAGGCAATTTATTGATAGATTATTTTACCTTACAAACTCCATTCTCCTTTGAAAATGGAATTTCAACACTCCGTTCTTCGTACATCGCATTATCTGCATCGGTAATTGCCAATGAACCTGATGATGCCGGTAACTATTATGACGCAGCCTGTTTGTATTCAAGAATGGGTGAATTTGAAAAATCAATAAAGTTTCTGCAAACAGCACTGGAAAAAGGATACCGCCGTTTTGCACACATTGAAATGGATGACGATTTGAACGGAATCAGGGAATTACCGGAATTTGAAGCACTGATTCTACAGTATAAGAAGATATTTGAATCGGAAATAGAAGAAACCGATGCAGCATATTTACATTACTGATTATCAGTGACTGTTCATTTTAATCGGTACAACCTCTGTTTTGACAAATACACAGAATGTGGGGACAAATGCAAATCGTTGTATTTCATAGCTTTGTATATATGTGTTGTACCGCTTTCTTTTAGCTTTTTTGCGAATGTCCGCTATCAGATACAAGGTATTGAATGATAGGGTATTTCTGCAGGCATGTTACAGATCGCTTGTTGAATACAAAGGTAGTGGTTTTCTTGGAATTTCTGTGGTTTGCGGTGTGTTTTTTATTTTCCAGAAAGTGTTGGATGATAGAAAATCGGTCATAAAACCTGAAAACTTTTGTAGGGTTTACGTTTGATTCGCTTAAAAAAGTGTAGAGCAATTGGTGATATTCGTTGGAAAAAGTGTAAAACCGTATGCGCTGTACTTGTTTTTAGCCTTAATATTAATGCCTCAATCTTCCTTGGATTATACCCTGTCTGATATAATTGTAATGGTGAAACAACAAATTATACCCATACTGATATAATATCGAATATTTGTGTTAACTTTGTACCCGAAAAGGTATAAAGTAAAATGGTATGAATAATCTTTCTTTTACGGTCAAAATGTTGCGAAAACAATATAATCTGACACAAGAAGAACTTTCATTGAAGTCGGGAGTAGGATTGCGCTTTGTGCGAGACCTTGAACAAGGAAAGGAAACGCTACGTCTCGATAAAGTGAATCAACTTCTTGACTTTTTCAATTATGAAATGGTTGCCACTCCCAAAAATAATAATCAATGAGACAAGCCCATATATTTTATAAAGACCAATTAGCTGGTATTCTGACAGAAAACGATGCCGGATATGAATTCCGCTATTTGCCGGAATATCTCTCTTTGGAAACGGCAAAGGCTGTAAGCCTGACATTGCCTTTACAGGAGGAAGCGTATACAAGTCCTGTGTTGTTCCCATTCTTCGATGGTTTGATTCCTGAAGGATGGCTGTTGGATGTTGCATTGCGGAATACAGACATCAGTATTCTTGATCGGATGTCGTTGTTGCTGACATGCTGCAAAGATTGTATCGGGGCAGTAAGCGTTATTCCAATAGAAGAAAAGGAGGAGAGTCATGTGTAATTGCCTGTATTGTTATCGTCCGCTTTTAAAGGGTGAAAAGGATATGCACACGGCTTGCATAAAGAAGTTCTTCGGGACAACAACATTGCCTGTTCTTGATTATACTACAGAACAACTTGACCAACTTGCTTTGCAAATCATTCAAGACCAAACCTCTTTAACCGGTGTTCAGCCGAAATTATCCTTACATTTGAATGAGCATGAGGGTAGCAAGCGATTGACTATTGTCGGACTATGGGGCGGTTATATTTGTAAGCCACAGACCTTGCAATATGAAATGATGCCTGAGGTCGAGGATTTAACTATGCACCTTGCAGAGGTGGCACGTATTGAGGTGGTTCCCCATACGCTAATGCGGATGGCAGATGATACGCTATGTTATCTTACCCGTCGGATTGACAGAACTTCTGCCGGAGAGAAGATAGCAATGGAAGATATGTGCCAACTGACCGAAAGGCAAACAGAACACAAATACAAAAGTAGTTATGAACGTGTCGGCAAAGCTGTTTTGAAATACTCGTCTTTACCTAAAATGGATGTTACCAATTTCTTTGAGTTGGTGCTTTTCTCTTGGTTGACAGGAAATAACGACATGCACTTGAAAAACTTCTCTTTGTATGAGGTGGCGGATAAGATACGTTTAACCCCTGCTTATGATTTGCTAAATGCGGCTATCATCAATCCCAAGGATGACGAAGAGTTGGCATTGACCTTGAATGGTCGGAAGAAAAAACTTCAAAGAGAGGATTTTATCAGGTCAGCAGCTACGTTGGGTATAGAGAATGTGATTGTAGAGCGATTGATAAATAAGTATGTCAAGCTATTGCCTAAGTTTGAGACTGTCATTCAAAACTCTTTCCTAAGTACTGAGCTAAAAGAAAAGTATTGCGAATTGTTGAATGAACGATTTACGAGGCTTTCACAGGGATTGTAAGTTGGCTTCTTGGCTATATGGAAAATTTGATGTATTTTTGCTTGCAATTTAATGAGTATAAATCGAATGTTAGTGTCGAATAATCAACAAATAGTGATGAATAGGATTAAAGTCGTGCTTGCGGAAAAGCAAAGAACTAATAGATGGTTGGCAGAGCAAATGGGTAAGTCAGAGAATACAATTTCAAGATGGTGTTCAAATAAGTCGCAACCATCTATTGCCCAACTACAGGAAATTGCAAACTTGTTGGATATTGATGTGAGAACACTAATAACTCCCACAAAGTAAGTAATATGGGCAAATTGTTGAAATATATTGCAGAAGAAACACAAGGGGCTTGTTTTACCTCATTCAAATACTGCTATGACACAATAACTGCGCCTGCTATTGAGTATGGTGAAGCGGAAAAGGAATATATTAACTTAAAAGAGTATGCTGAGGATGTTCATGATCCTAAACCAAGAAATATGCGACAAAGAGCCGCAATTCTCATGAATGGTGCGCCATTGTTTAAATATTTCTTGGATGGGTCTCGTCGGGTGTATAAAGTTGATGATATTCAGTATGACAAGAAAGTGTTCCCGATTGTAAGCGGACAAATATCTGTGGCATGTTGTAGCAGAGATATGAATGAGGATAATACATTTAAGAGTTTTCATCATGTTTATGAAGAATCATATCCGGTGCTTTGTTTGCCAGTAACAGCTAATGGGGAAGGAATAGACAATTATGTGTTTTTCCGTAACCTTTGTAATAAACTAAATGGTCTTCCACAAATGATAAATGCAGGGGTACAACTAGATAAAATTTTATATTACCCGACCAAACTTGAAGGCCATGAAACTTTTGAAAATAAAGGGATAGCAAAAATACAAGACGAGATGATAGAATGCGAAAAGCGTATTGTTTCACATCTTGTGAGTAAAAACCTTTTGAATCAAGACTGCTATTTGATTAAAGATGGCTCAATCCAATACAAACCTATGAAAACAGGGGATTTCAAAGAGCTAGCTCATATTCGTAATAACTATCGCCATGTTATTGGGGTTTCAAAAAAGTTTAATCCGAACTTGATGAAAGACAATAAAGACCAAAGTAGTGCAGGACAAATAGCCCGATTACCGCTTTATCATCGCACTCCAGCGTTCCTTTGGCAGCCAGGAGAACAGTGGGGCAATGTAAATTTTGCAATTTGGTATGTTCGTGTCAGAGATATTAGCAAAACTGAATCTCCATATGCTGGTATTCTTAAAGTGGAGAAAATGCTTATGACCGGTAAAGAGGCTGAGTATGGTTTATCTACGGATGAAATAGATTCTATTACAGCCAATCTTATTAATGAGCGTAACCCTGTATGTTATGGTACAGACGCAAGATGGGCAAATCATCTTTATCCAGTATATATGACCGAATGCTACTGTAAAAGCTGCTTTAAAAGTGATTATTATTTTTTGAATTTATTCTAATAAGTATGGATACAATCGGAAAGGTTATTGCTACCGAAAAGCAACCTTCAACAATAGAGACCTTTACATTTTGGACTAAAAAAGATCTAAAATTGAAGCCTTTTGATGTGGTAGTTGTTGAGCACATTAATAACTCAAAAACATTTGGAGTCATTGAGGAAATTTCTCATATGACAGATTCACCAAGTGCGTTGGCTGGTTTTATCTCAAGTGATTTTGGAGATGTTGAATCCAAATCATACACCGATCGCATAGGCATGAACTATGTGATGTGTAAGGTTGTTGGTAATGATAAGGATGTATATATTCCTGTACAAGAGGGAAAGAAAGTATATTTGGCAACAGCAGCGGAAATCAAGATGGCACTAGGTTTAGACCAAGTAAAAAATCCTATTCCGGCAGGTTACATTAAAATGTATGAAGGTGCAAACGAACAGATTTTGCCTGTCAACTTTAATTCTCACTTTTTAATTGGGCCGGAAGGTGCACATTTGAATATTTCCGGTATCTCAGGATTAGCATCAAAAACTTCATATGCGATGTTCTTAATGAAGGCAATCCAAGATACCGCAATGAAAGGAAATAAGGAATCTGTTGCTTTTGTTATGATGAATGTCAAGGGAACAGATTTATTG
The DNA here is from genome assembly GCF_900108035.1 of Parabacteroides chinchillae. Taxonomy (GTDB): domain Bacteria; phylum Bacteroidota; class Bacteroidia; order Bacteroidales; family Tannerellaceae; genus Parabacteroides; species Parabacteroides chinchillae. The sequence goes on from NZ_FNVS01000024.1 coordinate 10,514, forward strand.
AAAATAGACGAAATGAATGAGCGTGAAAATGAGTTGGAAAAGATTCGAAAAGTCTATGATATATTGGGCTTAGAAATGTCTGCTTTCAAACAAGTAAGTTATTATTATCCATACTCTAAGGATTTTACGTCTTACACCTACGAAAAGCAAGCAACAATTCAAGATCGTTTGCAAACTCAAAAGGCATTTCAATATAAGTATCTATTTGAAACGGATGAAGATAAAGAATGTTTAGATCTCTTGTTTGCCAATGTAGATGACCCTAATGATACAATAGAGTCAATCATAAACTTCATAATCTCCAATGGAGGAAAATTTAATGGGGTTGAATGTTGGGAAGATTTCAGACAAGCTCTTTTGGAACAGACACAAAGTCAAGGAAAGAATGCTGGAGCAGGGAAAGAAATTTCTGTTCTAAGTTGGCGGAAATTCTATCGACTTTTCAATAAAAGCTTTCAGAAATGTCGCCAGATGTTTACAGAAAAATTGGGGAATGATGGTAGAAGTGTTCGTCTAAGAGATAAAATAGCCCAAATCAAGAAAAATGATATAATGGTAATTGATGTGGCGAAATTGGATGAAGAATCTCAAGGGTTTGTTTTTGGAGATGTTATGCGTGCCGTATATAATCTCAAGTTAGGCTCATCTAAGCGTTCTGACGAAGACATACCTGATAGAATTGTGATTTTTATTGATGAGTTGAATAAATATGCCTCCAATGATGTGCCAAAATCATCTCCGATTTTGCGTCAACTACTTGATATAACTGAACGAGGTCGTTCTTTGGGGATTGTTTTGTTTGGTGCAGAACAGTTCGTAAGCGACATTCACAAACGAGTAAAAGGTAATTGTGCTACACAAGCGTTTGGTCGTACAAATGCCATTGAGATAACAAAAGAAGATTTTCGTTTTGTCCCACAAGTTTATAAAACTATGTTGACTCGACAGAAGCAAGGCGAATATATTATTCAAAATCCAGTATTCCGTTCTATGCTAAACGTAAACTTTCCATTACCAATCTACAAATACTATGAATGATAAGGTGAATACAGCCCCTCAAATAGGTAAGGATGTCATAGAATCTTTGACTCTTGGCATGTATGAAGATTGTAGATTTATCTACAGAGAATACATTCAAAATGCAGCAGATGCGATAGATAAAGCCATTGATTGTGCTCTTCTCAAAAAAGGAGAAGAGGCAATTCATGTGAGAATTGATAAGGACAAAAGAAGTATATCTGTTCAAGATAATGCCACTGGTATACCCAAGGATAAGGTAATGGCTATATTACGAAATATTGCACATTCAACTAAAAAGCGAGGTGAAGATAAGGGATTTCGTGGTATTGGTCGTTTAGGAGGGCTTGGCTATTGCTCAAAACTAATTTTTGAGACTTCATATTATGGAGAGCCAATTAAATCCATCATGACTTGGGATGCAAACCTCTTGAAGAATATTATTAATGATCGTGAAAATAGTGAAGAAGCAACAGAGGTTCTTTCTAAAGTAACTAAAGTAGAAACTGAAAAAGAAAGCGATGATGCACACTATTTTAATGTAATTATGGAAGACGTATCATCTGACGAATTGCTTGACATAGAAAGCGTCTATGATTATCTGTCTATGGTTGCTCCTGTTGATATTTCATCATCTTTTATCTTTCGCTAAAAAATTAATGACTTCAAAAAAGAAAATGGTTTGACGGTTGACACTTATAACATTTTTGTCAATGATGACCAAATTTATAAACCATATACTGGTGCTATTTACGAAGACAATAATGGAGGGAAGAAAAAAGTTGATGACATCATAGATGTGAAATTCTTGATGGCGAAAGATGATAATGGTTCAATCATTTATTGGGGATGGTATTCTATTTCTACCTTGAAAGGGCAAATGAAGCCAAAGAATTTGGCTCGAGGTATACGTTTACGTAAAGAGAACATTCAAATTGGAGATGAAGAAATTTGTAAGAAATTCTTCGTTAAAACCGAAGATCAACGATTCTCGTTTTACTACTTCGGCGAAATTCATGCGCTTAGTAAAGGGTTAATACCGAACTCAAGACGAGATTACTTTGGTGAGAGCAAAGAATGTATTGAGTTTGAACAAAAAATTCGGCAAGATTTTCTTAAGCTCAAAGAACTCTGTTATGATGCTCAAAAATTACGTTCAAGTACATCGACAATCGCCAAAGGAGAAGAATTAAGGGCAACTATTCAAGAAAAGGAAAAAAATGGTTATACTAGTCAAAAAGAACGAGATGATTTGCATCGTCGTTTAGAGGAGCAAGAGAAAAAAGAAGAACAGGCTCAAAAGCAATTGGATAATGTAAAGGCAAAGATTTCCTCAAAGGATTCGCCATTAAAGTCTGTTCTTGAGCATTTTGAGACACCAGCATCTCCAAAGAAAGAAGCAAAGTATTCTGAAAAAAATACTATAGAGACAAATAAAGAAAGTAAAACCCGATATAGGACAGATAAGCCCATCTACTCTAGATACTCAAAAAACGAGAAGAAGTTGATTGGCAAAATTTACACTGCTATCGGTAATGCAATTGCTGATGAACGCTTACGTGAAGCGCTCATTAGCAATATAGAAGACCAAATAACGAAATGAATAGGAATATACTCTTATTAGAGCCTAATTATAAAAACAAGTTTCCGCCTATTGGTTTAATGAAGCTAGCTACATATTTCCGTTTAAGAGGTGATAATGTTGTTTTTTATAAGGGGGACTTGAAAGAATTTTTAATTAATGATATAACAAATGATTGTGTTGAAAAACTCAATCAAATGGATAATACTATTAACTGGAAGTTACGTTCAGATAAGATTGCTACCTATATTAAGTATCGTAGAAAAACAGATATAGATAAAATAGGACTTGAAGACTCTGCTTATGATATCTTATTGGCTCCATGGGTTGACTATTACAAAGATTATTATCACAAGAAGGAATATCTTAAAAATCCTAAGTGGGATTGGATAGGTGTTACCACATTATTTACATTCTACTGGGATATAACTATTGAGACTATTCTTTTTGCGAAGGGATTGGTTAAGGATGTGAAAAATATCATGGTAGGTGGGGTATTGGCATCTATTCAACCCAAGGAAATAGAAAATGCAACAGGTATAAAACCCCATTGTGGAACACTTCATACTCCTTATAAGGATATTGATGATGACAATCCATATGTAATTGACGAATTACCTTTGGATTACTCTATACTAGAAGAAATAGATTATGAATATGTAGATGGTAGGGCATTTTTTAGCTACGCAACACGTGGCTGTATTCGTAAATGTCCATTTTGCGCAGTACCGATTTTGGAACCACAGTTTCAGCCATACCTCCCTCTGAAAGATAGAATAGAACGAACAAGAAGATTGTACGGTGATCAACAGAATCTTTTGTTGATGGATAATAATGTGCTTGCATCAAAAGATTTGTCTACAATTATTACGGATATTCGTTCATGTGGATTTATTCCAGGTGCAAAATATATTGAGCCTAACCAATATGAGATAGCAATTCGTAATCTTCGTTTAGGAATGAATGACCGTGGATATATTCGAAAATGCTGGAAGCTCCTTAAAGATATTAATGAGATGAAACGTCTTAATGAGGAGGTCAGAACGCACATCTATCGATTGAGAGAAGAAAATGGTTTGTTGCATCCTATAACCTGTACTAAAGATGCGTTAATTCGGACTTACAAAAATTTTGCACCATATTTTGAAAAGAAATATGCAAATCAGAAAGGACGCAATCGTTATATTGATTTCAACCAAGGCGTAGATGCAAGGTTGTTTACGGATGAAATTGTCTCTTTGTTGGCGCAAATTCCTGTTCGTCCATTACGTATTGCATTTGATGATATCAAAACGGAAAGAGCATATACAAGTGCATTAAAAATGAGCGTAAAATATGGTATTAAAGATTTCTCTAATTATCTTCTTTACAACTTCAAAGAGAAGCCAATAGATCTTTACCATAGAATGCGGATAAATGTTGACTTATGCGAAGAATTAAATGTTAGTATTTATTCATTTCCGATGAAATATCATCCAATCAGAGATGAGCATAGCCATGATCGAGATTATATTGGCAAACATTGGAATCGTAAATACATACGTGCAGTACAAGCTATTTTAAATGCAACAAAGGGGAAAATTGGACGAGGTGTATCATTCTTTGAGAAAGCGTTTGGTAAAAACGAAGATGAATTTATGGAGTTGTTAATAATGCCTGAAACATTTTTACTATTCCGTTTTTTCTTTGAACACTTGGGTTATACTCAAAAATGGAGAAACGAAATGTCTACATTGACTAATGAAGAACGTGATATATTGTATCCAATTATATTCAAAAACGATTTTAATCATATTGAAGATTTAACGAATAATCCTAAATTATTGCAGATTCTTCAATATTATAAAAACTATAGAAGTGAAATAGCAGACGAAAATTCAGAGTTATATAAATTGAAAAAGGAATATGACGAATTACGTAAAAGTTGATTGTTTGCTATAGATCGTAACTATATATATATATTATTATGTCGCAAGAGATACAATTTATATTATACAATCTTCCAGAAGAGAATGGCAAGGTGCAGGTAATCATCAGAGATGAAACCCTTTGGTGTACACAAAAGGCGATGGCTCAACTTTTTAGCGTGGATAGAACTGTCGTTTCCAAGCATCTCAAAAATATATTCGAGTCATCAGAGTTACAGCAGGATTCAGTATGTGCAAAATTTGCACATACTGCCGAAGATGGCAAAATATATAATACGCAATTTTACAATCTTGATGCTGTTATCTCAGTTGGTTATCGTGTAAATTCGCTTCAAGCCACTCGCTTTCGTCAATGGGCTACCAAGATTCTCAATGAGTATATCAAGAAAGGATTTGTACTTGATGATGACCGATTAAAGCAGGGAACGGCAGTATTCGGAAAAGACTATTTCCGTGAATTGCTTGAAAGGGTACGTTCTATCCGTACCAGTGAACGACGTATTTGGCAACAGATCACTGATATATATGCAGAGTGTAGTATCGACTATGACAAGAACTCGCCTACAACACACGATTTTTATGCCATGATACAGAACCGTTTTCACTATGCTATTACCGGGCAAACGGCTGCTGAAATCATCTATACAAAGGCAGACCATACCCAAGAACACATGGGACTGACCACATGGAAGAATGCACCTGATGGGCGTATCTTGAAATCGGATGTATCAATAGCCAAAAACTATTTGCAGGAGAATGAAATCCGACGGTTGGAACGAGCAGTAACGGGATATTTCGACTATATTGAAGATCTCATAGAACGTGAAAATACGTTCAACATGAATCAGTTTGCAGCCAGTGTCAATGAGTTCCTGACTTTCCGCAAATATCAGATATTGCCAGACAAAGGGCGCATTTCTGCAGCACAAGCCAAGGCAAAGGCTGAAAGCGAATACGATATTTTCAATAAAACCCAACGGATTGATTCTGATTTTGATAAGCAAATAAGAAAGATGTTAGAATAAGGAGAGGAAAAATCCCCTCCTTAATTCTAAACGATGTATCAGACATTCAAGTCTTTCATCGGCAATCCGTAATTGTTTTGGTCAAAGATTCCTCGATAGATAAGCTTTAAACCAAGTGTCTGATAATACTTGTAGTCATCACCTTCTGTACAGAGGTATTTGTAACCGTAGCGTAGCATATACTCTTTGAAGAAACGAGCCAAGTCTTTCAGGTTTTCGGCTTGGTTCTTCTTGAAGTTACTGCGCACGATGATGATAGACCAGTCTGGGAAGTTGCCTCTTCTGTTGCTGTACTCCCAAAAGCGGATGTAGCAGTCTAAATCACGCTCACGGATGTCCACGCAAAAGCCATTGGCATTTTGCATCACGCAACAACTGTTTCTGTAGCCGAATTTTTCACACAAGTAGAGATTGAAATCAAGAATTAAATCGTTTTGTAACATAATTGATTGAGTTTAAAAAGTTAATAAATAGTGAATTATAAATGAAAGCCTCGCTTGCGCTTAGCCTTTTTCTTTTTCATCAGGCGATTGAACTCGGCTTCCTCTGCGGCAGTGGCATCATAGGAGGAACTGCCATTCAACAAACCAAGACCGATGCTTGAACCATTGTCGGAATGGGATACGTTTTGCTGTAACTCTTCATCTTTATGCGTGAATCCTTGTTTATGGTATTCACATGAAGAAGCACAAGCTTTTTGCTCCAGTCGGTTGTCGATATTCAAATAGCTGAACTCCCGGCAGACTTTTGAGCCGGAGAAAGAAAAGCCGTTGTACTCAAACTTGACACCCTGTATTTCTCTTGTAGTCCGGCTGACCTTGAATTTCATATCAATGCCACGGTCGGCAAGGGCTTCTTTCAGTTCATCCCAACTTTGAGCTTTGGGCAGTTCCTCTTTCAACACTTTGTATATCTCATGCTTTGCCCGGTCGTATGGGTGCAAGCGTTCCTCCTTGATATGGTCCTTGCCATTGGCAAAGTGCAAGCGGTATTTTGCCGTCAGCATCTTACACGCCTTTTCATTTCTGCGGAAGTCGTTCTTGTCGCTAATCGTCTTACCGTCATTATCCACCCGATTGAAAACGATGTGACAATGTGGATGCTCACGGTCGATATGCCGGGCGATGATGTACTGCGTGTTTTCGATGCCCATCAGTTTCATGTAGTCGTGGGCGATTTGCAACATCAACGCATCGTCAGACTTCAAGTGTTCGCTGTCTTCAGGAGAGAAATTGAGCGAGGTGTGTCCGACAATATTCTTTACCTTGTCATTGAGCAACGCTTGTAATTCAAATTGCTCTGCCATCTGTTCGGGCGTACCATCCACTCCGGCAGCTTCCAGCAATTTGGATTTCTCCTCTTTGAGGACATAGCGGACACAGCCGCCGAACGATGTCCCTTTGGTTTGTTTACCTATCATCTTTCAGTTGTTTTATAAGTTGGTTAATACGCTGCGACATCTCCTCGCATCTTTTGGCAACGGCAAAGAATCCGTAGGTATTTGCCTGCTTCGCCAACTGGTTGAGATTGGTACTTTCACCTATCAACTGACGGATGATGTGGATATGCTCTTTCGTGATTCGCTCACGTACCGTTCCGCTCTCAATGAGCGAACGGATGACTGCGCTTTGGGTCTGTTTGCTCCGTCTGCAAAGCGCACCGAGCCATGCGAATTGGTCGTAAGACAGACGGAGTGTTATCGTATGTTTCTTTTCCATTTTGAATAGCTTTTAGTGAATAATTTGTGACCATCGGGAGCCGCCTCCTCAGACTTTTTGAGGAGCAAGTGGTCGGGAAATGTAATACACCGACATTAACTTGCTACAGTAAAAAAGTCTCGATTCCTTTCCCTTGTTCAAAGTCTGAATCCCCGTTTCTTAGGTGGTGAAACCTTCGGCTGAGGGATGCCTCGTTGTACGCTGATGAGCTTCAAATCGAGTGTTCCTATCAGTGTTTTCAAGTTTGGATTCCTCTTAATCATCTGCTGAAGTATGGCTTCATCGGGGTGTACCTTCAACAGATAATCGGCTATGTCGTACCCCTCTTTCCGTTCGTTTTCGGTCGCTTTGGCTTCCAGATAATCGAACAGTTGTACTTTAATTCCATAGCTTTTCATCAACCCTATTTTGCTCTGCCAATAGTCGGTAGCTCCTAAATCGGGGAATAACACAACGCTTCTTCCTGCAAGAACGGACAGGCTGTTGGCATTGAAACAACCGTTCTTTCCTCCTGATGCAATCCATAGGAATTGGGGTAGGTGGTAGGATGCAATGAGAGCGGTTTTCTCGCTCTCGACCAATGCAACAGGACGGCTTTTATCTTCTGAGAGCAGATGCTCACCGAAGAAACATTGCTTCAAATTATAGCCGTCTTTGTGAAGTACGGAGTGTACCCACGTGACATGATTGTACGGTTCTTTTATCCTCTTGCCAGTTTCAGGATTGTAAAGCATTATCTTACCAGTGCGGATTCTGTTCTGATAATCCATTTGCCAAAATACGGTTGCACCGTCCCAATGCTTGGAAGTACCTACTTTGTATTTCTTCATCAGTTTCAATGTTTCCGTCTCTCCGAATTGAGCCGATAAGAATTGAAACAGTTTGTTGTCGGGATAGCGTTGCAACGACTGGCTGACTATATCCAAATCAATGTAGGAAGTGGATTTTGACTCGGTTTCTTTAATGGGCGTATAGCTCCGAAAGTTATCCTCGGACAACTTTTCCTTTTCAGAAGGATTCCGTTCAAAGTAATCACGGGGTGTGATATGATACCCACATTTCTGCTCGTGGTCGCAACGCCCAACGTAATCAGGGAACTGGATTTGTTTATCAGTATCAATGTACTTGGAAAAACATCTTTTACGGTGGCAGTTCGGGCAAGTATGCCGGGTGCTGACACCCTTGTAGGGTTCTAATATGAATCTATGTGTACTCATTGTATGTTTCTTTTTATAAGTGTCACTTCTGTCGTTATTGTCGTTTTCACTTGGAAAGTGTCAAAACCGACAAAAATGTCACGGGTTAATTTTTGAATATTCTCCATGCTTCTCTTTGCGGAACAGTGTTCCGATATTGTCATTGAGAAAGCGTTGAAATGTCCGTTCCTTCATTCCGTTTTGCTCGGCTACCTGTATCGCTTGGGCAGTTGTAAAGGAAGGAGGCAGCAGATTGACTATCGCCTGTTGCTGACTGTTGAGGGCATTCTCATTCAGAATATTTTGTACGCTCAATGCGGACTCCTTAAAATACTCCGTCAGTTTTATGGCTCTCTCCACCGTCAGCAGGTCGATACACGTCTTGTCGCACTCTCCGCAAGTCCATCGTGCCAGTTGGATAATCAGGCTGAAGCGAATGATGTATATCTCCAACTTGCAATAGATACTCACAATGGTGTCGTTTGTTTCCCGGTCGCACAACTCTGAGAAATGGTGCTGCCACTCGTAAAGCCGTTTCTTGGCATCCTCTGAGAAGAAAAGAATTTGCGGTTCAATCTCTCCATGCTCGTTGAGACTGCACTCCGATTGTATCAGCTTGTCAATGACAGCATTCCATTCTTGCTCTATATCTTCCGGCAGTTCCTTGTCATTCCACCGTGCTTTCTGTTGCAGATTAGGCATCACAAACAGGATGCGGTCGATAAATCCGTTGCTGGAGCGTTCACCTTTAGCCAACTCGTTCAAGATTTTCTTTTGGATAGTACCAATGACCGATATATACGGACGCTTGATAAAGATGGAACTCTTGGCGTTCTTGCGGTCGGATATAGTGGTCTTGGCACTGAATACCGAGAGCCAGAACTGTTCTTCCGAACCGTTGTTATAGCGGTTGAAGTTCTTGAACCAAGCGGACAATTCATCAGCCCACAAGCATAGCCCACGTTTGTTTTGCGCATGAATGAAGCTCAATCCTTCAGGTGTTACATCCGAAACCAAGAAGCGTTTACGAATTGGTTCCTGTGGGAATTGCTCTTCACCACTATCCGCACGTTCTTTGCGACTCATGCTCATAAGCTCATTGTACTTGGCAAGCATTTTCTCAAATTCTTGATTCTGTTTGTAATCATAATCAAGAAACGGTTTCATCGCAAAGCTGAGCGGATGGCTTTTGTTTGCTCCCGGTCTTCCAATCAATGCCATATACAGGATGGGGCTCTCCGTCCATCCTTGCTTGATTTGGGCAAGGTGCGTGTTGCCTATGCCAACTGCTATGGCCGTGAGGATGGCTGCGGCAATATAGTCAGTAGGGTAGTTATGGCATTCGTGTACCTCACGGATGATGCGTTGGATTTTGTTAGGGAATATGCTGATGGGGAATACCGTACCGGACAATCTTGTGCTTAAATCAATCGCTTCATCAATGATAGATACCGGATTAATAGAATACGTATCCATAGCCACACCTATTAAAGTTTCACAGATGATTTGGGCTTATGCCGGACACCGTCTTGCATATTGGCAAGCATCTCTTCGTATGTTTGCTCGGAAGTTTTTCTTCGACCATTCTCAATCCATGCCAGAAGTTCGTCTTCGTAGAAATAGAGTTTCTTGCCTTTCTTATAGGCAGGAAGCAGCCCTTTGCGTACCAATGTATAAATGGTAGGCTTGGCTTTTCGGATGATACGGCAAGCATCCTCAATTTCAACCAACACGTGTTTGTCTGATGCTGGTGGCTGGAGTTCTGCTACCATCTTTTTCAACTCGATGACCTGTTCGGTCAGATAACCTACCGCTTCGGGCAGCTTATCAAATGTTACTGTTTCTTTTTGCATACGCCAATCGTTTTTAATTGTTCGATGGCAAAGGAAACAGGTGTTTCAATGGTGGAATCATTCACCAAAATATAACTGATGAATAACTTTTTGATGTAGTTGGTAGAATAATTGCGAAGATTTCGCTACATTTGCAATGTATTAGTTCTTTGATAGACTGAGGAAGGCTTTGGAGACTAGATTATGCTAAAACCTAAAGCGAGTAATCGCACCAAGTCATTGGTAAAATGGGGCAGATATAGTTTAGAAGTATGGCAGAATGGAGACAAGAACATCTCATATAGTTCGTTCATTATTTCCGATTGTCGATACATGGAAGATTCGTATCTACTTCATTAATTTGTGTCCATTTTTTAGGCACGTGAAAATAGAGAGTACAATGGAAGACAATGTCTAAGCATATTTTAGTTAGGTCATATTGATTTTAGGCACGTGGCAATATTGCCCGAACTAAAATTAAATGCTTATGGCTAAAAAAAAGAAGAAGCCTTCAAAGAGAGGGAAGAAGGCTTACAAAATTTCCCTCCATTGTTCTCCAATGATTGTAACACAGGAGAAGAAGATAAAAAAAATAGCAAAATGGATTAAAGCCATTGCTGAATTTATAAAGGCATTGATTCAATTATCGAATGTAATGAAGCCTTTGATTGAATGGTGCAAATCTTTTTTTGAATTGTTATAATCAGCTCTCTAATTTCTTTTTTTGATGATAACAAATGAAAAATATTTACTATATATACTGGGCGTTAATAAGGGACAGTTGGATTACTTATTGGCACACATAGAAGATTACTATTATTCTTTTGAAAGAGTAAAATTTAATAAGTTTACTGACAAACCAAAGAAGAATAGTAATGGAGAAATTGCCACTAGACAAATAAACTCGTCTAGAGGAAAACTAAAAGAGGTTCAAACGCACCTTTACGATTTTATGTCAAAGCAAGTTGAAATTCCTCAATATGTTTATGGTGGTATTCGGGGGAAAAATAATGTGCGTAATGCTCGTCTTCATCAAGGAAATAAATATATATTTACGACAGACTTGAAGTCATTTTTTCCATCTATTTCTCATAAGCAAGTTTTTCAAATGTTTCTTCGAGAGGGTTGTACGCCTGCTATAGCAAGAATATTAACTAAACTAACTACTCATAAATATCAAGTTCCGCAAGGTGTTCCAACCTCAACTTTAATTGCTAATTTGGTATTTAAACCCATAGGTACGGAAATTGACCAGTTAGCAAAGGAGCATCATATTAAATTTTCAATGTTTGTTGATGATATAACTTTGTCATCTAAAGTTGATTTTAAAAATCTAGTACCTCAGTTCCTTGCAATCATTAAAAAGTCCGGATTCAGAATCAGTCACAAAAAGACACATTATCAAACTAAAAATCCTATTATAACAGGTGTAATATGCCAAAATAACCGACTTCTTGCTCCTTTGGGTTATAAAAAAAAGATAGCAATACTATCCAAGCAGTTCTCAACGCACGAATTTATAAAGAATAAGCTACAAGGAATAAAAGCGTATTTGTCAATAATTGAAAATTCAAGTTCGCTTTGACTATTTATGTTGTCATTATATGTGGTGATTTTATGCAATTCTCCTATCTAATTTAATCTTGCATACGGATTCCGTATGCGACATCTTACGCTCAATGGTAGATATTTCTGAATCACGGAGGGTATGAGCAAATACCCTTTTGATAAATGTGGCTGTCTGCAAACGTGGCTTGCCAAATGCCTTACCTATATTCCAACCAAAGTGCATGATGTCAATGGTTTTTAATTGGGCATCAACCTTTATTTGCTCGACTTTGGGCATAGTATCTGACAAGTAATATTCTGTCACATATCCACATAAGCGATTAAGTGCAGCTTCATCAAGATAGAGAACTAAGGTTTGTTTCGTGTAAGCAATGACCTTTTCAAGTTTCTCTTGTGATGCTCGTTCTTTCTCAGCCATAGCGTTTGCACGGGAAATCTCATATTCTGATGGTTGATTAAGCACCTCAATAGGGATGTTGCTAATGGAGGCTGGAGGAACTTCTTCCTTTGGAAGTTCTACTACTTCTTCATTGGATTCAGGAATTGAGGGAAGAAAAACTTCTTCTGTGGTGTCAGATGTAGTTTCGATTTCTGGTTCAGATTCGGAAACGATAGGTTCTGTATCTATGGTGCTTTCAATAAATTCCTGATGCTCTATTGGAGCATTAATTACCACAATCTTATTGCGATAGCCTTCAAATCTCATAAAGCACTTTTCTATTGTAGGTGAAAGAAGTTGTCTGAATGCCATTTGTAGATTGAGGTAGATAGCTCCTATGACAATAGAGCATACTATAAGAATAAGGTAGCTGCTGAACTCGTCCCAACCATAGTGAAGTACGGTCTGACGGGCTAAAACACCAATGATAATGATTGTACCAAAAACAATCAGATGCAATGTTATCTGTTCTATCTTTTTCTGATCCATAGTGAGTTGTATTAATCGTTTGTGTGCAAATATATAGGATTAATTTTTGAGAAAATCCATAGTTTTGCTTGTCAATGGGCTTTTGACGATATATTTCATCACTTTTCATCATGTTACATGCTTAATAATAAGCGTATTGCAAATTTCTTGTTTTTAGATGAAAATAGTTGGTGCAACAGACTTGTGTATATCAAAAATAAAAATTATCTGCATCATTTGGGATAAACAATGCAGATAATCAATAGGGTATAGAGGTATAGTTTATTAGCAATACAATGTATGGTTTGTACCTTTGTTGAGATATAACAGGATGTTGTAATCTTGATTATGAGTAACTTTGTTTATTAACCATCTCCTGAATGCTGCAGAATGTCCAGTGTCTATTTGATAGGATAGAGCTATAATCATGTTGAGATTATACACATTGGCACTATTCCTATTTTCCAACTTTATACATTGGCAGATGTCATACTTCTTTAAGACATTGGCTTTCAATATTGCTTTTAAACGAGAATTGATTGATCCAACTGTTGTATAGAACAAGTCGGCAATCTCCCAAGCGGTCATCCATACTTCGCCATCGGAAATATGGATGCCTTGTCTGTCGTTTATTATGATTCCTCGTTTCATAGTTATATCTATTTGAGTGATATTTTATTTGCGGTTTCTCGCTTCTTGAAATTGACTAAATCGGCATATATTTGAGTTGTGGACACGTTCTTGTGCGTTAGCATCTTTGATACTGTGTAAATATCTGTACCCAAGGAAATTTGGATGACCGCATACGAGTGACGAAACCCGTGGAAGGTTATCGGTTTCGTTATTCCTGCTTTTTTGAGCCAGCTTTTCAGTGGATAGTTAATCATACTCCGTTTCAAGTCCTTGAATACTTTGCCTGTTCCGGGCGTACCGCATAGTTCGTAGGCTTCGTAACTGATGGGGAGTGTCGCTTCCGTTTGGGTTTTCTGTGTTCTGATACGCAGACAATAGCCTTGGTCGGGAGCGATAGTAAAGTCCTCCCATTGTAAATTGAGAATATCACTGATGCGTAAGCCTGTCAGACAAGCGAATAGAGAAGCGGCTTTTAATACGGGGATGTCGCAAGGAGTGGAAGCGAGTTGCTTCACTTCTTCTAATGTCAGATACTCCTTCTTTACATCTTGCGGCTCTATCTTGTCAAGGTAATCATTGATGTTCTCCCGAAACCATTTGTCCCGATAGGCAATCTTCAACAATCCTCTAAAAGTAGAGTAGTAGCCGGATGCTGAATTGAGGGATATAGGGCGGTTGCTGTGTTTAAGCTGCTTGGCGTTCAACAGGTATTCACGAAACTTCTTGCACAAGTCTACATTCACTTCACCGAAGGTACATTGCCCCTTGACGAAGTTATAGAAATGCTGATAGACAAATGTCCATTTCTGGTCTTTGCTTCGGCACATCTTCTTGAAGTAGGCAAGGAAGTCAGCTTTCTGTTTGGTCTTATCCAAGAAGCCGAACTCTTCATTGATGAGCGACTGCACTCTGATGCAGCGGATAGCTTCTGCCTTGTTCAACATATCGTTGTTGAACTCCCTTTCCATTTCGTTTTTCGGGTGGGCATAGATGTAGATGCCGAGGTATTCTCGACGGCTCATCTGCATAGTCTCAGGGTTGCGGACTGCCGGATAATAATCCAGATACAAGGAGATGCGATTATTCCGAATCGCTCTCTGACGAACTGTTACTTTTGTACACGTGTGTGTCATACTGATTAATATTTAGAGTTTTACATTTGTTTGGTGCAAAGGAATAAGGTGATCCAATGGTGGGAATATTCACCGATAAATAACTTATTCAATCTTTGGGGCTGCAAGTAGCTTATCCAGTTCGGGTTTGGAGATAAGCGTGTATTTGCCCTTCTTGACCTTTGGAATATTATGATACTTCGCATAATGATAGAGTTGGTCACGGGTAAGATTGAACTTCTCCATAGCTTCGGCTACCGTATAATACTGCGGTTCTTCGGGTGTTGCTACACCTTTGGCTATATCGACATGCTTCTTGGAATAGTACACCATGATACCCTCTTTCTTCTTTGGAATGGCGTTTTTGGAAACGAAAGTGTAGATGGCTGATAAGGTCATACTGAACTTCTTCTGCATTTCCTGTGTGCTATACCATTCGGTAATGTCGGGATTCGGGGCTTTCTTTGCAAAGTAAGCGTCCATGTGCTTCTTGCTCCAGTAGGTCTTGCCACGATTGAAAGTTCGAGGAATGTTGTTTTTCTTAGCTACCGCAAATATCCATGACTCGTTTACATGGTATTTCTCTTTCACTTCGGTTGTAGTATAGAAGTCGGTGATAGGGGCTTTCTCTTTTGTAGGAGTATGGAACTCTGTCGGATTATTGAATAACTCATCAATATCCTCTTTCTTCAAAAGGTATTTGAAGCCCAATCGAGTGACCTTTAATTCCCCTCGTTTAATATATCCGTAAACGGTAGGTCGGGTTACTCCGAGATAGATTGCGGTCTCGGTAATTGTGAGAAATGGTTTGTCTTTGATTCTTTCAATAGGCTTTTCATCAATCTTCTTCTCCACGAATTGATTGTTAGCCTTGATTACTTCATCACGCTTCTTCTTTTTATAAAGAGAGTTGGCGCATTGTTTGGAACAACATGCCGTTGTTGTTTTCTGGGCGATAAATTCTTTACCGCACCAAGCGCAAATTCGCTTAATTTTCAGGTTACTGCTCATTTTAATTCATCTTTATTTCTCCGTTATTACTGTAAATTCCCGTAAAACCGTGTAAAATGGCGTATAGTTTCTCTACTACCTTTCCACAGGATTTTCGGTCTTCAACAAGCGAGCAACAAATGCGGTACAAAAATGAGCTGAATAAGCCCTATAAACGATAACTATCGCTTATAAGGCTAAAAAGAAAGGCGCTCAAAATGAACGCCTTGATAATCGTTGATGATATATGCTAATCGTTGGTAATCACCACTTACTTGCCGATGCAAAACTTACCAAATATATTCTCTAATATTTCATCATTGCTGATTTGGCCTGTTATTTCTCCCAGGTAGTGCATGCATTCACGGATGTCCTGGCTGAGGAAGTCGCCGGAAATGTTTTGGTCGAGGCCGTTTATGACGCGGGTAATGGCTTCATGAGCTTTTGTCAGAGCTTCGTAATGGCGGACGTTTGTGACGATGACGTCGTTTTGGCTTAGCTCTGGGATAGAAGCGGCCTTTAGGAGTTGTTGTTGCAGCAATTCGGTATTGTTTTGTTGCTTGGCTGAGATGTAAAGACGTTCTGCCGGAACATTGGACAGGAGTTGCTGCTTGGCAGCCAGAGCTTCGGGTGACAGCAGGTCGGATTTGTTAAATATTAATAGTGTGTGCTTGCCTTCGGTTTTGGGGATGATGACTTGTGCGAGCGATTCTATTAATTCTGGCGGACTGGTTAGGTCAATTACCCAAAGAACAATAGAAGCCTGTTCCAGTTTCTTGAATGTTCGTTCTATTCCAAGGCTTTCTATCGTATCGCTGGTCTCGCGGATGCCGGCGGTATCAATGAAACGGAAGTTGATGCCTGAAATATTGATCGTGTCTTCTATCACATCCCGGGTTGTGCCGTGTATATCGGAGACAATGGCACGTTCTTCTCCCACTAAAAGATTCAGTAAAGTAGATTTTCCTGCATTGGTTTCACCTATTATGGCTACGGGAATACCGTTTTTTATAGCGTTGCCCACACTAAAGGAATCGGCTAGCTTATGAATTAGTTGTTCAATGCCGGATGCCAGTTGCTTTAGATTTGAACGGTCGGCAAACTCTACATCCTCTTCGCTGAAATCGAGTTCCAATTCGATGAGGGATGTGAAGTCTAGTAACTGATTGCGAAGTTTGCTTAATTCATTGCTGAATCCTCCGCGCATCTGGCTTACTGCCAGTTTATGTTGTCCGGCGGAAGTAGAGGCAATAAGGTCGGCAACTGCTTCGGCCTGGCTAAGATCTATTTTGCCGTTAAGGAAGGCACGTTGTGTGTATTCGCCGGGCAAAGCGGAACGACAGCCTTTTTCGATAAGCAGTTGCAGTAGTTGTTGTTGTACATAAACAGAACCATGACAGGTGATCTCTACCGTATCTTCTCCCGTAAATGAATGCGGATTACGGAATAATGCCAGCAAAACATCGTCAATCATCTCTCCGTTACGATAAATGCTACCGTAGCTGAGCGTATAGGCTTTTTGCGCCGTTACGCTGTTTCCTTTGGTTCTGGGAACAAAGATAGAGTTGCAGATTGATATGGCTTCGGGGCCGGAAACGCGAATAACTGCTATTCCTCCGGCTCCGGGTGCTGTAGATACGGCACAGATTGTATCCTGATTCATGATTAAA
The DNA here is from genome assembly GCF_900108035.1 of Parabacteroides chinchillae. GTDB lineage: Bacteria > Bacteroidota > Bacteroidia > Bacteroidales > Tannerellaceae > Parabacteroides > Parabacteroides chinchillae. Next base: position 27,693 of record NZ_FNVS01000024.1, read on the forward strand.
CGGTTATAAGTTCATATTGTTGAGTTCCTAGCCCTAGCTTTTCGGCATGTTCCAAACCTGCCTGCCAGTTTGTGTCGGGATGGATCAAATGGAACTTGTCTTCGCCTTCCAGATGCTGATGGGGATGAGCTTCCGAGAGACGGTTTACGGTTTGCAGTGCAGGTGCGTTGGTAACCAGATCGGCACATGCTTTATCCAATGCTACCGGATCGAAAGAAGCGGCAATTCCTAAATCGGGGACTATGGCTGCATCATTGTGGTTCCAACAATCGCACTCGGGAGATACATTCATGATGAAACTTACGTGGAAGTGAGGTTTATCCAGTAATACGGCTTTTGTGTATTCGGCAATCTTGTAATTCAGCCGTTCGGAAGTGTCCCACGAAGCCAGAACAGCCCCTTCGTATTGGCAAAGTGCCACGCACTGTCCGCAACCTACACATTTGTCATAATCGATAACAGCTTTGCGGTTATCATTCAGGTGTATGGCATCATGTGCGCAATGTTTTACACAGATGTTGCATCCTTTACATTTTTCGATGTCTATTACAGGTTGCGAATTACCGTGTAGTTCAAGCTTCCCGGCTACACTGGCACATCCCATTCCCAGATTTTTCAATGCACCGCCAAAGCCGCTTTGTTCGTGTCCTTTAAAGTGATTCATGGAAAGAACAATATCGGCATCAACAATGGCTGTACCTATTTTAGGTGCCGGGCAGTACTCGCCGTTTATTTCGATTTCCCGGCAGTCGGTTCCTTTCAGGCCATCGGCAATGATTACATCGCATTGGGCGGAGATAGGATTAAACCCGTTTTCCATGGCACTCCTTAGGTGATCAACGGCGTTGGAGCGGCGTCCGGAATATAGCGTATTGCAGTCGGTCAAAAAAGGTCTGGCTCCCAAACTGCGAAGCAAGTTTGCCATACGGGCTGCATAATTAGGGCGGATATAAGCCAGGTTGCCAGGCTCTCCAAAGTGGATTTTAATGGCTACAAATTGGTCTTTAAAATCGATTTTCTCAATGCCGGCACGTTTAACAAGGCGCTCCATCTTGTCGAGCAGGTTGCTTGACGGCGTAGTGCGTAAGTTGGTGAAGTAAACTTTTGAGGTTTCCATTTTCTTTATTGATTTATGTTACAAAAGTACAAAAGAAGGGGCTGTCCAACAAGTCTTTTTTGTCCAAAGTATCCGGAGCTATAACTCCAAACACTTTGGAATGATAAGTGGCCTTATGGCGACCCGAAAGGAACTTACCGGAGACAGCTTCCATGTTTGCTGCTTATCTGTTTGATGTATCGTCTAGTGTATATTGAAGTTGGTCTAGCATAAGAGGAACTTCATTTTCTTCGATGCCGGCAACAAGCAGGTCCGGAATGTCCTGGATAAACTGTTCCCGGAATTTATTGAAGTCGTAATCATCGGCTTCTATGGCCTGCTTATAGTAAGAGAGTGCCCCTTTGATATTTTGCAGAGCCCATTCGGTATGACCGGCATTCAGATAGTCTTGCGTATCGGGCTGGCTGTCCGTTATCTTCTTGTAATAATTGCGTGCCTGGTCATATTTTCCTGTCAGAAACGAGCACCAGGCTATCGGCCGCCATGCCTTATGGCTTTTGTTGTCCAGATAATCTACCTTGAAATAGTATTTTAATGCTTCGTTGTAATTCTTCAGTTCCAGATAACAATGTCCTATGCTGATCTGGGCAGATAAGTTATCCGGGCTAAGCGTTTCGTAGCGACGATAATACTTCAATGCTTCTTCCGGTTGTTTCAATGTGCGGTAGCAGCCTGCAATTCTCCGGATCACCCATTTGCTTTCCGTATTGAGCAGGTCGGCACGAAGGTAGGCTTCCAATGCCCCTTCTATATCTCCGCCCATTTGTTTGCAATAGCCTATTTTCTGGAATAGGATGTCGCTACCTTGAATATGCTCCGATAAACGGTTGTAAATAATCAGGGCATCGGAGAAGTAATTCTTGCGGAGGTAATATTCCGCAATGGTAGTCAGGCTTTCTTCGTCCGAGATGTAGGGTTGCAGTATCGGAAGATTATGGAAATCGATCGGAGAGGTAAATATGTCTTCAAAATCGAGATGACTGGGGTATAGTTTGAAGAAACGGTACAAATCCTGAATGTACTGTCCTGTAATTATTTCCTCTTTGCCTCTTTTACTGATCAGCTCTTCTTTGCTTTGTTGTATCATTTCGTTGGCCTGGCTGTCAAATTGATTCATCATCATGCTACGGTGTGCTTCCGGCAGTTGCATCATGCTGAAATAAAACGAATACTTGTCCGAGTTACACATAAATCCGGCAGTAGTCATCGTGTCGAGCATTTGTTTTTCGGCACTGTCTTTGTTAAAACGGTCTCCAAATGCTGTGTGTGATGTGGTAAACGGCATAAACCAGTTGCTTAGTTCCCTGAAAAACGGGAAGTTCTTCAGATGAACAAACGTAGAATGCATCACATCGGCTCCTTCCTGTTGTAGTTCGCTGAATTCTTCCATCTTCTTACCTAGCGAACTCATCTCTTGCCATTCCGGATTCATCTCGTCTCCGAGTTGTTCGGGGTTAAAATCTTTCAGATTGATCTTCTTGCTGATCTTAGGACTTAGTTTCATCATTTCAGGGATGATCTCGTCTTGCAGTTTACGGGTAATCTTTTCCGTTTCTCTGGCCAGGATAAACCGTAGGATAATCGTACGGATTGCCTTGGTGAGGTTGGGTGTTTTTTCGTCCAGTGCAGCTAGCCTGTTTGCTATCTGCGGATATAACGCTGTGCGTTTCCTGTATTTACATAAAGTGAGCAAAATGCCGATCAGGGCACGGACACGTATTTCTTCATTGTCCAACGATGCAGCATCGAAAAGCAACATGAGCTTTTCTTTATCAAAGGCCATTTGTAACCCGAGCATTAAGGCAGACACCGTCTGTGCACCCACACTGGTAGGCAAAGCGGTGTCTGTCAATATGTCTTGTATGCCTGCTACTTCTTCTGCCGTAAGAGGGTTTGAAACCCATATCTTGTGGAAAAGAACAATCAGCCCGGCTTCAAACCGTACTTCCTCTTTTACTATTCCAACCGGAGTAGATAGCATGCTGTGCAGATTGGTATAGCTCATCTGCTGCTGGGTTTGCAGATTACGTCGATGGCTGTAATAAACCAGAGGCGATTCGATGGCCAATGCTTTATGTTTCACCAAGTCTGCCAATTCGTATGCCGAAGCTACCAGATTGTTATATATCTGTTCCTGCATCGGATCTTTGGCGCCTTCACCCCGGTAGCGAAGCATGTATCTGTATGTCTCCTGTGCTTCGTCTAATTTATCCTGAAAAGAATATTCACGACTGCCGGCTATAAATCCTTGCAGGAAATCGAAAGCATTCTTCAACTCTCTGCTATCCAATGAACCAATGATGCGGTTGTATGCTTTGTTTATTTCTTGTATTGTCATAATCTATTAACAACAAATGGTATGCCAAAAGTATTATTTTTCTTTCAACAACAAACAATTGCTTGTCTATTTAATAGAAGAATGTGTGTCAAAAGTCGGAATTAAGGAACGCATACTGCGCATATTACGCAGACTACGCGCAGAGAAACCTATTACATTCCCCTGTCAGACCAATCTCCCTACCTAGGGAGATACTTTCCCTCTACCTAGGGGGATCTTTTCTCCTTACCTAGGGAGATTATTTCCCCCTACTTAGGGAGATTGGTCTGACAGGGGGAGGGCGGGACGCCGGACGAGGCTAAGACAAAGAGGGAGTGTAGGCAGTATATACGGGGTTATGCCGTGAACGTGCCTTTATGCTGCATATCCTGTTTGCAGAACTGCTGTATTGCCGAACGTTTCTTTCATATTTATGAGAGAGCCAAAAAAAACAGTATATTTGTACCGCAAAACATACATCCGTAAGATGATATCTTGTAGTAAGATGATCTTTACCGGAGGTGTTTCTGTTCTAGAAATAAATAAATTACGGTGTAAAGATGAAGAATATCCGCAATTTCTGTATTATTGCTCATATAGACCATGGTAAAAGTACCTTGGCTGACCGTTTGCTTGAGTACACCAAAACTGTAGAGGGTAAAGACTTGCAAGCACAGGTTCTTGATGATATGGATCTGGAGCGTGAACGTGGTATCACGATTAAAAGCCATGCTATCCAGATGAAGTATAATTATAAGGGGGAAGAATATATACTGAACCTTATCGATACTCCGGGACACGTAGACTTTTCGTATGAAGTGTCTCGTTCCATAGCCGCTTGCGAAGGTGCTTTGTTGATTATTGATGCCGCACAGGGTATTCAGGCACAGACCATTTCCAACCTGTATATGGCTATAGAAAATGATCTAGAGATTATTCCGGTGATGAATAAGATTGACTTGCCGAGTGCTATGCCGGAAGAAGTGGAAGATCAGATCGTAGAGCTGCTGGGCTGCCCTCGGACAGACATTCTGCGTGCCAGTGGTAAAACAGGAGAGGGTGTTTTCGAGATACTTGATACGATTATAGAAAAAGTTCCGGCTCCGAAAGGGGATCCCGAAGCTCCGTTGCAGTGTCTTATTTTCGACTCCGTGTTTAATTCTTTCCGCGGTATTATTGCTTATTTCAAGGTGGTAAACGGGGTGATACGTAAAGGTGATCATGTCAAGTTTATTGCTACCGGCAAGGAATATGATGCCGACGAAGTTGGGGTATTGAAGCTGGATATGTCTCCCCGTAGTGAAATCCGTACTGGCGACGTAGGTTATATAATTTCCGGTATAAAGACTTCCCGGGAAGTTCGTGTAGGTGATACTATTACGCACGTGGACAGACCCGCAAAAGAAGCAATTGCCGGTTTCGAAGAGGTAAAGCCGATGGTGTTTGCCGGTGTTTATCCTATCGAAACGGAAGACTTTGAAAACTTGCGTGCGTCGTTGGAAAAGTTACAGTTGAATGATGCCTCCCTTACCTTCCAACCGGAAAGTTCTGCTGCATTAGGCTTTGGATTCCGTTGCGGTTTCCTGGGTTTGTTGCACATGGAGATCGTGCAGGAACGTCTGGATCGCGAGTTTAATATGGATGTTATCACAACAGTTCCGAACGTATCTTATAAGGTCTATACAAAGAAAGACGAATGTATCGAAGTGCACAATCCGAGCGGTTTGCCCGATCCTACGTTGATTGACCATATAGAAGAACCGTTTATCCGTGCTTCCGTCATAACTAATACGACCTACATTGGTCCGATCATGACACTTTGCCTGGGTAAACGTGGTATATTGCTTAAACAGGAGTATATTTCCGGTGATCGTGTCGAGATTCACTACGATCTGCCTTTGGGCGAAATTGTGATTGATTTTTATGATAAGCTGAAAAGTATTTCCAAAGGGTATGCCTCATTCGATTACCATATACATGATTTTCGCCCCAGTAAGTTGGCAAAGTTGGATATACTGCTGAATGGCGAACCGGTAGATGCCTTGTCTACACTTACACATGTAGATAATAGTGTAGCCTTTGGACGTCGCATGTGTGAGAAGCTGAAAGAGCTTATTCCGCGCCAGCAGTTCGATATTGCAATTCAAGCTGCTATTGGAGCTAAGATTATTGCCCGTGAAACCATAAAGGCTGTCCGTAAAGATGTTACGGCTAAATGTTACGGTGGTGATATTTCGCGTAAACGGAAACTGTTGGAAAAACAGAAAGAGGGAAAGAAACGTATGAAACAAATCGGAACAGTGGAAGTGCCCCAAAAAGCATTCCTTGCTGTACTGAAATTAGATTAAAACGAAAAAGTTGGATGTGTAGAAAGGATGCCTCGGTTTGAAGCATCCTTTTTTGTCTTCTAATCCGTCCATTCCATTGGAACGGACTTGATGTTTTCTTCCGGTTGATCCTGTTTGGCGAAAAGCCAGTTGCCAATGACCAGGTAATTCATTCCCGTACTCATAAAGCAGCAATAGGCGTCATCGGGCGTACAAACGATAGGTTCGCCTCTGACATTGAAGCTTGTGTTTACAAGAACGCTGCAACCCGTCAGTTTCTTGAAAGCGTTCAACAAAGAATAATAACGCGGATTGGTTTGCATCGATACTGTCTGGACACGGGCACTGAAGTCTACATGTGTTATAGCTTGCAGCGACGAGCGGTTTACGTAGAGCTTTTCTAAATAAGGCAAAGCCTCATAATCATAGGGTAGTGGTAATCTGTGGCTTACGGATAGATTTGCTACTTTAAGCATATAAGGCGAGGTTTCGCTCATGTCAAAGTATTTGGAGACATCTTCTTCTAAGACACTGGGGGCGAAGGGACGGAAACTTTCCCTGAACTTTATCTCGAGATTCAGCATTTTTTGCATGCTGGTGTTTCTAGGATCGGCCAGGATGGAACGGTTTCCCAATGCTCTTGGTCCGAATTCCATTCTTCCCTGGAACCAGCCTACAATCATTCCGTCGTTAAGCAGCGAGGCTACCTTATTATATAATGTATCGTTGTCCAGCCTTATGCCTTGCGCGTTTTTCTTTCGCATAAATGCCTGGACAGACGCGTCGGTAAAGCATGGCCCCAGATAAGAACCGGACATACTGTCGGGTGTGTGTACGGTTCGTTCTTCTTTTAGGTAAGTGTGCCAGGTTGCGTAAGCGGCACCTAGAGCGCCCCCGGCATCTCCAGCTGCCGGTTGAATCCATATTTTGTTGAACAGATTGCTGCGTTCTATCTTTCCGTTGGCTACGCAATTCAGAGCAACGCCTCCGGCCAGCACAAGGTTGGCACATTGTGTCAATTGTTTTGTGGTTTCAATAAGCCGCAGCAATACTTCCTCAGTGACAGACTGGATGGCATAAGCCAAATCCATGTATTTCTGAGATAATTCCTCCTCCGGCTTCCGGGGTGGAAATCCGAAAAGCTTTTCCCATTTACTGTTTTGAGTCATCTTTAATCCTGTGGCATAGTCGAAGTAATCCATGTTAAGCAGGAAGGAACCATCTTGGCGGATGTCTATCAGACTTTCTTTTATAATCCGGATGTATTCCTGTGTTTGGGATGAAAGGGTGCCATAAGGTGCCAATCCCATCAGTTTATATTCTCCGCTGTTCACTTTGAATCCACAGTAATAGGTGAATGCTGAATAAAGCAGTCCGAGAGAATGCGGAAACTGAAGTTCGCGAAGTAACCTGATCTCTTTGCCTTCGCCAATACTGATTGTTGTGGTCGCCCATTCGCCAACACCGTCTACTGTCAGGATAGCTGCTTTGTCAAAAGGAGACGGATAGAAAGCACTTGCCGCATGCGATAAGTGATGTTCCGGAAATAGTATTTGTGTGTCTATTTCTTGTTTCAGAAGCTCTTCACACAGGATACGTTTCATGTAAAGCTTTTCCTTTACCCATACAGGCATAGCTTTGGCGAAATTACGGAAACCTTTCGGAGCGAAGGCGTGGTATGTTTCCAGTAACCGTTCAAACTTGATGAATGGTTTTTCATAGAATGCTACATATGAAATATCAGTACCGTTTATTCCAGCCTCTTCCAATACATATTTTATGGCATGATGAGGAAAGGAAGAATCATGTTTGGTACGTGTAAAGCGTTCTTCCTGTGCTGCGGCTATTACCTCACCGTCTATTAGTAAAGCAGCGGCACTATCGTGGTAGTATGCAGATATTCCAAGTATAGCTTTCATCCGTTATTTCAGTATCTCCAGCAGTTTGTTCAACTTCGGAGCCATGATGATTTCCGTACGGCGGTTCTTACTGCGGCCGTCAGCTGTTTCATTGTCGGCTACAGGCATAAATTCTCCCCGGCCGCTGGGTTGTATTTGCAACGGGTTCACACCATAATCTTTGGTAAGTATGCGGACAACGGAAGTTGCACGGATCACACTCAAGTCCCAGTTGTCTTTGAATTGGGCAGTGTTGATTGGCTTACTATCCGTATGGCCTTCTATATATACATCTATGTCTGTCTGTTTATTCAGCACTTCTGCCAATTTAGCCAGTGCTTCTTTACCGCGTTTGTCTACTTTGGCGCTGCCCGATTCGAAGAGAAGTTTGTCGGACATGGCAACATATACTTTGCCATCTTTTTCGGTAACCGTAAGTTCATCGCTGCTGAACCCCAGAAGAGCATCTTTTACACTATTCAACAGGTTTTGTACTTTCTCGTTCTGGGCATGGATCAAATCCTGCAGTTCGTTGATGGTACGTTCGCGCTTGTCTAATTCACTCATCTTTTCACTAAGAAGCGAATTTAATTTATCCTGTTCGCCCATATTGGCATTGAGCATTGTCTGATAGTTACGGATGTTACGTCCCATTTGTGCTGTGTCGCGCAACAATTCATTCAGACGGGCAGATAACTGGGTATTGTCGTCACCGCATTTACCAAGTTGTTCCTTTAAAGCTTCGGCACGTCCGATAGCTTCCAGACGACCGTTTTCGGCTAATAAATACTTCCCTTTTGTAACGCAGGAAGTGCAAACCAACAGTGTTGAGGCTGCTACGATTACTGCTTTCTTCATAATGACAAATAAAATTTAGCGAATGTAATATTTATTACATTTTACATGCATATTGTTTAGTTTATTTGTTTTCCGTAAACATAATTAAAGAATAGGCCGTATGAATATAAACGAATTATAGAATGCTATGCTGTTTTTATGAGAGATGGATTGTGTCTGCTTATTCGGAAAAGAATTCTTTGCATATGTTCGGATTTTTATCGAATATTGCACTTTGAAAATTCTGTTGGAAAGTTGACATAGTATCAGAAGATGGGGAAAGTACTTATTATTGATGACGAGAAGCAGATACTGAGTTTACTGTCACGTATTATCGGGCTGGAAGGATATGAAGTTTATCAGGCTTCTTCCTGTAAAACCGGTTTGAAGCAGCTTGAGCAGTATACACCGGAAGTGGTGTTGTGCGACGTGCGGCTACCGGATGGAAGTGGTGTGGAATTAGTTTCGGAGTTGAAGAAGCTGTGTCCCTTAACGGAAGTTATTTTACTTACGGCGCATGGCAATATACCTGATGGTGTTCAGGCTATTAAGAACGGAGCGTACAATTATATAACAAAAGGAGATGACAATAACTGTATTCTTCCTTTAATTGCGCAGGCAATGGACAAAGCTTCGTTAGCTTATCGTCAACAAAAAGAAACAGTTTCGTCTGTAGGGCAGCAATACTCTTTTGATGTGATTGTTGGTAATTCTCCTGCCATCCGGGAGGCTGTTTCTTTGGCACAGAAAGTAGCTACTACAGATGTTCCGGTTTTGCTGACTGGCGAGACAGGAACGGGTAAGGAGGTCTTTGCCCAATCTATCCACCGGCACAGTGATCGTCAAGGAAAGGCTTTTGTTGCGGTCAACTGTTCTTCTTTCAGCCGTGATCTTTTGGAAAGCGAGATGTTTGGTCATAAGGCTGGGGCATTCACAGGAGCTTTGAAGGAGACAAAAGGCTTGTTTGAAGAAGCATCCGGAGGTACGATATTTCTTGATGAAATAGGAGAGATGGCTTTTGATTTGCAAGCTAAATTATTGCGTATTCTGGAGACCGGAGAATTTCTGAAGATCGGGGATACTAAACCAATCAAGGTTGATGTCCGTGTTATTGCTGCTACAAATCGGGACTTAGCCAAAGAAATTGCTAATAATAATTTTCGTGAGGATCTTTTCTATCGCCTGTCGGTTTTCCAGATTCATCTGCCGGCTTTACGTGATCGTACTGGCGATATTCCTCTTTATGTAAAAGCGTTTGTTGATGTATTTGCTGCAAAGATGGGTAAAAAGCAGATGAGGGTTTCTTCCGAATATATTAACGCCTTAAAGCTTCATCCCTGGAAAGGAAATGTTCGTGAACTGCGCAATGTAATAGAACGTAGTCTTATTATAGCTGATGGAGATGTCCTGACTATCGATACTCTACCTTTATATATGCTCCATCCGGAAGCTGCTTCTGCAGATAATTATTCGGGTTTTGACCTGAGTGGAATGGAAAAAATGCACATTTCGAAAGTCCTTAAATATACGAATGGTAATAAAACCGAAACTTCACGCCTGCTAGGTATAGGCCTTACTACATTATACAGAAAAATAGAAGAATACGGATTATAATTTTCTGTTCTTTTTTTCATTTTGAAAAACCAACCCTTCCATTTTGAAAAGGTATAAGATAAATTCTTATACCTTCTTTTTTATGTAAAATACTGCTTTGTAGTATGTTATGGATTTATTTCCTCTTTTGGCATGCCTTTGGTTTATAGAATAGCGAAATCAAGAGTATGAATAGATTAAAAGAAATTTGGTCATGGAAAATTCACTGTCATTTTTATTTATGTGTTTGACGGGCGTTGCCTGTTATTGGTTCTTTTTTAAGTGTGTTGATTGGTTCGAAAAGATTTAGAAGAAAGGAGATTTAAGTATGTATTTGATTTTAGCTATACTTTGTTTGGTAATCTTCGGGTATCTGATGTATGTATTGGTTAAACCCGAAAAGTTTTAATTCTAATAAGACGAAAAGATGAATACTGAATTGTTGGGCGTTATTGCGCAAATAGTCCTCTTGCTCGTATTGAGCTATCCGTTGGGAAAACATATTGCGAAAGTATATAAGGACGGAAGCGACTGGATGCGTTTTATGGCTCCGGTAGAGAAGTTTATGTATAAGATTTGCGGAATCAACCCCGAAGAAGAGATGAACTGGAAGGTTTTCCTCAAATCATTGCTTGTTATTAATATATTCTGGTTCTTTTGGGGAATGATCTTGCTGGTATTACAGGGTTACCTTCCGTTGAATCCGGACGGAAATGCGGGACAAACGCCCGATCAGGCGTTTAATACCTGTATCAGTTTTATGGTAAACTGCAACCTGCAGCATTATAGTGGCGAAAGTGGTTTGACTTACTTCACTCAATTGTTTGTTATTATGCTGTTTCAGTTTATTACGGCAGCAACCGGTATGGCTGCAATGGCCGGAGTAATGAAGGCGATGGCAGCCAAAACAACACAAACAATTGGTAATTTCTGGAAATATCTGGTGATAAGCTGTACACGTATTTTGTTCCCTATGTCTCTGATTGTTGGTTTAATCCTTATCCTGCAAGGTGTTCCGATGGGTTTTGATGGAAAGATGAAAGTTGCAACATTAGAAGGTGCCGAACAATTAGTTTCGCAGGGCCCGACAGCGGCTATTGTTCCTATTAAGCAGTTGGGAACGAATGGCGGAGGTTACTTTGGCGTGAACTCTTCGCATCCGTTGGAGAATCCTACCTATCTGACGAATATGCTGGAATGCTGGTCTATACTGATTATACCTATGGCAATGATCTTTGCTTTGGGTTTTTATCTGAAACGTAAAAAACTGGCTTATTCTATCTTTGGCGTGATGCTGTTTGCTTATCTGGCGGGCGTTTGCCTTAATGTATATCAGGAAATGAACGGTAATCCGAAGATTAGTGAAATGACGATTGACCAACGGTGTGGTTCGATGGAAGGGAAAGAAACACGAATCGGGGCGGCTGCCACTGCTTTATGGTCGGTAACGACTACGGTCACTTCTAACGGTTCGGTAAATGGTATGCACGACAGCCTGACGCCGCTTAGTGGAATGGTTGCTATGTTGAATATGCAGATCAATACTTGGTTTGGTGGTGTAGGCGTTGGTTTTCTTAATTATTATACGTTCCTTATTATAGCTGTGTTTATTAGCGGGCTGATGGTAGGACGTACTCCTGAATTTCTGGGAAAGAAGATAGAAGCCCGGGAAATGAAGATTGCTACTATCGTGGCACTTGCTCATCCATTTGTAATTTTATTCTTTACAGCCTTGTCAAGTTATATTTATGCGCATCATCCCGGTATTGTGGAAGCGGAAGGCGGCTGGTTGAACAATCCGGGATACCACGGTTTTAGCGAGATGCTTTATGAATATACATCTTCGTCCGCTAACAATGGTTCCGGTTTTGAAGGTTTGGGCGATAATACCTGGTTCTGGAACTTTACCTGTGGTCTGGCATTAATTATTTCGCGCTATTTGCCGATTATCGGTCAGGTTGCTATTGCCGGATTGCTGGCTCAGAAAAAATTCATCCCCGAAAGTGCTGGCACATTAAAGACAGACACAGGTACATTTGCCGTGATGACATTCTGCGTTATCGTGATTGTAGCTGCTTTGTCCTTCTTCCCTGCATTATCATTAGGCCCGATCGCCGAGTATTTCTCGTTGTAATTCATAATTTATAATTGATAATTCATGAAAAGTAATAAATCCGCTTCTTTGTTTCCAAAGGAGCTCGTCATAGAAAGCTTAAAGCAATCGTTCGTTAAGTTGAATCCACGCACGATGTTTCGTAATCCGATTATGTTTATTGTGGAGATTGTGACCTTTGTAATGTTCATTGTTACAATCTGGGCTGCTGCAACCGGTGCTCAGGATCAAGGTTCGTTTGGTTACAATCTGTTGGTGTTTCTCGTTTTGTTTGTTACGTTGTTGTTTGCCAATTTCGCCGAGGCTATTGCCGAAGCACGCGGTAAGGCACAGGCCGATAGTTTGCGTAAGACCCGCGAAGAAACACCAGCCAGGCTGCTTATCGGTAGTGATATTAAAGTAGTCAGTTCTTCCCGGTTGAAGAAAGGCGATATCTTTGTCTGTGAAGCCGGTGATACTATTCCTATCGACGGAGAAATTCTGGAAGGTCTGGCTTCCATTGACGAAAGTGCCATAACTGGTGAATCGGCTCCTGTGATTCGAGAGGCCGGAGGTGATAAAAGTTCCGTAACCGGCGGTACGAAAGTACTGTCCGACCAGATAAAAGTAGTAGTTACCACCCAACCGGGCGAGAGCTTCTTAGATAAGATGATAGCGTTGGTAGAAGGTGCTTCACGTAAAAAGACTCCAAACGAAATTGCACTGACAATTCTTTTGGCCGGCTTTACACTGGTGTTTGTTATTGTATGCGCAACTCTTAAACCTTTTGCCGATTATTCTGGTACGGCAATTACGGTAGCTGCTTTTATTTCTCTGTTTGTTTGTCTGATACCGACAACTATCGGCGGTTTGCTCTCGGCTATCGGTATTGCGGGGATGGATCGCGCCCTTCGTGCCAATGTTATTACCAAATCGGGCAAAGCTGTCGAAACGGCCGGCGATATAGATACTTTGCTTCTTGATAAAACCGGAACTATTACGATCGGCAATCGTAAGGCAACCCAGTTTTATCCTGTATCCGGAATAGATAAACTATCCTTTGTTCGAGCCTGCCTGATGGCGTCTTTGTCAGATGAAACTCCGGAAGGTAAGTCTATTGTTGAACTCGGACGTGAGAAAGGGATTCGTATACGGGATTTAAGTACTTCCGGTTCGCGAATGATTAAATTTACTGCTGAGACCAAATGCTCCGGCGTCGATTTAAAAGACGGAACCCGCATCCGCAAAGGTGCCTTTGATGCAATCCGTAAGATGAGTGAAGCTGCTGGCAATCAATATCCGGAAGAAGTGGCCGATCTGGTACGGAATATTACCAGCAATGGCGGTACTCCGCTTGTTGTCTCCCAAGATAACTTCATTATCGGTGTGATCGAATTGCAGGATATTATCAAACCGGGTATTCAGGAACGTTTTGAGCGTTTACGCAAGATGGGTGTTAAAACCGTGATGGTGACGGGAGATAATCCGTTGACTGCAAAATATATTGCCGAGAAAGCGGGTGTAGACGACTATATAGCCGAAGCAAAGCCGGAAGACAAAATGAATTACATTAAGAAAGAACAGGATGCCGGAAAGTTGGTTGCCATGATGGGAGACGGTACGAATGATGCGCCGGCACTGGCGCAGGCAAATGTAGGTGTGGCGATGAACAGCGGTACACAAGCGGCCAAAGAAGCCGGCAATATGGTGGACTTGGACAATGATCCGACTAAACTGATAGAAATTGTTGAGATAGGTAAGCAATTATTAATGACGCGTGGTACGCTGACAACTTTCAGTATTGCTAACGACGTTGCAAAGTACTTTGCCATTATACCCGCTTTATTCATGGCTTCTATACCTGCATTGGGTGCACTTAATATCATGCATCTGCACAGTCCGGAGTCTGCTATTCTGAGCGCCGTTATTTTCAATGCGATCATTATCCCGGTTCTGATACCTTTGGCTCTGCGCGGTGTAGCTTACAAACCGATTGGAGCTTCGGCGTTGCTTCGCCGTAACCTGCTGATTTATGGTGGTAGTGGCGTTCTTGTTCCGTTTGTCGGGATTAAGTTGATCGATATGGTAGTTAGCCTTTTCTTTTAGGCATTTGAATTAAAGAAAAAACAGGAAGAAAAAGTATGTTGACAATGATAGACCGAGCGGCTGATAATTATCAAATTACTCTTTCTTCGGTTGAAATAGAAAATAAACGTAATAGTAAAAAGAAATAATTAGCGATATGATTAAGAATTTGTTGAAATCATTCAAACTGACACTGGCGTTTTGTGCATTTTTTGGTGTCTTTTATGTATTTGTTTTGTGGATATTTGCCTTTGTGTTCAGCCCGAATAAAGGCAATGCCGAAGTAGTGGAACTGAATGGAAAGGTAATAGGTGCAGCCAATATCGGACAGGCCTTTACACAGGATATTTATTTCTGGGGACGTCCTTCACGTGCGGGTGACGGATATGATGCAACCAGTTCGGCAGGTAGCAATAAAGGTCCTTCCAACGAAGAATACCTGGCGGAGGTGAAAGTCCGTATAGATACTTTTTTACTGTATCATCCTTATTTAAAACGCGATCAGGTACCGGCCGAAATGGTGACAGCCAGTGCGTCAGGTCTTGATCCTGATATTTCTCCGAAAGCGGCCTTTGTGCAAGCCAAGCGCGTAGCTGATGCTCGTGGACTGCCCGAAGAAAAGGTAATGGCCTTGATTACAGAAAATACAGAGGCTCCTTTATTGGGTCTTTTCGGCATGGCAAAAGTGAATGTATTGAAATTGAATGTATCATTAGATAAGGCAATAAGCCGTAATTGATAGAAGTTATGAAATTGGATAAGTTAAAGATTGCCGGAATTACAGTAATAGCTTTATTGCTGTTTGTCTCGGCTGCAAAGGCAAGTACGAATAATAGTGGTTTAGGTTTTACGGTACAGGGTGATTTGGTAAGTTCATATATCTGGCGCGGTATGTATCAGACGGGAGCAAGTTTTCAGCCAACGTTGGGACTGAATGTTGCCGGTTTCTCGTTTACGGTTTGGGGTTCTACGGACTTTGATGGTTATCAGGCTTCGGAAGGATTGGCGAATAAGGAAATTGATATGACAGCGGCTTATACGTTCGGTAATACCGGACTGACGCTGTCTGTTGCCGATCTTTGGTGGGCAGGGCAAGGAGCCAACAAATTCTTTAACTTTAAAAGTAAAGAAACGGCGCACCATTTAGAAGGTGGATTGGCATACACGTTGCCGATAGAGAAGTTCCCGCTTTCGATGGCTTGGTATACGATGTTTTTCGGGATGGACAAAAATGCGGAAGGCAGACAGAACTATTCTTCGTATGCCGAACTGAACTTTCCGTTCTCGGTGAAAAGAGTCGGTTTGAATGTTACCTGCGGAGTCGTTCCTTATAAAGCGTTGCAATACTATACGAATAGTTTTGCCGTAACGAATGTTGCCTTGAAAGGAACAACGGAAATAAAGATAACGGATTCATTCTCTTTGCCTATATTTGCGCATGCAATCTGGAATCCGCGTTTGGAAGACATGCATTTGGTATTCGGATTTACATTGAAACCATAAAGCAACAGAAAGCGACTATATGGATAGACAGCATAGCGTACAACACTTTTTAGATTTGCTCAAGAAGTCCCGCCGTGGGAATTTTAAGGTCTACATCGGTATGATTGCTGGTGTAGGCAAATCATATCGTATGCTACAGGAAGCACACGACTTGCTGAACAGCGGTATTGACATCCAGATCGGTTATATTGAAACACACGGACGTGTGGAAACTGAAGCTTTGGTGGCCGGACTGCCCGTTATTTCCCGGAAAAAATTATTTTATAAAGGGAAAGAGGTGGAAGAAATGGATTTGCAAGCTATTCTGAGTATTCATCCCGAAGTTGTAATAGTGGATGAGTTAGCGCATACGAATGTAGAAGGTAGCAAAAACGAGAAACGCTGGCAGGATGTGATAGATATTCTGGAGGCTGGAATCAGTGTGATTACGGCAGTCAATATACAGCATCTGGAAGGATTGAACGAAGAGGTACAGTATATTGCCGGTGTAGAAGTAAAGGAACGTATTCCTGACAGCGTACTGGAACAGGCAGACGAAGTGGTAAACATCGACTTGACTGCCGATGAACTTCTTGCCCGCCTTAAAGCAGGAAAAATTTATAAGCCCGAAAAGATACAGACTGCGTTGAATAATTTCTTTAAGTCTGAGAATATTCTTCAACTCCGCGAACTGGCTTTGAAAGAAGTAGCACTACGGGTGGAGAAGAAGGTGGAAAACTATGTACAAGAGAACTTTAGAGTGCGTCACGAACGTTTTTTGGCTTGTATTAGTAGTAACGAGAAGACGCCGCGGAAAGTAATTCGCAAGGTAGCGCGGCTGGCAACGCGTTATAACTCGAAGTTTTATGTACTGTATGTTCAGACTCCGCGTGAAAGTGTGGAGCGGATTCCGTTGGTTAGTCAACGTCATTTGTCCAATCATTTCAAACTGGCTACAGAGTTAGGTGGAGAAATAATACAAATGCAATCGAAGAATGTTTCGGAATGTATCGTGCAGGTATGCAGGGAGAAACAAATTACTACGGTTTGTGTAGGAAAACCGTCTTTACGTTTCTCGTCCGTTATTGTATCTCTGCTGGATTATCGGATGTTATTGAATAATTTGTCGCAATTAAATATTGACCTTGTAATTATAGCTTGAGTATGTTTCAATCCATTCATTTAAAGATTAAAACAAAGCTGACTTATGGAATAGGTTTGCTGTTTGCAATGATTGTCTTGCTGGGCTGTTTGTCGGTAGAGAATATTTTGAATATGTCTTCCGATACACAGAATATTCTGGCAGATAACTACAACTCTTTACTTTATTCGCGCCGGATGCTGGATGCGTTGGAGCGGATCAAAACAGACCCGGTTGCCCGTTCTGAGTTTGAGAAGAATCTGGAATTGCAGAAAAAGAATATTACTGAAGTTGATGAAAATGCAGCTACTTCGTATTTGGCTATGCGTTATGAGTCGATGCTGAAAGACCGGAACGATACAACAATTCAGCGTGTGCGTATAGCCTTGAATCAGGTGATGAGTCTGAATATGGCATCTATTTACCGTAAAAGCCAGGTGGCGGAATCAACAGCACACCAAGCTTTGCTTTGGATTGGGGTGATTGGTGTGTTGTGCATACTTATAGCTTTTGTATTTCTGATAAAGCTTCCTCGTTCTATTGATGCTCCTATCCGTAAACTGAAAGACGGTATTATGGGAATTGCGAATCATAATTATGAAAAGCGGCTGGATTTGGGCGGGTATGAGGAATTTGCAGAAGTAGCGAACTCCTTCAATCGTATGGCAGAGCATCTTGCCGAATATCGTAAAAGCACATTGGCGGATATTATTCAGGCAAAGAAATATATTGAAGCAATTGTAAACAGTATCAATGAACCGATTATAGGTCTGAATGGTGACCGTTCGATTCTTTTTGCCAATGATGAAGCGTTAACGATTCTGAACCTGAAGCGGGAAAATGTGATTGGTAAGTCCGCAGCCGAATTAGCGTTGAAGAATGATTTGCTTCGCCGTTTGATTCGCGAATTGATTCAACCCAATGAGAAGAACGAGCCGCTGAAGATTTATGCAGATAATAAAGAAAGCTATTTTCAGGCCAAATATATTCCGATCCATGTGTCGGATGAAGATACGATGAAGAACCAGTATGTCGGTGATGTGATCTTGCTGAAAAATATTACAGAGTTTAAGGAATTGGATTCGGCTAAGACTACTTTTATCTCTACTATTTCTCATGAACTGAAAACACCTATTGCCGCTATCATGATGAGCTTGAAACTGCTTGACGATAACCGTGTCGGAGATATGAACGACGAGCAGAAAACTTTAACACAAAGTATTAAGGAAAGCAGCGATCGTTTGCTCGAAATTACCGGCGAACTTTTAAAGATGACGCAAGTGGAAACCGGTAAATTGCAGTTAAACCCGAAGATAACGAAACCAATTGAATTGATCGATTATGCAATCAAGGCAAACCGCGTGCAGGCCGAACGTTTCGGTTGTCATATAGAAGTAGAATACCCGGAGAAGATTTCCAAATTATTTGTGGATAGTGAGAAGATTGCTTGGGTACTTACAAACCTGCTTTCTAATGCGATTCATTATACGCCGGAAAATGGACGGATCATCATTGGAGCCCGGCAGTTGGATAAAGCGATCGATATTTTCGTTCAGGATTTCGGGAAAGGCATCGATCCTCGTTATCATCAAAGTATCTTCGACCGTTATTTTCGTGTTCCGGGTACGAAAGTACAAGGCAGTGGTTTAGGTCTGGCAATTAGTAAAGATTTTGTAGAAGCCCATGGCGGTACTATCCGGGTGGATAGTGAAGTTGGGAAAGGAAGTACATTTGTAATCCGGTTTGTCATATAGAAAATAGAAAAGAGGGCAATTAAAAGCCCTCTTTTGTAATATTGCTACCTACGGAAGTCGAAGAGTTAAGTTCTGGATTCCCTTTATAATGTATATCGCTACCTACGCTGGCAGAAGCTTTTAAATAGTCTGTGACATGTGTATATATGCCGGATCCGCTACTGGCAGAACACTCTAACCGGGCTATAATGAAATCGCTTCCTTTAATATTGGATCCTCTGGAAGCTTTATATAAAGCACTGTTTGCTTTCCCTTTAAGAGTGAGGTCGCTACCGCTGGTAGCTTTGCATTGGATCGATTCGCAAGTGAGGCTGCTAAGCACAATATCTCCTCCTGCCCGTGCTGTCACTGTACAATGATTCATTTGTACCGGATATTTCATAGTAATATCACTGCCCTTGCTTGTCAATATTTCCAGGTCGTCACCGGATAAAGGACTTTGTAACGCGAAATCTATGTTACCTGATGTATGGATTTTCTTTAAATTTTTGGATGTTCCATTTAGTTTGAAAGTGGTCGGGATTAATTCCTCCCCTCCTTTTGTGGTAATAGTTAGCTCTTCGTTGTTCGTCTTAATATTCAGGTATGGATAGAGATTCTCATCTATAATAATCTGAAGTGAAGCTGTTTCTTCCTGCTTATAATTAAATATGTATGAGGTTTGTTGTCCACTGGAAAACCAGTTGAACCAGCTGTTGTTGGATCCTAATGTGTTGGAACTTAGTAAGACTGAAGAGTATTCTCCTACTGAAATTTGTTTGGTTGTGATCTTACCGTTCCCTTTTATTGTTTTTGCCATGCAAGGCATTGTACAAAGGGTTATCAACGTAAATAATGTCATGATTCTTGTTTCCATAGTCGATAGAATTTAATCGTTTTTCTATTTAGACGCATGTAACAGGAAAATGGTTACATATTTTGGCACAAAAAACGTTACGTTAGATTCCTCTACTCAAAGCATATGGAATTATAACGTAACGTTTTGTTCCTTTACCCCTGCTTTTTCAGTAAGTCCCGAATTTCAGTAAGCAATTGTATGTCGGCAGGAGGAGCCGGTGGGGCGGGCGGAGTTTCTTCTTTCTTTTTACTTAAAGAATTCATACCTTTAATTAATAAGAATATGGCGAAGGCAATGATAATAAAATCAAGAGTAACCTGTATAAAGTTGCCGTAATTTATACTTACAGCGGGGGTGATGATTTTATCGCCTTCCATAACTGCATGTTTAAGCGTAATTTTCAGATCTGTGAAATTAACACCACCAATCAGTAATCCGATTGGAGGCATAATAAGATCGGCTACAACAGATGATACAATTTTGCCGAAAGCACCACCTATAATGATACCTACTGCCATATCTACCACGTTTCCGCGCATGGCAAACTGCTTAAATTCTTGTAATATATTTCCCATATTGTGTATTTTAGTTATAATTACAAATGTAATTTTTAATTTTGCATTATCATAACGTTTATTCCTTTTGTTTGATTCTCTTTACTATGGAGATGTCATATCCTCTTTGTTCTGCTTTGTTTAATAGAAGACGGATAGTTTCTTCGGGCAACTGAGGTGTACGGCTTAATATCCATAGATATTCTGATGTATTGCTGCCAATTAAAGCATATGAATAGTTTTTGCTGTCTAATTCCATTATATTGTATTCCGCATAAAACCAAAGAAAAAACGAAACTTTTAATTTTCCGGGTTCGGAGGCATTTGTTATTTTGGCTACACCTTTGGCTGTTTTGAAGTCTCCGGAGAAATCATTCCAGTATCCGCTGTTTATCACTTGTATCTTGCCATTGGGTAGTTTTGTGTATTGGGCTGTAACGCCAACCAGGTTATGTTCAAAACGATGGTCTATCCGTGCTATTTCAAACCATTTGCCCATATATTTATCTATGTCAATTGTTTTTATAGTTGTTTTGTCGATATCACGTTGTATGCATGAAGTATTCATTAGTAATATATATGTAAAGATTGTAAGTTTTAAATTCATATTTTAATTATTTCTTCTTATTATAAAACATAAGCTGTAGAGAAAAGGTTTTTTAGGAGCCTTTATTCCAATCATCCCGATGAAATAATAAAATCATCCCGATCTTTTTTTTAAATCATCGGGATGATTTATTTTCTGATTTTTGAATGTATTAAGCTTATTTGGTATCTTTAAGATGCCTGATCTGGCTTTGGCGGTATTGGAGGTATGCTATATTTGTTCCTTGAATATTACTGGCTGGGTTTTTCGTACATTATATATATAAATAAATCGTTAAGATTTAGGGATAACGAATCTGATAATTTTTTTTCAATATGTAACTTGCGGATGTTATGCAAATTAGGTTGTGCGCCTTGTTTTGTTTAAAAAAATAGTTGGAATAAAGTTTGGAATATAT
>NZ_FNVS01000007.1 GCF_900108035.1 Parabacteroides chinchillae
GTAATGGTGACCCACTCCAAGCATGATGCGAGCTTTGCCCACCGTGTTATCAATTTGTTTGACGGTAGTATTGTATCTTCGGTTAGTGAGTTTATTTAATGGATAAATAGATGAAGACTATTATACGAAATTTCATATTTGTCTTGTGGCGCTTCAAGATGGCGATGTTGCTGAATGTGTTTGGTCTGAGTATCGCTTACGCTGCTTTTATGATCATTATGATGCAGGTATCGTACGATAATCATTTCGATTCGTGCCAGCCCAATGCCGCTTCCATCTTCCGCATGGACAGATCCGGATGGGGCGGATCTTCAGCCGTTTCTTCCCGTCCGTTGGAACGGACAGCCAGGGAATTGTCGCCTCATATAAAGTATGGCGTTGTTCTTTCTTCATGGGGAAACAATACTTTCTTCTCCGTTGAGCATAATGGCAAAAAAGCAAATTATAAGGAGCAGTTTAAAGCTGCAACACCGGATTTACCCCATGTATTCGACTTCGATTTTACAGAAGGTTAATGATTAATAATTAGTAATTTTTACAAATATAGAGCTTGTTTTACAATAAACAAGTGTTGGCCTATGTTTTTCGGTGAAATACGTGACATGTGAAATAAATGTTGTATCTTGCCGTCCGAAACTTAAGTTTATACTGCAAATTAAACGCACAATGAAGAAAAAGTATGTTTTGGTTCTCGCTTTAGCAACCATTTTAGTTTGTAATAGCAAACCAGCCGTAGCAGCTACTGAAGATGAAGCTTTCGACCCGGTAGAGTATGTTAACCCCTTGATGGGGACACAATCCAGTTTTGAACTTTCGACAGGGAATACCTATCCTGCCATTGCCCGTCCATGGGGTATGAACTTCTGGACACCGCAAACGGGCAAGATGGGCGACGGATGGCAGTATGTATATACGGCTAACAAAATCCGTGGATTCAAACAGACACACCAGCCAAGCCCGTGGATCAATGATTACGGGCAGTTTGCTATTATGCCTGTTGTAGGCAAGCCCGAGTTTGACCAGGATAAGCGTGCCAGCTGGTTTTCGCATAAAGGAGAGGTTGCCAAGCCTTACTATTATAAGGTCTATCTGGCAGAGTATGACGTGGTGACGGAGTTTACGCCGACAGACCGTGCCGCCCTTTTCCGTTTTACTTTCCCCGAATCGGATAATTCGTATGTCGTTGTCGATGCTTTTGACAAAGGTTCGTATATTAAGGTGATTCCGGAGGAGAATAAGATAATGGGTTACAGTACGAAAAACAGCGGTGGTGTGCCTGGTAACTTCAAGAACTATTTCATTATCGAGTTCGATAAACCGTTTACTTATGAAGCTACTTTTGCCGATGCAACTTTGAAGGAAGGGGTGAAGGAACAGACTTCGGACCATGTTGGTTCTGTAATCGGCTTTAAGACGAAGAAGGGCGAAGTGGTTCATGCCCGTGTGGCTTCTTCGTTTATCAGCTTCGACCAGGCGGCTGTCAACATGAAGGAGTTGGGTAACGATAGCTTTGAAACACTGGTGTCCGAAGGAAAGAAGACTTGGAATGATGTGTTGGAACGTATTGAAGTAGAAGGCGGTTCGTTAGACCAGTTCCGTACGTTCTATTCCTGCATGTACCGTTCGTTGCTTTTCCCCCGTAAGTTTTATGAAATAGATGCAGCCGGAAAGGTGGTTCATTACAGCCCGTTTAACGGCGAAGTATTGCCGGGTTATATGTTTACCGATACAGGGTTCTGGGATACATTCCGGTGTCTGTTCCCGTTCCTTAACCTGATGTATCCTTCGATGAGCAAGGAGATGCAGGAAGGTTTGATCAATACATATAAAGAAAGCGGGTTCTTCCCCGAATGGGCCAGCCCGGGACATCGTGGATGTATGGTCGGGAACAATTCGGCTTCTGTTCTGGTGGATGCTTATATGAAGGGCATTAAGGTGGATGACCTGGAAACCTTGTATAAAGGGTTGATCCATGGAACAGAGAATGTACATCCGGAAGTGTCTTCTACAGGCCGTTTAGGACACGAATACTACAATAAACTGGGCTATGTCCCTTATGACGTAAATATTAATGAAAATGCAGCCCGTACATTAGAGTATGCTTACAACGACTGGTGTATCTGGAAGTTAGCAAAAGACTTGGGACGCCCTAAGAAGGAAGTAGAGCTGTATGCCCGTCGTGCATTGAATTATAAGAACTTGTATGACAAGGAAACTATGTTGATGCGTGGCAAGAAGGAAAACGGCGAATTTATGGCTCCGTTCTCTCCGTTGAAATGGGGCGATGCCTTTACTGAGGGTAACAGCTGGCATTATTCATGGTCTGTGTTCCATGATCCGCAGGGATTGATCGACCTGATGGGTGGCAAGGAAAACTTTGTGATGATGCTCGACTCCGTATTCAATGTCCCGCCCTTGTTTGACGATAGTTATTATGGCCAGGTGATCCATGAAATACGCGAAATGACGGTTATGAATATGGGTAACTATGCGCATGGCAATCAGCCTATCCAGCACATGATCTATTTATATAACTATGCCGGTCAGCCCTGGAAGGCGCAGTATTGGTTGCGTCAGGTAATGAACCGCATGTATACACCGGGTCCTGATGGTTATTGCGGTGATGAGGATAACGGACAGACTTCTGCCTGGTATGTGTTTACGGCCTTGGGTTTCTATCCTGTTGCTCCCGGAACAACACAATATGTGTTGGGTGCTCCTTTGTTTAAGAAGGCTACGTTGCATTTTGAGAATGGAAACAGCCTGGTTATCAATGCTCCGGCTAATAGTGAGAAGAATATCTATATCGAGTCTATGACGTTCGACGGTAAGAATTATACGAAGAACTATCTGGATCATAACGATCTGTTCAAAGGTGGCGTTATCGACTATAAGATGGGTGATAAGCCTAATTATACCCGGGGCATTAATCCGGAAGATATGCCGTATTCATTCTCTGTAAACGAGGAAGGAATCAGTAAACTATCTCCGGTTACGGCACCTAAATCAAAGAAGAAAAAGTAGACAGTATGAATAGTTGTTTTAAGACAAAAGCACTAACACATATGGGCAAAGTGTGTTTTGTGGCGGCTTCGGCATTAGTGCTGGCTTCGTGTGCTCCCGGAGGAGGACATGATCCGGCAAACCGGAAAGCCCCGGTAGATTACGTAAATCCGTATATGGGGAATATCAGCCATTTGCTGGTTCCTACGTATCCTACCGTGCATTTGCCAAACAGCATGCTTCGTGTATATCCTGAACGGGCAGACTTTACGGGCGACCGTTTGGGAGGCTTGCCAATTATAGTAACCAGCCATAGAGGTAGTTCTGCCTTTAATCTGAGTCCGTATCAAGGTGACGAAGCCGGGCTGCAACCGGTTATCGACTATAGTTATGACCGCGAGAAGATCATGCCGTATCGCTATCAGGTATATCTGGATGACAACAATATTGATGTGGATTTTGCTCCGTCGCACCAAAGCGCTGTTTACAAGATTACTTTTGAGAAAGATGGCCCTGCTTATCTTGTCTTTAACAGTCGTAACGGACAATTGAAAGCCGAAGGAAATGCAGTAAGCGGTTATCAATATGTAGACAAGAAGACAAAAGTATATCTGTATGCCGAAACAGATAAGAAACCCGAAAACTGTGGTGCACTGGCAGGCAGAACCGTTAAGTTCGGTGATAATACGGTGGAAGGAGAAAATGCGGCTTTAGTTCTGGCCTTTGGCGATGGCGTAAAGAACCTGGGCGTCCGTTATGGTATTTCTTTTATCGATGAAGCGCAAGCTAAGAAAAACCTTGAACGTGAGATAGCTGCTTATGACGTTGATGTAGTTGCCAAGATTGCACGTAATGACTGGAATGATGCCTTAGGCAAGATCCAGGTAACCGGCGGTAGCGAGGATGATAAAGTTGTATTTTATACTTCTTTGTATCGTTGCTATGAACGGCCTGTCGCATTAAGTGAAGATGGACGCTATTATAGTGCTTTTGACGGAAAGATACATGAAGATGACGGTCGTCCGTTTTATACCGACGATTGGATATGGGACACTTACCGTGCTACTCATCCGTTGCGCATCCTGATAGATAATGAGAAAGAGGATGATGTTATTAATTCATATCTTTTGATGGCTGAGCAGATGGGTACGGGTTGGATGCCTACTTTCCCGGAAGTAACAGGAGACTCCCGTCGTATGAATTCTAATCATGCTGTAGCTACCGTTATTGATGCTTACCGTAAAGGCTCACGTGGTTTTGAGCTGGAAAAAGCATATATTGCGGCAAAAAAAGGAATAGAAGAGAAGACCTTGATACCATGGTCGGCTGCTCCTGCCGGTTGGCTGGATGAATTTTACAAGGAGCATGGTTATATCCCTGCTTTGAAGCCGGGAGAAAAGGAAACTGTTCCTAATGTTTCTATTTGGGAGAAACGTCAGCCGGTGGCTGTTACTCTGGGTACGGCTTACGATGAATGGTGCTTGTCGCAGATTGCCCGGGAATTAGGTAAGACGGATGAAGCTGATTATTATTTATCGAAGGCGTATAATTATCGTAATCTGTTTAATCCGGTTACCAAATTTTTCCATCCGAAGGATAAAGACGGTAAGTTTATAGAACCATTGGATTACCGTTATGACGGCGGATTAGGCGCCCGCAATTATTATGGAGAGAATAATGGTTATATTTATCGTTGGGACGTGCAGCATAATATTGCCGATTTGATTTCCTTAATAGGCGGTAATGAGGCTTTTATATCGGCTCTCGATTCGATGTTCAATACGCCGCTCGGTATGTCTAAATGGCAATTTTATTCATTCTTGCCCGATCATACAGGCAATGTAGGTATGTTCTCCATGGCAAACGAACCAAGTTTGCATATACCTTATTTATATAACTATGCAGGTCAGCCTTGGAAGACTCAGAAACGTATCCGTACGTTGCTTAATCAGTGGTTTCGCAATGATTTGATGGGAGTTCCGGGTGATGAAGATGGTGGTGGAATGTCTGCTTTTGTTGTGTTTAGCCAGATGGGCTTTTACCCAGTTACTCCAGGTTCGCCTACTTATAATATAGGTAGTCCGGTATTTACAGACGTTAAAATAGATATGGGTGGCGGAAACACCTTTGAAATAAGGGCTTATAATGCATCTGAAGAGAATAAATATATTCAATCGGCCAAATTAAACGGCGTTGCTTTGAATCAACCTTGGTTTAATCACAGTGACATTGCTTCCGGTGGTTTATTGGAATTTGAAATGGGGCCAAAAGCCAATAAAGAATGGGGGATAGCAACGCCTCCTCCTTCGGCTGCTCCGATGCCAATTGATAAATAGGTTTTGATCGATGGTAAAATGAAAGCGGGTGTTACGTTGATCGTAACACCCGCTTTCATTTTGAGACGGCTTATATTATGCTGTTTTTTTCGGGTTGTTTAATGGCAAAGTAAACCAGAAAGTAGACCCTTTTCCTACTTCGGAGTCCACACCGATATTACCTCCCAGATATTCTATAATTGTTTTGCTGATGGTTAATCCTAGGCCTGTACCTTGTTTGAATGTGTTAGCTTTTACAAAACGTTCGAAAATGTGTTTTTGATCCGTTTCATTAATACCGATACCTGTATCTTTCACGCAGACTTTTATAGTGTCGTCTATTTTTTCGTAATAAAGAGTTATACTTCCTTCATTAGTGAATTTGATAGCATTGTTTATGAAGTTTGATATAACTTGTATGATACGTTTTTCGTCAGTCATTAACGAAATGGAAGGTAAATTGTTGCTGAATATAAGGTTTACGCCCGGTTTCATTTTAATAGAGTTGGCAATAACTATTTCTCCGCATATCTCCTTTATGTCCAGTTTTTCGATATGATAATCCAGTGTACCTGCTTCAATCTTGGAGAAGTCAAGGACGTCGTTGATTAATTGAAGTAGAAGATCATTGTTTTTATGGATAATATCCAGATAAGTTTGTCTTTCTTCCTGATCGTATGTTTCAGCAATAATATCGGAGAAGCCGACTATTGCATTTAATGGCGTTCGTATTTCGTGACTCATATTTGCGAGGAATGCAGATTTTAAGACATCTGCTTCTTTTACTTTTGCAAGTTCAAGCTCTTTTTGCCACATTTCTTCCCTTTTCATTTGGTTTTCGGTATCATCAAATACCATATACAAGTAGCCGAATATGCTGTTGTCTATATCTTTTAAAGGAACACCTTTTACTTGTAAATGTTTTATGCCTTTAAAATTATCCGAATTATAATAGCCACTCTCGTTTACAGTATTGAAGTTATAATCGAGTCGGAATTCTACGTCTTCTCCTTTTTTTAGCTTTTTATTCACCCATTTAGGTATATTCGGGTTTTTAAACATGTTGACACCTAGTACTAGGTTTTTAGAGGTTTGGAAAATGTTTAAGTCTGCTTGGTTCAAATCTAACAAGTTTCCGTTTTCGTCATACAATTCCACGCCCCAAGGTAACTTATCGAATATGATTTGAAATTTGGATTCACTCTTTAGTTTTTCTGCTTCTGTATATTTTGCTATACCTTTGGCATGGGTTCTTTCGATAGCAATGGAAAGGATGTCGGCAAATACGCGCAGGTTTTCCAGGTCGAAAGCTGTCCAGAATCGTTTTAATTTGACTGAATCCAAGCCAATGAAACCACGTACTTTGCCTTCGTAGAATACAGGAATGGATATTAATGATTGTACGTTTTGTATTTTAAGAAGTTCATGCTCTGCACATGCTTCTACAGGCATTGATTCTATGTCGTTGAGTATAATATCTTCTCCGTTACTTATCTTTTTTATCCACCAGGGTACATCTTCTGTATGTAGCCGACGAAGTAGGTCTTCGCGCATAGATAGGATTCCATCACAGGTAACTTCGTTTGTAAAGTCTACCATACGTTCTTTTTCATCTAAAATGCCGATATAGACACGGTCTACATCGAAAAATTCTAAAACTTTAAGCAATGCATGATCTATAGCTGCCCCCTGTTCAAAATTGATTAGAATTTTCAGGATTTTCGACATAATCTCTCTTAACGAAATTAAATTTTCAAGGAAATTGTCTCCTTTGTAATCAACTTCATTATTGGATATATTTATTAAACTGCCAGGGGATGTATTCATTTTGACTAATATGGGTTTTCCATTTGTTCCGGGCAAAAGTACTGGTTAATTTTTAAATTTGTATATTAAATGCTGTAGATTATGTTAATGTAAGTATTATGATACTTAATAATGATTCCTTTCACGGAATTCTTTAGGAGTTAGCCCTTCTTTTTTCTTGAAAAAAGTTGAAAACTGTCCGATAGTTTCAAATTTTAGTATGAAGGCTATTTCCGATATATTCAAAAAAGAAGCCGTTAGCAATTCTTTGGCTTTCAGGAGTTTCTGTTGTGATTGGTATTGAGCGGGTGAAACTCCGGTATATTCTTTGAACATTCTGCGAAACCATGAGTAGCCAAGCCCTAATCGAAATGCAATTTCTTCTGGTGTTAGCGGATTTTCGATATGTTCTTTCATTAATATACGTGCTTCATTAATCTTATCGACGATATATGTATTCGTAAAGGAATTGTTTTTCTCTTTGTAGTAAACAGTCCCCAGTATATGTAGAACGATACTGGAGATCATCTGCTGATAGCCTGATTTTTCCTGAGAGGCGATTTTTAAGATATCTTCATACAAGCCTACTATGGTAGCACTTATTCCTATATGAAGCATGGGTTCGCCTTTGTTAAAGAATTTGTTTTTAATACATTTGTCTACATGGATGCCACGGAAGCCAACCCAATATTCATCCCAACCGGATTCTGTATCCGGATAATAACTATGCCATTCGCCGGGAAAGAGAAGTAACATGGTTCCTGCACTAACCTTTTTTTTCTTGCAGGATTGTGACGAAAAATATCCACTGCCCTTAGTGATATAAACAAGCTGGTATTCGTTGAGTACTCGCCCGTTTTGGGGTTTGAAATCATAATTTTCAGGATGGCGTGATAATGGATATTGTCCTTTGGGGGGAATAAATTGGTAACCGATGGTCGTTACGACAATACCCCAGTCTTCGTCTGTTGGGCTGATAGAGAGATAATGTAGCTGATCTTTTTTTATTCCACTCATTTTAAGACGGGGGATGGTTCTGGAAGCAAACATACAAAAATATGTTGTAATGAGTATAAAAGACTGTCAGAATTGAAAGGTTTAATATCATTTTCATAAATAATATAAGGATTTGATTATTTATTTTTGCTATCAATAAAAGATATACTTGATCTGATGATGAAAAAATACCACTTTTTAGCTTTTGATATAGGAGCCACTAGCGGTCGTGCTATGGTAGGAACTTTGGAAGAAAACCATTTTTCCATTCAGGAGGTAAATCGTTTTCCGAATACATTAATTGAAATTCATGGTAAATTGTATTGGAATATATATCGTTTGTATGATTCATTGAAAGAGACACTGGCTCTTTGTGCCGGAAAAGGAATACATATAGATTCTATCGGTATTGATACATGGGGAGTAGATTTCGGTTATGTTGGTAAAGACGGCTCATTACTCGGACTTCCGCGCGCTTATCGTGATCCATATACAAAAGGTGCTCCTGATGAGTTTTTCAAGTGTATTTCCCGGCGGGAAGTATATGATTATACAGGTATTCAAATTATGGAATTTAATAGTTTGTTCCAGCTTTTCAGGGCAAAAAAAGAAAAGTGCTCGTATTTGGAACATGCGGATCAAATATTATTCATACCTGATTTGTTATCATATTTATTAACCGGGCGAAGAATCTGCGAATATACGGATGCTTCTACTTCTCAATTATTAAATGCCAGGTCAAAACAGTTTGAGACCGCATTGTTTGATGTGGCAGGTCTGCCATCAGACATAGTTGGTCCGGTTGTTATGCCCGGAACAATAATAGACTCTCTTACTGATGAACTTGCACGTAGTACAGGAATAGGAAAAATTCCTGTTGTAGCGGTGGCTGGACATGATACTGCTTCTGCCGTTGTAGCTGTTCCGGCTTCCGATTCTCGTTTTGCTTATTTGAGTAGCGGAACATGGAGTTTGATGGGAATAGAAACAGATCAACCTGTTATTAACGATGTTTCATACAAACATAATTTTACAAATGAAGGAGGAATAGAAGGGACGATCCGTTTTCTAAAGAATATTACTGGCATGTGGTTGCTTGAACAATGCCGGAAAGAGTGGAATAAAGAAGGATGTTTTTATTCTTATCAGCAAATTATGGAGATGGCAAAGCATAAGACTTCTTTTTATTCTCTTGTCGATCCGGATAACCCTTGTTTTACTAATCCTGTAAGTATGACTGCTGCAATTAAAACATATTGTGACGAAACTGGTCAAATTCCTCCTCGGGAAAATGCAGAATTTGTACGTTGTATTTTTATAAGTTTAGTAGATCGATATCGGCAGGTTCTTGAACTTTTATCTGAAATGACATCTTTTGATATAGATAAATTACATGTTATAGGTGGTGGCGCAAAAAATTATTTTTTGAATCAGCTTACGGCAAATGCCATAAAGCGTCCCGTGATTGCCGGACCTTATGAGGCAACTGCTGTTGGCAATTGTATGGTACAGGCAAAAGCTCTGGGTGTTGTTGCTGATAGATGGGAGATGCGGCGTATTATAGCTTCATCACTTCCTGTCGAAATTTTTTATCCGGAAAACAATTAATTTATAATAGTAAAATAGTACCATGATAAAAGAAAGTTTGATTCATCAGGCATTTGAAGTGGCAGTCGAACGATATGCTGCGGTAGGAGTGGACGTGCATAAAGCTTTAAATGATATGCAGAAGATTTCTTTATCTCTGCATTGTTGGCAGGCTGATGATGTATCCGGTTTTGAGAATCAGGGTAATTCTTTATCCGGAGGTATTCAGGTAACCGGCAATTATCCCGGACGCGCACGTACAATAGATCAATTACGCGCTGATATATTGAAAGCTAAGTCATATATTCCGGGACGGCATCGATTGAATTTACACGAGATATATGGCGATTTTCAGGGGAAAAAAGTTGATCGTGATGCCGTAGAACCGAAACATTTTGAAAGTTGGATGCAGTGGGCGAAAGTGAATGACTTTAAATTGGATTTCAACAGTACCTCTTTTTCTCATCCGAAAAGCGGGGATTTGACGTTGGCAAATCCGAATGATGAAATACGTAATTTCTGGATTGAACATACGAAACGTTGTCGCCTGATCAGTGAAGAGATGGGAAAATATCAGAATGATCCTTGTATGATGAATTTGTGGATTCATGACGGAAGTAAAGAAGTGCCGGCTAATCGTTTGAGATATCGTTGCATTTTGGAACAGTCGTTGGATGATATATATTCTGCTGATTATAAAAATATGAAAGATTGTATAGAAGCCAAGCTGTTTGGTATCGGCTTGGAGAATTATACAGTGGGTTCATACGATTTCTATTTAGGTTATGGGGTGAAAAAAAATAAGATCGTTACACTGGATACAGGTCATTTCCATTTAACAGAAAGTATTGCAGACAAAGTATCATCTTTACTTCTTTTTACGCCGGAGATAATGTTGCACGTGAGTCGTCCGGTTCGCTGGGATAGTGATCATGTAGTGACTTTGACCGATGATCTTTTAGATTTGGCTCGTGAGATTATTCGTTGTAATGCTCTGGATCGGGTACATATCGGCTTGGATTATTTTGATGCTACGATTAATCGTATCGGGGCTTATGTCATCGGTAGCCGGGCAACGCAAAAAGCATTTATGCAGGCTTTACTGGATCCTATCCGTTTACTTTGCCAATATGAAGATGAAAGTAAATATTTTGAACGGCTGGCTTTGCAGGAAGAGGCCAAAAGTTTACCTTGGGGAGCCGTCTGGGATATGTTCTGTTTGCAGAATGATGTACCGGTAGGAGAGTCATATATAAATGAGGTTGAGCGTTATGAGAAAGAAGTAACCGGAAAACGATAGCAAAAACTACCAAAATGAATAAAGAAACAGATATGGATGAACTTAGAAGTAATAAACCGCTGATGGCGGAAATAGATCGTATTGCAGAAGTTGCCGGCTATTTATGGGCTAAAGGTTGGGCCGAACGTAACGGAGGTAACATTTCTGTAAATGTTACTTCGTTGATGGGCGATGATGAAAGACAATTGCCTTCTATCTCTTCTTTAACTCCTCTGGCGGAGTCTATGACCGGATTGTGTGGACATGTTTTTTACGTGACCGGAACCGGAAAACGTATGCGTTATATAGCTCAGGATCCTTTTGCTAATGGGGCTATAATACGTATTTCTGCTGACGGAAAAGCATATGAAATAATAGCGGAACAGCCTATATCACCTACTTCCGAATTACCATCTCATTTGATGATGCATAATTTTCTCAGAAAGTCGGGACGTGATAGCCGGGTAGTCCTTCATACGCATCCGACAGATCTTATCGGAATGACACATTGCAAACCATTTACAGATTCGGGTGTGATTACGCGTACGCTGTGGAGTATGATACCGGAATGCCGTATTATTGTGCCTAAGGGGGTGGGTATTGTTCCATATGAGATTCCCGGCACATTGGAGTTAGCTCATGCAACTATAAAGCAATTGGAGAAGCATGATGTTGTCTTTTGGGAGAAACATGGAATTTTGGCTGTAGGAGAAGATATAATAGAATGTTTTGATGCTATTGATACGCTTAGTAAAGCAGCTCAAATCTATTTCAGCGCCCGTATGGCCGGATATGAACCTGAGGGAATGACAGACAAGCAGGTCGATGATCTTGTAGGTGCATTCAATTTGTAATTATATTGAGTAAAAAGAATAGTGTACCGTACCATGAAATATTACTTTACTCTGGTTTCTTTGTTTTGTGTTGTTGTCGGTTGGGCTCAGCAGCGTGACAGCCGTATACGCGAGTATCTTCCTCCTGTAAAGATACTGTGGCAGTCTTGTGATATTCCAGGAATAAATAATTTGTTACAACAGGGAAACGGACAATCTGAGTTAGCAATCGGTGATCTTTGTATACTAAAGAGTACGGAAAAGGAACAGGCATCTGTGTTATTGGATTTCGGTAGAGAGATTCAAGGTGGAATCCAGTTTGTGACAGGAATGTCGCCGTCACATCAGCCTGTAGCTGTCCGTGTTCGCTTTGGCGAATCTGCCAGCGAGGCTATGTGTGATATTGATGGTCATAATGGAGCATCTAATGATCATGCAATGCGTGATTTCACACTTCAGCTGCCCTGGCTCGGGGTGGCAGAAGCTGGTAACTCCGGTTTCCGGTTTGCCCGTATTGATTTACTTGATAAATCTGCGGAACTGCACTTGAAAGAAATCCGCGCTATCTCCATATATCGTGATTTGGAATATAAGGGCTCTTTTAGTTGTAACGACGAACGACTGAATGAAATATGGAAGACCGGAGCATATACGGTACATCTTAATATGCAGGAATATCTTTGGGATGGCATTAAGCGCGACCGTCTTGTGTGGGTTGGTGATCTGCATCCTGAAGTTATGACGGTGAGCAGTGTGTTTGGTTATAACGAAGTAGTTCCTAAAAGCCTTGATCTGATTCGTGATATTACACCATTACCTCAATGGATGAACGGAATCAGTTCTTATTCTCTTTGGTGGCTTCTTATTCAACGTGACTGGTATAAGTACCAGGGAGATTTCAATTATCTGAAAGCTCAGCAGAAATATCTTACCGGGTTGTTAGAACTACTTCTTACTAAAATAAATGAAAAGGGTGTAGAGCAATTGGATGGTTTTCGTTTTCTGGACTGGCCGTCCAGCGAGAATGCTGAAGCTGTTCATGCAGGATTACAATCACTTATGGTGCAAGCTTTTGATGCGGGAGTGGAATTGTGTTCAATTCTGGATGAAGAAGCACTTGCTGCTCGATGTAAGTCTGCGGCTCAACTATCACGTAAAGCCGGTCAGTATTTGAATCCGGCCGGAACTAAACAAGCCGCGGCTCTTATGGCTATATCAGGCTTGATGGTTCCCGGAAAAGTAAATGATATGTATATATCTGTCGGTGGTGCTAAAGGCTTCTCAACCTTTTATGGTTATTACATGCTTCGTGCAATGGCACTGGCCGGAAATTATAAAGGTGCTTTAGATATTATCCGTACCTATTGGGGCGCCATGCTCGATTTGGGGGCTACTACCTTTTGGGAGGATTTTGATATGGACTGGTTGCCTGATGCGGCACGTATCGATAGCCTTGTTCCTGTAGGAAAGAAGGACATTCATCGTGATTACGGTAAATTTTGTTATCAGGGGTATAGACATAGTTTTTGTCATGGCTGGGCTTCAGGTCCGACAGCATGGCTTAGTGAATTTATACTTGGTGTTCATGTAGTGGAACCTGGTTGCCGGGTTGTACGCATTATACCCGAATTGGGTGATTTGCAATGGGTGGAAGGAACCTTTCCCACACCTCATGGAGTAATAAAAATACGCCATGAACGTGATGCAAACGGAAAAGTAAAAAGTTCAATTGATGCACCGGAGGAAATTGTAATTATCAAAGAATAATCATAAACATATTAATACATGAAAAGACAACTTATTTTAGTCTCGCTACTCGTTTCCTTACTTATAATAACGGGCTGTGACCGGAAGAACGAAGGAACTGTTCCGGTTAATTTGCGTACCGAATATCTGACGGATCCGATTGGAATTGATACTGCCTCACCACGCTTTACATGGGAATATCAGAGTACTGATGACAGTTTTGTACCTACACATACGGAAGTCACCGTTTCTACTTCCCCTGATATGAAACAAAACAAAAAAGTGTTGAACTGGCAGAATAGTAAACCGGAAAACCGTATGTCTGAAATAAGTAAACTGTCGCTTCAACCGGCTACGCATTATTATTGGACTGTTACGGTTTGGGATGCCGATGGACGCGAATGCCGTACTTCTGAAGTGGCATCATTCGAAACCGGCTATTTTTCTTTTCCTGTCTTTTCTTCAAAATGGATAACAGATGGCAATAATAAAGATTTTGAACCTGCACCTATGTTCCGTAAAACTTTTACTGTAGGCAAGACTGTACGGGATGCACGTCTTTATGTGGCTTCTGCCGGATATAACGAAATGTTTATCAATGGAGAAAGGGTAGGAGGTCATTATCTTGATCCGGGATATACACATTTTGATAAACGTATTCTGTATGTTACCCATGATGTAACCGGTATGGTGAAGGAAGGGGATAATGCAATAGCTGCCGTGTTAGGTAATGGCTGGTATAATGTACAGTCTGTTGCTGTATGGGATTTCGAAAAAGCACGTTGGCGAGATCGTCCCCGTATGTATTGCGAACTTCGCTTAGTCTATGACGATGGTTCCACAGACAGTATTGTGACTGATGAAAGCTGGCGTACGGCCGTTGGCCCGTATATTTATAATGATCTTTATAGTGGCGATATGTATGATGCGACATTGGAAGAAAAAGGTTGGAACAATACAGGTTTTGATGATAGCCAATGGAAGCCTGTTACAGTTACGGCCTCTCCGGCTTCTAAGGTTGTCGCTCAGCAAATGCCGCCTATCCGTATTACGCAAGAATATGCTCCGGCAGATATGAAAGCATTTGGCAATAAACTTTACGTTTATTCTTTTCCGAAGAATATTGCAGGCTTCTGCCGTCTCAAAGTTAAAGGAGAACGTGGTACGCGTATTACTTTGAAACATGGTGAACTGCTGAAAAAAGATGGTCGTCTGGAACAGGGAAATATTAATATTTATTACCATCCGGTTAAACCTTACGAAATGTTTCAGACCGACGTATATACACTGCGGGGCGATGGTACGGAAGAGGTATTTATACCTGCTTTTACTTATCATGGATTCCAGTATGTGGAAGTGGAAAGTGATAAACCAGTTGTCCTTACTAATCAGAGTCTTACTGCATTAAGTGTGCATACGGACGTAAAACCGGTAGGGCGTTTTGAATGCAGTAATCCGATGTTGACTAAAATATGGGATGCTACAATGCAGGCTTATGTGAATAATTTACACAGTATTCCCACAGATTGCCCGCAACGCGAAAAGAATGGCTGGACGGCTGATGCACATGTCGCTGTTGATCTTGGTCTGTTAGGTTTCGATGGCATTACATTCTACGAAAAGTGGATGAATGACTTTATTGATAACCAACGCGACAGTATTGGCGATATTTCTGGTATTATTCCTACTGCAACCTGGGGATATGGTGATTGGCCGGGCCCGGTTTGGGATGCGGCTATGTTTATTATTCCGAATGCCCTTTATAATTATTATGGTACACAGCATAGCATAGAGCAGCTGTATCCAACCATGGAACGTTATCTGGAATATCTTAAAACGAAGGAAACACCGGAAGGTACACTGGCGAATGGAATTGGTGATTGGGTATTCTGGAAAACCTCTACTAATACGGAATATACTTCTACGGCATATTATTATTTGGATAATGTACTTATGGCGCGTTTTGCAGGTTTGTTGAAGAAGGATGCAACTCCTTATCAGCAGAAAGCCGGGGAGTTAAAGGCAATCATCAACAAAAAATTCTTCAATGCCGAAACGGGCGAATATGCCGGAGGTACACAAGCTGCTCAAGGTGTGGCATTATATCTGGGGCTTGTTCCCGAAGGTAAAGAGGAATTGGTGGCGAAAACTTTACGTGACAAGATTGTTGCAAATGATTGTTTTCTTGATTTCGGGCTGCTTGGTAGTAAAACTGTCCCTGCCATGCTTACAAAGTATGGATATATTAAGGATGCAATGAAGATGATATTAAAAACCGAAGCTCCATCCTGGGGCTATTGGGTGGAAACAATGGGATATACTACTTTACCCGAAACTTGGAAAATGAATGATAAATTTGCAGATGCTTCTCTCAACCACGTTTTTATGGGTGATGTCTCTGCCTGGATGATGAATACATTAGCCGGTATTAATTATGACCCGTCTTCTCCGGGATTCGGGCATATACTGATCACTCCTCATTTTGTGAAGGAACTGGATTGGGTCAGGGGAGATTATCATTCGGTGCGTGGACGTATCATGAGCGAATGGAAGCGTGATGGCAATCATGTGATACTTGATGTAACTATACCGGCCGGTTGTACTGCCGACGTGATTGTAGACGGTAAAACCCAATCATTGGGTAGTGGAACACATACACTTACTTTCTGATAATAATATATTACATATGAAGAAATCTATTTTCCTTTTAACCTGTTTTGTGTTCCTGCTTTTAATTGGGCAGGAACTAGCCGGACAAGGGCAAGCTCAATGGATTACAACGGAAAGATGC
Organism: Parabacteroides chinchillae; assembly: GCF_900108035.1. Taxonomy (GTDB): domain Bacteria; phylum Bacteroidota; class Bacteroidia; order Bacteroidales; family Tannerellaceae; genus Parabacteroides; species Parabacteroides chinchillae. Next base: position 16,357 of record NZ_FNVS01000007.1, read on the forward strand.
CAGAGTGCATCAAATACATGGCTTGCTTATCGTAAAACATGCACAATTCATCATGTACCGGATAAACTTCTGGCTAAAATTGCCGCAGATACTAAATATTGGCTTTGGATTAATGGAAAAATGGTTGTCTTTGAAGGCGGATTGAAACGTGGTCGGTCTCCGCATAGTACCTATTATGATGTGGTGGATATTGCACCATACCTTTGGGAGAACGAGAATACAATAGCCGTACTTGTCTGGCATTTTGGAAAAGATGGTTTTGCACATGTAAACAGCGGAAAGGCAGGGTTGCTGTTTGAAGCCATAGGCGAAGACGTTACTTTGTTGTCTGATGAAAGCTGGCAGTGCACACTTTATGATGCTTATCAGAATACCGGAGCACCTTATCCCAATCATCGTTTGGCGGAAAGCAATATCCGTTTTGATGCCCGCCGGATGATAGCAGATTGGTATAAACCGGATTTTGAAGGTTCTTTTCCGGGTGCACAACTTGTTGTTGCTGCTACAGAAACATTCGGAACACTTGTGGAACGTCCTATTCCTCAATGGAAGAATAGCGGGTTGATAGCTTATCCTAAAGTCAGGTATTCTAAAGCAGGCGATACTCTTTTCTGTAGTTTGCCTTACAATGCGCAAGTCACGCCATACCTGAAAGTAGAGGCAGGCGAAGGAAAAACAATTCATATTTTAACCGATAATTATGGAGGAGGTAGCGAATTGAATGTTCGTGCCGAGTATATTACAACTAACGGACTGCAAGAATATGAAAGTTTAGGCTGGATGAACGGGCATGAGGTTCTTTATATCATTCCCGAAGGTGTGAAGGTGTTGGATGTCAAATATCGTGAGACAGGTTATAATGCCGGTCTGGACGGTGCATTTCGTTGTGACGATCCTTTCCTGAATGAGCTTTGGAAGCGTAGTGCCCGTACATTGTACATAACAATGCGCGACAATTATATGGACTGTCCTGACCGTGAACGTGCTCAGTGGTGGGGCGATGAAGTGAATGAACTTGGAGAAGCTTTTTACGCACTTTCTCCCGAAGGTCAGAAACTGGCATTGAAAGGAATCTATGAGTTAATAAATTGGCAGCGTGCAGACGGAACGCTTTATTCTCCTGTCCCTGCCGGAAATTGGGCAAAAGAACTTCCTTTACAAATGTTGGCTTCGGTTGGATGGTATGGTTTCTATACCCAATATTATTATAGTGGAGACAGCTCTTTTGTTTCTGCCATATACGATGGCCTGCATCGTTATTTGCACGAAGTTTGGAAGACGGATGACAGTGGACTTCCTATTGAACGTAATGGTGGATGGAGTTGGGGCGACTGGGGCGAAAATGTTGATATGGGTGTACTTACAAACTGTTGGTACTATTTGGCATTGAAAGCAGAGCATGCCTTTGCTGTGCAGTTGGGAAAAATATCGGATGCAAAAGAAATCTGTCGTATGATGAATACGATCGAGAAATGTTTTAATACTAAATTCTGGACAGGAACAGAATATAGGGCTCCCGGTTATCGTGGAGCAACAGATGATCGTGCGCAGGCAATGGCTGTTGTTTCAGGGCTTGCTTCTCCCGAAAAATATAAACCGCTTTTGAAGATATTTAAAGAACAATACAATGCAAGTCCTTATATGGAGAAGTATGTTCTCGAAGCATTATTCAGAATGAATCAACCCGATTTTGCTATTTTGCGGATGAAACAACGTTATAAAAAAATGCTCGAATATCCTTATTCAACCTTATTTGAAGGTTGGGGAATAGGAGCAGATGGTTTCGGCGGAGGAACTATTAACCATGCATGGAGCGGGGGGCCGTTGACAATATTGAGCCAGCAGGTTTGTGGTGTGGAACCTACATCTCCAGGATTCAAGACCTTTAAGATCGCTCCTCAGTTGGGTTCTTTGCACGAAGCAGAAGCGGTGATTCCTACGCATTATGGGAATATAGAGGTAAAGATACGGAAGAATGGTCGTACACAGGCGTTTAGAATCAAAGTTCCCGAAGGTACTGTAGCTGAATTATTATTACCCGGTAAAAAGACAGAAATACTTTACCCCGGCGTACATAAACTAAATAAGTAAACTTTACGATAGCATAAACGAACGTTTTTTCCTATGATTTATAATTCACCCCCTTAACAAAGCTGTCTTGTTGTCATAATAATGACGCGTTTTATCATAATATAAACCAATACATTCGGCTTTGTCTGTTGTGCAACATATAGATTTTGTCTACTTTTGTGCCCGATCATCAACGTGGCAATAGGTGAATGGCAAAAGCTAGAAAAAAAACACAGACGCGAAAAAAAACAAAAAAACAAAACCATGCTTCTCTGTTTATATCTGTGGTGAAGCGTTCGTTTATTTGGATAAGTGTGGTAGTTGCATGTGCAATTGCGTCGTTGTTTGTATATAATTATTTATTTCCGGTAAAGAAGACGGTTCCGGTTTCTGAAAATCGGCAAGAAATTCCGGAAATACCTGAGAAGAAGATTACAAAGGCTGTACCGTCCGGAACTTCCTCAAAATCATTTAAACTTCCGGTTAATGCCGAAATTCCCCGTTTACAGGTTAAGCAGAAAGAACAGGTTGTCAAGCACGAAGGATATACTGTTTCTTATAATTCGGATTACAGGATTGCCAACTGGGTAGCTTATGAGCTGACTGCTGCAGAGGCAAAGAGCAAAAAAACGAATCGTTCTAATAAATTTGTTCCCGATCCGATGGTGAAAGGAGCCTCGGCTACAAATGAAGATTATACCCGAACCGGCTACGATAGAGGACATTTGGCACCGGCAGGCGATATGAAATGGTCGGCAAAAGCAATGCGGGAATCTTTTTATTTTAGTAATATCTGTCCTCAGAAACCAGGACTGAACAGAGGCATCTGGAAAGATCTTGAAGAGCAATGTCGGTTATGGGCAATGGATAACAGAATGCTGTTGATAGTGACCGGACCTGTAATTTCTGACGATTTGAAACGGATGGGGAAAAATAAGGTAGCTGTTCCTGCGTTATTTTATAAGGTAATTTGTACTATTGTAAACAATAAACCCGAAGGTATTGCATTTTTATTTGAAAATAGAGATTATAGGGATATTTCATTAGAGTCGGTCGCTATCCCGATTGATAGTGTAGAAAAGGTAACCGGTATTGACTTTTTTCCATCTTTTCCTGACGATCACGAGAGCAGGATGGAAGCTGGGATCAATTGGAATGTATGGTTTTTTTAGCCGAAACAATAGCACAATACATTGTGTTGTATTTTATAGAAACAGATTAAAATAAATAATAAAAAGCGATTTACAATGAGTGGAAAATTAATCCCCGTTTTAGCATTGGCAGCACTGATATCATCTTGTAGCCAACCTCCTGTGAAAGAGCAAGGTCCTCGCCCTGTAAAATTGGCGGAAGTGGTTTCTCTGAATAGGGTGGAAAAGTCATTCAGTGGAGTGGTATCTCCTGATCAGTTTAGTGACCTGGCATTTAAGATGTCGGGACCGCTCATCTCATTGAATGTAGAAGAAGGTCAGAAGATTCGTACAGGACAAGTGGTGGCCGAAATAGATCCTCAGGATTTCAAATGGGAGTTTGAAGCCAAGAAAGCATCATATCAAACGGCGGAAGCTCAGTTGCAGCGTGCCGAGAAACTGTTGTCCAAGCAAGCCATTTCTAAGCAGGAGTATGAATCGACCGAAGCTGCATATTCTAATGCGAAAGCAGCATTTGAATATGCACAGAATCAGTTGACTCAAACAAAATTGCGTGCTCCGTTTGATGGCTTTATTCAGAAAAAATATGTTGAAAACTATCAGAAAGTGCAGGCTGGACAAGGCATTGTTTGTTTGATTAACCCGAACAAACTTCAGATACAGTACACAATGCCTGAATCGAGCATTAATTATTTTTCCAACCCATACAGCCTTTATGTGGAGTTTGACAATTACAAGGGCATTCGGTTTAAGGCAAAAGTGAAGGAATATGTGGAAGCGTCGCCCGATGGTTCCGGCGTTCCTGTTTTTTTGTATATAGATGATCCTGAGTTTAATTTGGATAAATATAAGGTCGCTGTTGGCTTTTCTTGCCGCGTGATCCTGCATGTGGAAACAGGAAGTTTTAATGAGGGAGCAGTCATGATTCCGATTTCCTCAATTGTGGCAGGCGAAGGAAATAATAATATGTATGTATTTGTTTACAATAGCCAGAGCCAAAAAGTTGAACGCCGTCAGATTAAGGAAGAAGAACTGCTGGGAAAAGACCGTGTCGTTGTTACGGAAGGTTTGCAGGCTGGCGAGAAGATTGTAACAGCCGGTGCCACCCGATTAGTTGACGGTCAACAGGTAAAAGTATTAACAGATTAAGCAGATAAACAATGAATATACCAAAATATTCTTTAGAAAATAAGAAGATTATATATTTCTTTTTGGCAGTTCTGCTGATAGGAGGTGTATACTCTTTTTTTAAATTGCCAAAGAAGGAAGATTCGCCCTTTGTGATTAAGCAGGCCGTCTTGGTTACGCAATATCCGGGCGCAACCCCTTTAGAGGTTGAAAAGTTGGTGACAGAGCCTATTGAACGTGAGATACAGTCAATGGCTGACGTATATCAGATTAAATCGGAATCATATTTCGGTATGTCTAAAATCTCGATAGAACTTCAACCCACACTGGATCCGAATTATATGCCGGTTAAGTGGGATGAGTTACGTCGTAAGGTAGCTAATATTCAGCCGCAACTTCCTACCGGAACGTCTGCTATTAATGTGAGCGATGACTTTGGGGATGTTTTCGGTATTTATTATGCCCTTTCTGCGGATGAAGGTTTTACTTATAAGGATATGCGTGACTGGGCGCAGAAGATAAAAACCGAGTTGACCCCCATACCCGGTGTTCAGAAAGTTTATTTGTATGGCGAACAAACACAGGTTGTAAATATTCGTATATCGGTTCCTAAGCTGGCCAACTTGGGTATAGATCCCAATTCTATACAACAGGTATTGCAAACGCAGAATTTACTTGTAAATACTGGGGAATTAGGCACCGGGACATATCAGCTACGTGTAAATGCCGAAGGAACTTACAAAAGTATTGAAGATATCCGCGATCAGTTGATTGTAACGAAGAGCGGGAGTGAGGTTCGTTTAGGAGACATTGCTATTATAGAACGCGGCTATATGGATCCGCCTTCTAACTTAATGCGTGTAGATGGTAAGCGTGCAATCGGTATAGGTGTGGCTACAGGGGCAAAGGATGATGTTGTTGCTGTAGGAAATGCCGTATCAGATCACCTGAAAGAGATGGAGCAGCTTTTCCCTATCGGCATGGAACTGAAAACGATTTATCCGGAAAACAAGATTGCGGATGAAGCGAATAATGGTTTTATTCTGAACCTGATCGAATCGTTGTTGATTGTAATTGTTATTATCTTCCTGGTGATGGGTTCCCGTGCCGGTATGTTGGTGGGGAGCTCGTTATTATTCTCTGTGGGAGGTACATTGCTGATCATGCTTATCTGGGGTGTCGGGCTGAACCGTACGTCATTGGCTGCATTTATTATTGCAATGGGTATGCTTGTGGATAATGCCATCGTGGTGACAGATAATGCCCAGGTGGGTATTAAGCGTGGATTGTCGCGTTATCAGGCTTTGATAGATGGAGCAACCAAACCTCAATGGGCTTTACTTGGTGCAACATTTATTGCAGTTTGTTCGTTTTTGCCGATGTATCTGGCTCCGGCTGCCGTTGCCGAAATTGTAAAACCTTTGTTTATTGTATTAGCCGTATCTTTGGGATTAAGCTGGATATTGGCATTAACGCAGACAACTACATTTGGTAACTTTATATTGAAAGAGGCTAAGCCGGGCGAAGCTAAAGATCCCTACGATACCAAGTTGTATCATAAATTTGAGAAGGTGCTGGCTCGTTTGATCAAACGCAGATATGTGACATTGGTATCTGTTATTGCAACCTTGTTCCTCTCTCTGTTTATTATGGGTATTATGCCGCAGAGTTTCTTCCCGATCATGAATAAGCCTTACTTCCGTGCAGATTTGATTTTCCCTGAAGGATATGGTATTGAGGATGTGGAACGGAATGTAAAGAATATTGAAAATTATTTGAAGACGAATGAGAATATTAAGTCTTATTCATTTACAATGGGCGGTTCTCCGGTTCGTTATTATCTGGCTAGTTCGTCGGTAGGACCGAAACCTAATTTTGCAAATGTGTTGATTGAAACCAAAGATGCTAAAGATGCAAAAGGGGAAGAGGGCAAGTTTTATGATTATATGGTTGCCAATTATCCTGAGATTTTGACTCGTTCGGCACTATTTGCATTGTCTCCGGTTCCGGATGCAGCAATTGAAATTGGCTTCATTGGTGATAATATAGATACATTGGTTGCATTAACCGGGCGTGCCCAGGATATTGCCCGTTCGAATGATATGGTAATGGAAGTCCGAAATAGCTGGGGAAACAAGGTGCCGGTATGGAAGCCGCTGTATTCCCAGGAAAAAGGTTTAAGACTGGGTATCACTCGCCAGCAGGTGGCTTATTCACTTCGCTCGGCAACGAATGGAGTCCCGTTGGGCGAATATCGCGAAGGCGATGTATTTATGCCTATCTTAATGAAAGATGCCGACCGCGATTCGATGAACCTGAATGATATAAAGACTTTGCCGGTTTATAGTGCAAAAGGCCGCTCCGTTAAGGTCGAGCAGGTTATTGATGATTTTTCGTTGGATTATGAATATAGCGTAGTGAAGCGTTATAACCGTCAGCGTTATATGATGATGCAGTGCGAACCTAAACGTGGAGCTAATACAATGGCTGCATTTAATAATTTGTGGACGGAAATACAGCAAAAAGTCCAGGTGCCGGAAGGGTATAAATTGCAATATTTCGGAGAACAGTCAGAACAAGATAAAGGTAATAGTGCAATTGCTGCAAATATACCTTTAATGTTCGGATTGATTTATATAACATTGTTATTCTTGTTCCCGAAATTTTATCGTAAACCGATTCTGATTATGTGTATGTTGCCGTTGATCTTTATCGGGGTTGTATTAGGTTTATTGGTATTTGGTAAATCTTTGGACTTCTTTGCCATGTTAGGTTTGCTGGGACTGATAGGTATGAATATAAAGAATGCTATCGTATTGGTTGATGAAATAGGCTTGCAGATGAATAGCGGACTGGCTCCGGTAAATGCTGTTATTGAAGCTACAAAAACGCGTATTGTTCCGGTAACGATGGCTTCGGGAACTACAATTCTTGGTATGTTGCCTTTGTTGGGTGATGCTATGTTTGCCGGTATGGCTGCTACGATCATGGGCGGTTTATTTATATCTACTGTCCTGACAATATTCGTACTTCCAGTTACCTATTGTATATTCTTTAAGATTAAATCTGAATAAGTAATATGAGAAATAAAATAATAATAGCTTGTTTACTATTGGGAGCTTTGTCTGTAAAAGCACAGGATGGCCGGTTTTCGATAGAAGAGTATAAACAGCGTGTTCTTGAATACAGCCGTCAGATAAAGCAAAGTGCGGAAGAAAGAATAGCTATGCAGCATGCTGTAAAAGCTGCTAAGACGGCATTTTTTCCAGCAGTGGATTTTTCCGGTAACTACCAGTATCGTATCAATAAATATGAACTGGGAATGGGAGACGGAATACCCGGAATAGAAATGGATCATAATACCTATAGTCTGGGTGCAACCGTAAACCAGCCTATCTATGCAGGCGGGCAGATTTATAATAACTATAAAGCTGCACAGGTACAGGGCGAGATTGCATCACAGGCGGAAGAATTAACTACGGATAATATAATCTATACAGCCGACCTGAATTATTGGTCGGCAGCTGCCCGCAAAGGAATGTATGAGGTTATGTGCCAATATGTGGATATAGTTCAGGAATTGGCAAATGTGCTGACTATCCGTTTTAATGACGGCCAGATCAGTAAAACGGATTTATTGCAGGTAGAGTCGCGGCTGAAGGAAGCGGAGCTTAATAAGAGTTCGGCATATAAGGATTATCAGATTGCGTTGCAGAATATGAATTCTTTAATGGGGGTTTCTCCTATGGCTCCGATAATAGTGACGGATTCCATTACAATGTATCAGATGCTGCCTTTGCAGGTGGGCGAGGATGTTGCTTTGCGTAACCGTCCGGAATATACAATTACCCAATTGGATATTGAGTATCAAAAACGTCAGATTAATTTGTCGAAGGCTAAATATAATCCGACACTGGCAATAGGATTCCAAGGTAGCTGGGGAACACCTATGTTGAATGTGAAAGGTTCCGACTTACTTTGGACTCCGGCAGTGTTTGCCTCATTGAAGATTCCATTGTTTCATTGGGGAGCACGTTTTAAAGAGGTAAACTCTCAAAAGGCACTTCTTCGCAGCAAGGAATATGCAATGGATAATACACGCGATCAGATAGCAAATGAAGTGGCTAATGCCTGGACCAGTTTGAAGGAGAATACGAAGCAAATAACTGTAGCGGAAGAAGCATGCAAGATTGCCGAAGAAAACCTGGATTTGAATACATTTAGCTATAATGAAGGTAAACTTCCTATTTTGGATGTGCTTTCTGCCCAATTATCGTGGATTCAGTCTTATAGCAGTTTGATCCAGACCTGGTATCAGCAAAAGGCTTCTTTAGCGCAATATAATAAAGCAATAGGACTGCGCCGTTTGCAGTAAATTTTGGTTTAAATGGATATTGAAAAGAGATTGCCTTTGTTTGAGGTAATCTCTTTTTATTTTATCTTTGCCCTGTCTAAATGTTAAAATATTGCATTAGCAGTGAAGATGTTTCGATAATTTTAAAAATGTGTTGTATAATATCTTTTTTTATTTGCTCAGTTTTATTAAATGGCGCATCTTTGCATGCAGATAACCTAAACAATCTTTTTGCCTTAAAGACTAATACCTATTAAAAACCTATAAAGCGAGCCTTTGAGAAAAGGCTCGCTTTATGATTTATTAGAGTTAATAGCCTGTCTCTTCTATCTTTGACGATATTTTACTTATGGCTTCATATAACTTTTCTTCGGGTAAGATAATATTAAAATTTCCCCAAAAGTTTTCATCATATATGAAATTTGTTTCCCCAAAAATGGTGCGGGTAGGGAGTATTTCGTTCTTTACAAAACGTTTTACGTCGGAAGTGTCCGTTTTACAAGTCACCATTTCGAACCATGTATGAAGATTATTTGTGTTAAAAAGTGATTTTCTTTTCTTAATTTTAAAGTATAAATCGCCTTTTACATGATTGATATAATATGTTTCATTCCATGATTTATAAGTTATCGTATACGAAACTTTTTGAGGTATGATTTTAAGTCCTTTACTTTTTTTTCGTATAAACATGTTGGCTGCATCTTTGATGTATTTGGGATTATATTCGAAAAACACACGGAGCAGGGCATAGTTTTCCGCATCGATATAAATTTCACCTTTGTATAAAGGTCCGCTTATGTTATTTTTTTGTTCGAAAGAAATGACATTTGCCAATCTGTTATCAATAACGGTAATATCAGTGTGCGCGTATGTGTACAGGTTTTCTTCGTCTAAAGTGAGAAAGTCGGGCAGGTTTTTAACAACATCCAATGTGAGGCACGCATTGATACCCGATTTTATTTTGGCGATAAGAGAATCATGGTCTTGCTCATTACTGATCCTGTGCATTTTTAATAATTTGACCTGGTCGCTATGCTGTATATTATTATATGGTGTTTTGTACACTTTAAATATAGCTTCCGTAAGATTGGCCAGTTTCTTTTTATGCTCTACACCTTCTCTATAGAATGTTGTTAAATAAACGGGCTGATCCGTATAATTAGATTTCCTTCTATCCAGCATTTCCTGGATTAATTTGACCGGATTTACCAAACGGATGACAACCTCTTGTATTGGAATAACTTTCGGTTCGAGTGCCAGCGTGTTGTATTTATCTATAAGAATTTCACTTCTTACTTCCTGAGGTTCGTAGCCTATATGTGAAAAATGAATTGTCGATTGCCGGAGTGAGTCGGGGAGCCGGAGCCTGAATTCCCCATTCTGATTGCTTATTGTTCCGATAGGATTTTCTTTTACGCTTATAGTTCCGAAAGAAATAGGTTCTTTGGAATAATGGTCTTGTAAAACTCCTCCAATGTCGAAATAAGTGCTGTCTTTAATTACCGGTGTAACTATGGGTATGGAAGTAGTCGTGTTTGTTTTTGACGGAAGGGATAGTAGAATATGATTGCCGATAATTTGCATTTGGATTTTATTGTTTCCTGTAATGGCATAAATAGCTTCCCTGATTGTATATTCTTTCTTTTTTAATTTTATCCTCTTTTCATTATCTATAATTTTGCTATCGTATATGAATAAGAATTCCGAACGTTCTGAAACATCTTCCAGTAATTGGTATATTGTACCTTTTTGTTTTGAAAGGACTATTTTCCGGTCAAGCATATCATTTCCGTCTGCCTGCATAGGTAATGATATAAATAGCAGGAAGAAGCAAATAATGTATGATGCTTCCCATTTTATCATGATCGTAAAATTAGGGTTCGGAAATGAATACTATATTCTTTTCACGTGTATATTTTAGATTTAAAGCTGCACATATCAGTTGGGCAATTTCTTCCGGAGAGTTGTTTATGAAACGGACAGTCAGGCGATGCTCTTTCATCGACGGGGTTGTCTCTATGGATATTCCCGGATTTGCCTGATTGACAACTTGCAGGATGTCTGCCAGCCGCTCGTCTTTGAATTGCATTTGTTTTGTATATCGGGCAAACTGTCCCAGGTCTTGTGTTTTACTTATTTGTAAACGGCGCGAAAGGAGGGTCGCTGTTTCTCCGGCATTTACAAACACACTTTCGTTATTCTGCCTGTAAGTTACTTTTACCGTGCCGTGCTGGACAGATAATTCAAATAACTTATTATTGCTGTTTTTTACGTTGAAAGCAGTACCTATTACTTCTATTTGCATATCTTCGGTTTCGATCAGGAAAGGACGTTCTTTATTACCGCTTACGTTGAAAAGAGCGTTACCTTTTAAAGATACGGTTCTTTTGTCGGTAGCGAAATGTTCCGGGTATTGTATCTGGGAATTGTCTGCCAGATAGATAACAGAACCGTCTTCCAGTGTTTTAACTAAAACCGTTGCATCTTGTTTGTTTTGCAAAGTAAATAACGCAGGCTCCGGGCTGACAGGACGATTTGTCAATAGCGCAACGGTTGCGGATATGAAAAGTAGTAAAATAGCTGCCGCCCATCCTGTATTCCTTACTGAAAAGATAACACTCCGTTTCTTCCCGGCAGTATCCGTAAGCAGTCCGTCTTGTTGGAGCCTTGAATATAGCTGGTTCCAGGCTTTATCTGTTTTACTGATATTTTTATTTGTTTGTTGTTTCATGTTGTATAACTTTCAATTTCTTTACGAAGTGCATGAAGCGCTTTTGTCATTTCCGCTTCAACTGTTTTTATAGAGATGGAAAGAGCTGTTGCTATTTCCGTGTATTTCATACCGCCAAAACGATGCATCCTGAAAATCTGCAGCCTGCGTTCAGGTAATTGATAGAGTGTCCGGTCGATTAAATCTTGGAGTTCTTTGTATTCTAACAATTCTTGTGGGGAAGACGTACTGTTTTCTTCTTTCGACAAGAGAACTTCTTTATACCGGTTTCTTACCTCTTGATGTTCCAGCACTTGCAAGGAACGGTTTCGCACGGCACCATATAAATAACTTTTGACCGAGTGGAATAGCTGGAGCTTTTCCCGTTCTTTCCAAAATGTATAAAATAAATCCTGTACTATCTCTTCCGCGGTATCTGTTTGTCCGGTTATGCTGGCGGCGTACAGGCAGAGGGGCGAATAGTAAAGCCTGAAAATACTTTCGAAAGCTTTAATGTTTCCTTCTTTAATCTTGGCAAGTACAAGTAAGTCGTTCAGCATAACCGCATTTTTAGTGGTAAACTTTTTCAAATATACGAAAAAGATAGCAAGATATTAATCATGTTGTTTTTTCAGCTTATAAACTGCCGATTCTAATGATTCTGTTGGTTCTATGATGTTGTAAGCTCCCCAAAAGTCTTCATCCATAAAATCTTCTACTTTGTCGGATAGCGATTGGTTGGACTTGAATGCTACTTTGTAAGGAATGCCTTCTTTTTGTTCTTTGCCGTCGGTTACTACCATTTCGGATAAAATAGTATAATTGGTAGAGAATAATTTCCGTTTCCAATCGCATTTAAACCGCACTTCATTCCGGATATAGCTTAGATAGCTGATGTTGTTTCTTTGCTTGTATGTAACGAGGAAAGAAACTTCCAGCGGTTTGAAACGAAGCCCGAACGGCTTTTTCTTTAGAATGGCGCGGGTGGCCTTATTTCTGTCATCCATACTAAGGTTGAATTCCGCCCGGCTGAATGCCAGGTTTTCTTTATCGATATAAAGCTTGCCGTAATATAAAGCGTATGGCAATATGGCTTGTGGTTGGAAATTAATTACATAATGAGGGCGATTATCTATTGTAGTGCTTTCTTCCATTCGGAAAGAATAATAGGGCAGTGATTCAAGATCAAGTAAAATGTCCGGATTTTTTGCAACATCGGCATATACTGATAGATTAGGGCCACCAAGTAACTTGACCACTAAAGTGTCGCTTTGTTTCTGACTCAATAATTTGCGTCCTTTGAATATTTGTACGCGATCCTTATCAACCCTTTCCCCATAAGATGTTTTGTAGATGTCTATGATTGCTTCCGATATATTGATGTAGCGGCGCCCTTTTTGGGCAGTTTCCCGGTAAAAGCCGGTAAATAGATTACTTTTAGGACTGTAATTAGATGAAATTTTGCTAATAGCGGCTTCTACTAAGGAACGGGGGTCTTGTGCATGGATGATCACTTCCCGCAATACATTTGCATTAGGCGACAGCCATACCGTAACATCGGAAATGCTCTGGTTTTTTACAGGAATAATGTAGTTGTTGTATCCGATGTGGGAAATTTCCACATTTTTGGATACGACAAAATTATTAACTTTGACCAGAAATTCCCCGTCACCGTTGGTAACTGTCCCGATATTACTGCCCGGAATAGTTACATTGACATATTCCAGTCGTTTCTTTGTGCTTTTATCTTTCACAACACCACTGATGGTAATATATTCTCCATTGTTATCTTGTGCATTTAGCGAAGATGTACCTGAAAGTATCAGGAGAATAATAATACATTCTACTATTTGTTTACACAACGTTTTCATATCCGTATTAATTTAAAGTGAATATTAGAACCTCTTTGTACTAATAGGATCGCTCAGGATATAAAAACCCTATAAAAAAATACAGGAATTTAATAGAAATTTTTTCAGGCTGGCATTTTCTAAAACCATCCCGATCTTTTTTCAAAACCATCCCGATGAAATTAAAAAATCATCGGGATGGTTTTTTTGCTGAATAGGTGTTTTAGAACAAAAAATACTTTCTTTTGTTAATAACAGAATCTGAGGATTATGCGAGTTAATAGTTAAAGAAGCTATTATTCATTTCATTCGTTAGAAGTTAAGTGGTTGAGAATAAAATGCTATTTCTACTTGACTACTGATTCGCATAGTGAGACAATGATTTATGATTAAAATAGTTTGAGGGCTATTCTTCGCTTTGTACCTCTTTATTTCTTTTATGCAGACTTTTCAATTCGAAGCCTAACATTACCCTGAATATTCCAATGATAAGTAAAGCATAGGCTATTAGGTAGACAAGAGTAAATGCCCCGGCTCCCGGTTGCCATATTATACCGATAGAACAAATGATAGCCAATATGCCAAAAGCCATATACCAGCCCCAATTACGTGTACCATATCTTTTTAAATCAAGAGAATAACCGGTTGCTGAAAATCCTCTGAACATTAACCAGAAAGCTAAAATGAATGGTAAGACACTCATGCTTAAGCCCGGATTAGCCATAAGAAGAATACCCAGAATCAAATCGACGATACCGCCGGTAAGGTACCATCCCCAACTGGAAATATTGTTTTTATTACTGATTGCAAATGCAATTTCAAACATCCCACTGACAAACATCGATATACTGAACAGTATACTTAAAACAATATAACTAGCCAAAGGAGCAAACATTAAATAAATAGCAATGATGATATACAAAATGCCTATTAACAATGACATCCACCAGTTTTTTACGGCATAATTAATTTGATCGATAAAAGTCTTCATATTGAATCTGTTTTTTAATTTTAATTTTCTCATGTAACAAACCGTCCCAAAGAAAAGTTCCGAAACTCCTCTCTTGTAGAATATTTTACATATATTTGCCCTAAATTTAACAGATTGTACACGCATGAAAGGTATCGTTTTAGCAGGTGGCTCGGGTACACGATTATATCCGATTACGAAAGGTGTTTCCAAGCAGCTTTTGCCTATATATGATAAACCAATGATATATTATCCGGTGTCGGTTCTTATGTTGGCCGGCATACGTGAAATCCTGATTATTTCGACACCTCAGGATTTGCCTGGTTTTCGCCGTTTATTGGGTGACGGTTCGGATTATGGCGTTCATTTTGAATATGCAGAACAACCTTCTCCGGACGGATTGGCCCAAGCGTTTATCATAGGAGCCGATTTTGTGGGAAATGATTCGGCATGTTTAGTGTTGGGTGATAATATTTTTTACGGACAGAGTTTTACTTCTATGCTGAAAGAAGCTGTTTCCAATGCTGAAAAAGAGAAGAAAGCTACCGTTTTTGGGTATTATGTAAATGACCCGGAGCGTTATGGAGTAGCCGAGTTTGATTCGGAAGGAAATGTTTTGAGTATTGAAGAAAAACCGGAAGAGCCGAAATCAAATTATGCTGTAGTCGGCCTTTATTTCTATCCGAATAAGGTTCTTCAGGTGGCAAGCCGGATAAGACCTTCGGCAAGGGGTGAATTGGAAATAACAACGGTTAACCAGGAATTTCTGAAAGATGGAGAATTGAAAGTCAAATTGTTGGGACGCGGGTTTGCCTGGCTGGATACAGGGACGCATGATTCTCTTTCGGAAGCATCTACTTTTGTAGAGGTAATAGAAAAGAGACAAGGGTTGAAAGTTGCTTGTTTGGAAGAAATCGCTTATCGGGCCGGATGGATCGGTGCAAAAAAATTGACTGAAATTGCTCGACCTATGGTTAAGAATCAGTATGGGCAGTATTTGCTTAATTTATTGAGGTGAAAAGATTTGAATCAGAGATGAATAAAGAGAGTAAAATATTTGTAGCCGGCCATCGTGGATTAGTCGGATCGGCTATATTAAAGAATCTTCAGGACAAAGGATATACTAATTTTGTCTTTCGTACACATACAGAATTAGATCTGACAGACCAACAAGCTGTTAATGCTTTTTTTGAAGCGGAAAAACCTGAATATGTATTTTTATCGGCAGCGCATGTCGGAGGTATAATGGCAAATAGCCGTTATCGTGCAGATTTTATTTACATTAATTTGATGATTCAGAATAATGTTATACATGCATCTTATAAAAATGGAGTTAAGAAACTCTTGTTTTTAGGAAGTACATGTATATATCCTTGTGAAGCTCCTCAGCCGATGCCTGAAGATTGTTTGCTGACTTCTCCATTGGAATATACAAATGAGCCTTATGCTATTGCAAAAATTGCAGGTATTAAAATGTGTGAGAGCTATAATTTGCAATATGGTACGAATTATATTGCCGTTATGCCGACAAATTTATACGGCCCTAATGATAATTTTAATTTGGAGACTTCACATGTGCTTCCTGCAATGATTCGTAAAATACATCTCGGAAAATGTTTGTTCGAGAGAAATTTTGATTTCATCCGGAAGGATTTGGATTTTCGCCCGGTAGAAACGATTTCCGGCTCTGCATCGGAAAATGAAATAATTGCCGTTTTGGATAAATATGGAATACGGGAGGGTGAAGTTGAACTGTGGGGAACGGGGAAACCTTTGCGTGAGTTTTTATGGAGTGAAGAAATGGCCGATGCTTCAGTTTATATAATGGAACATATAGATTTTGCAGATGTCCGCCAGAAAGAAGGCGAAGTCCGTAATACCCATATAAATATAGGTACCGGTATTGAACTTAGTATAAAAGATGTTGCTACATTAATTAAAGAAAAGATCGGGTATAAGGGCGATTTAAAGTTTAATTCCTCAAAACCGGATGGCACGCTCCGAAAGCTGACGGATGTAACGAAGCTGCATTCTCTGGGTTGGCACCATTCAGTCGAAATAAATGAAGGCGTTGAGCGTTTATATAAATGGTATCTGGAGAATTTATAATTAATGGTTGGTGAATGATAATTTGAAATAAAATATGAATAAAGTTGCGTTAATTACAGGAATAACAGGACAAGATGGTGCTTATCTGGCTGAGTATTTAATAAAGAAGGGCTATACGGTACACGGTATCAAACGCCGTTCGTCTATGTTTAATACGGATAGGATAGACCATTTATACCAGGATCCGCATATTGAAAACCGTAATCTTATATTGCATTACGGTGATTTGACAGACAGCTTGAACCTTACCCGTATAATAGGGGAAGTTCAACCGGATGAGATTTATAATCTGGCAGCTATGAGCCATGTAAAGGTCAGTTTTGATACCCCGGAATATACAGCCAATGCTGACGGATTAGGCGTGTTGCGTATATTGGAAGCAGTGCGTTTGCTGAATTTGATTCCTAAAACACGTATATACCAGGCTTCGACCTCGGAATTGTATGGTTTGGTACAGGAAGTTCCTCAGAAAGAAACAACTCCGTTTTATCCGAGAAGTCCTTATGCAGTAGCTAAGCTTTATGGTTACTGGATTACTGTTAACTATCGTGAAGCTTATAAAATGCATGCATCAAATGGTATTTTGTTTAATCATGAATCACCATTACGCGGAGAAACATTTGTGACTCGTAAAGTGACACGCGCAATATCCCGTATTGCCTTGAATATGCAAGAGAAAGTTTATATGGGAAACTTGTCATCTAAACGGGACTGGGGGCATGCCAAAGATTATGTTCGTGCCATGTATGCCATTTTACAACAGGATGAACCTTCTGATTACGTAATTGCAACGGGTATTACAACGACAATCCGGGATTTTATAAAAATGACTTTCGAAGAAGTTGGCATGGAGGTAAGTTTCCATGGTGAAGGTGTTAATGAAGTTGCCGTTTTGCGTTCTATAAATGAAAAAATATTTAAAGAAAAAGTAGGTGAAGTTTATTTTGAAAATGCTAATAAACGTATAGGGGAGGAAGTTGTGGGGGTTGATCCTCAGTATTTCCGTCCTACGGAAGTTGAGCTTTTAATTGGCGATGCGACTAAAGCACGTGAACGTTTGGGATGGGAACCCCAGTATTCTCTTAAAACATTAATAGAGGATATGGTGTTATCTGATGTGAAATTGATGAAGAAAGAATCCTACCTGAGAGAAGGGGGATATAAAATTTTGAATTATTTTGAGTAGCAGAAAACAAAATACAACTTTTATTTGTTATAATTGAAAAATGAGTTAATTTTGCGTTGTCTTTAAACGTTTTTTTTAGGTGAATTGATTGTTTAATTTAAATGTTATAAATATGAAGACTAAGATTTTACTTTTAGCTTTATTATCAGGATTTGTATTTTCTGTCTCCGCGCAGGAATTTCAACCTCAGGTAGGTTTCAGTACTGAGAAAGGCTATAAAACAAATTTTAAAAAGAACAGAGCGAGAGATAATTGGTTTATTTCTGTTGCTGGTGGTGCTAGCATTTTGTTGGGAGACCAGAACAACAAAGCTGATTTTGGGAACCGTTTGAATTTTGCACCTCAATTTTCTTTTGGTAAATGGTTTAATCCGTATTTGGCATTCCGTACTCAGTTCAACGGTGGTATTCTTCACGGATTTGTAGGTGACAATGCCCAACTTATGCAGCATAATAAATATGTAGCAGGTCATGTGGATTTGTTGTGGGATGTAACTAATTTCTGGGGTGTTTATAATGAATCAAGAGTGTTCCATTTTATTCCTTGGGTCGGTTTTGGTTATGCCCAGCGTTTCAAAACAACAGAAGCTGCTGAATTTGCAAGATCAGAATCTCCTTCTTTAAATGCAGGTATTTTGATGGCATTCCGTGTTAGCAAACGTGTAGATATTAACATTGAAGCACAGGGTTCTTTGTTGAACGAACAATTTAACCGTGTTGAAATGAATCATTTGTCTGACGGTATTGCCCAGGTAAGTGCCGGTTTGACATTCAAGTTAGGTAAGACAGATTTTGAAGTTCTTCAGCCGATGGATTATAACTTGTTGAATGACTTGAATAATCAGATCAACTCTTTGCGTGCAGCTAATGATGAATTGAGCAAACGCCCGGTTTCTTGTCCTGAATGTGAAGAAGTGGTAACTGAGGTTGTAAATAACTATGTAGACAATATAGTTTATTTCCGTCTGAACAGTGCCAAGATTGACAAGAACCAACAGATCAATATTTACAATACTGCTGAATTTATGAAGAATAACAAGACTCCGATTAAAGTCATTGGTTATGCAGATAAAGATACCGGTACTTCTAAATACAATATGAGCCTTTCAGAAAAACGTGCTAAAGCCGTTGCTAAAGAATTGATCGATAAATACGGTATACCATCTGAACAGATTTCCATTGAATGGAGAGGCTCTGATGTTCAGCCTTATGGTGTAAATAACTGGAACCGTGTTGTTATTATGAGTGCAAATAATTAATTTGTCAGAAATTATATGACAAAAAGGCTACACAATCCGTGTGGCCTTTTTTTTTGCTCGAAAATATTGATTACTTTTGTGAGATTTTAGCAAGTTTGTATGGAACTAAATAAAAAACATAGCTATCTGATTCAATGGCTGGTCGGAGTAGGGGATTTAATTGTTCTGAATGCCCTTTTTGTGTTGGTATTTTATATATTGGGTGAACATTATACAAATGCTATAGCTCATAATTTCAGGGAAATTCTTTTGTTGTTGAATTTCTGTTACTTCTTTTCTTTGTATTTTGTGCCGATGCAGTTGCACATGCCTGTTGTCTATATTGATAAAATTGTGCAACGGGCATTTGTGTTGGTTACTTTCTTGATATTTCTGTTTGCAACCTGTCTCATTTTCTTAAATGTTGGTGATATCTTAGCGACCTTTTTATTTGTTTATTATTTTTCTGCGATAGTTATATTTTCACTATGGCGCGTTATTGTACGCGTATCATTGAAAATCTACCGTAAGAAAGGATATAACTTTAAGAAGATTATTATCGTTGGTGCAGGAAAAAATGGAATGGAACTTTATCGCGTAATGAAAGATGATCTTTCTTATGGTTTTAGTGTAATGGGGTTTTTTGATGATAATTTATCATTGAAAAGTGCATTACCCAATTACTTGGGAATGACGAATGAGGTGGAAAATTACGTTTTAGCTCATGATGTTGACGAGATTTACTGTACGTTGCCTGGAACGAATGATGAGAAGATATTAAGGATACTGAACTTTGCGGAAAAGCATATGGTTCGTTTTTATATTGTTCCGGAATTTTACAGAAATATAAAGAAGAGCCTGGTGATGGAAGTGATGGAGTCTATTCCATTGCTGACAGTACGTAGAGAACCATTGCAAGCCGCTTATAACAGAGCATTGAAGCGCTCTTTTGATGTTGTTTTTTCTTTTATTATATTGGTTACTATATATCCTGTATTATATGTTGTAATAGGTGTTTTAATCAAAATGAGTTCGCCCGGTCCTGTTTTGTTTAAACAAAAAAGAACCGGATTATACGGTCAGGAATTTGAGTGTTATAAATTCCGGACAATGAAAGTAAACCGGGAAGCCGATACATTGCAAGCTGTGAAAGATGATCCTCGTAAAACACGTATTGGCGATATTTTACGAAAGACAAATCTGGACGAATTTCCCCAGTTTATTAATGTAATAAAAGGAGAAATGTCGGTTGTCGGACCACGTCCACATATGTTGAGACATACGGAACAATATTCTGCACTTATAGATAAATACATGGTTAGACATTTGGTAAAACCGGGTGTGACCGGTTGGGCTCAGGTGACTGGCTATCGAGGAGAAACCAAAACACTTGAACAAATGGAAGGCCGTGTTAAAAGAGACGTTTGGTATATCGAAAACTGGACTTTTTTCCTGGACTTGAAAATTATAGTCGTAACAATTTTAAATATGTTCAAAGGAGAGAAGAATGCTTATTGATGATATAGGTTGCACACTTTTTCCGAATTTGTGTAATCTGTAATTATAATTGTGCTATCTTTGCAGCCGATGGGAAGAATAATTGCAATAGATTACGGTCGGAAACGTACCGGTTTGGCAGTTACAGATACATTGCAAATGATTGCAAATGGTCTTACTACGGTTCCAAGCGGAGAGCTTGTGAAGTATCTGTCGGAATATATTTCGCGTGAATCTGTCGATCTTTTTGTTGTAGGTCTTCCGAAGCAAATGAATAATGAGTTGTCCGAAAATATGAAATATATCCAGGCTTTTGTGACTCATCTTAAACGAACAATCCCTGATATCCCGGTAGAATATTATGATGAACGCTTTACGTCTGTAATGGCTCATCAAGCTATGCTTGAAGGTGGTTTAAAGAAGAAGAAGCGGCAGGAAAAAGGTCTGGTAGATGAGATTAGTGCGGTAATTATCCTGCAAGCATATTTGGAAAGTAAAAAATATAATAATTTATGATTTTACCTGTATATTTATATGGCCAGCCCGTATTGCGGAAAGAGGCTGAGAACATATCAAAAGAGTATCCCGAATTAAAGCAACTGGTGGCAAACATGTATGAAACCATGTATAATGCGGATGGTGTAGGTTTGGCCGCCCCGCAAGTAGGACTGTCAATACGCGTATTAGTGATAGATGCCGATGTGTTGGGTGATGATTGTCCTGAATGTAAAGGGTTTAAACGTGCAATGATTAACCCCGAGATTGTAGAACGTAGCGAAGAAGAAGTTGCGATGGAAGAAGGTTGCCTCAGTCTTCCCGGAATACATGAAAAAGTATCCCGTTCAAAAAAAATCCGTGTAAAATATTTTGATGAGAATTGGGAAGAACATGATGAAGTTGTTGAAGATTTTGCAGCACGTGTGGTGCAACATGAATGTGAGCATCTGACCGGACATGTTTTTATAGATAATATTTCGGCAATTCGCCGTCAATTGAATAAAGGCAAACTAAATAATATAATAAAAGGGACAGCCCGCTGCTCATATCGCATTAAGGCTGTAGGTAAGTAAAAAAATAAATATGACAGATTTAAGTAAAAACATTCAGACCCTGAGGGAAAAGAAAGCCGTCGTTGAGATGGGTGGAGGTGAGGCTGCTATCGAAAAGCAGATCGCAATGGGTAAATTAACTGCCCGTGACCGTATTCTCTCTTTGTTGGATAAGAATTCTTTCCACGAGTACGATTTGTTTGTAAAGCACGATGGTCGTGACTTTGGTATGGAAAAGAAGGATCTGCCTGGTGACGGTGTTGTTACCGGTACTGGTACGATTTTTGGTGCTCCTGTTTGTATCTATGCGCAGGATTTTACAGTTGCCGGAGGTTCATTAGGTTTGCAGCACGCCCGTAAAATTACAAAGATCATGGATCATGCACTAAAGATGAAATGTCCGATTATTGGCATTAATGACTCGGGTGGTGCACGTATTCAGGAAGGTGTTGGAGCTTTGGCTGGATATGGTGAAATATTCTATCGTAATACAATTGCTTCGGGAGTAATTCCGCAGCTTTCATTGATATTGGGACCTTGTGCGGGGGGCGCTGTTTATTCTCCGGCGTTGACAGACTTCGTTTTTGTAGTGGAAAACATTTCCAAGATGTTTATTACAGGTCCGAATGTAATCAAAACCGTTTTGGGAGAAGATATCTCAATGGAAGATTTGGGAGGAGCCCGTGTACATGCAGAAATTACGGGTAATGCTCATTTCTACGCAATGAGTGAACAGGAATGTTTTGAGCAGGTGAAACGTTTGGTCAGCTTTATTCCTTGGAACAACCAGGAGCGTGCAAAAGCTGTAGAGCCGAAAGAGCCATCTGCTATGTTGAATATTGAACAGGTTGTTCCTGCAGACCCGAAACAGCCGTATGATGTACGTGATGTTATCAAATGTATTGTTGATGATTCGGATTTTCTTGAAATCCAGGAATTATGGGCAGCAAACATTGTGATTGGCTTTGGGCGTATGGGTGGTGAAACAGTTGGATTCGTAGCTAATCAGCCTATGTATCTAGCAGGTGTATTGGATTGTGACAGTGCAGACAAGGCTGCACGTTTCATCCGTTTCTGCGATTCATTCAATATACCTATTATTACATTGGAAGATATGCCGGGTTATTTACCTGGTGTAGATCAGGAACATGCAGGTGTAATTCGTCACGGGGCAAAGGTGTTGTATGCATATTCTGAAGCTACTGTTCCTAAGATTACAGTTATTTTGCGTAAAGCTTATGGCGGTGGTTATATTGCTATGAACTCCCGTCATTTAGGTGCAGACTTTATGTTTGCTTGGCCAAGTGCTGAAATTGCAGTTATGGGACCGGAAGGTGCGGCTAATATTATTTTCCGTAAGGAAATCATGGAAGCCGAAGATCAGCATGCAATGCGTCAGGCTAAAGTAAAAGAGTATATTGAGAAGTTTGCAAATCCGTTTGTTGCAGCATCTAAAGGATTTATTGATTCTGTAATCGAGCCAAAAGAAACACGTTCATTGTTGTTGCATGCGTTGAAACTTTCTGTCCAGAAAGAAGAATATCGTCCGGCTAAAAAGCATGGTTTGCCTCCGTTCTAATTAGTTATAGGTATGGAAAATAAAGAAGACAAAGAATTTGTAGACTTCATCGTAACAGCACGTAAATATAAAACGTTGCTTACCGAGAAGTACAAGAACCGCCAGGTATGGCACAAGCCGTTTCTTGGTGATGTGATTTCTAATTTACCCGGAACTATTATTAAGATTGAAGTGAAAGAAGGAGAAACAGTAGAAGCCGGTCAATTATTGCTTATTCATCAAGCGATGAAAATGCTGAATCGTGTAGTAGCTCCTGTTTCAGGTGTAATTGCAGAGATCGGTGTTCAGGAGGGAGAAAAGATTGGAAAGAATCATTTGATGGTAAAGATAGAACCTAAATAAAATAATAAGGTAATAAAGCAGACTCCCGTGTAACTATATGTTGTACGGGAGTTTTTTATTATTAAGATGGAGTGTGAATAAGATAAATTACTTATTTTTGCCTCCTATTCGGGTGAATCGTCTTTCACCTATACAATTAATTTAGAATGAAAAAGGCAATACTCTGTTTAATAATACAAATATGTACATTTTCGTTGTGTGCACAGATTAATACGGATCGAGTGTTAGCAATCGGGCGAAACGCATTATATTTTGAAGATTATGTTTTATCTATACAGTATTTTAATCAGGTAATTAAGGCAAAACCCTGGTTGGCTGAACCCTATTTTTATCGTGCTGTAGCAAAGATCAATTTGGATGATTATAAAGGAGCAGAAGAAGATTGTTCTTTATGTCTTCAGCGCAATCCGTTTTTAGTTCAGGCATATTATGCACGTGGAATCGCCCGCCAAAGTCAGGAAAAGTATGATGAAGCAATTGCAGACTATCAGAAAGGGCTTGAGTTTAAACGTGAAGATCGGCAGATGCTCGTGAATGAAGCGGTTGCGTATATACAAAAGAAGGACTATGATGGGGCGGAAAAGGTGTTTAAAGTATTGATGGAAGCTCATCCGAAGTATTCCATGAATTATCTTACCCGTGGAGCAATGTATCTTGAAAAAGGAGATAGCGTAAAAGCTTTGGCCGATTATAACAAAGCAATAGAGATGGACCCGTACTATGCTCCTGCTTATGGAAATCGAGCAATATTATATTATCAGACAAATGATCTGAAAAAAGCCTTGACTGATTTGAATGAAGCTATTCGTTTGGACACTCGTGAAGGAGGCTATTATATTAACCGTGGCCTTGTGCGTTATCAGTTGAATGATTTGCGTGGAGCTATGGCCGATTACGATCAAGTTATCAGTATGGATAAACGTAACCTGATAGCTCGATTTAACCGGGGTTTATTACGTTTTCAGGTTGGAGATAATAATCGCGCTATTGAAGACTTCGATGTTGTTATAGAAGAAGAACCGGATAACTACATGGCTTATTATAACCGGGCTTTATTGCGTGTGGAAACAGGCGATTATGCCGGAGCTGTTAATGATTTTGATTTTGTTATAAGGCAATATCCTAACTTCTTGCCGGGATATTATAATCGTGCGGAAGCAAAACGCAAGATGCGTGATTTTGCTGGTGCCGATCGTGATAACTGGACGGCTTACGAGTTGGAACAAAAAATGAAGAAAGAACGGGAAGAAGGCAAAACCGGCACGGCAACAGCAGATGCATCTTCCAATTCTAAGACGAATAGTAACAATGGCGGAAAGAAGGAAAATACACGTGAGCAGTCTGATAAGAATATTGATAAATTCAATCGTCTTGTTGTTTACGATAAAGAACAAGAGCGTAAGAGTAAATATCAGAGCGAAGTGCGTGGCCGTGTACAGGATCGGAATGTCCGTGTAGATTTGGAGCCGCAGTTTGTGTTGACATATTATGAGAAACCCGATCCAGTTAAAAAGCTAGTCTATTATGATAAAAAACTGGAAGAATTTAACAAAAAAATGATTTTGCAGCGTAAACTTCGTTTAACTAATGAAGAAGCAGCTCTAAATGAAGATCAGATCGCCCAGCATTTTGCGTCGATAGATGAATATTCGGCTAAGATCGCTCAGAATCCAATAGACCCTAATGCTTTTTTGGGGCGAGCCTTGGATTTTATGTTGGTACAGGACTTTACAGAAGCAATTAAAGATTATGATAAAGTTGTTGAATTGGATCCTTCTTTCGCGATGGCTTATTTTAACCGGGCTGTAGTACGTTATAAACAACTGGACTATAACCAATCGCAGTCTGCTTCATCGGATGATGATTTTTCGACAATGAGTATGAGTTTTAATGTGGGGAAAAAAACGCAGCTTCAAAATAATAACACGGATGCATCGACAGCCATGTTGAAAGATAATAAACGGGCTTATGAGCATGAGATGATAATGCGTGATTATGACATGGTAATTAAGTTGAATCCGGAATTTGTATATGCTTACTTTAACCGGGGCAATTTGCGTTGTGTCCAACGTGATTTCCGTGCAGCTATTCAGGATTATACTGAAGCGATTCAAAGAGATCCTGAATTTGCCGAGGCTTATTTTAACCGTGGGCTTGCCCGTTTGTCGTTAGGAGACGCTAATCGGGGTGTTGCTGATTTGAGTAAGGCGGGAGAGCTCGGAATCATTAATGCATACAGTATAATTAAACGTATGATGAGCAATAATTAAAAAAAGAATACTACCTTTGCAGATTAGTAAAAGAATTTTAGTAAACAGATTATGATAAAGATTACATTTCCGGATAATTCTGTAAAAGAATATGCCGAAGGAACGACTGCAATGCAGATAGCAGAAAGCATCAGTCCTCGTCTGGCTCAGGATGTTCTGGCTGCAGGTGTAAACGGTGAAATATGGGATTTAAACCGCCCCATTTCTCAAGACGCCTCAGTTAAGCTTTTCAAGTGGGAAGACGAAGAAGGTAAACATGCATTCTGGCATTCCAGTGCACACTTGATGGCAGAAGCATTACAGGAATTGTATCCGGGCATTAAATTCGGTATAGGACCGGCTATCGAAAATGGATTCTACTATGATGTAGATCCGGGTGAAGCAGTTATTAAAGAAGGCGATTTTCCTGCTATCGAAGCAAAAATGCAGGAGTTGGTTGCCAGAAAAGAAGAAATCAAACGTCAGGACATTTCCAAGGCGGATGCTTTGAAAATGTTTGGTGATAGGGGCGAAGAGTATAAAACGGAACTTATCAGTGAATTGGAAGATGGTAGGATTACAACCTATACACAAGGTGCATTCACTGATTTGTGTCGTGGTCCGCACTTGCCGAATACATCTTATTTGAAAGCTGTTAAGATTCTGAGTGTTGCCGGTGCATATTGGCGTGGTGATGAGAAGCGTAAACAGCTGGTTCGTTTGTATGGTATTACTTTCCCAAAGAAAAAAATGTTGGATGAATATCTGGCATTGATGGAAGAAGCCAAGAAACGGGATCATCGTAAAATCGGTAAAGAACTGGAATTGTTTACTTTCTCTACAGCAGTAGGAGCAGGGCTTCCGTTATGGTTGCCACGTGGTACGCAATTGCGTTTGAAATTGGAAGATTTCCTGAAACGTATTCAAAAGAAATATGGTTACCAACAAGTAATGACTCCACATATCGGAGGAAAACAACTTTATGTAACTTCAGGCCATTATGCCAAGTACGGCAAAGATTCTTTCCAGCCGATACATACTCCGCAAGAAGGTGAAGAGTTCTTGTTAAAACCGATGAACTGCCCTCATCATTGTGAAATTTATAAATCATTCCCGCGCTCATATAAAGACCTGCCTTTGCGTTTTGCAGAGTTTGGTACGGTTTATCGTTATGAACAAAGTGGCGAATTGCATGGTTTAACCAGGGTACGTGGTTTTACGCAAGATGATGCTCACTTGTTCTGCCGTCCTGATCAGTTAAAAGATGAATTCCTGAAAGTAATGGATATTATTTTCATTATTTTTAAAGCGTTGGATTTCGAAAATTTTGAAGCTCAGATTTCTTTGCGGGATAAAGTAAATCGTGAGAAATATATCGGTTCCGAAGAAAATTGGGAAAAAGCAGAGACTGCTATTATCGAAGCATGTCAGGAAAAAGGCTTGAAAGCAAAGATAGAGTATGGTGAGGCTGCTTTCTATGGTCCGAAATTGGATTTTATGGTGAAAGATGCTATTGGCCGTCGTTGGCAGTTGGGTACAATTCAGGTTGATTATAATTTACCGGAACGTTTCGAATTGGAATACACCGGTGAAGACAATAAGAAGCATCGTCCGGTAATGATTCATCGTGCACCATTTGGATCAATGGAACGTTTTGTGGCTGTATTGATCGAACATACAGGTGGAAAGTTCCCGTTGTGGCTTACTCCTGATCAGGTATGTATTATGCCTATCAGTGAAAAATTCAATGAGTATGCATGGAGTATTGCCCGTCAGCTGGAAGAACAAGATATTCGTGTTCTTGTAGATGATAGAAACGAAAAAATAGGTCGTAAAATTCGTGATAATGAATTGAAGCGAATTCCTTACATGCTTATCGTCGGAGAGAAGGAAGCGGAAAATAATGAAGTTTCTGTAAGAAAACAAGGCGAAGGTGATAAAGGTTCGATGAAAATTACTACCTTTGCAGCGCTTTTAAATGGCGAGGTAGAGGATATGATGAATCGCTGGCAAAAAAAGTAAAGATTAAATAACTAATAACGAGGAGAATAAATCATTTTTGAATGAAGAATGACAATCAGAAAGAACAGTATAGAATTAACGAACGTATTCGTGTTCGTGAAGTTCGTTTAGTAGGTGATAATGTAGAACAGGGAGTATATCCAACATCTCAGGCTCTAAAGATGGCTGAAGACCAAGGATTAGACCTGGTTGAAATTTCACCAAATGCTGCGCCCCCCGTTTGTAGAGTGATTGATTATCAGAAATTCCTCTATCAACAGAAAAAACGTCAGAAAGAGCAGAAAGCTAAGTCTGTTAAGGTCGTTGTAAAGGAGATTCGTTTCGGACCTCAGACTGACGATCATGATTATAACTTTAAATTGAAACATGCTAAAGGTTTCTTGGAAGAAGGCTCAAAGGTGAAGGCGTATGTGTTCTTTAAAGGCCGTTCTATTCTTTTTAAGGAGCAAGGAGAAGTATTGTTACTTCGTTTTGCAAACGATTTGGAAGAGTATGGAAAAGTGGAGCAATTGCCTGTGTTGGAAGGAAAGCGAATGATTATCATGCTTACTCCAAAGAAGGCTGCAAATAGTGTCCCGTCTCCTAAAAAGGTGGAGATATCTAAGCCGGTAGTTAAGAAAGTTGTAGTATCTCCTAAACCGCAGACTGATTCTGCCAGCGGTAAAGAAGAAAAAGAAGATTAATAATCTGCCGATTAAAGGCAGTCAAGTTTAATAATTAAATATAATTGGAAAATGCCTAAGATGAAGACTAATTCCGGTGCCAAAAAGAGGTTCGCCCTTACCGGATCAGGTAAAATCAAAAGAAAACACGCTTTTAAGAGTCACATTCTGACAAAGAAGACTACGAAGCAGAAGAGAAATCTTACTCACACAGGTTTAGTAGCTAGTGTAGATGTAAGCAATGTTAAGCAATTGCTTGGCTTGAAGTAATCTTTTTAATTAAGCGAGTTTTAAACGATTTTTATTAACCGAATGCATTTAGCAAATTAAGATCATCTGAAAAGGATGACGCTAACATTCAAAACAGATTAGAATTATGCCTAGATCAGTAAATCATGTTGCTTCAAGAGCAAAAAGAAAACGGATTTTAAAACTTACCCGTGGTTATTATGGTGCACGCAAGAACGTTTGGACTGTAGCTAAAAACACATGGGAAAAAGGTTTGACTTATGCTTTCCGTGACCGTCGTAACAAAAAACGTAATTTCCGCGCATTGTGGATTCAACGTATTAATGCTGCAGCACGTTTGGAAGGTTTGTCTTACTCTCGTTTAATGGGAGCTTTGCATGCTGCCGGCATCGAGATGAACCGTAAGGTTTTGGCCGACTTAGCCATGAACCATCCTGAAGCTTTCAAAGCTATCGTAGCAAAAGTAAAGTAAATTTATGCTATACATGAATGAAAAGGTCTTTCGGAAGAAAGGCCTTTTTTTATTTTATGGAGAATAAAAACATACTTTTTTCAAGGAAAATGTTTGGAATTATCAATCCTATTACATATCTTTGTGAAAAGAAAGATGAGTTAAGCCGCACTTGTTCGATTGGGAAACTCATCAGTTTATTCAATTCCGAGACATAGCTCTTGTTGCTAATGGCGGGCCGCGCCCTTCGGGGTATGCTTAGCACGGCGGATTACAAAGGTGACAAAGCACTCAAATCCTGTCATACGGAGTTTGTTCATATCTACGGTGCGGCTTTTTCAATACGGAAGGGAAAATCTCAAATGAGGTTTTCCCTTTTTTATTGGATATGAACTCGCATTACGGCATCCATAACAGAATTGGACAATAAAATAGGAAACGATTTGAGCTTTTCTTGTTTGCAAAGTTCTTTATTTTGCATTATCCTTCTATTTTTGTAAAAGTATGCATTTGTATAATACCTGCAAAACATTCGTTTCTTGTATTTCCGGAAGTATAAAGGCGGCCTCCTTTAGCGACTTTTTAGTATCTGTATCTTGGGGAAGATAACTAATCTTCGTATATTTACCCGCCAAGAAAGAAACACTTAAATAATAACCGATTCTATGCAACTGCCAAAACAGTCATTTAAACATGTTGCTCTTTGTATGGTCGCTTCGGCGTTCCTCATGGGAGCTTGTACACCCAAACAAACCATGCGGGTAAACCTTATTCCCAAACCTGCCGAAATGGTAGTTGGCACTGGCTATTTCCAAGCCGATACCAACCTGCTGATGGGAGAGGGGCAATCCGGTACTATCCGGTATATCCTCCATGAAAATTTTGATGGTGGAAATCCCGAAGCCTACCGGCTCAAAGTCACTTCGAAAGGAATTGAAGCGGAAGCGGCTACCGACGCCGGCTTGTTTTATGCCAAACAGACGCTTCGTCAGTTAGGCACCCCCGAAGGTATTCCTTATGTCGATATCTATGACACTCCTCGTTTTCCTTACCGTGGGTTGCATCTAGACGTGTCTCGCCATTTCTTCCCCAAAGAGGAGGTATTTAAGCTACTTGATGCTATGGCTTACTATAAACTGAATACTCTTCATTTCCATCTTACCGATGCTGGAGGTTGGCGTTTTCAAAGCGATAAATACCCTAAACTGACTACCAAAGGAGCTTTCCGTACAGAATCCGACTGGCAGAAATGGTGGGACGGCAAAGACCGCCAATACCTTCCTGAGGGCACTCCCGGTGCTTATGGAGGATATTATACCAAAGAGGATATCAGGCAAATGGTAGCCTACGCTACCGAACGCCACATTAACATTATCCCCGAAATCGAATTCCCGGGCCATTCGGATGAAGTGTTGTTTGCCTATCCGGAATTGTCCTGCTCAGGCAAGCCCTATCAGAACGGCGATTTCTGTATTGGCAACCCAAAGAGCTTTGCCTTTATGGAAGATATACTGACGGAAGTAACAGACCTTTTCCCCTCCGAATACATCCATATCGGAGGTGATGAAGCCGGGAAAGGCGCCTGGAAGAAGTGCCCTAAATGTCAAGCTTTGATGGCCAGAGAAGGCATGAAAAGCGTAGACGAACTGCAAAGCTATATGATACACCGCGCCGAAGAGTTCTTGATTTCTAAAGGCCGTAAACTGATAGGCTGGGACGAGATACTTGAAGGCGGTCTGGCGCCGGAAGCAACCGTGATGTCGTGGCGCGGCGAAAACGGAGGTATTAAAGCTGCCCGCATGGGACACGATGTGATTATGACTCCCGGAGGTTATATGTATTTTGATTTTTATCAGGCCGATCCTAAAACACAGCCGTATGCAATTGGCGGTTATACGCCGGTTAAGCATGTATATGGCTATAACCCTGTTCCCGTTGATTCATTGACTGCGGAAGAGAGCAAACATATTATAGGCGTGCAAGCTAATACGTGGACTGAGTATATCCAGACAACCGATCATTTAGAATATATGATGTTTCCCCGTGCTCTTGCGCTGGCCGAAATTGCCTGGACACCGCAAGACTTGCGTAGCTGGGAAGACTTTAAGCCTCGTATGAATGCCAATATTCCGGTATTGCAAAAGATGGGTATAAATACTTTTACCTTGTCGGACGAAATAGAAACTGTGATGAAAGTAGACACAGTAAAGAAGCTGATAGAAGTTGTGCTTGATGCCGAGAAATATCCGGCCGAGATCCGCTATACAACCGATGGATCTGTACCTACAGCTTCTTCAACATTATATAAAGGAGCTATTGTTGTGAAAGACTCCGCTTATATCAAAGCTGCCATTTTCCGTGACGGCAAATTGCAGGGAACGCCTACTGAAAAGAAAGTAGACTATCACCGGAGCATCAACAAACCTATACATTATAACAGTAAACTCTATAGCGGATATATGGCCGGCGGAATGAATGCCCTGCTGGATGGCTATCGTGGCGGTCTTACCTATTTGGACGGACGTTGGCAAGGGTATCTGAATGACCTCGACTGCGTGGTGGATATGGAAGAAGAAACAGATATACATAAAGTTTCTATTCGTTTTATGCAACTGATTGGCCCAGGCGTCTTTCAACCGGGTGAAGTGGAACTGTTAACTTCCGAAGATGGCGAAAACTTCATATCCCGGGGAGTTGTTCCTACAACGATATCCAATACGGATAAAGATCTTTCTTTCCAGGAATATACGTTCTCCGGCGATTGGAAAGCCCGGTATATCCGCCTGAAAGCAACAGAAGTAAACAACGGTTTCATCTTTGCAGACGAGATAGTAATCTGGTAGATCGGAGGAAGACTTTCTACTTACGCATGGGAAGTCTTTTTACTTATAACTCGGTAATAATACTAAAATTAATAGATAAATGAAGAAGCAATTAATGACCTTTCTCTTGTGTGGCGGCCTTATGGCATCGGCACAACAACCGGTAGATTATGTGAATCCTTTCATAGGGACGAGCAATTACGGGACAACTAATCCCGGCGCTATATGCCCGCAAGGAATGATGAGCGTTGTTCCTTTTAATGTAATGGGTTCCGCAACGAATAAGTTCGACAAAGATGCCCAATGGTGGTCTACGCCGTATACGTCGGACAACAACTTCTTTACCGGTTATTCTCATGTAAACCTTAGTGGTGTAGGGTGCCCGGATTTGGGCAGTTTGCTTTTGATGCCTACAAGCGGCGAACTTAATGTAGATTATAAAGAATACGGCAGCCAGTATAAAGATGAAACGGCTCATCCCGGCTACTATAGCAATACGCTGACTAAATATGGAATCAAGACCGAGGCCACAGCAAGCATGCGTACCGGACTTAGCCGCTTTACTTTTCCGAAAGGGCAGGGCAATATCCTGATGAATCTGGGTGAAGGCCTGACAAACGAATCGGGAGCAACCGTTCGCATCGTGAACGATACAGAGATAGAAGGAAGCAAATTACTGGGAACTTTCTGCTATAATCCGCAAGCCGTGTTTCCTATCTATTTTGTAATGAAGGTGAGCAAAGCTCCCAAGCAAATGGGGTATTGGAAGAAACAACGCGAGATGAAAGGCGTAGAGGCCGAATGGGATGCCTATTCCGGCAAATATAAACTGTATACCAAGTATACCCGCGAAATGAGTGGCGACGATGTTGGCGTCTGGTTTACTTATGATACAGACGAAAACGAAGTTATAGAGGTGAAAGTCGGCGTTTCTTTCGTCAGCATCGAGAATGCCCGTCTGAATATGAATACGGAGCAACCCAACTTCGAATTCGATAAAGTACGTGCAGCAGCCAGCGCGATGTGGAACAACGATCTTTCGCGGGTGAAGGTAGAAGGAGGCACAAATGACGAGAAAGCAATCTTTTATACCGGCATGTATCATCTGCTGATCCATCCGAACATTATTCAGGATGTGAACGGAGAATATCCGATGATGGAAAGCCTGAAAGTTGGCCATACAACAGGCAACCGTTATACAGTTTACTCTTTATGGGACACCTATCGCAATGTCAGCACGTTGATGACACTACTTTACCCCGAACGTCAGCTCGATATAATCCGTACCATGATCGATATGTACAAGGAAAGCGGCTGGTTGCCCAAATGGGAGCTTTACGGACGGGAGACACTCACCATGGAAGGTGATCCTTCCATACCTTATATCGTAGATGCATGGATGCGCGGTTTACGCGATTTCGACGTGGAAACAGCTTACGAAGCTATGCGCAAAGGAGCAACTACTCCGGGCGAATTTAACCTGCTCCGTCCGGATGCAAACGATTATTTCAGCAAAGGCTATGTGCCACTGCGCGAACAATACGACAACTCAGTCTCCCATGCTTTAGAATATTATATTGCCGATTGGAACCTGGCCAACTTTGCCGGAGCTTTGGGCAAGAAAGAAGATGCCAAGCTATTCCGCGACCGCTCTTTGGGCTATAAACACTATTATAGTAAAGAGTTCGGCACGCTTCGCCCTATTTTGCCGGACGGGACGTTCTATTCCCCTTTCGATCCGAAGCAAGGCGAGAACTTTGAACCAAGTCCGGGCTTCCATGAAGGCAATTCATGGAACTACACCTTCTATGTGCCGCACGATATTAAAGGGTTGGCAAAGTTGATGGGCGGTGATAAGAAGTTTGTAGACAAACTTCAGATGGTGTTCGATAAAGGGTATTATGATCCGGCCAATGAACCCGATATTGCATATCCTTATCTGTTCAGCTACTTTAAAGGCGAGGCCTGGCGTACGCAGAAGATTGTCCGTCAATTGTTGAAAGACTCCTATCATAATGCGCCGAATGGTGTGCCGGGCAACGAGGATACGGGAACGATGTCTGCCTGGGCTATTTTCTCCATGATGGGATTCTATCCGGCCTGCCCCGGAGATGTGAACTATGTAGTAACTTCGCCAACGTTTGACAAGATAACGATCCAACTGGATAAGAAGTTCTATCCCAAAGGCCGGTTGGTAATAGAGTCTGTACACAATAAGCCGGAAGATATTTATATCAAGGACGTATATGCCGGTGATAAGAAACTGAGAGGTTATACCATTTCACAGGAAGAACTTGTAAATGCAGGCGTACTTAAATATATTCTGGAAGATACACATAAGTAATTAAGAAGAGGCTGTCAAAAGCCGGAATTAAGGAACGCAGACCCTATTGATTTTATTAATAATCAATAGGGTCTGCGTTCTTCTGCGTGTTCTACATCCGGTAATACAAATCCGGGGGGGGGAGGGGCATCTCTTTCAACCAAAAGCGTCGGCTGCCCACTGCCGGCTGCAGGAATCATTGACACTCCCCTGATTGAAGCATCCCCCTACTTAGGGAGATTATTTCCCCCTAGCTAGGGAGATTGTTTCCCCTTACCTAGGGAGATTGTTTCTCCCTACCTAGGGGGATGGTTCAACCAGGGAAGGGCGGGAAGCCGAATGAGGCTAAGACAAAGAGGGTGTACAGGCGGCGGTATATCCGGGCTTGGGAAAGTCTGGGCTTATTAGAACCACTTGATCTTTCTGAATATGAAGAATGCTGTAGCAGATAGAAAAATGGAGCATAAAACAATGAGAATAAACCCGTGTGGCATGTCTTCCATATAAATTGGAACATTCATACCATAAAAGCTGGCAATTAACGTAGGCACCATCAGGATAATGGATAAAGACGTCATGCGTTTCATAATTGTATTCACATTATTGGATATAATAGAGGCAAAGGCATCCATCGTACCGGTAAGAATGTCGCTGTATATGTTTACTGTCAGGTGAGCCTGCTTCAACTCGGTTTCTACATCCTCTACTAATTCTTTGTCCATATAAATCGGGTCCTGGAAAATACTTTGCAGTTTGGTAAGCATCACTTCGTTGCCGCGGATAGAGGTATTAAAGAAAACCATACTCTTTTCCAACTTCATCAGCGTAAGCAAATCTTCATTGCGGATGCTTTTCTCTAATGCCTTCTCTGCCTGCGAAACGGCATAATTTATTTGTTTCAGGTATTTCAGATACCAAACGGCAGACGAATGAATAAGACGTAATATCAAATCATATTTATGCCGTACTACCACTTCCTTGCGGCGTGTGTACCGGATAAAGTCAGAGATCAGTTCTGTTTTATAATAGCAAACCGTTACTATAATTTCATTATTTGTGATGATTCCGATAGGTACGGTAGTAAAAAGAATCCCTTGCTCTTTGCTTTGTACCGGAATACGCAGGATCGTAAGCAACCATTTTCCCTCATATTCAATGCGGGCACGCTCGTCGGTGTCGGCAATGTCGCTAAGAAAAGATTCGGGAACCTGGAATTCGTTAATAAGATATCGGATATCGTCCGTAGTGGGGCATTCTACATTAACCCAGCAGTTAGGAAGCCATTGCTTTTTTTCTACAAAGCCGGCTTCACAATAAAGAAAACTTCTCATTATTGCCTCCTTTCATCATTGTTGAGTGCAGAGGATAATGAGGTGGTATATCCTCCGCGCTACATTAATTTGTACTTGTCTGTCTGTTCTCGCGGAATACTGTCGTCCATAATTGATAATTACTTTTTACGGTCGCAAAGATAGTCTTTTTTCTGTATACTTTGGCAAAAAATGTTACCTTTGATTCCCCAATTAAGTAATGAACAATGGCAGAAGGAACCAAGAATACAGGAAGAGGAAGACAGAAGACAGTGGTAGTGCCCGATATGGGACGTTTGCAACCACAGGCTCGCGAACTGGAAGAAGCTGTGCTGGGGGCATTGATGCTCGAGAAAGACGCATATTCAATAGTAAGTGAAATATTGAAGCCAGAGTGTTTTTACGAAAAGTCGCATGAGAAGATTTATTCTGCTATTGTAGACCTGGCTATCAGCCAACGTCCGGTAGATATGCTGACTGTGACCGAGCAGTTGAAACGCAGAGGCGAGCTGGAAGAAGTGGGAGGACCTTTTTATATTTCCCAGCTAACCAGTAAAGTGGCCAGTAGCGCCCATATAGAATACCATGCCCGCATTATTGCCCAGAAATATCTGGCACGCGAACTGATTTCTTTCACAGCTATGGTTCAGGGCAAAGCATTTGACGAAACCATTGACGTAGACGATCTGATGCAGGAAGCCGAAGGCAAACTGTTCGAAATATCCCAACGTAATGTAAAGAAAGACGTTACCCAGATCAATCCCGTAATCAAGGATGCAATGGAGATGTTGCAGAAAGCAGCCAACCAGAAGGAAGGCTTGAGCGGTCTGCGAACCGGTTTCGAAGGGCTTGACAAGATTACTTCGGGTTGGCAGAATTCCGACCTTATCATTATAGCCGCCCGTCCTGCGATGGGTAAGACTGCGTTTGTGCTTTCTATGGCTAAGAATATGGCGGTTAACTTCAATACTCCGGTAGCTTTGTTTTCGCTTGAAATGAGCAATGTGCAGTTGGTGAACCGTTTGATTGTGAACGTATGTGAGATTCCGGGCGAAAAGATTAAGAGCGGACGCCTGGAGAGCTACGAATGGGAGCAGCTGGACTTTAAAATCAAGGAACTTTATGATGCGCCTATTTATGTGGATGATACGCCCAGTTTGTCAGTCTTTGAATTGCGTACCAAAGCGCGCCGTCTGGTGCGCGAACATGGCATCAAATGTATTATTATTGACTACCTGCAGTTGATGAATGCCAGCGGTATGAACTTCGGTAGCCGTGAACAGGAAGTAAGTACCATTTCGCGATCTCTGAAAGGCCTGGCTAAGGAGTTGAATATTCCTATTATTGCCCTGTCACAGTTGAACCGTGGTGTTGAAAGCCGCCAAGGAGTAGAAGGGAAGCGCCCCCAGTTGGCCGATTTGCGTGAATCAGGTGCAATTGAGCAGGATGCCGATATGGTTTGCTTTATTCATCGTCCCGAATATTATAAGATTACAGAAGATGAACGTGGAAACTCATTGATAGGCCTTGCCGAAATCATCATTGCCAAACACCGTAACGGTGCAACAGGAGATGTGAGACTCCGGTTCAAAAACGAGTTTGCCAAGTTTATGAACATAGAAGAAGACATCCCGATCCGCGAGTTCTCTTCTAATATGAACAGTGCGCCGGAACCTTTGCCTCCTATACCTCCGGCAGGTGCCGATTTCCTGAATCAGGGAAGCAGCAACGAGGTACCGTTTTAGCGGATAAAATACATTATGGCGATAGGCAGTCTTTCCTCCTTGCAGGTTTATACGGGAGAAATTATATCTTTAGGTGTGGCGGCTTCGTGGACAATAACCGCATTATGTTTTGAGTATGCCGGAAAGCGGATAGGGGCGTTGCCACTTAATATAATCCGCTTGCCGGAATGGTGGTTACCCTGTTTGGTATCGGTCTTTCCATTGTGGGCCGGGGTGGTGGCGGGCCCGAAAAATGGCATTTTACACTTCTTGCCAAAGGCATCTTATTTGGCATAGGTGCCGGAGTAGGGCAGGGCGTAGGCTTGGCGTTCAGTAAATTAGGAATGTCCTGTTATATGGAAAGTGCCGATCCTGCCAATACAGTCGTTGTACAAATGATTCCATTTGCCTCTACGTTGATACGTGCCATAGTGGGAGTGAGCGGCTTTTTGATCGTAATGCTGTCTATGCGGCAAGGCAAAGCCTTTGTCCGTTCCTTTGGCGACTGCAAAGCAATGACGGCGGCAACCGGGGGGAACCATATTCGGCCCGTTTCTGGGTGTCTCTTTCTCGTTAATGGCTGTGCAATATACGGGGGCTGGCATTGCCTCCACATTGATGGCGCTTACGCCGATAATCATTCTGGCACCCGCTTGGTTTTTCTTTAAGCAGAAGGTTATTTTGAAGGAAATTATTGGAGCGATAATCAGTGTGTGCGGCGTATCGTTGTTCTTTGTCTGATCGCCGCATCACACTGTTTAGATGAGTTGCATGGTTTATTCAGATCATTCCCACGGAGTAAGCGTTACGTTGCGGAACTGTACTTCCTTTCCTTCGCTTTGCAGACCGATATAACCGCTCTTTTGGTTGCTTGTTCCTATATTCTTAAGTGCGCCGTTAACATAAACGGTAATTACACCATTCTTCACGAAGATGTTTACTTCGTTCCATTCT
Organism: Parabacteroides chinchillae; assembly: GCF_900108035.1. Lineage (GTDB taxonomy): Bacteria > Bacteroidota > Bacteroidia > Bacteroidales > Tannerellaceae > Parabacteroides > Parabacteroides chinchillae. Next base: position 54,355 of record NZ_FNVS01000007.1, read on the forward strand.
CCTGCAGGTTTTTCTGTGTCTTCCCCCGATTTCTTTACAACGGGAAACATCGGACGGGGCTCGCCGGGCTTGCCCTGATATTCGGCCAAATCGGCACCGTTAAGGGCAACAAAGTCGCCTGCATTGTCAAGCATCAGGTTGCATTCGATACCATTCGGGAAGGGATTTGTCGGATCGGTGATCAGTAAAAAAATGCCACTGTTTGCTTTTTCTTTACCGTTTGGCCAGCGGTATTCCAAATGCAATTTGTAGTCGCCATACTTTTCTTTCGTGTACATATAGCCGAAAGGCTGGCCGGTGATGTTTATTATGCCGTCTTTTACGGAATATACCTGATCGGCGGGAACAGAGTTTTTGTCTACTACAAAATTCCAGTTGGAAAGGTCTTTGCCGTTAAACAACTTGATAGTTTTCTGTGCAACAACTTCACTTCCAGAGCATAAAAGGGCAACAGCTATGGCTGCCAGAGAGATTAGTCTTTTCTTCATGGTATTAATATTATATAATTAGTCTGCAATGAGTTTACGATAACGCACACGTTTGGGCTCTACATCACCCAACTGTTTGCGTTTGTATTCTTCATAGTCGGAATATGTACCTTCGTAGAATACAACGTTCGAATCCCCTTCAAACGAAAGGATATGCGTACAGATGCGATCAAGGAACCAGCGGTCGTGTGAAACAACAACGGCACAACCGGCAAAGTTTTCCAATCCTTCTTCCAGTGCACGGAGCGTATTTACGTCTATATCGTTGGTAGGTTCGTCCAGCAATAATACGTTTGCTTCCGCTTTTAGGGTAAGAGCCAAATGTAGCCGGTTTCTCTCGCCGCCGGATAATACGCCACAAAGCTTTTCCTGGTCGGCTCCTGCAAAATTGAATTTGGAAAGATAAGCGCGAGAGTTGACTTCTTTGCCTCCGACGCGTATAAACTCTTGTCCTCCGGAAACAACCTGGTAAACGGTTTTCTTCGGGTCAATATCTTTGTGGGTCTGGTCTGCATAGCCAATCTGAACCGTTTCGCCCACTTCAAAAGAGCCTTTGTCAATGCTTTCCATTCCCATAATCATCTTGAATAATGTCGTTTTTCCAGCACCATTAGGGCCAATAACGCCAACAATTCCATTGGGAGGGAGCATAAAGTTCAGATTGTCGAATAACAATTTGTCGCCAAAGGCTTTTGCTACGTGTTGCGCTTCTATTACTTTATTACCGAGACGCGGTCCGTTCGGAATAAAGATTTCCAGTTTGGCTTCGCGTTCTTTCTGGTCTTCATTCAAAAGAGCCTCATACGAGTTCAAACGGGCTTTGCCTTTGGCCTGACGTGCTTTCGGAGCCATATTGATCCATTCCAGCTCACGTTCCAACGTTTTACGACGTTTGCTCACCTGTTTTTCTTCCTGAGCCATACGTTTTGTCTTTTGATCCAGCCATGACGAATAGTTGCCTTTCCACGGAATACCTTCTCCACGGTCTAATTCAAGAATCCATCCGGCCACATGATCCAGGAAGTATCGGTCGTGTGTGATGCAGATAACTGTGCCTGGATATTGTTGTAGATGCTGTTCCAGCCAGTCTATGGATTCGGCATCCAAATGATTGGTTGGTTCGTCCAGTAACAATACGTCGGGTTGTTGAAGCAATAAGCGGCATAAGGCAACTCGACGGCGTTCGCCTCCTGATAACGTGTCAACTACCTGATCTTCGGGTGGACAGCGAAGAGCGTCCATGGCACGTTCCAGACGGCTGTCCAGGTTCCAGGCATCCGTTGCATCTATCTTGTCCTGTAATTCAGCTTGACGGGTAATCAAAGCATCCATCTTGTCAGGATTTTCCAATACTTCGGGATCGCCAAATTTTTCGTTCACCTCTTCGTACTCTTTTAGTGTGTCAACAATATCCTGTACACCTTCCTGTACGATTTCCTTCACAGTCTTTCCCGATTGCAATTTCGGATCTTGTTCCAGATAGCCAATTGAATAACCAGGTGAGAAAATCACATCTCCCTGATACTCTTTTTCAATGCCGGCGATAATTTTCAACAGGGTAGATTTACCAGAACCATTTAAACCGATAATACCAATCTTAGCTCCATAAAAGAAAGAAAGATATATATCTTTTAGTACCTGTTTTTGAGGCGGGAACATCTTGCTTACGCCCACCATAGAGAAAATAATTTTCTTATCGTCTGCCATATTGTTAGATATATAATTATAAATAGTTTGTTTGTAGACAAAAGTACATGATTATTTTGGTATACTCTAAAACTTTTCCTGTATTCTAAAAAAAATCTCTCAAAATTTGTATAATTAAACTCTATACTTTATCTTTGCACCCGCATTACAGAAGTAACGCATTAGGATGATTCGCTAGCTCAGTAGGTAGAGCACATCCCTTTTAAGGATGGGGTCCTGGGTTCGAACCCCAGGCGGATCACACAAGGGTCACTTTTCAGTGGCCCTTTTTTCATGTCCGTAAGTGACTGATGTGCAAATGTTAGCAATTTTATAAAATCTTGGTTTAGAAAGATTTAGCACAAACCGCGTTTCCTGCCGATAGCCAAAGTTAGCATTTGTTAGTTCGGAATTAGCACATTATCTTTGGTACAGATTTCGTGAATGTACCACAAAAAAGTACCACAAATGTACCAGCTTTTCCAACAAATATCAGCCGTTGTCTCCTGCCCCAGTCTTGCCATAGCGACCGGAGTCTGTTTAGAGTGCCAACTCTCTGATATTTGCTATTTTGTGCTAAATGTTTCCAAAAGATTCGGGGCGTGCAACAGCCTCGTTGCCGGATGCGTTGGAATGGTATGTGGTACACGTGTGGTACATTTCCCGGAATTTGTGGTACACGCTTTTTCGTGTACCACATCACGAGAAATTTTAATGTATCATTCTTAAAATCTTTTACTTATGGCAGGAATACCACAGATCAAGATTGTTTTCGACCGCCGCAAGAAGGCATCGGCCGTCAACCCCGGCACCGTGGAGATCGAGGTGTCGTACAACCGTGAGCGCGTCCGTCTCTCCACCGGCGTGGCTGTACTCAAGCAGCAGTGGAACGGCAAGGAGGTGGTCAACCACCCTCAGGCTGACCATCTGAACGAGCAGATACGCCGTGTCTATGACGGTCTCCATGAGAAGATGTCGTCTATAGCCTCGACAAAGGGCGAATACGACCTGTCGCTTCTCAAAAAGGTCAAGAAAACGAAGTTGCAGGGTTCGTCGGCAAGTTTCCTCGACTGGCTGGAGGAACGTATCGACATGCGCCCGGTCACGGAGTCAACCCGCAAGCAGCACAAGGTGATGCTCAAATGCCTGCGCGACTTCGGGCTGATACGCTTCTTCAGCGACCTCACCCCAAAGAACATCAGACTATGGGACGATTTCATACGCAAGCGTGTGACAGCCCAGGCCTCGGTTCATGGCTATCACAAACGCCTCAAACCCTATATTGTGGAGGCGATACAGTTTGAGAAGCTGGAGTCCAACCCATATGACGGCATGAGGATTTCGCGTGGAAAATCGGAGGGCATAAAATTCCTTACCGAAGAGGAACGTGACCGTGTGGAAGCCCTCGAACTCTACGGCATGACCGAGAAAGTGCGCGATATGTTTATCTTCTCATGCTACACGGGGCTGGCGTACTCCGACCTTGTGAAGATCAAGAAGACGGATGTGTTCAGACAGGGCGAGGACTACTGCATACGCGACAAGCGTATGAAAACCGGTATGCCCTATACGATCGTGCTGTTGCCTAAGGCGATAGCCATACTGAAAAAGTACAACTACAACCTCAATCTGATGAGCAACCAGAAATGCAACGACCAGCTGAAGATAATCGCCAACCTTGCCAGTCTGCACATCAACCTGACAATGCACGTAGGCCGCCACACGTTTGCAACGTGGGCGTTGACAAAAGGCGTGGGCATCGAGACTGTGAGCAAGATGCTCGCCCATTCCAACGTGACAATGACCGAGAAATACGCCCATGTGCTTCAGACGAGTGTCATACAGGGCTTCGGTAAACTTAAATAATCTCTACATTAACATTGGTGCAGCCGTCACTTCTTCCGGGAGGTGGCGGCTTTCTCTTTTACAGACAGTTCGGAACGTAGCCGCTCTATCTCTTTGGCCTGTTCATCAATCCTCTTTTCCATACGTTCAAGCCTGTTATTCATCGGCCCCATGAAGGCTGTCATGTTCTTTATAATCTCCGCCATGTCAGCGAGGATATATGAAAAACGGTCCATCTGCGGAGGTTCCGGAACCGGCTCTTGCTGACGCGGCGCGGTTTCTTTTATCATGCGGCCCTCGCCGCTCCATATCCATTCAAAACTCAATGGCGGATAAACGCCGCACAGACTCTTGACGAAGCGTTCCGATACATTCGATTTGCCGGTTATCACCTGCGACACGACGCTGGGATTGTAACCCATTTTCTCCGCTATGGCACGGTTGGAGTTGAACAGCTTGTTGTCTTTAAGCCATTCCATCGCCTGTCTTACCCTTTCTCTTATGCTGTCCATAAACTCGTGTTTATATTTTCTAATAAATTTGATTAGGTATTTCCAATAATAACACTTCAAACAATCATTTAGTACAATTAGTTTGTTAGTGTTAATGCAACTACCTAATTTAGATTAATTATTTCTAATTGCAAAGATAATCATTTTTCTAAACATAGCTAATGGTTGCTAAAAGAAAAAATGTCAAACAGCTTATAAAACGGATACGACTATGAGTGAAGACAGACGCATAACAATGAGGCTCACAAGGATTGAGAACACCCTTGAAGAGATAAAGCGGAACATCACCGCACCTGTGCCTCCCGACAGAAAGATAACCGTGCGTGAGGCGGCGGAGATCATGCACTGTTCAGACCAGCGTGTACGCGACGCGATACATGACGGCTCCCTGAAAGCGGAGCGTAACGGGCGGCGTTTTTTCCTCTCTCTTTACGATGTGAGGGCGCGTGCCGGATACGCAACACTTGAAAAAAAACGGCAGACCTGATTCATTTAATCTTAAAGGACGAAATTATGACTACACAACAGATAAAGGAGATTGACTCCAAGTGTCTTAACGACTATCTCGCCACGCTACCCCATACTGACCACCGATTTTTCGTGACAGCGGTAGTAAGAGCCTGCGGAGAAGGCATCAAACGCAAGACATTCTATAACTGGAAAGCCGGATGCTGCTGCATACCCTCCTTCTGCAAGAAAGAGATAGAGAGGATTGCCGGATGTGTGGTGTTCCCGAAGGAACTCTATGTGACAGACCGCGATGTTGACACTCCAAGCGGAAAAGCCTGAGGCATACGCACAACTCCCATATATATGTACCCCAAGAATATAAACAGCCGAAATGAACCGTTCATGGATACCCGTAATGCACTATCTCCGCGACGTGGAATGGCTCTACTCCGAGAGCCGGATGGTACATCTCTGGCTGGAGATACTTTTCCGTGTGCAGAGAGCCAAAGGCACATATCCCATAAAAGGCACGACAATAGACATCCTGCCCGGTCAGTTCGTGGCCTCGACACGAAAACTGGCCGCCTCGATCGGAGCGGACAAAGATACAGTAGGAAGATACATGAGGATTTTTGAAGCGCAGAAGTGGATACGGCGACTTGAAATAGGCAACGCGACTTTATACACGGTGCTTGTCATGGATCAGATACCCGGCTTTTCAATCATGGCTCCACAGGATACAGCGGCTGTCGGGGCTTCTTCAGAAGCTCAATCCCCCACAAATGGGGACACTTCTTCCGACACTGTTGGGGACACCTTTGGGGACATATATTATATAGATAATAATATAAATAAAAATTCTCTCTCCCCCGCGCGTGAAGGAGAAGTTTTTGAAATTTTTTCAAAGGATACGGCTTCGCTCGACGAAATAGCCAGTGCCTTGCACTGCGAAAGGAAAATTCTTGAAAATATGCTTCCTGACTTTTTTCAGGAGTGCAGGATCAAGAAAAAGAATCATCAGACCGTGCAGGAGTGCAAGGATCATTTTTTCAACTGGGCCCGCGCCCGATTAGAACGAGAACGGAACAATGGCATACCCAAAGAAAATAAACCCGGCGGAAGCCGTCAGGGAAATCAGAGAGGCCGCAGAACGCCGATCAAACCGAACTGTGGACTTATCGAGGATTAGCGGATACAAGACGCTTTTCATGCAGTGTGCCGTTGCAGTCTGCCCCGGCTTCACAGTGAGGGAAGAAATGAAACCTGCCTACAACGACATCGTTCACTGGGCGGTGATGGACTATGACGGCAACCTTGACCCTGACAAGGGGCTGCTTATCTGGGGCGACATAGGTACGGGCAAATCCACCATGCTGAAAATCATCAGGGAGTTCTGCTCACTTGTGAGACCGCGTATCGACGGCAACCGATATTATTTCCGGATAGACAACGTGATTGATGTATGCGCTGCTTACGCCGATGAGTCAATATACGGAGGCTACCGTGGCATCAGGCAGTATATCGACAGTCCGAGGCAGGCGTTTGACGAACTTGGCAGCGAGACATTGCCGACAGGAAGGTACGGCAACTTCGAGAATGTTATGCAGTACATCTTCCAGTCACGCTACGACAACCGCTACCACCAGTTCACCCATGCCACCACCAACTTCACAATCGACCAGATACAGGAGGCCTATGGCGAGAGGATATATGACCGCTTCAAGGAGATGTTCAATTTCGTCGCCTTGCGAGGAAAGACATTCAGGATAAACACTCAAAAGAACATGGAAAAATGAAAGACAACGTACAAAACACACCCATAGATTGGGAACAGCGGAAATATGACCTTGCAGTCGCGCTGTATTATCACGACATACGGCTGTCGGATATAGTCACGCCGGAGAACCGTCTTGCACGGTGGCCCACGCATATCAGCATCTCCGCAGAGATGGCAGTGGAAGCCGCCGAAGTTTTCATAAACGAATACCGCCGGCAGGCGGTGATGGAAAGTGGGGAGAAAAGCCATGCGCCCTGATTTTCACAGGATAGTCCCCGACTTGCTATATTCGGTGATGGCGGCAAGAAAATTGCTCGGCATAAGCCATACAACGATTTACGAATACATGAGGCAATCGCCCCCGGTACTCCCATACCGCCGCTCGGAAAACGGCTGGCACAGGCTGATACTCGGAAGCGACATAATTTTTCTGCTCGACCACCCGCAGGTCAAGCGGGGAAGAAAACGGAAGAACCGATAAAACGGCACTGTCAGTTCCAGAGATACCACGGTGAAGGGCGCGGAGCGGAGAAGGCTTCGGAGAGGTCGATGGCGAGTAGCCATGCCTGGGTGCGTATGCCGTCCATGTCGGAGAGTGTCTGGGCATATCGGCTCTCTCCGGCACCCGAAACCCGGCACCACTGCCGCGCGAAGATGTCGGGTTGGAAAGCGTCGATGAACGATAGTATGTCGTCCACCAGCGAAGTCGGTTTGCTACCGGTCATGTCGGCTGAGAAGCAGAACGGCAGTCCGCTCTCGGTATTCCGCCGGAAATCGAAAGAGGTGATGTTTCCGTCTCTCACATTGGCGGTCACGCTCCAGCCGCATTGTGCGGCAACTTGGATTATGGTTTGTAAAATCATGTCAGTACACGTTTATGTCTGCCACGTCCGGCATGGAGGTGGCAGACCGAATTTTGAAAAGTAAGGCTCTATTCACCGCATGGGTCAAAGTCAAGTCCCTCAAAGGCTTCAAGCAGAGTGCCGACCATGGACTCCGCGTCCTCCATGTCGGCTACAATATCCGAGATATGGTATGGCGCACCGTTCTTGCCGTGTCCGTCATCGCCAATCCAGAGATATGCTTCCTCATCGGGGTCATAGTTCTCGTAATATTCTCTCACTGACTTTATCAAAGTATCGGGGTCGGCATATCTCATTTCAGCCGAGAAATTAAAATCCTGCCCTGCCTTTGTGTATTGCGAGAACTCAAACAGCCATAAATCAGTGTCGCGGTATTTTTCAGTATGGACGTGCCAGCCGTTAGCTTCGGCACATTCGGTTATCTTGTCGATTATATCTTGTATATCCATATTCTTACGGTGTAATGTCAGCCGTGGCACAACACCACGGCTGACGTGTTCGGTCAATCATAGAGGCGGTTCAAGAAGTCTTGAAGCCTCGGGTCGCTTATCTGCCCTATGGGGCATGGGGTGAAATACGGCATTTGTATCACTCGGATAATGCCGAAGCCTTGTTTGCGATAGTCAAGTTCGACATCGGCAAGTTCGTTGAGCGACACATAGCCGTATTCATCTTCGCCGAGCCCGACCACTATGCAGTAAAGGATTGTATCGTCCCCCTCTTTGCCTCCTTCAAGCACAAACCAACGGATATTTCCGATAGTGAATATCGCCACGCACACTGCGTCTCTCGCCTTGCCGTCCTGCGAGTACAGAGGATAGTCATTTATGGCTTCCTCAAATTTCGGTGTCAACAGTCTGTTCATAGTCAGTCAAATTCAATTTCATCTTCGTAAAGTTCAATCCTCGCGCCACTGCTTACCTCGATGATGAAGCGGTAGCCGTTCAGTCCTACGATTGTGCCACGGTGGTAGCCTCGCCACGGTGTCAGCAACTCGCACTGGCGTCCGTATTCGGGAAAATCGGTGTCGTTCATACGCTTTTATCCTTTAGTTCCTTATATTCGGGGTCATAGATTTCATCGCCGTTCATCAGCGTGTCGTACATCATCGCCGCTCTCCGGGCTGCCGTTTCGTTTCGCTCGTCATAATAGCCGGTGCGATAGTTGACAGCAAGCTGACGGATATATGCCACGCACACCTTGAAAGCCTGCGACTGCAAATAGCGGTGCATTGTGGCGAGTGCCTTTCCTGTGTTGATTGCGGATTGCATTTTGCCGTTGACAAAGTTGTCAAACGCCACGACAAATTCCTTGTCGTTCTTGGATATTGCTATTCCGTTATAATTTTCCATAGTGCATTTGTTTTAGATTGTTGCCTGATTGTAGATTGAGGGTTCGGATGTCACGTTGTAGATGTAGTTGCCACAACGCTTATGCAAAGATTCTCATAAAAGATGTTATGAGAAGCGATAAATTATGAGTAGTGGAACATGGAAATCATTGCAAACACCATCATTGGGTAAAATACTTCTCCGTTCCACTGCTCATAATATTTTTATTTCCCTAAAGACTGAAGCCACGAAAGAAGGTTCTTATCCTTGTCCCATATTCTCTCGGGTACTGGCGTTGTTCCTCTATATGCCTTTTCCAAAGCCTCTCTTTTAGCTTTGGAATCAGCTCTTGCATAGATTTCAGTAGTCTGGATTGAGACATGTCCGAGTATATCCCTGAGATAAACTATGTTTACCCCTTCTTGAAGCAAGTGCATGGCTCTTGAATGCCGAAAAGAATGTGGACTCACTCTTTCCGGTATTAGTCCGGGGTCTATCATTCGGGCGTGATTTGCATAAGTTTTCACGATAAAGCTTATACCTTCCCTTGTAAGTTTTCTTCCCTGACTGTTTCTGAAAAGGGGAACATCAAGAGGTGCTGTTGGATAATGGTTCTCTTTCAGGTACTCCTTCAAAAGTTCGACCTGCTGTTCTGAAAGCGGGACGATCCGGGCCTTACGGCCTTTCCCGACAATTTTTACAGTATAAGGTTTTGATTCTATTCTAAGGCTTCCGAGCGTCAAGTCAGCCATTTCTTGAACACGCGCACCTGTATCATACATCAGGGACAAAAGTGCCTGATGGCGCCGTCCCTGTCGGGTGGATGTTTCCGGTTGAGAAAGAAGAAGTTTGATTCCCTCTATCGTAAGATACTCGATAGCTTTTTTCTCCTGATTCAATTTCGGGATGGAGCATATGGTCTGCCATTTGTCAAGGGATTCCACCGCAGGGACTTGGAGGTATTTGCAGAAGGAACATATGGCTGCGAGCCTTTGGTTCCTTGTCTGGGGCGAGACGGACCGCTCCTCGATCAGCCATCTCAGGAAGCTTACGACATTCTCTTTTACAAGATGCTTAAGCTTCAATTTTTCCACCGGGATATGTTTCTTCTCGTCCATGTATCTGATGAAGTCAATGAAAGCTTTCCTGTAAGAAGCTACAGTATTTGGGCTTACATTGCGCTCGTGAGGGAGATACTGTGAGAAATACCGGGTTATGTGGAATGCGAAGTCTGTGGTTGTCTTCATAATCTGCTGGTTTTAGGGAAGACAAACTCATTTATAGAAGAGACACGGTCTTCTATATCCGGGAACATTGACAAGGTCAGCCTGACATAATATTCTGTTGAAGAAGGTTTCATATGTCCCAGACTTGATGAAAGGATGGGAAGGGCCGTATAGATGTCAATACCTTCATCCGACATTTTAGCAAGTGCATGAGTCGCGGATGTATGTCTGAGAGAGTGAACTGTTGGTCCTATTGACCTCCCCTGAAGCTCAATGCCAGCATCCTCGCAGCTTCGGTAAAAGAATCGGTAGACAATTTAGTAAAATTGTTTACCAATATGGGGCACGAAGTATTCATAAGAGATGTATCGGTTCTTGGCTTTCCCTCATATTACGTATTTATTCCCAACGTCTCGATATTTGGGAGAAAAACATATGAAGATGCTTCTAATACAATGACTCTATTAGATACGATTGAGCAAGATGCTATAGAAGACTTATTTTTCCCTACTTCTAAATTTATTGATGATAAGAGTATCATCCGTAAATTATTAAATGCTATTGCTCCTAACAGAGAGGATACTTTCAAAGATGTAATGATGCAGGAGGTTCTGAAGTTAAAATTTGATCCAAGTTTTTATTGGTCAAAAATACCCGTCAGTTTCTTTTTGACATTATTTTGCTTTGTGTTAGAAGAATATACGAATGCTAAAAAGTATTTGAAGTTATATATAGAAGAGACTGGCAATGAAGAAGATGACTATTATCTTAAGATATTGTCATACTTCAATCTCCTTGAAAAAGGAGATAACGAAAAAATACTGAATGAAATCCCTGATGAGATTTTACAAGATTTTTCAAGTACAAAAAATATTTTTTCAAATATAACGTTGCCAAATTGTCCAAATTGTGAAGATTGCTTGTTAAAGGATAATTGTCAAACAAGACCTAACTTTAACATAGCGTTGAAGTTAAACAATAAAATGGATAGAACACTTAACCAATCAAACCTTCGAGTTTTGTTTGAGAGCGAAATATAACCCTTATTAAAAAATAATATTCAAATGATTGATTTATCTATCATATGGAATCCGGATCCGGTTATTTTTAACTTAGGTTCCTATCCAGTAAGGTGGTATAGTTTCTTTTGGGTTGTGGCAATAGTCTGCGCTACTTTGGTAGTTAGTAGGATATTTAAGGAGAAGAACTATTCTGAAGAAGATTTTTCTCGACTATTTATTTATTCCTTTTTAGGAATATTTATAGGTGCGCGATTAGGACATTGTGTTTTCTATGATGCTTCTTATTACATAGAACATCCATTGGAAGCAATCTTGCCAATTAAATTTTATCCTGATAATAATTGGAAATTTGTGGGATATGCAGGTTTAGCAAGTCATGGAGGAACACTTGGATTACTATTTGCATTATACCTATTTTGCAAAAGGACCAAAATAAAATTCTTAAATATTTTGGATATAATCGCAGTCGCGGCTCCGTTAGCTGCTGGATTCATAAGAATTGCCAATTTTATGAATTCTGAAATAATAGGGACAGAGACAACTTTACCGTGGGGCACTGTTTTTGTTCAGGTTGATAATGTCGTTCGACATCCAGCTCAATTATATGAGGCCATCGCATATTTTTTCTTTTTTGTGCTAATTTGGACACTCTATCGTTATCATAAAAAAAATGCAGTTAAACCAGGATTTTATTTTGGATTATGCATATTTTTGATTTTTACATTCCGTTTTTTTATAGAATTTATTAAAGAACGCCAAGTCGAATTTGAAGCGGATATGACTTTTGACATGGGGCAAATATTAAGTGTGCCATTTATGTTGTTGGGATTTTATTTTCTCATAAGAGCTGGTAATTTAAAAAAAATATTTTAATATCAACCCTTTTAATTCATATTCAAAGAAGAGGCTGTCTAACATTGTTAGACAGCCTCTTCTTTCAAATTTGCATAAAAAGAAATAATATTGAATCATATACGGTATCTAATGTAGCTTTTCTACCAGTCTATTCACTATGTAATATAATTTGATTAAAATGTTATATCTGCATACAAGCTCTTGGATATCCAAATTTTATTTTTTTGTTTAATAATTACAACTTACCCCTCGGTAGTCCATCTCTTAGTTTTTGAATTGTAGTTTTTGTTTATAATATTCGATAAGCGGCTTTTGGACGGTGACGTGCAAAAGCCGCCCCGCGCCTCTCGGCATGGGGTGGCTTGCTCAAACATAGGGGCTTGTCGCTTTATGCAACAGCTTCTTCGCAGTACCTTTCTTCTTCTTCGGTCAAAATCGCTTCGGCTTCTTCTTCCGTTGGTTCGTATTGGATAGCCTCGGTCTCTGCCTCGGAAATGTCGGGAGTAGCTTCTTCCGTGGTAGGTTCAGCTTCCGGCATAGGTTCTTGTGGTGTGTCCTCGGCTTCCGGCTCGGTTGGTTCGGGTTCGGTATCTTTGGCGAGTAGAGCCTTGCGTTCCTCGATACGTTGGTGTCGCTTCTCATAAACATCGTTGTACTCGGCTTCGATGTTGGCGAGTTCTTCCGGCATATGCTTCTTGGCGAAAGAGAGCAGGAGGTCGGCAATAGCGTTATCACGATACGCACCCTTGAAATTGTCAATCAGAAAATCCCTGCGGATTATCGCCTTTGTCTTGGCGTTGAGATTGGCGAGGATTGACATTTTCTCGCTGTCGTTGAGTGCGCTGTGAGACTTGCGGTCGGTCAGTCCGACGGCTTCGTAATGCTCTTTGCGGAGCGATGAGAGCAGGAAGAAATATATCATTTTGTCCTCGTCCTGCGAGAACTTTGTCTCGGTGATGTCGGCTTCGAGGATTTTCTTCTTTGTGTCCTCGATTGTACGCTCCACGGCTATCTCCTTGTTGCGTTTGTCCTTTGCCTCCAACTTGGCGATTTCGGCTTTTGGATTATTGCCGTTCTCGCTCGGTTTGGCAGTTACAGCCATATATCCGAGCGACACATCATTGCGCCCGATTGTGATGTATAGGGAGATTTCTCCTGCCTCGGCTTTTGCCGTGATGTCGGCACACTTTTCCCTATGTGCTTCCACTCTGCCCTCGTATGCCTTTACAGCCTCGGCATATTCGTCCTCGGTGTCGAAGCGGTCGGATTGGGGTGCGATAGGTTCGCAGGGGTATGGTGTCAGATAGCCACTTAGTTTTTCAATGTCATAGCCCATTTCAGTGAGCAGTGCGTTTACCCTCTCGTTTAGGTCATATTCGGAGTGGCAGAAATTGGCGGTGGGGTGTTCGTTCAGCATTTCAACCGCCTTGTCGGTAAGATAGCCGATGTGTTTCTCACGGAGACAAGAGGGATTGGAACAGTTGCCCTCACAGCCGTCCTCGCAGAACAGCAGAAGATTTATGGTGTTGAAAGGGCATGAGGCACACGCCGATTTGTCGAAGCGGTAACGGCTGAGGTCGGTAGTGTAGTTTTGCTCTATGAGCCGTGCCACATTGGAGGCGTTCATTCCTCGCCAATTATTGTAGGTCACTCCGTCTTTGAGGTGGGAGTTGTAAACATCGGTCTGTATGTCAACTCCGTAACGGCTTATCTCGGTAGCCACCGCCACCGTGATTTCCTCGGTGTCAATCAGCCGTGCGATTTCGGGTATGAGGTTCGTGAGCTTTATTCGGGTGCGGATATAGGTCTCGCTCTTGCCTATTTGCGTGGCGAGTGTAGCATAGTCGTAGCGTCCGCTGTCGATTGCAGCCTTTAACGTCTCGGCTTCTTCCATGGGCGTGATGTCTTGGCGGTGCAGGTTCTCCGCAATAGCCTTTTCCTCAGCTTCATCATCGGAAAGGTCAGTATAGACGGTTGCCTTGATGTCCTCTTTCCCTGCTATGAGGGAGGCGCGGTATCTTCGCTCGCCATACACGATTTCGTAGCGGTCGGTGCCGGCGATTGGTCGCACACCTATCGCGTGGAGAATACCTTGACGGCTGATAGAGTCAGCGAGTTCGGTGAGGCTTTGCTCGTCGAAATTCTTACGGGGGTTGTAGTGGCTCGGCTGAATGAGAGCGAGGGAGATTGTGGCTTCCTGTACGTTGGCGGTGTTGGTCTGAATTGCTGTTGCTTCCATAATTTGAGAGTTTTTAGATGTTTGAGTTTTTTGTTTTTCCCTTTTGTTTGAAGCCTTGTGGCTTCTCGCGTCCGGGGGATTTTTTCGATACAATCAAGACGGAGGGCACAGGGAGCGCAAGGCAAGTGTGGCAAGTGAAAAAATACGGAATACCCGATTTGGCACAAATCGTGGAAGGCTGCCGGATTTTTTCATGCAGCCAAGCCGAAGGCGGTCGCTTGCCGGCACCACCGCCCGCCGTTACTTCGTAGCGAAAAACCAACGGACGCAGAAGCCGCAAGTAATCAAAGAATAAGAAAAGAATAAGTTGCATTAATGAATCCCTTGTGTTAATTTTGCAAAAAATACTCCTATGAAAGATGTTGAAATTGAAAGGACAGGAATTGTTATTATAGAATGGCTCAGACCAGAAGATCCCAAACTGGGACAAGAATTGTATAACGATATAAAATACAAAGAAACTGAAGACGGCAGTTATTTTGTAACATTGTATTCAGTATCGAATAAGGTTGAGTTTACAAATACCCTTCAGAAAATAATTGATTCTATAAAGGAGGGAACACTTCTTACATTACATATAGTTGCACATGGGTGTGAAGATGGCTTAGGTACAGATTTGGGTAATTTTGTGGATTGGAAAGAATTATTCTCGTACACGAGACAACTTAATATAATTCTGCAAAATACATTATTACTTGTTCTTTCGTCTTGTGTTGGAGGAGGGATACTCTCATACATTGAACCGGAAAAAAGAGCTCCTTATATGGCATTTATAGCCAACACACGATCAGTTTTAATTAAAGATGCACGAAATGGTTTTCCTCTGTTTTATAAAGATTATAGAACTCCGTTAGATTTTCATGAGGCTCTTTTAAGGCTAAATGGATCAATCGATTTTACAGAGGAGATTGAACCAGGTGTAAAAAAGACAGAATTTTTTATTATGTCTGCTTCACATACTTTTGACGAAGTGTTTAATCCTGATAGAGATATAAAGCATTTCAATTCTGTTGTAGATAAAATTATGCCCCCTAATCCTCTTATTCCTCAAGAGTTGAGGCTGGAAAAGGCACGAGAATTGTTTATTGCAGAAGGTAAACGATTAAAACCATATTTCATGTTCCAAAAGTGAAAATCCCCATGCTCACGCACAGGGAGTCCCGGTTTTTGACAGCAAAGAAATTGTCCTATCGAGGGCGGATTATTCAGCCTTGTTATTGGCGGCTTCCAGCGAGAGTTTGCGGAAGCGTTTGAGCAACGGCTCCAGTTCGAGGGAAGCACGACGAGCGCGGAGTCCGGCGGCCTTGTTGCCCTTGTCGAGCTGGGAGGCGGCGTCTTTCTGGAATGTAGATGTGAGTTTTTCGATCTGATCAAGTAGTTCTTTCATCGTTGTATTCAGTTTTGGGATTTATAAAAGAGGTATTTCAAAAGAGTTTACGACACATTGTGCGTCGCGGTCGAGGATAAACCAGTATTCCGAGCGGTAGGGAGAGCCGCTTTCCGACAGAGCCTCATACTCTATCTTCACTTTCCAGCCTGAGAATGGCTTGCGTGGAGCGTCAGGAGTCTCGAAGCCCACCATCGAGCGTAGGGCGGACATCGCCGACATCTGGCGGCCGACAAGCTCGGAAACGGCATTGTCCTCAAAATCGAGTTTCTGAAGCCCGTCTGTCCGGGACATGACCTGTTCGTTGACTTTCATCATCGACATGGCTATCGCCATTTTCTCGTCGTTGTTGATGTAGTTGCGGCCGAACACGCTGTCAGGCTTGCTGACCGCTATGACCTTTACCGACTCCGGATTATCCACCGAGGCCATCAGTGCTTTCTCCGC
Organism: Parabacteroides chinchillae; assembly: GCF_900108035.1. Classification (GTDB taxonomy): domain Bacteria; phylum Bacteroidota; class Bacteroidia; order Bacteroidales; family Tannerellaceae; genus Parabacteroides; species Parabacteroides chinchillae. Next base: position 70,483 of record NZ_FNVS01000007.1, read on the forward strand.
CACTGACTGCGCACGTTTCGACGGCTGGCCGAAATAGTGGAAGGCATAACCTATGCCGCCCCACATAGCCACACAACTTATGAGCAGTATGGCAAGTTTCATTCCCGGCTTCATACCTTTATGACCTTTAGTTTGTCGGGTGATAAGCCGAGTTTGCGGCGATAGACAGAGCCGTTCTCGCCGAACATCTCGACCTCGTGAGAGGTGACACCATCGGAGCATATCTCGCGCACTTCATCGAGCGTCATGAGGTGTCCGGCGATATTTCGCCATATCACGAAGTCGCAGGGGCTTCCCTCCTGCCGGTAATTTGAGCAGTTGAACGCCTTTGCGCCCACGCGGATCTCGCCGCCGCAACGGGGGCAGCGTGCCACCACCGACTCCATTGTGATAGAGCCGTCAGCTGCCATGACAAGCACGGTCGGAAAAGTCTTCCATTCCTTTGTGGCGAAGCCATCGAGCAGTAGGCTCCGCTTCTCCAGCAGTTCCGCGACCTCGGAGTCAGCCATCTTGCGGTTGCCGATAACCCCGTTGATGAAGAGTCCGCACTTGCCGTCCTCCCCGGTGTTGTTCTCACAGCGGTAGCCCTTGCAGGTCTTCACCACATTGCCGCCGCACACAGGGCAACGGCCGATAATCTTTGTTTCTGTATCCATGTAAAAAATGTTGTTGATAGTTCGTTTATCTGTATTTTATCGTGTTCCACTCCCACACAAGGGTCTCCGCGATAGCCTTTCCCGACATCACCGAGGCCCAGCCGTCGGGGTCGAGCGAGAACCACAGGTCGTTCCATGAGAGTGTGCGTATCTGCCACGCCAGCAGCCACAGGTCGGTGTTGATTGTCTCCAGACGTGTCACCACCTCGTTTGCCACATAGTACCGCTCGGCGGAGTTGAGAAGATTGACCTTATGCTTCTCCTTGTTACCGTCCGCACCAGTCACAGTGTAGCTCCCCGAAGTGACAAGCTGTTGCATGAAGGGATAGAGAGCCGCCATCTGCGCGGCCGCGTCAGTCAGCTCGTCGGACACCAGCACCGCTATGGCCGTGCCTTTAAGATGCCCCGGCACCGATTTACGCAATAGGTCGCAGTTCTTGGGTATCTCCGTAAGCACCAGTTCACCGGCACGCTTTATCTGATAGAGATTCTGCATGGCACCCTGGGCGTTGGAAAGATACTCAAGCATCTTGTTCTCCACGGAGTGAACGCGGTCGAGTGCTACTGTCACGGCAGCTTCAGCCGCGATGATCTTCTCCTGGGTTGACTTGCGCTTCTTGTGGATATTGTTGAGTTCCACAGTCTGCGCTATCACCGCCGCCGTGAGCGTCGGGTCGGTCTGTTGCGCCATCATGTCCGCTCCCGGAATGACAAGGAGGGATAGAGCGAGCAGGGCTGTTTTCGGTTTGATAGTCTTCATCGGTCAGTCATATTTTTAAGCCGGAGGCGCGTTGCTCGGCGAGGTTATCGTCACGGTCATGTTTGGTAGGGAGTATCTTGATTGATGAGCGTTTACCCAGCAGGCAGTCGTTCCAGTCCTTGAAGTCCTTAGGCGGCTGCCACTGCCCCATGCGGTAACGCACGGAGATATGAGGTTCAAACTGGGTGTAGGCGGAGCGGTCGGGCGACACCGGAAAACTCTTGCCTTTGGCCTCCACCATCAAGCCCTCCGGCGTCTTGGTGATTTTCAGCGGTATCTCCTCGACAAGAGCCATGAGGCGGAGTCCGTTGATGCGTCCGGCAAGGTCGTTGTCGAAGCAGTCGTAGGCACGTGCGTTTGGAAAACGCTCCATCACACCCAGTACCTGACGGTCGGAGAACGTGCCGCCGAGGGAGACAAGGGCGATGTCCTCGCCTAACCGGGGCCGGTTCAGCTGGAAAAAAGCCATAGCGTCAAAGGCGGATTCACAGAAGAACACATGACGCACGAGGCCGTTGTTGCCGTGCGACAGGTCGGCCACCCACGCCGCCGTGGAGGAATTGGTGCCGGCGGCCTTTGACTTGTAGCCGCTCACGCCGCGAATCTCATATCCCACAGTCTTGTCACTCCCGGCTTCCGTGTAGGGGAAGCCTATGTTGTAGCCGTTGAAATTCTCGTTGCGCCTGTCAGACACAAGGGAAATGAACGGGGCGAGAGCCTTGACCGTATCTGCCGACAGTCCGCGCTGTGCGAACAGCCGGGGGATATTGGCCGCGTCCAGCTCCTTGACACGGTAGCGCGAAGGGTCGAACACCTGAGGCGCGGATGCCGAGCGTACATAATCCCTGTCGCGGTCATAATCCGGCTCCGGCATATTGGCGAACTGCGCCATCACTTTCGCTATCTTCTGCCATTCGGTAAGCCCGATGACATTGAACGATGAAAGGTTCTCGCGTATGAACGATACCACGTCACCTTTTGAGCCGTCTCGCCGGAAGAAAGTCTGCGAAGCCTTGTCGCGGCGGTTGCTGACGATGATTGTGTCGCGCTTGTCGCGTCCCTCGCCCAGCACAAGCTCGATGTACCGTCCCACACCTGCCTTGCGGTCGAGGCGGTAGCCGAGTGAATAGGCGACATCATCAATACCCACACGCGATTTAAGTTCCTTGAACTTGACCTTATAATCAGCCGGTGCCATAGCTTCAGACGATTGAGAGTGATTTGGAGGCGCGGCGGTCGATGCCTGCTATCTCCGATTCATAATTCTTGCGTATCGCGCTTCCGAGGAATATATTTTTCTCGCGTTGGTTGGTGAGCTGGAAATACATTCTCGCGGTTGAACGCTCGATAGGCTTCATGCCGAGATCGACACCGTTGTATGAGGCACGCAGGGCAAAGTCGCCGGAGCGGGTCTTGATGATGGCAGCGTTACTGAACGGGCATATCTCGTCCTCCAAAGGTGCCATCAGAGGGTCGTTCTTTGCCAGATAAGGCTGTTCACCGAGCGATATGCGCTGTGCGTCCACCCGGTCAAGTATCATTTCCGAAGCCTTGTTGACATCGGCCATCACCGACACGATGAACTTCGGCTCCTGTCGGAGCGCGCCTATCCATGAATCGAGGTAGGCCGCCGAGTTGTCGGTGACTCTGGAGTCGAAGCCCATAGAGTGGCTTATCATGGCCGCTGTAAGCTCGGCCACCAGTTCCTCTTTCGCATATTTCGGGTCGCCGAACTTCGCGCCCGCCTCTCGGTTGAGCCTTTCGGGTGTCATGGTGGAGTGCGTCATTTCGTGTAGCATTGTCGAGTAGAACTCCATGCCGTCGCGGTATATGTCCTCCGGAGTCGCGCCTTTGTTGAACTGCTGCTTCATGGGAAGCACGACAATATCACGCGAGGGGGAATAGTACGCGCCTTTCTCCTTGCGGTCGGCCTGTATGGGGCAGAGCCATGTCTGCTCGGCAACCATTCGGTCGAGTGCGCCGTGGGCGTACATACCCTGAGTGTCGCGCATTTCAGGCACCTTGAAGCGGTCGAGTAATTTCTGCACCCTCTCAGGCTGTGCCTCACGGAAATTGGTCTGGTCGATGTTGTAAACCGGGAACGCCTTGACAAATGGTATCACGTCAAGATTTTTCCGCTCATCACGGCTCATGGCGCGGTACTCATCGGAGGATATTCTCTTTCCGTCCTTGTCTCGTACCATCATGTCCCAGTATATCACCGGAAAGGCTTTCTCTCCTTTGAGGACATGGGCCTTGAAGTTGTGTGCCTGCTTGAACGTGAGGAACACGGGTAGCTCGTAGCCTTGCGCCGCAGTGTGCAACTGGAGAAAGAAGGAGTTTGAGCCGGAGTAGTTGCGCCCCATGATGTTCTGGGGCAACCCGGCGGAGGAGGTTCCGCCAATCCAGCCCTTCTCCCAGTCCGAGCCCTTCATCTGCTCCATACGCTCGATCATCATCTGGGCGAAGCGGTCGAGAGCCTGCTGGCCTGAACTGTTGGACGCACCGTTAGTTCCAGATGCCATAATCCTCGTCGTCTATCAGCTGACGTTCCAGCATGTCGATCTCGGTCTCATCGTAATAGAACTCGGCGGATTCCTCCGAGGGTTCGATGCCGTGAAGCTCGCACCATTCGAGATAAGACTCCGCATTGTCGCTTTCGAGCATGAAGCGGAGGAAGCCGATGTTGCCTTCCTGAAGGAGCTGCACAAGCTCGTCATATTCTAATTTTGCCATAGTGGTATTCTTTTAAGTGTTGTTGGGAAACGGTTTTACATTTTCATGGAGGCTGATTTCTCCATAGAGAGCGGAGCGGCGAGTTTTGTGCCTATTTCATCGTTAAGGTATTTTGCGGCTATCTGCTCACGTGTGGCGGTCTTGGTCTTGAAGAGCGAATAGCCGTCATCGAAGGAGATTTCCTGACGGGAAGAGCGTCCGCGTCCTTCGCCGAGGTCAACCGACACTTTCCACTTGTTGTCCTCCTTATCCTTTGCGACACGGATACCCTTAGGGTCGATGCCCTCCGGGAGCCTGAACTGCTCGTAGTGGGATTGCAGGTGCAGACGGTCGCCGAAGTTGCGCTCCACAAGCTGTCCGGGAGTTGCCACACGGTCAAAGTATGCGTTCAGGTCCTCGCGTGAGGCGGTTGTTGACATCTTCTTGTCTCCCACCTGTGCGTAGAACTTATATTTGCCGTAGTCGGCGCGGGTCTCGTCGGTCTCCTTATAGACATTGAACTTGTCGATAGTCAGGTTGCCCTCGGGACCGGGCAGCACATTCGCCACCTGATAGGAGACATCGGGTACCCTCGGCATGAGTTTGGTGGGATAGTAGCGTTCCATGAGCTGCGGCACTGTGAGTTCCTTCTGCTGATAGGCGGCGAGGTCAGCCGGATCCATCTTCTGCGGCTTCAACTGTTCGCCGTTGATCTTGGCGGTGAAATACCAGTCCTCCGGGTTGGTCTTGCTCTGGTAGGCGTGGCCGTGTGTCACCTTGTCACCGTTGACCGTCACCATCTGAGGCTCACGAGGCTTGCGCTCGGCGGCTTCGCCCTGGGTGGCGGATTGTGATTCTGATTTCTTCTCTTTCGGGGTCGTTTCATCGACCGCGCTCTTTGTGGTCTTTACTGGCTCCTCCTGGGGAGTCTTCTCTTTCTTTTTTCTTGGCATATCGGTATTATCTATGGGGTTATGTGCTTCTTGTTTGTTATTCAGTTTTGTTTCATACACATCTATTTCATCGTTGATAATTATATGTTTACCGCTCTTGACAAGCATGAACAGATAATCTTCCATAAGCTCAGGAGCAAAATGGTTAGTATCAAGGTTCAGTATTTTCTTGCCGACCTCAATATCTTGCCCGAACAGTTCATAGCCTTTTTCTGTATCGAATAGTATGATAGAATCGGGATGTATTGCTTTCAATCTGTTGTACTCGGTTGACATCCGTTCCATCTTTGTCTTTTGTGAGATCATTCAATCATCTCTTTAGTCCGGATTTCCGTTCCTCTTTCTGCGTGGGGTCGAGGCTGATGGCACGTTCCTTAGAATCATTCTCGACAACTTTCTGATATTCCCAGCGGTTCTTGTCGGTCATTACCAGTCCGAGATATTCTGGGTGCTGCTCGTCATAGCGGAGTTTCTGCTGTCGCTCCCATTCCTTGAGGTCGCCTTTTACGACCTTGAAGCCCTGAGGCTCTTTGAGGTCTATGCCGACCGATACCTTTTCGCCGCCTACCGACAGTTCCACCGGCTTGCCCTCGCGTGCCTGCTGTTTCTGCTGGGAGCCAAGCTCGATGTCGTTGACCTTTTCCATGTCCTTCAGCTTCTGCTCAATCTGCACCTCGGTTATGCGGCGGTGGATGATTGACTTCGTTTCCGGGTCGAGCTGGAGATACTGCTGAGTCTTCTCGCCGTTGATGTCGATGGCTTTCTGCAACACGTCGCCACGGCGCAGTGCGTCAAGTTCCTGTTGCGACAGGCGAAGCTCGTTGTTTCTGTCAACCGACAGTTCACGCTGCACGGGATATGCGATCAGCGTGGGGTTGCAGTCCTTGTCGGCGGCGAGCTGAAGTTTTAGGGGTAATGAGATAACCATGCCATTCCCGGTGTCGATAGACACCTGCAAAAGAGGCGTGACCTCCCCCTGCATCAGTTTTTGCTTCACGTCCTGCGGAAGCATATCAGCTTTCTCCCTGTCGATACCCAAAAGGGCGAGTTTTTCATAAGGGAGCGTGTCCTGCTGATTTTTGTTCGGAATTTCCATGTCAATGAATTAGAGGTTATAAATTTGCGGCGTAACCGCTTGTCGGCCTCAAAATTATCCCCACATGATTGCTAAATTTGAAATTCCGAACATTTTTGTTGCGATGGCCTGTGCAGTTTTCTGTTCACAGTATGCCGCCGCCCAGTTTTACACCGTCACAAAAGATTCTCCCGTGACGGTTGAAATGCACAAGAGAGAAGTTTATAACACTGACAATAAGAGTGATAGCATACTACCTCAAATATCATCAATCCCGGAGACGGTTATTGGCGTAAAAAATATGCCACAAACGCTATCTGCAAGCACTGTCACCACATCAAAGTCACACTTCAGGCAGGTACCGGTCAGTTCCGGACTCCCGGATCTGACCATTCCAAATCTGATTGCCGAGATTGAAAAGAACGGCATAAAATATCCGAAGATAGTATTGGCACAGGCGATACTTGAAACAGGCTGGTTCAAATCCCCGGTCTGCCGCAACAAGCACAACCTTTTCGGGCTTACCAATCCACGCACAGGCAAATACTATGAGTTCAACCACTGGACCGAAAGTGTCCGGGCATATTATTCAAAAGTACAATACCGATATAAGGGAGGGAATTATCTACTGTGGCTGAAAAAGATTGGCTATGCCGAAGATCCGGGCTATATCCGCGCAGTGATAAGTGTATTGAAAATGCTATAATGTGCTAAAAGCGTTGACCCTCAATAAAAATATAGCAAGGCTCGATTAAATTTTGTAATTTTGTAGTTCAATCGACCGAACAATATGCCCAGACGGAAAATACCATATACAAAAAGAGCCACTACGCTCGATGAACAATTAGGAAAACTTAGACGACATGGAGTCATCATATCCGATGAATCTAAGGCTAAAGAATACCTTGCCGATATTGGTTATTACCGGCTTGGCTTCTATTTATATCCTTTTGAACAAACTTATCCGCACCTCGATCATCGACGCCAGCACTTGGTAAATCCCGGAACAAGGATTGAGGACGTTGTGGCGTTGTACTATTTCGATATGGATTTGAGGAATATCCTGAACAAATATTTGTCAAGGATTGAGGTCGCTATCCGAACAACCATCATCTATGAACTTTCCAATAAATATAATTCAAACCCTACCTGGTTCGTCGATCCGAATGTTGTATCAAGTGATTTTATAAGGAAGTTCCCGAATGAGGCATATCGGTCAATAAAGAATAAATTACCAATACAACGGCATCATGCCAAGTACCTCGGACAATATGCCCCGGCATGGAAGACTATGGAATTTATGACATTCGGTAATTTGGAAGTTCTTTATGACAGTCTGATTTGGGATAGAGATAAAAGTCTTATCAGTTCTCACTTCAGAGAATTTGCTATCGAAACATTCAAAAGTTATCTGACCGCAATTCGAGAAGTCCGCAATGCCTGTGCGCACGGCAATGTGGTATTTGGAATGACACTATCCAAAGGTATCAGAGCCGGCCAAGCCTGTCCGTCTTTTAGTGCGAATGAGCAACAGTCGTTCAAAGGGGCGTTGCGTGTTGTTGACTATATGCTGAGACAAGTATCAGTTAACAGAGCAAATGATATGTGGAATGAGTTGTGGTCTGCTACCTCGCGCCTTTATAAAAAGACACCAACCATTCGTACTGTAATAGAATCCCAAACAGGTATAATACCACAAAAAAACAGATGTTTTCTGCACCTATTAAGGTCATTACTCAAAAAGATTGTTAAATTTGTGAGGAAAAAACGCTGACGATTTGTTGTATTGGAAAAGTATTACTACCTTTGCGATACGAAAGTGTATTTGGATGGCCCCGATGCTGCCAACTGCACTATAAACAAGATTAAATCGAGTCTGGCTCCACGGGTCAGGCTCGTAACTTTTTTTGCACGTTCAATAATCAAGAGCTAACTTTGCTCTCTCAAAAGTGCCGATATTGATTTTAGGCTCAGTACCCGCACTATAAAAGGATTAAGAGGTCAAGCATCTGCTTGGCCTCGCCTTTTAATCTAAATTTTTCAATCGGAATATTATTTGGCTCTCAGCAACTCCAAATACTTGCGGTAAAGGATATGCTGTGTGTTGCCGGGACGATCCGGGAACATTCTTGTTGGGGCTTCCTCCAAAGGCACCCATGAAACGCCGTCAACCTCTGACGATGTAGAGAAGTCTGCTTTCTTGACAATGCCGATATAGGCGTGCATCAACTGCTCTCGCTTGTCAAACCAGTGGGTGCCCTCATATATCAGATTCTCTACCGTCAGTCCAAGTTCTTCCTTGACTTCGCGTGTTGCAGCTTCCTCGGCATTTTCGCCCGGTGTGATATAACCTGCGACAAATGTCTCATACTGGTCGGAGATATACGACTGCTTGAGAAGTGCTATCTCATGCAGCTCGTTAACGACCATGACAATCACGCAACTTGAAAACGAATCGAACCAATACCGCTTGCAGTTATCACAGTACGGCACAAGCCCATCATCACCGGCTTGCCGTCCGTTGAGTTTTGCGCCACATTCGGGACAATACTTATACTTCATATCTCAATCCCAGTCATTAAGATTGGCGATTATAAGGTCGATGTCACTTTCATCGAAAACCTCCGGCTGTCTCTTGTGGCAATGACATTCGTCCTCACAATGACAGCTACAATCGGGTGTCAGTTCTTCAACCGTGCTTTCGCCATATTGGTTTTCCTGTTCCATATCACTGAGCCACCTCCTTCTTGAACTCGGCCGATGGTTTGAAGAAAGGTATATTATGAGCCGGAATTACGATAGTGGTATTCTTTGAAATGTTGCGTGCTGTTTTTTCAGCACGTTCCTTAACTTGGAATGTGCCGAAGCCACGGAGATATACGTCCTCTCCATGTGCGAGGCTGTCTTTTACTACAACCATAAATTGCTCAACCACTGCAAGAACACTTGCCTTGTCAATTCCTGTGGTCTTCGCTATCTCATTTACAATTTCTGCCTTAGTCATTTTGCGTACTTATCTGATTTAGACTGCAAATTTACTGATTTTTGAGGAAATTGCCTATAAAAAAGCCTGTCCGAAATGAACAGGCCAAAACGAACATATTAAATCACCATCTCAGTAAACTCCTATTTCTTTACCATTATTCAACCAGGTATTAATCAGTTTTGTTTTCCTTATTGAGTAGTTAAAGATTGTCAATATCCGAAAGAAAGATTTTTTATAAAATTTATCTTCCAAATATGATGACTACCTTTGCACTTGAATATGATAATAATCTGATAAATAATAAATTAAACAATGAAAATAGACAGAGTTTATAACGAAATCAAATCTATAATCATGCAGTGGGCAGAGGAGGACAAGGTGCGGATGGCGCAACTATGTTCTGACCTCGTGCGTTGCAAAACTCCTGATCCGCCCGGGGATACCCGTTCTGCAATGGAGGTAGTTGAACGCTTTATGCGGGATGAGTCCTTGCAGTACAAGATATTGGGTGTGAATGATATTATGCCGAATATGGTGTCGTCTGTACAATTTTCCGACAAAGGCCGGCATCTGATGTTCAACGGACATCTTGACACAATGCCTGCCGGAGAAGAACCGGGCTGGAGCGATGACCCGTGGAGTGGTAAAATTGCAGATGGAAAGGTATGGGGACGTGGTGCCGGTGATATGAAAGGCGGTGTGACAGCCCTTATGTTCGCTTACAAATATGTCACCAAACTGAAAGACTACCTTTCGGGAAAGGTGTCATTGTCGCTTGTGTCAGACGAAGAAACGGGATATGGCCGTGGAACAGGGTTCCTTTTTGAGAGCATACCGGACGAAATGGTGGCTGACGCCGTCCTGACCGCTGAACCGTCAGGTGTCGATGCTGTCAGTTTCGCGTCAAAGGGCTACGTCCAGTTCTCGGTAAGAATTTCCACACCCGGAGCCATCGCCGGATATTCAAATGATTCAAAAAGTGCCATACGCATAGCCGCCGACATAATCCGTGACCTTGATGCAGTGGGGAACATTGAGGTAAGATTGCCTGAAGTGCTCCGCGCAATGCTTGACGACCCCGAATGGGTGAGTTACCACACAGTGATCCGTGGCAACGGTCACGCCGAGCAACTTGCCAAAATAACGACAGACATCTGTACCGTCAATGGAGGAAGTCTATTGTGTGTCATAGCCCCTGACTGCGAGTTTTCAGCCTCCACAGTAATTCCTGTGGGCGCGGATCCATATTCCGTCTATAAGAAAGTGGAGGAGATTGTCAGCCGCTATCCCGAGGCATCATTGTATTGGGACGGTATAGACTCAGCCGACATCTGCTCTCCTTTTACAGAGATAGCCGGACTGATACAGGATACGGCAGAGGAATTGTGTGGCAAACGCCCTGTAATGACACCTGACATCGCCATAAGCGACTGCCGTTATTGGCGTTATCGTGGTATTCCGGCATATTGGTATGGGCCGGACAGTTTTCTATGCAGTGCCGCAGATGAGCATGTATCTATTGATGAAATATTTCATATTGCGACTACCCATGCACTCACAGCCGTGAAATTTCTTCTGCCTAAGTCCGGGAAACGGACAAAGCGTGAAATCATGTGTTATCCACCTATTGACAACGACTTTGAGGCGGAGCTTAAACCGCTTCCTTCCCAACATATAGCCTACACACGTCATTCAGCCAAATGTTTCAGTGAAAAAGAACTTACTCCGGTAATAGAACGCGGACTTGACGAGTTGTATGCGACACTAAACAACGAAGGCGTGACGATAGGAGCAATCGGCATGGCAATTTATGAACAGAAAGGCTCGGAGTTGGAGGTAATAACGGCATACCCCGTTGCGCCGGAAGTTAAAGCAGGAAACGGTTACGATGTAATGGAACTGCCTGAGGTGGAGGCTGCCGCTGTAACGGTTCATCGTGGGGCTTTGAAATCATGCGGCAAGACATGGCGCGAACTTGGCAGATGGATGAAAACGCAGAAAGTGAAGCCCCGAGGCCAATATCGTGAGATATATGTGCTCGGAGGTCATAATCCGGAACCATTGTGGATTACCGAATTGCAACAACCCCTCAAACAGTAGTGATATACTGAACATCAGACGAATAAAAAATATCCGAAATCGGGAATATCGTTTCATGGAAGATAATTTCAAAATATTGGAATGTGATTATTTCCAACCGTCATATCGTCATGATGGTGAAGTTCTACCAATGTTGCTTATGGCAAAAGTTGCTCGTCCCGTCAGAGTACAATCGCATTATCTCGCATATTCATAATTCCGTATATGGAGGTGGTGAAATAAGTACAAGAGGCTGTTCCAAAAATTGAACTGCGGATTCTTTATTGTCGGTAAAGATTATTCTCATCAAATCAACTGAATAACGATAGCAACATCAGATGTGCCGGGTATATGGCATAGAAACTGTATTTGGCAGGTTTGCTTCGTATGAAGCCACGGGTGCCGTCATACAGGAAGATTATTCCAGAGGCGAGCAACGCACCGGCTATGCCGTAGTGAGCCATCAGGGGAAAAGTGAATATAATCTGAAGAATAGCCTGAGAGGGAAAATGTGTCGATGAACGCTCCCGCCACGGACGCATAGTCTGGTGCCGGAGTATATAGAACACCGCTATCATCAGAATACCGCGCCAGTCATAATCCGTTCCGAGCCACCATGCCAGAACAGCGATACCTGCCACACCGATGAACGACAGCGGTCCATGTTCACACATACGGTCGAATATGGCGAGTGCCACAACTCCGAGGGCGAGAGTGAACATTACGTTATGCGTGCCGTCCGATCCGTTGAGCAGATACCACGGCAATTCACTGACTGCACCGGCAAGCAACAGTATAAGAAAATATCTCATGCGGTCGCGGCTATGCGCGAACCCCTCGGCGACAAGGAAAGCGAACACAGGGAACGCTATCCTGCCGAAACATCGCAACAAGTCATACATGGGAGTGTCCGGCTCCATAAGGAAGTAGGCGCAATGGTCGGCCACCATCGAGAGAATGGCGATAATCTTCAACGCACTTTCGGATAAGCGGAGCGAGAGGGGAACGGATATTGTGGCAGTAGTTTCCATGATAAGCAATTTATTATTCAGTGCCGAGAAGTTCCTTCACCATATCAGCAACCTCCTGGTTGACACGCTTGAAATTGCGGTTGAGCATAATCTCCTTCTCACGCTCACTGTCGAAAGAATAGATTTTAGGCAGCTCCACATAGTTGGATTCCTCCTCCTTGATACGTGCCATATCGAAGTGTGTCTTGCAGAAATACTTGGTTGTCTTGAACTCCTCGGAGTCCTCGATGTTGAAATGCGACAGCATCTTTTCATCGGTGGCCGTGAAGTCACGTGCCGCCTGACCTGCAAGCCAGCCGGTAGCCATATCAGCGATTTTCGCCGCCGGAACAAGATAGTCCATCTTCTCGGAAATGGAGGTTGAGATCTTCTGGTCGTTTATGGTGATTGAGGTCGATGTCTGCTTCGCCTTGCCGAAAACATCATTCTGCGCCCATTCAAGTGTCTCCTTGTTTCGTGCCGCGCCCATGAATATGTTGCCGCAAGTCGTGATAATCTTCTGCATACCCACCTTGCCGTAGTCAGCCTCCAACTGCGGAAGCTCCTGAAAACCGAGAGTCACGGCAACCTTGTTGCTTCGCGCCGTGCCGATAAGTCGGTCAATCTTGTGGAAGTACAGCGTGGGAAGCTCGTCAACGATGATACTGACAGGTATGTTGCCTTTGGAATTGACACGGGTTATCAGACGGTTAAGCACAAGAGCGTTCAGAGAGCCTATGACCTGTTCCTTTTCGGGGTCGTTGGCAATCACAAGATAGCTCGGATTCACCGGGTCGGAAATCTTCAAGTCAAAATCATCGCCGGTGAACACCCAATAGGCTTCAGGGGATACAAGGCGTGCGGCATTTACGCGGAGAGTACCCACCATACCTTCAAGCTGGTCGTTGGCTTTGTTCTCGTATGCGGATTTGAAGGGAGCCATCAGCGAGGCTATCTTATCGTCCATCATCAGAATGTCGAACACCTCCGAATACTTGCGTCCGAGGAACGACAGCACATGGGGCATATCCGAAAACTCACCTGTGATAGTGTCCGGCTCAACCTCGTTTCCGTTCTCGTCCTCATACCAGCAGCGGTCAATCAGTATCAGCTTACCCATGCGGTCGATGTAGGAGAAGCCGTTAAGGTCAACGAACATCTTGTCCTCGTCGGTGGATACGTCGCGTCCGTTCTCGTTCACGAAGTCAAGCATGACCTCGCCGTTCTCGTCCAGAGCGTTGAAATCGTCCCAGTTGCGTATCACAAGCTCCAATTTCTTGCCCTCGTGCGATATATAGCGTTTCAGTTTTTTCCCTTTCAGAAAACCTGTCGGGTGGAAATTCACAAAGAAATAGATGATCGCCGCGAGGAAATTCTCTGCCGAGTTGGTGAAGAAAGCCTCCGAGCCGCCCTTTTTCTCGCCACCGCCCTTGTTGAGCGAGGCAAGAAGCGTGGCAGCCGTCTCCGAAGCCGCCGCGAGGTCGGGAATGTATTTACGCTGAATGGGGTTGATACGGTTTGAATACTCCACATCGGTAAAATTGACTATGCGGAAACCGCAGCCATTCGGCAGGTTGCCATAGTGCAAATTCTTGCAATACTGATAGAAAAGCGTCTTGGCAAGCGTCGGGAACTTATAATCATATACCATCATGGCGAAGCCCTTTCTTGCGTGCTGCCTTATGAACGGATCTATGATGCCGAAAGACTTGCCGGAGCCGGGAGTACCCAACACAATCGTGCCTCGGAACGGATTGATAATGTTGATGTAGCCGTTGTGCATACGCTTTTTCCAGTAGAATATCATCGGGATATTCACTGAATAAGGGGTATTGACCTCCTGACGGGACTGTTCAAAAGATTCATTCTCAAAATTAAACCTGTCCTCGCCGACCTTGTGGTTGTAATACTTGGCGATACCGTCAAGTCCCTGGTGGACGAGCATGGTGCCGACCACCGAGCAGAAGGCATACAGGACACGGCTTGCAGGGAAGCCGAAGAGCGACATACCCCATGTGCCGTGATGGAAGATGAAGCACAGTCCTACGAGAGTGAGACCTGCAAGCACCGGATATACCACCATAGTCTTCAGGTTGAACTTCAACGCCTTTTTCGCTTTGGTGCCGATACAAACCACACAGATGCAGACAAGCTCGGCAACCTTGCACCCGGCCACGGAGTTGAACACCTTGAAGCGTCCGAGCAGGTCGAGTATGAACTGCGTCACGCGGTTGTCAGCCGTGATAGGCAGGTTCATCACGATCTCGATAATCAGGAATATGTAGATACAGCAGCGGAAGTAGTTATACATCTGTTGCTGTTCCTTTGTTTCTTCAAAAGCCATGAGGAACTATTTGTTGTTTGGATTTGTTTATGTAATACAAATGAATTAACTTTGCACACAAAAGATGCAATTATGGATATAGCAATTCAGAAAAAAGCCCAGAGTTTCCGTCTGCCGGTCGATCTCATAGAACGGCTGAAAAAACTTGCACGTCAGCAAAACCGCAGTCTCAACAACTTCGTGGAGTGCGCGTTGATTGACCTTGCATATTCCGAGCCTAATGCGGAGACCAGAGCGGCATTGGAAGAGGCCCGTTCCGGCAAACTTCAGGGTCCGCTTGATGTCTCAAGCGTAGAGGCGATGTATAAGTCAATGGGCTTATGAAAATCCTGCGCTTTTCCAGCCAGTACAAAAAAGACGCCAAGAGATTCCGCAACCAGCCGAAGAAAATGGAAAAGGTTGTGAAAATATTGGGTATGCTCCGTGATGAGATTCCCATACCCCCGGAATATAGTCCCCATATGTTGAAAGGGGACTACAAGGGGTGCATGGAATGTCATGTAGAAGGAGATTTTCTACTGATCTGGATTGACGAAACGGAAAATCAGATAGGCGTTTTGCGTCTCGGCTCCCATTCGGAATTGTTCGGCTGATTTCAGAAAGGTATCTTGAATCCGAGCATGAGGCCGTTGCGGAACGTGTCGCCATGCAGGAAATTCACATTATTCTTTTGTATGATCGAGAACTCGCATCCGTTCTGAAACACATAATTGTATTCAAAGCCCCCCTCGATACCGATGAAAAACTTTCTCTCCACAGCTCCGAACTGAGGGCCGAAGCGGACACGGAAGCTGCCGTTCTTGTAACGGTGAAGTCGGTGTTTGTAGATTATACCCCCGTCCCAGTAATAACCTTTCCAGAACTGACCCTCGCCCGATTTCCAGTGATTGCCAATCTCGCCATAGACCTCCACGGCGTTGCCGTAGGTGAACGACCTCTCGTAGCCAACGGTGGCGTTGAGAGTTGACGGGAACAGGAAGCCGGCGTTGACGGCTATCTTGTTTTCCTGCGCGGTGGCCGTGAGAGAAGCCACCGCACAAATGATTGCGAAAAGTATCTTTTTCATAGTGCCGGATTATTTGTAGATATGGGGTGAATAGTTGAACGGCAGATTTTTGAGTATGTCGGAGTCGAAGCCGTCGGCGTTGAGAATATCGTCATACTCCACGGTAAGGGTTATGACACGTCCGCTTATCTGGTTCTCCGATATTTCGATGCGGAGCACCTTCTCGTCCGGGAAAGTCAGCTTGTCAAGCACAAGCACGTTGCGGTAGTTCTTCTTGAACTTCCTGGCAAGGTTCAGCGAATATACCGGCGACAGTTCCACCGTCTGCGAGTTTGTGGCCTTGACCTCCTTCTTGTCAGTGAGCTTCACACGCACCTCGGCGATGTCGTATGCTATCTTCGTGCTGTTCTGAAGGGAGTAGTCGATGAAGAAATAATCGCCTATCGAATAGATGTTGTTGACAATCGCCTTCATGCCGTTGGCTCTGGAGACCACCTGATTATATTTTCGGCCGCTGCCATATACGGCCCAGGCGTAACGTGTCATTTCGGACTGTGGCATGGATACCTCCGGATTGATGTAGGAGTCCAAACGGGCGTATGGCACACGGTGGATAGAGGCGGCACGCGAGGGTGCGGAGGTATATACCACATCGTACTGTGCCAGATGCCGCTCGCCGATGAGTGTGAGAGTACCCATCAGCTCACCCTCGCGGTAAAGTGTGGGTACTGAGTCAGCCTCGATGAACGGCTTGATACGCACGATGTTGTCGGCACACTGGTTGCCGATAATCTTTGTGGTGGATAAGTCCACCATCTTGATATTCTCAGGCATGACGATATGTGTTGTCACCTCCGAGTTGACAAGGATCTTCTCTTTGGCTGTCGCCGGGATTGCGACGGCGCATAGCGCGAGGGTCGCTGCAATTATTCTATCTTTCATAATGGGTTGGTTGATTACCGGTTAATATGCTTCGTCTGAATTGATAAGGTAAACGATAGTGTTGTATTTGATTTTCGCCTTGTTCTTGCGGATATTGGCCGACACAGCGGAGGTCGCCGAGTTATACATATTCTGGAGAGCCTGCAAAGCGATGGCCTCGCCGGATATTCCGGAGCCGTAGCCGCTCTCCGACTCAAAGCTGATATTCTGCTGCACTGTGCTGGCACCCGCCTCTTTCATAAAGTCGCGGAAAGCGGACTCCGGGACATAGAAGCCCTCCATGCCGTCGTTGTCGAACACCGACAGGTTCACTTTCAGGAACTTTCCTCCTACAAGAATGGAAGTGATGGCGGCGCGGACACGCTGTTGGCCGAAGCCTGTGACAGTGCCGTACAGATATGTGCCTTTTGCAAGCCTCACATCATGTATTGTCACATCGTCGAGCAACTTGAAGCGTAGCCTCGTGCCCTCGTGCGCCTTTGTTGTCTTGTCGATCATGGCACGGATAAGCGGAGCATCGACATTATCGGCCGAACTTCCCACAGTATTGAACTTGTCGGCATTGGTCTCCCGTGATTTGAGCACCAGCAATGGGCGGTTCTTCTCACGCTCTATCTCCCGCGCCCTTGCTATGGAGTCGGCCCTGTGCTTGCGCATGGCTTCCTCCGGGTCGGGCTGTCCTATGCCAAGTCCGGCCTCGATAGCTTTCTGACGCTCGTAGCTGCGTTGCTGTATCGCCTCAAGGTCGCGTGCATATTCGCTCCGGGGGTCAACGGCAGGCTCATGGTCGGCAGGATTATAGCCGTCGCCGTAGGCGTATGAGTTGATATGGCGGCGCGATTCAGCAAGGGAACGCTCCAGTTCCTCCAGCTCCTGCTGCTGACGGATACGCTCGGCCTCGGCCGCGTCGAGACGGTTCAGCTCGTCTTCGGTGTAGCCGTGTTCAAGAGCCTCGCGTTCCTCCTGTTCCTCGCCGAGCGCACCCACGGCGGTAAAGGCGTCCTCGTCACCGAAGCGGCGTGACATCTCGAACATCTTGTCACCGGGAGCCTCGGCGTTGGCCTCCGGCAGAGTGGAGTTGATACGGTCTGTCGCCACGGCATGAGGGTCGTCGCCACCGCCGCCGAAAGTCTCCATAGCGAAATATATCAGCGCACACAGCGGCACGAAAATCACCGCAGGGAAGATATACTTCGGTTGTCTGAAATTAATTCTTTTCATTGTTATCGTTATGTTTGAGGGATTTTACAATCTGTTCAAGCTGCCTGTACCGGCGTATTATGCCTATTGAGTCGGCATGGCTCTTGCGTGGAATGGCGATAAGGGAGTCAAGTTCATGCTTGACCGCCTGACCGTCTCCGGTTATCTCCATGAGCCGTCGGCGTTGCGCCTCCTTGTTGGCCTGAATGGTGCGGAAGCCGCTGAAGATAGGCTCGACTTTGGCGATGGATTGCAGTTCCGGCTCCTGTGATTCCATCCTTGCCCCGGTCACTATGATGTCGCACACGAGTATCATCAACAGAGAGCCGACGACATAGCCGAAAGTCCGGCGAGGGTGTCGCGTGGCCCATGAATTGGCCTTTCTGATCCGGGCGGCCAGACGGTAGCGTGTGCCTATGGCACCCATCTTAGGGCGGAGCCATGAGCGCACCGCGCCATGTGCTTTCCTCCGGTTGTCGCTGAAAGTTTGTTTGAGGGATTTCATATCGGGATTTGAGAGATTTGTCAATAGTCAAGGTCTTTGTTTTCAAGAGTACGCCAGTTGGTTATCATCAGTCCGTGGGGATTGTTCTGAGTGCGTGGCACATTCTCCACATAGCCGGTGGTGAGCATGGTACGTTTGAGGTCGCGCGTGCGCCTCTTGATAATCTGCGTCCCGTAGTAGCTGAACTTGCGTGTATGCTCGTCGAACTGGATAGAGTCACAGATTATGGTGCAGACAGCCGAGGATGATATTATGTCGGAGTAAAAGCCGTTCTCGTCAAGGGCCTGCTTCTGCTTCAGGGCGGTGCCGTCAGCCATATACATGGCCTTGCCGACAGTCCATTTGATATAGTCGTTGTCGGGAGGGAGATTGAAAAAATACTGGTGGAAGAGCTGGATATGCGCTTTCGCCTCCATGATGAAATTGGCTTCAAGTCCGGCACGCTCGGCAAGGAACGGAATGTCGCCGTCAAGAATATATATCTGCTTGCGCTCCTCGGTCACGAGCGACACGCAACGCCACACGGTGAACCCGCAGATGGCGGCGCAACCTATTATGGTTGCCATTACCGTCATCATTGCGAGCCGTGTTTTCTGTTCAAGGGATTTTATCAGCATGATAATCTTGTTTGTCTGATTAAGGGGTGTGTTTCAGATTTCTTCCTGCCTGTGCGCCGATTGAACCGGCCACGTTCCGGGTCACGTTGGTAGCTTTGAGAGCCGCCGAACCGCCCATCATAGCCGCGCCCATAGCGACACTGCCTGAGGGAGATGCGGCACCGCTGCTGACACCGCCGGGTATGAGCCATGATGAGACCTCAGGGACAAATCGTATGATATAGGCCCCGACAAGCATACCCATAGCGTACATACAGTTGGAGCCAATGCCCTGCAAACCGAGCGCGCCTATCTGCTCCCATGAGTTGACAGCACCGTGCAACAGGTGGTTGTAGGCCACCAGATCCTCCTGAAGATTATACATCAGTATGAAGTCTATGTAGTACAGGCACATATAGGTCACGAAGCCCCATAATGTGAGGGAGAGGAATTTTGACATCCATTGGCTCCATGCCGAGTTCCACGGCGGAGCGAGGGACAGGGCGAACATTATGGGGCAGAACACAATCATTATCGCTATGAATATCCTCTGCGCCACAAGTATGCCGTAGTAGGACATCTGGAAAATCAGCTCCCCTACAAAGCGTATCACGTCGTTTATCCATTCGCTTACCTTTGTCTCAGCGGCCACCGCCGCACGCTGGGCGTAGTTGTTGATGGTCTCGCCGAGGTTTTCCACGTTATACACGAGTTTGTCCCACCAGTTCGCGTCCTCGCCTATGGACGCCACCTGTTTTGCCGTGGATATTGAATCCTGCACTGCACGGAGGCGTTCAAGGTACTCGCCTTGCTTCTGGGCCACTTTCAGTTCCAGTGCCGCGACCTCCTTGTTCTTCGCCATAGCCATTGACTTAGTGGTGGCTTCCAAAGACTTGCCGGGCATCTGGAGAGCCGAGCATATCCATGATGAAGATGATATGCACATTGATATGCCTATGATGCGGAGCAGCTTCATCACGTCCATTCCTCGCCGTCCGAGCATCATCATCCAGCACTCGTAAGAGCCTACGCACAGGGCGAGCAACAGTCCGAGCATACGGGCGAAGCTGATGGTGTCGCCCAAAATCGCCACATTCGGAAACGCCTCCATCGCCACAAGCAGCTTGTCGAGGCTCTGGTCGATAGCCGGAAGCCCCATTGTGCAGAGTATTGATAATAAAGTCATATAGTTTTCAATTAGTCAGGTTAATGTTAGTAATGGGTGGCGGCCACTGCCGCGAGACGGGCGGTGCGCGACACCAGTTTTCCCATCTCGGTCTTTGCTTCCTCGTATGCCTGTTGCCGCTTTGCGTTCTCCAGCCCGTAGCCGACACCCTGTTTATGGATATAGGCGATATTGGCGCAGATGATCTCGTTCTGCCGTGACAGCTCGTCAACCTGATACTTCATCTTCCCCTTGCTCTTGTTAAGGCAGTAGAGAAGCCCGTCGGCGATACAGTCCTGCATACGGCTGAACTCGTCCTTGTAGATCGAATAGGTGACATCGACAGCCCGGTCAGCCTCACGTGCCAGTTCCTCCTTGTAGAGAGATTCGACGTATGCACGCTCTTTCTCCACTTTCGAGAGTTTCTGCCGCTGGGTCTCTTCCGCCGTGACGCGCACGGGCATGATGCGTTTGACATTCGATTTCTCCTCCTTGAAGCGGACGCGGTAGCCGGATTTGAAGCCGGCCCACTTCCAGTACATTTCCGCGCCGGAATAATTCTTGTGCAGGAAATAATAATACCAGTCGGGAGCGAAGCCCCACGGCCCGTTCTCCATAGACTGCCATTGCTTCTCCTTCTGGTCGTCATGGATTTTGGGTGTCTTGGCCGACACCGCCGCCGGGAGTGCCGCGATGAGCAGGGCGAGCGATAATGCGGTGATAGTTCTGAATTTCATGATCGGTATATGTTTATTGGTTCCACTTGTTGATTACCGCTCCCACAATCTCGTCCTTGACATCGGAGGTAAGTATCTCCCAGATGTAGTCAGGCTTCCAGCCGCAGTTTGTCATGAGGTAGCACCACAGGTTGGCGTTGTCGATAATCCGCCGGGCGTTCTCTATGGTGTCCTTCAGCGACATGACAAGGTTCATCTTCTCGTCCATCGAGGCTTTCATGAGGTTTATGCCGGAGGCGGCCACGGTAGCGTATAGTTTCTGGGCGTGCTTTATCTCGCGTGCTATGGCAAGGTTGGCGTCGGCATAGTACCACGCGACAAAAGGCTTCTTTGTCACATACTTGTAAGTGTTTACCGTAAAGTCCTTGTATTCCTTTGTCAGCAGATAGAGTGAGCTGGTGGTCGAGGATATGGCTGCGGCGAGTACCACGTATGAGTATGCGTTGTTGAGCTTGGTGTCGAGTGTCGAGCGTACATCATTGAACTTCTCCGCCCCTTTGGTGACAAGCGATTGCTCCCCGAAGCTCGTGGCTATGCGTGCCAACGCCTGGTCTTCATCTTTCTTGACAGCCTTGTGCAGAGCCATAAGAGCCTCGAAAGTCGGCAGGTCTTTCGGAAAGTCGAAGGCAAATGACTTAAAGGGAAGAAGCAAAGCCACCAGAGCCATGATTGTAAGTTTCCGTATTATCATGGCTCCGTCATTTTATAATCCGCAGTCCGTTCCAGTTGAGTATCAGCATACCTACCTGATTCTGCATGACTTTCATATTGGCCCAGCCCTCCGGGTCTATGGCGAAAAACAGGTCGTCCTTTGTGGCGTACTGAGCCATAGCCATCATAGCCTGAACCTTGTAGCGGATTTCGAGAAGGTCGGTGTAGATTTTGTTGGCTACCGTCAGCCGGTCGTAACGGTCAAGGAGATTGTATCCGTCGCTCTTGGTCTCGGCAGTAGCCTGGCCTTTGAGGGGATTCTGAACCTTGCCGTTGTTGACTATATTGATGAAGTCGGCCACAAGCTGCTGTGTCTGAGCCGTGAGGTTGCCGAGTTCGTTAAGGCAGAGAGCCTTGTTGGTGAACTTGGCCTTGCTTACGGTCTTTACCAGCTCCGGCACACTCTTCACTATGTCGAAGGCGCACAGTCCTATCTCCACATAATATTTGCTCTCCGTGCCGAAGCCTGAGATATTCTCCATAGTCACCTTGTAGAGTTCGGTGATGGTAGCCATGCTCACGGTGTATTGCTCCAGCTTGTTCTGCTTGGCGGATATGGAGTCGAGCCTTTTGTTGTGCTGATCCTCGATGGCTTTCTGCGATGCGAGATTGGTTGTCACCGCTTTCAGGCAGTACGGGTCAATCACCACTTTCCATGCCGAGGCTGTGCCGAAAAAGCACGTCACGCAGATAATCAGCATGAGGTTACGCATGGCGTATTGTGAATTATGTTTTGGATTTACCATAGCGACATTACTTTCTGTTGTTGGTTGACCTTTCGGGCAAAATCAAGATATTTGGATATTCCGGCTCTCTTGCGGTCGGCCTCGATGTTGGTTATCGCCTCCTGCATGGTGCCGTAATGACGAAGGTATATTTTCAGAGCCTCTTTCTCGGCCCGCTCGGTTGTGTAGGCCCAGTAACACTCCGGCGGCTCCTCGACGCCATAGACATCGGAGTTCTGGCCGCGACATATCCACACCTCTTTGAAGTAGTTGCGTCCCTCCTTGTTATTGAGGGCGTTGACTGTGAATATCTGCTGTTTCTGAATGGGCGTCAGTCCGAGTATGGCCGCTATGTCGCTGTACCTGTCCTTGAACTTCGACTGGTCGAGCAATATCTTCACATCGGAGTTGTTGATTATCGCCTCCTTTACGATGGGAGAGTCTATGACATCGTTAAGCTCCTGTGTCACCACACCGGCTATGCCGTGGAACTTGCGGACGGTCTTATACAGGAACTTTATGTATTCCGCCATAGTGGGCGAGGCTATCGCTTTCCATGCCTCCTCGATTATCAGGGCCTTGCGACCCTTCTTGATACGCATTTTCTGGAGAAACACGTCCATGATTATCAGCACAACGATAGGGAAAAGCACCGGGTCATCCTTTATCTTGTCGATTTCAAAGACAATGAACCGCTCGTCGAAAAGATTGGTGTCAAGGTCGGAGTTGAGCGTCACCTCCAGCTCTCCACCACGGTAGAACTGTTTGAGGATAGCGGCGAAGTCGCGTATGTCGAAATGTATCTTTTCCAGCGATGTGATCTGCGGTATCCGTTCAAGGGCGAACTCGTAGTAGGTGTTGAAAGATAGCGACGGCACTTTGAGGCGGCGTTTCTGCTCCTCCATGTGGTCTATCTGCTTGTCAATCTTCATCAGCATAGAGGTCTCGTGCAGCTCTTTCTTATACACCTCAATCTTTGAGGCAGCTTTCTCTTTCTCCGCCTCGGTAGTGGCGCGGTCAACAATCATGGCCCGCAGTGCCCGGCACTGGCGGATTATCTTGTTGCGCCGTTCCTCCGAAGGGAGTATGAGGGCGCGGACGGTTGTCTTTGTCTCCGGCTCAGGGGAGTTTATCTGCTCCTCGATGTCACGCATATCGGTGGCGAACTTCTCGTAGTCGTCCTCCATTTTGGCCGCCACGAGCAATTTCTGGCGCAAGCCCTCACGCTCCGTGTCGGAGAAAGATGTGAACGGATTGAAATACGCCTCGTAATATTCCACGATAGTCTGGTTGACAAGCATATCCTCAATCTTGGATGGAGCCTCGTTGCCTTTGAAAATCAGGAATATCAGCGATTTGAGAAAATTCTTCTTCTCCCCGAAGTTCTGCTCGTATTCCTCGCGTGTAACCTTAAACGGGTTCATGGATATAGGCTTCTCCTTTGAGTATGAGATGTATGTGCCGCCGAAATAACCGCATATACCCTCATAGGAGTCGCCGGTATCGACCATCACGACATCGGTGTTCTGCTCCAGCAACTGTCTTACCACACTGTTCATGTGGAATTCATATGAGAGGACTTTTGTTACTGAAAATCAACCATATAAGAAAATAACGGTACAACTATCAGTTAGGGAAAAGAGGGAATAAAAAAGTTGCTTTGAGGGAGTGAAAGGATTAGAAAAATCGTGTATTTTGAATGAAAGATTTAACTAAATATTAACAGTTGATAAGGTTTTTTACAGAACGATAATAGCGGTTCGGAATGAGGATAAATACAAAACAATCCTTGAATAGAAAAGAAATGCTCCATAATCTTGTGGGTTGTGCCACGAAATTATGGAGCAAGTATGCAAAGCGAAGTGACGCTTATCTGATGTTCTCAGCCATTTTCATGCCTAAAGTAAAGGCTGATTCTAATTCAACAGGGAACATATCATCCCGATATTTTCTCTTGCTTTCCTCGTCAAATACCTCCACAGCATACTTGGAATAATCCGAGAACTGATATGTGTTGAACGCACAGATTCGGTTAGGTTGATTGAAAACGTGTCCGATGAAAGATTCTATGTTAGCAATGACAGCCTCGGGGAACATTTCTTTTGGAACATTCATGGTATATATGGTTACCACATCACATCGTTTTGGCGCAATCGTTTTATAGCCAGCTTCATAAGTGGCAAACGGGAAGATGAGTCTTTCAAGAAAGGCTTTCATCTGCGCGGATACATCCATCAGAAAAATTGGAGAACCGAGTACCAGAATATCCGCCTGAGCTGCCTTTTCAAGAACTGGCATTATTGGGTCTTTGACAGAACAATGACCGTAGCTCTTTGAGCCTTTGAGTTTACAGGCGAAGCAACTGCGGCAGCCTTTGAAATCGAAGTCATACAGATTGACGGTTTCAACAGTTGCGTCTTGCAACTGTGATTTAACACCCTCAGCAAAAGCACGACACATTTTTGCCGTGTTCCCGTCCTTGCGAGGGCTTCCGTTGATGATGATTACTGAACTCATATATTGTCGAATTTGCTTGCAAAGTAAGTCCATTATTCTTATCTTTGCAAGTACACACCAATAAGTTATATAGTAACTAAAAGGAGTAAATTATGGAAAAACAAAACAATACGGATAAAATATTTTTTCATGGAAAAGAATATTTTTGTACGCTTGACCTTGCTCTTGATAAAATAGGCGGCAAGTGGAAAATCATAATGATTTATATGTTGCAAAATGGAGCTTTACGTTCATCAGATTTGCAACGTAAAATGTCGGGGGTGTCAAATAAGATGTTTACCCAAACTGCACGAGAATTGGAATATGACGGTATAATAAAACGAGAGGTATATCCAGTTGTTCCTCCTCGCGTAGAATATTCACTCACTCCAATAGGACAATCAATATTGCCTATTGTAAGAGATATAGCCGAATGGGGAAAGCAATTATTGGATGATAGATTATAGAAGGGGGTTATTGCATAACAATGAATGTTCTCTGATTATTGTGTTTTTCCCGTTAGCAGATGTCTCGATTAAGTGTCGTAGATAGTTGTCAAGGAATTATATTTTGCTGCTATAAAACAGGGTTTTGGACGCTTGGAGAACCAATAGCGGTACAAAAAGGGGAAAAATGAGCCTTGAAACGCTGATTTTTACTTGTTAACGAGGAGTCTTTACGGGATTTGTATTATCTTTGCATGTGGATTGAGGCAACTCTTTCCACGACATTTTGAAATAATAAGAAGCGTTATGCTTATCTTGTAAGTGAAAACGTAGGAACTTTTCATTCGGTGCAAGAGATAGCATAGTGGTTCTCACGCATATAGCGTGGGCTGCTATTGTTACATCTGCACTAATGGTTTCCTACGACCTTCACTTAGACGTGGCATAGTTGGCTCACGTTTCTGCATTATAAATTAATCTCTCCATTGAGCCATACGAGAAAAAGAAAATAGCATGAAACAAATAACCACAATTATTCTGTTCATCGCCTTGGTATTCATTTCAAGCTGCAATAATGATGAGCCAAAGTTTTCATCATCGGAAATCCAAAGAGCACTTTTTGAAATGAAAGGCACTTATCATGGAGAAATGAGGGTTTCTTATTATCATGGGGAAACAATATCAGAAGGTAATGCGTGCAAGGCGATCTCAAAGGATTCCTTGACAGTCAACATGGACTTGTCTCTAATGGCACTCTCTATTACTGATGAAAAAATTGCATCCCGGCTTCGTGACATAGGCACGGTTCAGGTCAAAGCTCCTTATGAATTTTATCAAATGGATGAGCAAATGTATCATTTTGTATTACTTCCAGAGAATGTGATTTGTCCTGGTGGATATGGTGCTCCTGAAACAGTCAAAATCGTTTTCGACCAAAGTTTTGGCGGCCATGCCGATTACTTTTACCATAGCATAATGTTCAATCTCTCTCCGAAGGAGTTATGGGTAGGAGATAAAAAATACGAGCCATTCCAACAGCTCGTGTATCACTATGGAGGAACCTATGAATAAAAAACAATATGTATATATGAAATCACATTATCTCAAACTTGCGTTTCTTTTAATAGTGAGCATTTTTACAGCAGCTTGCAGTGAAAATGATGAGCCTGAAATTTATCCAATTAGGTTTGGACAGACGGATTATACTATTCGTGTTGGAGTTGGTTCTTCCATCAGTTTTGTTGATGGAGGGGGTGTATATGAGTTGACTGCAAGTAATCCGGATGTTTTGGGAAAATACTATATAGATGATGATACGCAAACATTGATAGTAATCCCTACAGCCAAAGGTGAATCTAATCTGACTATTACCGATGTGAAAACAAACACTCCGGTCACTTTGAAATTCACAGTTGAAGATTTTTATCTTTCATTTATGGTTACGGAAATAAGTGGAGATAATACCAACCCATATCTGAACGAAAGAAATGAAATTCGGTTTATCAGAGATGAAGAGAATACCAAGCAAATAAAGATTATGTATCAGGATAATCTGACATATGAGATGAAGTGTATCGCTACCGGGTATTTTGACATTGAACGCAGCACTACAAACATTTTCACTCTTAATATGACGCTTCATTCCCATCATGGTGAAGAATTTGAAGGGTTCAGTTATACACTCGGTGGAGACGGAGAATATCTCAGTATGTTCGATAAGTACTTTGAATATGGCTGGGATAATAGTATTGCTTCAAGAGGTCTTCCGATGAAACGTATAACCATGATTATGACAGATTCTTTCAATAACTGTAAAATATCATGTGTCTTACAACCTTTCTGAGTTTTCGTTAAAAACGATCAATCATTTGTTTGCCCATTGAATAAAATCATAAGCTGACTCCACCTCGCCCTCTGTCAATCCTCCAATCATAAGCTCCTTCCGCGACATCGCCAACCTCATTGAGTGTGTGGCGATGTTTTATTTCATCAAAGGGCTGCCGGTGTTCCGCATAGTCACAGAGCCATGCGCCGACCGCTTTCTGCTGCTCAGTGGTCTCTCCGTAGCTCTGCATCACGCTCTTGATGTCGGCGGCTTCGGAGGGAGAGAAGATTGACTTATGCCGTTCCGTGGCGAAATGGATAATCGCTTCAATAGCTCGCCTGAATACCTCGCTTGCCTTGTAGAGAATATCGGCGATGATATTCAGAATATCCCGGCTCGATTTCAGCGTAGCCTGCAACCGCTCGATGGTCTTGTCCTTCTCCGCTGTTGCCCGGTTCACCGCCATGCTGATACGGTGCTGCTCCCCGGTCTTCTGTTCCCGGAGCTGCCGCAGTGCCGTGTCCCTCTCGGATTCATAAGTGTCAGCGATTGCCATGGCACTGTCACGCTCCAGTTCGACCGTCCGCTTCGCATCGGTCAGTGCCTTTGTCCGCTTCGCCACCTCTTTCCTGACGGTATCGGGGAACGATTCTTTGATATGCTCGTTCTCGGCTTTCAGTCTCTCGTTCTCCTGCTCGATGGCTGCGTACTTGCCCTTGCCGAAAAGATTGGCGATGCCGGACTTTATGCTGTCCGTGTTCTCACGGTCAACCTCTCTCGCGCGTTCCTCCTTTTCGGCAATCTTGCTGTCAAGTTCCTCGCTGCGCCGCTGCTTCTCCTCGTTTAAGGTTTGGAGCTTTTCATGTTCAGATTTGGCATTGTCCGTTTCACGGATCGCGGCATCCCTGTCGGCTTCGGCTGCTTCCTTTTCCGCCTTTACCTGTTCCGCTTCCTGCTTTTGCTTGGCGATGATGAAGTCAGCGCGTTCAAGATGCTCCTTCCCCGTCACCTCCTTTGAGGTGCCCCTTTCCATGTCAAGACACTCAGCCAACAGCGTCTGCATCTCGCTCATGGCTTTATCGTCCAGCTTGCAGGACTTCCCGGTGTCGTGGTTCATCCAGTCCCATACGATATGGGCATGAAGGTTGGGCTTCCATGTGGCGGTCTCTCCGGGAGTGACGTAATGCCCCTCGTCACGGTGGATGAAGATTTGCAAAGCTGTGATTCCCCAACGCTGCTTACACACCTCGCAGAAATGTCGCAACTGCTCCATCGTGGTATCATCCTTGATTACCACGACACCCTCCTTGAGCGGAGTGCTGCCGCGCACGACGGTCACCTTTCCCGTCTTCTTGTTCACACGCTCACGGTCTTTGGTCTGCATCGCCCGACCTGTCTTCTCCTTTACCATCGCGGCTATCTGATTATAGCGGTCGGTCAGTGTCGAGTTTTCAAATTCAGGTGCTACCCATGCCTCGTTTCGGGTCATGAGCTCGGTACGGATGTAGAGCTTTTCCTTATTGACACGGGCGAGGTATTCGGCTTTCCGCCTGTTGTGTTCCTCGCTGCTTCCGATGTTGCAGGGCTTGATGTTGACTGATGTCTTCTGTGCCATAGGCATGATGATGTTTACAGATTTACAATAGGGAAAGGGTCATTAGGGCGGAGCCTTAATCGGAGGGTGCAGGGAGAGGGTCACTTCCTGCTCGGGGTTCTCAGGGGTCGAGACCACTGAGCGGAGTTTCCAAAGAGAGGGTCACTCTTTGGTCAGGGGCGTCGGGGGCTGACAGCCATCCGACCGGGTTCTCAGGGCAGAGCCATGAGTGGGACGGGGCAAAGCCCAGCCCCTCGGGAGAGCCCACAACTTCGGGAGCGCAGCGGAGAAGTTATAGTGGGCTATACAGGGCAAGCCCTTGTTCCCGTTCCCGACCAACGAAATCCCGATTTGAGCCGTTTTCCGCACTTTCGGTTCTCGTGCCTATGCAGGATTACCCTTGCCGCCATCCGTGCCGTCCTGCGCCTCGCTGTGGCTTCCTGCGCCGTTCTCGCCGGAGGCTACGTTACCGCTGTCTATGATATGCCGATTTGCGGTTGTGTCCGCCATGAACATATCGGGCGGCGGATTATGACTGTCGCCGTCATGCACATAGGCTGACGGATTGGAACTGTCCGGCAAAAGAAGGGAAGAGGAAAGGGATGCCGCGCCTGTCGCCAAGCTGTCCGTTTCCTTCCCTCTTGTGTGGCAGTCCACCGCTGCGCCTCCCGGTTCTTCTTCTGATGACAGACTGTCGGAAACAGGTGTCCGCACATCGCCCGTCTGTCCTTTGGCGGCAGCCGAAGGTCTGACATAATGGGGATTGGTGACAAGGACACCTCCGACATACCAGCCCGTGAGAAAATGCAGGGAGTGGACGGAAGTGCGGTTGTTGGTCCGAGTGGTCAGCATACCGAAGCGGTTGAAGCTGTCGATGAGCTTGCCGACCGTCTTACGGTTGCAGCCCAAAAACTCTGCCAGTTCCACATCGGATGCCGCCACCTGTCCCACCTCCAGCACAATATCAACGCCCTTGATTTTATAGGCGGTTCTTGTCCGCACAGCACCGTTCATCAGTCGGTGGAGGCACTTCTGCCTGAGAGGGAAAAACCTGCCTTCCAAAAGAAAATCCCACTGTACGGCTGAAAGTATAGTGCAGTAGTGTATGGTCTGTATCTCCTTGCTCATGGTCTGTGACATTATAGTGCTACTGCGGACATCCGGCTGTTGCCGTCCGTCAACGCTCCCGGCTTGCGTTTCTTGCCGTTGCGCAGTTCCTCAAGCCGTCTTTCAATCTCGCTCTCGCTGGCTACTCCCGATGTGCCGCCCTGTTCAATCCATGCGATGATTTCATTCTGGAAGAAGTAGAGCTTGTTGCCCCGCTTGTGGTAAGGGATCCGCTTATCGGAAGTCATGGCATAGATGGTGGAAGCCGATTTGCCGAGAAGCGCCGCGACTTCATTAAGGGAGAGAAGGGTGCGACACTCGCCATTCTGCTGCGGTGTCATGCCGAGCACTTTCTCCACCTTGTCGGTGAGCAACCCCACCTTTTCAATCAGCATGGAAACCGCCTGCGGCAGTTGTTCAAATGTTATGTTGTTCATATACTGTTCGGATTGGTTGTCATTTGAGTGTAATCTGTTCGGATGCCTTGCGCTTCAGATCGCTCACGACATCGACATAAATCTGTGTCGTTCCCACGTTGCTGTGCGTAAGCATCTTTGAAATGGTGTAGAGGTCAGTTCCAGCGGCGAGTTGCAGGGTCGCGTAGGTGTGCCTGAACCCGTGGAACGTGATGTGCTTCGTTATCCCGGCAGACTTAATCCAGTCCTTGAGATAGAGGGGAAGGATGGTCTGTGTCAGCCCCTTGAACACCTGCCCCTCGCCACGCTCGCCGCATAGCGCGAGTGCTTCATCCGACAGCGGCAGCACGGCTTCCGTCTTGGTTTTCTTGGTGACGATGTGCATGCACCAGCCGCCGTCAGCTCCTCTTATGATGTTCTCCCATTGCAGACGGATGATGTCGCTGATGCGCAGACCCGTAAGGCAGGAGAACAGTGCGGCACTCCGTATAACAGGTTTTTCGCAGGGAGTGGCGGCAAGCATCCTCACCTCTTCAAGCGTCAGGAACTCGCGTTTCGTGCTTGACTCCTTGGCGTGCTTCAACCGTGGAGCGATGTTCTCCTTGATGCGTTTCTCCTCGTATGCGATGCGGAGGACGCATTTCAGCTTGTTGAGGTTGTTGTTGGCGGTGGAAGCCATCATCTTGCCCTTGGTTGGAGTGGTGAGCGACAGCAGGTAGGTGAGAAATCCCTGGCAGAAGTCAAGCGTCAGATTGTCGAAGGTGCAGCTTCCGCCGCAATACTTCTCGAAGTGCTTGTAAGCGGTGTTCCAGTTGCGGTAATTGTCATCGTCCGCCATCTTGGATCGGAAATACTCAAGAAAACTCTCCTTGCCGCGATTGCGGTCGAGAAATCCGTATTCCTCGTTGATGATGGCTTCGGTTCTGCGACATTTGACAAGCTCGGCATTGCGGAGCATGGTCTTGTTGAACTCAGCCTCGAATTTGTCTTTCGGGTCGGCATAGATGTATATTCCCAGATACTCCCGTCTTGTCGGCTTTCCTGTCTTTGGATGCCGTATAGCCGGGTAGAAGTCAAGGTAAAGCGACACCTGACCGTTCTTGATGGGTCGCTTCCTTACAGTCACTTTCGTGCAGATGTTTGTCATATCAGTTGAGATTTTTAATTGTTGTCTGATTCATTGTCCGGCTCTCGCTTGGCTTTCGTGCTTGCACTCTTGCGTTCCGACACCTTCCGTGCCTCGTCCCAGTCAGCCTTGAGATAGTACAAGCGGTTGCCGTGTATGCGCTTTGTCCTTACCCCGTGGGTGAGCGCGAACCTGCGGACTTGGGTCTTGCCCAGACCGAACAGGCGCATGATGTCGAAACAGGAATACCAGTGCTCCGACAGGTTGCTTCCCAGCCGTTCAGCTTCCTCAGCCATAGCCTTGTCAACCTCGGCTTTCGGGAAGCACTTGGTGGCGTTGGCTTTGACACAGGGTATCGAGTATCGCATACGGAGATTGTAAAATCGCCCGTAGGTATAATTGAATTTCTGGCATATCTCAGCCATCGTATAAAGGTCGCCTCCGGCACTCTCCCTGTCCGTGAACGTGTCGCGCACGGACTGCTTGTAGTTAGCCGCCGGAATGAGCTGCCGTTTCGGGCTACCCTTCGCTTTCTTCTTTCCCTCCTTTTGGGAAAGGTCTTTTTCAGTGTTCGGTGTATCTTCGTTCATCTTCTTTTTTGTCTTTTTACCCTGCTTGGCGAAGATTGACACGCTCCGCTTGCAGTAGGTTGTCTCTCTAATCATCAGAAAGAAATCCTCCTTGGTGATGATTGTGATGTGGTATGTCAGTCTGCAAGCCCGGAGAGTGCCTTTATAAATGAGGTTATACACTGTCCGGCTGCTCACTTGCAGGATGTCCGCCACTTCCCCGATGGTGAGGAAAGGCTTGTCGGTCATGCCCCAGTCATAGCCGGGCTGACCTGTTAAATTATGTTTAATTTGACGGTCCATTATCGAAGAAATTTGTTGCACGCTCTTGAAAGCTGTTGCACGCTGCTGAAAGGAAGTCGTGCCGTGTGACCCCTCTCGCGTGGTACAATCGCGGTACAAAAATACTCCGAAAAGGACGAATCGCCAATAGGCGAAAATCTCGTTTGTTAAAATCTATTAGCTGAAAATCAAGGTATTATAACATCAATTTTTGCAGCTGTTTGTCGCCGTTTTGCCCTCCGAAACTCCATGTGGAAGGACTTGCCGGAACCGGAAGGCCCGATGCAGAAGAAGTTGGCGTTGTCGGTCATCTTCACCTTGCCCTCCTTGCCGGTTATGTCGATGCACACCGGGAGTCCCTGACGGTCGGTGTAGAATGTGGTGAGAGGCGTGTCCTCGCACCCTTTGAGGTGTTCCTTGAAGAACAGGCACAGTGCCGAGTCCGACAGCGTGAGGAACAGGTCATAGTCGGGATTAAAGCCGTAGGCGCAGCCCGGAAAGGAGTTGATGAACAGCTCAAGCTGGTTGTAGGCTGTGCGTGACGGCATTATACCGCACTCGTAGAGTTTGGTCTCAAGATATGAGGTGACAGGAGTGACCTTGCCGGGAGGACAGCTCACTATGATGTTGAAATTGGTGTTTACAAGAAGGGAAGAGTCAACGGCGAGGATATTGAGAACTTCCTCGATGTCGGCCTTTGCTATCTTGTTGCTCGGATCGGGCATGGAGCCGTGACGCTTCGCCTTTCCTTGCAATTTACGTAGCAGCTTTCTCTGTCCCGGTATCTGCACCACCTGATTGAACACCACGCAGTCGGCGTGAGGCACTTCGGCAAGGAATGAGAACACATCGGTAGCCACAGGATAACCGTTGACACTCATCTCGGTATATGGCTTCACTACCGAGGGGAGATTTATCTCGTCAATATCCACAAGGGGATATGAGCGGATAATGCGGTTGCCTGTCCGCAGGTATTCGTCCGAAGCCTTGAAATTTGTCATGGAGAATGGCCCGTGCTGGAAATGGAACGCCATGAAGCGGTGCAGGTACTCGTTGACCTCCGGCTTCGTCAGCTTGCGGTGGCTTATCCCTTTCTCGGTGAGAATGTCGTCAACTTTGGCGACCTTTGAATGGAAGTCGAGCCATTTCTTGGGGTCGTATTGCACGAACTGTCCGCGCTGCGCCTCCTGTGTCACTATCAGATAGGTGGTGATTTCAGTGAACTCACGGCCCTCGAAGTAATTGAAATAGCTCCGGGTCAGGAACTCGGCGTCTTCGGGTACGTCGCGGTGGTAACGCTGGCGGCAGAATATGTCCTGCTTCTGCAAGGCATAGCCTTCGCCGAGCGTTTGGACGATGTTGGCCAGCACGTCCTGAAATACCATGTACCGCTCCGAGTCGGTACACAGCCGGAGAACAGGGTTTGTCATTTCAAAGATGACAGAGGGGGCCCCCTTTGCGTCGAACAGCACGACATTACCGTCCGTTTCCTCCAACTGGGCGTATATCCCGTCGAAGACTTTTTTATTTTCCTTTGCCATTCAATGCTTGAATAAATTGTGATAAATAAAGATTCCACGGTCACGCCGTTTGTTGTGCAGTCCGCCGCGCTGCTTGACATATATTGTAACCAGCCCTGCGGCAGCCATTACAAGCATGGCGATAAACCCCGCGAGCTTTCCCAATGCGATGGAGAACACTATGAACCCCACGAAGGACACTCCTATGGCGGCAGCCGCCAATGTCAGGAAACGTCCGCGTATTCCCATGAACTCCAATGGTTTCTGTAACCCTTTGTAAACCGGATAGCCGTCGTTGTATATCGCCATGACTGTATGGATCTGCGGTTGCTTACTTGAAGAAGAGCGGAAGAGCCTCGCTCAGTGCGATGAAGGCTATACAGCCGCCGATGGTGAGCATGATGGTCTTCTTGACGTCCTGGTCGCCGTTCTGCATCTTGAAATAGACATTGAAGGCACCCACGAGGACAATCACTGCGGCGATCGCCTTCATGAGATTGGAGACAGGGGTCTGGTAGGAGCTTACCTCCTGTGTGGCTTTGGTGAAGCCTGCCGCACCCTTGCTGGCGGCCATCATGTCGGACACGGTGAGCATCACCGCGCCCATAGCAAGCATACCCTTACGGGCGAAGGCTGAGTTGCCGAGGCGTGAGATAGCACGCTGACACTTTGATTTGATTTTCTGCATATACGCTGATTGATAAGTTCTTGAAAAGGTTATCGGGCGTTAAAGGCAATGCAGGGCGTTAAAGGCAGTGTCGGGCAATAAAGACAACTTAGTTCAATAAAGGCATCGGTTCGGGGAGAGAGGTATTAGGTGATACAAAATGGTTAGCAATAAGTCAGGTTATTTCAGGCAGCGGACTCACATTTGATGATGATTTCTCCGAGGCCGGCGAGGGAGGCATCTTCAGAACTGGTGATGTTGCGGGCTTTTCTTGCAAGCTGTTCAACCGGAAGATAATTTGTCATCAGCGGCTTGGAGAGGGTAGGTTTCTCGGCCGGAGCCTTGACCGGCTTCTTGGCACTCTGTTGACCACGCTTGATTTCGATAGCCTTGAATGAGTTTGCTTCATCGGATATGTCGATCTCAGCTTCATCAGGTGTGCCGGATTCATCGGCGGCTCCCGTAGGCTTTATGAAAAGATCCATACAGACAAGGACTGCATAATATAATATGAGTACGGCTGTCAGGCAGGTAAAAATAGTTCCGAACATGATTATCAGATTATTTTTGTTGTGAATAATTGTTGTTGCGGCAAGGGAAGAAAAGTAAGGCCGAGGGATACGCCTCTGTCCTCGTGTCTTGAACAGCGTGCCATGTCAGGACTGAAAAATACGGTGTCGTTGCCACGCATGACCACATATCCGTATTGTTTGAGCCGGTTGCGTAAGATTGCCCGTCGGCGGTTGCCTGTGACCTTGACATTAGTTATCGGGGCAAGTCCTATCCTCAGGCGCAGCCTCTCACGACGTATTATCTCCTTGCGTCTGGAGGAAATGAACCGTGAGGCATCATCGGCATCGCGTTTCAGTCCCAAACGTCCGGCCATGCGTTTGACGGTACGGAGACTCAATCCTGTCAGGCGTGACAGTTCGGACTGGGAATGAGTGCGGTAATTCTCCATCAGGATTCTCTCAGCCTCCTTGCGTCTGATGTCACGTTCCTTTTCAAGTCCGAGTTCGGCTGCTTTCGCCACCACACACCTCGTACCCACACCGATAGCGGCTGCTATCCGTGTATTCGTGTCGTGCGGATACATCTCACGCAGTGTGCGGAGCATATCATAAGACCATTTGATTGTTCTCATATCCAGTAAGTTTTTATGTGTTGCCGAGTAATGACCTGTTGTTTTTCCTGAATTGCCGCAGCCTGTCAAGATACCGGTTTACAAAAGTCCTGACTATTGCGTTCACAATATCGGAGCGGCATTTGCGGTCGATGTCGCAGGCATCGAGGGAGTCCGCAAGGTCGCGGTCGAGCTTGCATATCATGCGGTCATCTTTTTTCTCCCTGAAATTATACAGGGCAAGATTCTTTCTGAAAAGCTCCCAGTCATCGTCATTGTCGGGCGACGGCTCAGGTTCGGGAACAGTATGCTGTTCCGGTGCCGGTGGCATGGTCTCCGCTCCGGGAACAAGGTTGCCGAGTCCTCCGAGCAGGTCGTTCAGTTTGGGGTATGGGGTGTCCTGGTTCATTCTTCTTCTGTATTTGGTATGCCGAATATGTCATTGTAAATATGGTCGAAGGCCGGTGAAACTACGAGCATCTGGTCGTCCATGCCGGAGATTGTGCTGAAACGGCGTAGTGTCTGGCGTTTATAAACGGTCGGTGCTATACGCACGTGTTCGCTCAGCTTCTTGTTCACGAGCTTCCATAACTCCTTTTCCTCTTTGGTGCCGACACCCTGTTCTTCAAGATTGGGTATTACATAGTGTACCGTTTTCATGGCATTTCCGATGCTTCGCCTCAATTCGACTATCATGGCGACAAATACAGCGGTTGAGGGTACGGTCAGGTTGTCATAGTGGAACGGAGTCAGCAAATAATCCGTATTGGCGAAAAGTGCCAGCAACGCCTGGTCGTTGAGACTGCCTGCCGAGTCAAACAGAGCGAAGTCCACGGCGGCTGAGTTGTGCAGGTTCTCGATCAACGCGATAAGAGCCGGCTCGTTGCTCATGCTGAAAGGATATACGTTATAAGGCAGCGGCACTCCGGCATAGGTGGCGGTGTCCGCTGTGCGTTTCTTGACGATGGACTGCTGCGGATCGGTGTCGAACACGGTCACACTGTGCCCTCTTGACACAAGGTAGCTTGCGAAAAGGGCGCACAGCGTTGTCTTGCCTACACCGCCTTTCTGATTGGCGAATGTGATTATACAGGTTGATTCCATTGATAGAAACTGTCGGTTGGTTTTTGAGCAAAATTATCATGGGCCGATTGCTAAACCCGAAATTCCGAACAGTTTTCATCATCGGATAATGCGATATTGTGTTGAAATGGCTATCTGAGCGTGTAATATAGTGGCTATCACGCACACAGTGTCACCGGATAGAAGTCACGGAAACAGGCTATCGTCTTATCGAGGACTCATCATCTATCCTGTCATAGTCCCCTTTGTAGCCTACTTCCCATTCCCTGTTCTGACCTTGACCTGACTCCACGTCATGCGGCTTCCTTATTCCGGAACCGGGCTTTCGTCTGACGGCCGCGTTTTGTTTTTTGTTCTCGACGGGATTCTTGACAAACTGGAGCCGTCTTATATCGAAGCCCTCGTTTTCAAGATTTATAAGGACGCGGGCTTTCATGTCAAAGGCATACATTTCTCCCTCAATATCCCGGATTGTAAATCCTGCACTGCGGAGTGTCTGACGGCGTATATAACCTGTGCTGCTGTCAAATATGCTCCTCAGATCTGACAGCCGGTTATTGTACTGAGTTGTCCTTGTCCCATTGATTTCCACCATGTGGGGCACAGTCACCTTGCCGATTGAACAGAGGAAGTCCCGCTCCGCTTCCGTTGCCGGAGCGAAGCACTCCACCCATTGAATACGGTTGTTGTGTCTCAGAGCCTCCCACATATGGGGGCGGAGAGGTCGGCTGTCTCTGCCTCGCCATATCTGCCCCTGTTTCACATAGGCCTTGTACTGGCGGCTC
The DNA here is from genome assembly GCF_900108035.1 of Parabacteroides chinchillae. Lineage (GTDB taxonomy): Bacteria > Bacteroidota > Bacteroidia > Bacteroidales > Tannerellaceae > Parabacteroides > Parabacteroides chinchillae. The sequence goes on from NZ_FNVS01000007.1 coordinate 107,687, forward strand.
AGTATGTCGTTAAGCTCGCCGATGGTGATTTTTGGATCATTGGCTAACAGGGCGTCGATTTGTGAGTCTATTCTTGCGAACCGTTCATCAGGTGTCGCAAAATCCAGCAGCTCCTTTATCGGATATATCTTGCCTCCGTTGATGACAGCTTTCTTGTTATGGTCGATTATCATATAACCGTATGGAGAATCTTTCTTTCCGAAAAACACAAGCTCGATACCGAATTTTCTTTTCAGTTCATCGGCGAGTTCTTTCTTGTTGGCGGTCAGGTCTCGGTATTTGGCGAATATGGCGCGGAGCTGTCTCCTGCGCTGACGGTCGAATGTCGTTGAACGGTAATGTGAGCTGATTTCCTCCAGCGGTATTTTAAGACACACCGCACCGCCACGTTTTATGGATACCACTCCCTCATTGTCGTAGCACTCATAACCGAGCGAGTTCATAAGAGCCTTGAACTGTGTGATGGATGTGAATTTATAAGACAGGGCTTCTTCCATATCCCTGCGTGCTTTCTCGTTAATGTCGTTTCCAAGCAACCGCTCGACCACACGTTGCGACCTTACCCGTTCATGGTTATGGTCTATCTTGCGACCGTCCGGTGCCACACGCGATGTTATTATATGTATATGGGTGTTGTCAGTATCGGTATGTCCGTAAACCAGCAGGGGCTGTCCTTCTTCGCCATATCCCATCTCCCGGAGATATTCGTGGGCGAAGTCCAGAAGCTCCTGTTCCGTCTTTTCGTGTCCCCGGCATGAAAACGCCATGTGGAACTGCGCTTTCTTGATTCTCGGATTTTTGGAAGAGTAATTTTCAAGATAGGCCACAAGGTCGTCGGGAGTATGGTGTCCCATCATTTCGACCGCATCAAAATTTTTCATTTCCAGCAGATGTGCCGAGCCTTTGGCTACCTTGCGTTCATTATATCCGACCGCATGGAAGCAAGTGCTTGAAGGAAGTATTGTCGCTATCATGTGAATATATGATCTATCATGTGAATATATGATTAAGATAAAACACGGTTTAGGATTATGTGAGTATAAGGAACCGGGGATATATGATAATTCGGTTATAGTTGCATCAGGTGTTCGGATTTCCGTTCTTCAGTACACCGCGTATTATCTTGCTTACGACATCGGAGTGTTCGGATATGATTTTATCCATAGTCTCCTTCAAGCTATCTATGGAAGGTATCAATACCTCTTTATAATATGTCTCGCTCAACAATCCGGCTACGGAAAGTTCGTTGGCGCGTTTCATTGCCTGGTTGAGATTGCCGCCGGCCCAGCCAAGCTCGTCCTTGAATCTCCGGCAGAGCGAGGCCATCTCTTCCACGGCTTGCATACGGTCTTTCGCGTCCTTGTCGGAAAACTCCACAAGTGCGGCACGGATATACGAGCTTATGCTCCTGAACTCCTTTGAGCGGACTTTGAGCCGTTCAAGTTCGGTATCGGTAAATAGAATCTCTATTCTGTTGGTTCTCTTTTCCATATTTTCCAGTGATTAAAAATCGGCGAGTTGCGAGCTGATTTTCTCCGCCCGGCAGGGAGGCAAGTTACTTTTCTTCGGTAAAACTCCGTTTTATCCGGGGAAAAGTACAACTTGCTTAACAAATTCTGCACCATTGGCACGAGTGCCCCGATGCACTCCCGACCTCGCTTCGCACGGCGAAGTTAGCTCACTCCGATTGACCATGCACAAATTCCGAACATAATCTTTTTATCTGACAACTTGGAACACCGGTATTCAATCATAGGATAATGATTTGCCATATGTATCATATACTCTTATTATCACATACCGCTTTTATCCGATAATGACTGCCGTCGTTGCCTTGACAATCGCATTATCATATACTGTGGTATGGCTTGTGTCAGAGCATGAAATGAGGTGAAAATCAGATGAATATGTACTAAAATAATGGCTTAAAAACTTGCATAAGTCGTTGAAATTTAGTATATTTACATACTCGGAGCATTACTTCGGGCGATAGTTTGATGATGTTGGAATGGCATTATCGGACTATCTTAATATCATAATATCTCACCATGTTCGGACTTCTATTGATGATATATCTATTGCCTGTTGCGATAATTGCAGGATTGTTGCTCCGCTTTATCCGATGGTCGCTTGTAATGATTATACGTCTTGCCTGCCGGATTGTGTCTCTGGTATGGCGTATGGTTTGCTGGCTGCTTCTGCTCGGATGGAGAGGGTTGCGGTCGTTGTGGAGATTGTATCGACACAGGACTGCTCCGTGAAATTTTCTTTAAGGGAGAAAATCAGGAGGGCAGGCATAATCTTCTCCCTGCGGTGGGGTTTTTCAGGCTGGGAAGCAAGAGAGAAAAACAGTACGGATTTCGGCTGATGTGCGCCACCTTTGCCGTCACCTTGACCGACACCTTATCCGCCACTTCTGCCGCCACCATTTCAGACACCCGTTCCGACACATTTACCGCCACTGATACAGACACATTTACATACACTCTTGGGGACACTCTTTCGGACACTTATGGGGACACCTTTGGGGACACTTTTACAGACACCTTTTCCGCCACTTTTTCGGTCAGTGTGCGCCACCTTTTTCGCCACCTTTTTTGAGGCTCCATGTCACCCGTCCACAGCTCCGAACTTTTGCCTGAAAACAGGCGTTCAAATATGAGAGACACAAATTTTAATAGTTAAATATTGTTTAATAGGTAAATATTCGGATAATAAGTGTTAAATTTGTGGCATACTCGCCAAAAGCAGAAAATAAGGGCAATTTTGTCCTCCAAAATAGAGCGGAAAATGTGGTACAAACCGTGGTACATTGCTTCTCAATTACATCAAGCAACAAATTGATTATCAATAAGATAATACCACTCTCACAAAGCCCGCTCGGATCACAAAAACGCTGGACAGAAATGGACAGTAAATGTACAACTCCTACAATATCAAGGTATTGTAGGAGTTTTTCTTTGTATAATGTCTGTGACCTAAGACACGAAAAGGTCACAAAAAGACACACTTTCGTGACCAATTCGTGACCTGTCCACCCTTTAAGATTTTAGGTCACGGAATGTCCAAAATTGGCGGTTTGTTGTCTTGATTTGTCCGTACTGCAAATATCTCATTTTCAGTTTATCAATTTAAGTTTGTAACTAAAAAAAGAGATTATGAGAAGTACTTTTAAGCTACTCTATTTCGTCAAACGAAATGCAGTAAAGAAAAATGGTAACGCACCGATTATCGCACGTATCACTATTGACCAAGTTGTAGCCCAGTTTAACACCAAGTTGGAAATAAATCCGGCTCACTGGAGCGTGGAATTAGGCAAGGCTTCCGGCAGAACCGCAGAAGCCGTACACATCAATTCCATGCTGGAAAGTATTCGTAGCACAGTTCATCAACATTACCATGCGTTAATGGCGCAAGACGGATATGTAACCGCAGAACTGGTAAAGAACGCTTTTTTAGGCAAGATAGCAAGGGAACGGACTTTGATAGAGTTCTTCAAACAGCACAACGAACAGTATTTGCAAAAGGTTAAAATGAATACCGCAGACAAAACCTACTCACGTTATGAACTGACAAAGAAACGGCTTATGGAGTTTATGAAGTTTAAATACTCCGTTTCCGATATGCTCATTAAAGATATAAATGTGGTATTCATTGAAGATTTCCTGTTGTATATCAAGAATAACTATGGTTGCAGCCATAATACGGCTATGAAGTTCGTACAACGTTTTCGCACGGTAGTAAACTTTGCCAAGAATACGGGTTTAGTGACTGCCGACCCTTTCGGGAGTTATCGGGTAAGGTTTGAACGTACCGATAGGGATTATCTGACTATGGAAGAAATTACCACCATTTACAACCACGAGTTTAGCTCTAAACGGTTGGAGCAGGTACGTGATTTGTTTATTTTCAGTTGTTACACGGCACTTTCCTACATTGATGTATGCGAGTTAAAGCAGGAGGACATTCGCACCGGATTTGACGGTAATTTGTGGATTATACGGAAAAGACACAAAACAAATGTTACATCTACCGTTCGATTGCTGGATATACCAAAAGCCATATTGGAAAAGTACAAGGACAAATTGCCAAACGGTAAGATTTTACCAGTTATCAGCAATCAGAAAATGAATGATTACTTAAAAGAAATCGCAGCCATTTGCGGAATTGAAAAGACCTTGACCTACCATGTTGCCCGCCATTCGTGTGCAACTTCGGTACTGCTCGCCAATGGTGTACCTATCGAGACAGTATCTAAAATTTTAGGTCATACCAATATCCGGACTACTCAAATTTATGCGAGGATTACCGATTTGAAAGTAAGTGGCGACATGGAAATGTTGGCTCAAAAACTGGACGTTCCAAATCGTACTGCCAGCCGTTGAATTCGTGTTATCGTCAGATAACAGCAAGGTGTGATTTGTGGCACACAAATCTGTTTTCCGTGCCGCAAAACACCTTGGGCAAATTCACTCCGAAGTCGTGTTGCCAATGAAAGAAAGACATTCCCTAACTAAAGATTTTTTCGCTCGTCGGGACGGGTGGTCCCGCCCCTTGCCGCTGGGCGTTCCCCGACCGATGAGTTTATTTTTGTAATTCTGCAATCTTGTTTTATTGAAATATTGATAGCCTGATTGATTGAAAGCAAGATTTCAAGAAAACTGGATTGATTGAAAACAATAAACCATTCAATATTGATTGAAATACTGAATGGTTTATTTATTTGCAAGAATATAATTACTTGCGAAAAGAAAATAAAACTCGCATCATGTATCGTTTTCATCCATTCTTCGGAGCAGACTTTTTTGCAATGTCTCCAAATACCGAGTTCTATTTATTTTACGGCTTCGCATTTCCAAATAAGAATGATATAAATCACCAATATCTATACTGAACACATTTTCAAAATATCCTGCAATCTCTTTTAAAGTAGCCGTTCCTTTATTAAAATCCCCATTCGCTTCTAAAGCATAAATCAGTTCTACCAATGCCCTTTTAGAGCCAGTCCAACGCAAAATACTTTCTACAACCTGTCCGTTATCCGCTTTGCGCTGTACAATACGCTCCAATTCCTGCAATCTGTTAGTCAAATAGATTTTCAACAGTTCGTTAGTAATAATTTTAGCCACTTTAAAATCATATCCGGTTGAATATAGAGGGTCTTTATCAATATGGGAACTATCTGTACATATTCGTAAATCATTTTGATTTCGGGTAAAATAGTATCTATCCAAATAAGTAGATTTAGAACGGTAATACTGGTAAAAGTCCAAATTCCTACTGAAATAGAATGTTAAACTATTTAGTTCATTGTACAGATATTCTTTTTGCGCAACATCACTACCTGTTGGGAATTTGCTTTCTATAACATAAATTTTGTTGTAGTACATATATTTACTTAATACTTCCGGTTTTAGTTCTTTAAAGAAATAGATTTCTTCCGCCTCGTCCCTAAACTGATAATTTACTGTATACTTCCTAAGTTCATCACACAAAGGTCTAATAAAACGCATCATGTGTAACGCCCTATCAATCCCTATACATTCGTCAGAATTAGAAATGTTTATTTCGGTCTGTATCTGAAAGAGTAATTTACTAACGTAGCTTTTAATTGCTGCATATTCCATACTCACAACATATTGCGCTATAACACAATGTTATAAAGATAACCTAATACAATAATAAATAAGGTTATCAATCCAAAGAATATCCCTATCAGCCGCCAAGTCATTACTTTTTTCAACAGCGTAGCTTCGGGCAATGACAGCCCAACAACTGCCATCATAAAAGCAAGCGCAGTTCCTATGGGGATACCCTTAGTTACAAAAACTTCAATTACCGGTACTATTCCAGCAGCATTGGCATACATTGGAACTGCCAACACTACTGATAAAGGAACTGCAAACCAATTATCCTTAGACATATACTGCTCAAAAAATCCTTCCGGTACATAGCCGTGCATAAATGCACCGATACCGATGCCGATAAGGATATACAGAAGTACACCTTTGACAATGCCCCATGCTTCTTGCATGATAATGGGCAATCGTCTAAAGAACGGAGTATGCTCTTTTTCCCATGTTCCGGAGTCGGAAGTTGAGTTTTGCTGAATTTGTTTTACCCAATCACTCAAATAAGGCTCCAATTTCATCTTGCCCAAAATAAATCCACCTACCATACCTAACAGAATACCGCTAATCACATAAATAGAAGTAATACGCAACCCAAAAGTGCCGATAAACATGGCAACAGCAACCTCATTCACCAAAGGCGAGGTTATCAAATAGGCGAATGTTACCCCCAAAGGAATACCCCCTTTCACAAATCCGATAAACAGCGGTATGGAAGAACAGGAACAGAACGGGGTAATAGCACCAAATAAGGCTGCAAAGAAATATTGCAATCCATATAGTTTACGAGAGGTCAAATAATTGCGCAAACGTTCTATCGGGAAATAAGCATTTATAATTCCCATTATCACGCTGATAAAAAATAATAATATCAAAATCTTTATCGTATCGTAAAAGAAGAAGTTTATAGCTTCTCCTAAAGCTGTTGAAGCATCCAAACCGAAGATGTCATACACCAGCCAATCTGCAAACCTTTGTATCATAATCCTATTATTGTTTGTAATAATACGAACATATTACCTAAAAAATTAGCGGTTACAAGCACATTTAGGCAGTTCTTGTTTTTTTATCTCTGTAATGTAGAACTTGGCAAATTCATTCTTGATTTCATTACGCACTCTTTCAAATTCGCTTCTGATGAAGTCCGTTGTCCCTATTACTTCCGAGGGGTCATCAAAACCAATATGCAACCGTTTCCCTACATTGCCCTCAAAAGCCGGACACGTTTCGTTAGCACTACCGCATACTGTTATCACATAATCCCATGTATCACTTAAATAAGCAGTTACATTGGTAGGAATATGCTTACTTATATCAATGCCAACTTCTGCCATTGTCTTAACAGCCAAAGGATTAACTTTCTCAGCCGGATGCGTACCAGCGGAATACACTTGTATATTCTTATCAAACGATTGCAGGAAACCATGCGCCATTTGGCTGCGACAGCTATTTCCTGTACATAAAATTAAAATTTTCATATTATACCCAAATTTATCAATCCATAATAAATGCCAACCAAAATAAACAGTATAGCTACCATGTTATTAAACCACTTCTGAAAAGTCTGCACACGGTTATAAAACTTTCCTATCCCTGCTATACTGTATGCCAAAATCCAAGCGACAAGCATAACTGGAAGCCCTGTTGCCAATGCAAAAATGACAGGTAGCAAATACCCCTCACTTTCCATAGCTGACATGGGAATAAGCATGCCAAAATAAAATAGACCACTGGTCGGACAAAACGCCATGGCAAACAATATCCCCAACAACAAACTACCCCATGAGCCTTTTAGTTTTTCTGTCTTTTCAGTAGCGGAAAATCCGAACTTAGGTAATTGCAATTTATCTCCGAATAGCATAAACAGCCCTATCAACATCAAAGCAGGAGCAAGCAGCAGTTCCCCCCATTCGCTGATACCTTTTTGTATGGCAAACATATCTGCACCCTTTCGGAGTATTGCGATAAGTATTGCGCCTAATGCAGAATAAGCCAATACACGCCCTAAAGTATATAGAACACCATTTGTAAATATCCGGTTACGGTTATTTATATCCTTACTGATAAATCCAATAGCGGTAATGTTGGTAGCCAATGGGCAAGGACTTACAGCAGTCAACAGACCGAGCAGAAAAGCAGTAATAATAGGTATCTCACTATTATCCAACCATGTTTGCAAGTATTCCATAAAACTGTATTTATTTTAGCAACTGATTGATTTTCTGTTTTAATTCTTTCTTGAAAGCCGATGTATTGTTTCGGGCATTCTGAAAACCAAAGCGTGTCATGTCGTTACGTTCTTCTTTACCGTTCTTCCATTTATTAACATAAAGAGAAGACCAACTTACACGATATTTCTCTGCCAACTTCTCGCCTTCGGGAGTTGAAATATCTACTTCTTTGAAACGTAGTTTACCATTTTTAACCAACTCTGCCAAATCTGCATTGACCACTTCTTTCGTATATTTCTCAATGGCTTTGCAAGTTACACAACGTTGTTTCCCATGAAAATAAAGAACTTCCACATAGGTATCTGCGGCAATCTGAGCCATTCCCCAAATAGAAAACAAACAAGCAATGGTAAGGAATAAAAAGCGTTTCATCATAATCTGATTTACTTGGTTAATACATCTTTTACTTCTTTGGCAGAAAGTTTGCCCTTTGCCACAACCTTACCGTCAACAACGAGAGCAGGAAGCGTCATTACATTGTATTCCATAATCTTCATCAAATCTTCTTCTTTGGTTACTACCGCATCCAAAGCCAATTCTTTTACTACTTGTTCAACTGTTGTATACAGAGCTTTACAGCCTGCACAACCTGTTCCTAATACTTTAATTTCCATAATTTATAAATTTATTACATTAAACGTAATTCGCAAAACAACGAACATTAATATTAAAAAAAGGGGATTATCAGCAACACTCCCCCGATTTACAGATACATTGCCCGAAAAACTCCTTAAAAAGTTCACGAGCCAATTGCCAATTCTCTCGGTTGATACAGTATTTCACTTTAGGCGTTTCAACCTCTCCTTGTATAAGTCCTGCATCTTTCAACTCTTTCAAGTGCTGTGATACGGTTGCTTTGGCAATGGGAAGTTCTTCGTGAATATCCCCAAAATAACACGTCTTCTGCTTTGCCAAAAAGTGCATAATAGCAATTCGGGCAGGATGTCCCAATGCTTTGGCAAATCTTGCCAACTGTTCCTGCGTAACAGTATAATCTTTCTTTTCTTCCATATCTCGAATATTGTTCGCAAATATACGAACAATATTCGAGATAGCAAATTTCATCATATTTTTTTCAGTGCAAGGTGCAAGTGCGTATATATATATACGCTTGCACCTTGCACTTGAACTATATATATTCATAATCAACCACTTGCATAATTCAAAAATAATGCGTACATTTGAACCCAAGATGTTGGCAGACAGACACCGGACAACAGCAGACAGTTTTTAAGGACTAAAGCGTGACGGATGCAAAGCCAAAATTTCTGAAAGTACTGATATTGAGGAAGAAATAACGTTTGGTTCATAACCCAGGCGGATCACTGAAAACAAAAGAAAAATCAAGCAAATCCCTGATAATCAAGCATTATTAGGGATTTCTTTTTTCTGGCAGGTAGCAGAAAATAGCCGTTTCAAGCATATTATCGGTGGATAAATCGTGGAACTAAAATTTAGTCGAAAAAAGTCCCACGAATTTGCATCTTTCTCACTGATTCATAGTCTTTTGCATAGACTTACTTTGGAAGAGAATACATAGTTTTGTAACTTTAAAAACGATGTAAAATGGCTCGAAAATCATTTTCTGTATTGTTCTTCATCAAGAAAGGCAAATTATTAAAGAACGGAGAAGCACCCGTGTGCATGAGAATCACCGTAAACGGCTGTATGGTAGATATTTCTATCAAAAGAAGCTGTCCCGTAAATCTATGGAATCAGGCAAAAGAGAATTCAAAAGGCAAAGACCGCATGTCGGTGGAACTGAACCACTACTTGGAAATCACACGCTCGCACGTACACCAAATTTATAGAGAACTGGAAACTTCCGGCAAGGTTATCACAGTTGATCTTGTGAGAAAACTGTTTTATGGTGTGGATGAAGATAACAAAACGCTGTTACAGGTATTCAGGGAACATAACGAACAAAGCCGTAAGCTGATCGGCAAAGATTTCGTAAGCAAAACTGTTCAACGGTATGAAACCACTACCCGATATTTGGAAGAATTCATTAAGAAAGAATACCAACTATCGGATATTGCTCTGAACAACTTGGAAGCCAACTTCATTTCTAAGTTCGATGCTTTTTTGAAGATCGAAAAAGGTTGTGCGCAGAATTCAGCTATCACCCGATTGAAGAACTTAAAGAAGATTATCCGCATTGCTTTGGAAAACGACTGGATAAAGAAAGATCCGTTTGCCTACTACCGCTTCAAACTGGAAGAAACTGATCCTGAATTTCTGACAATGGACGAAATTAAAATTATTCTTGCCAAAGAGTTCACCATTAAGCGAGTAGAACAGGTACGGGATATTTTTGTATTTTGCGTTTTTACAGGTTTGGCGTTCAGCGATGTGAAAGACTTATCACCTGAACACTTGGTAAAAGACAACAAAGGGGAACTTTGGATAAGAAAGAACCGCCAAAAGACCAAAATCATGTGTAATATTCCTGTGTTACCTATGGCAGCTTCTATACTGGAAAAGTATAAAAATGTGGCAGAATGTACCGGAAAACTATTGCCTGTATTGAGTAATCAGCGCATGAACAGTTATTTGAAAGAAATTGCCGATGTGTGCGAAATTCACAAAAATCTTAGCACTCATACCGCCCGTCATAGCTATGCCACAAGCATTTGCCTTGCAAATGGCGTGAGTATGGAGAATGTTGCTAAGATGTTAGGTCATGCAGATACAAGCGTAACAAAACACTATGCAAGGGTATTGGATCAGAATATTTTCAAGGATATGCAAAAAGTAAATAGCTGCCTGTCGGAATTGGCTATATAATAAAGATAGTAGCTAATATTGAAAAAGGATTGGGAAGAATGAATTTCATTTTCTCAATCCTTTTTCTTTTATCGTAAGTTTTCCAGAACTCAATATGAAACATAGACAAAGGTAAGTTCCGTATTTAGCCTGTTCAAGTCCGAGCCTTCGGTTTGAATAAAAATCTTCCTCTTCATTTCATTCCGAGCGTATTTTTATCCAAAGACTTGCACAGACTAAATACTTCACTGGAAAAGTCAATGATTCAAATTAAATTCCGAAAAACAATGTTTTCGGGGCTGGCATGAGGAAAGCACTTTCCACTTGATTAGAGTTTAAACAAGTTTCTCATACAGTTTGAACCAATCCAGCCCATAGTTGCCAAAGCCTAAATCTACGGTATCAATGTATTCAAAACCGCATTTCTCATAGAGGGAGATTGCCGGAAGATTATTTTCATACACATCCAAACGGATGGATTTTATACCTGATTGTTGAGCCAGTTCAAACGAATAGTCCATCAAAGCACGACCGATACCCATTTTCAAGAATGAGGGATGCACCACAAAAGTACGTATCACAAAGATATGACTATAGTCAGCTTCTATTTTCCACCTTACATTATTATAGGCTTCATCGGGATGATGGTCTAAGATGATAGAGCCAGCTATCTTTCCTTGATGCCTGACAACAAAAAGAGTATTATTTTCTATGCCAGCAACTGCATCTTCACGAATAGGATAAATGCCTTTTATCCATCCGGGATAATTGGTTGTAGCTGATAGGTAATCATTCAGATCATCATACAACTTTTCTAATTCGTCAATGTCGGCAGGTGTACCGGATTCTATTACAAATTTCATAATTTCAACTGTTTGGGATGCAAAGGTATAATTCCCGCCTTAATAAAAGAGCTTTCCTTTTAAGATAGTGGAAATCATACCCTTTTAGATAGTTATTCTTTCCAGCTTTCAAAGTAGTGCTTTTGGAGCAGTTTATCAATATCGCTTTGGCGATAGATGATTTTACCTTTTATCTGGATAAAGGGGATTAGCCCTGTATCTCGCCACTCTTGCAGGGTTCGCAGACTGACATTCAGTTTCTTGGAAACTTCATTGTTAGAAAGAAAGCGTTCCCCGTTCAGGTGAGGTTTGTAATGCTTAACAATAGATTCAATACCTTTCAGCATCGAATCGAGCGAAGAAATAAATTCTTGGACTTGTGGGGTATCTTTATTTATTAGTTCCATGATTGAAAGATTGATTTATTGAAATATTGATTCCAAGATGGCTAAATGGCTGGTTAGTTACGCAGATAGTCACCCAGCGATGAAATGCTAAGTACATCTTTTGCCAAATCATAGTCTACATAGAGCCGTTTGGATACAATGGCAATAAAATACTGGCTACCATCCTGCTGTATCTCATAAGTAGCGGGCGAAGCCTGTTTAGTGGTTTCTGATACATATATAATAGATAAGAGATAAGAGATACTCTTTATCGTTCCGGTAGATGATAACCGTAGGATTCAGATTAACGCTTTCCCATGTGCCGACAATGGAAAACAGGTTGAAGGACGGGTAATCTTCTCTAGTTCTTTTCATAAGACGTGGCTTGTTTGGGTGATTGATTTTGTGTTTCACTGTCCGCAATAATTCTTTCAATATCGGAAGACTTATAATAAATCTTGCTGCCGATTTGAGAATAAGCCAGCCGTCCACTACTTCGGTAATATTGCAGTGTTCGTTTGCTAAAACCTAACAATAGACACACTTCTTGACTATCCAGCCAGTTTTCTACTTTCTGGATATGAGCGCTGCACAAACTTTCTATTCGTTTGGCAAACTCGGTGAACTGTTCGCACACATACGAAAAGGTTCTCTTTTCAATGGTTACTACTTCCATACTTTTAATTTTTAATGGTTTATAAAACGTGTTGATTCTATTTTCATCAGCAAATGAAAGAAGAATCAAGAGCCGTTTTCAAAACTGTCTGAAAGTGGTATATTCTGTCTATCTCTGGCTCAATTCATTTGGAATATACTAATGGGATATTCATTTTTTGAACGCATTTACATAGAAAGTCAAATGGAAATAGAGATACGAAAAGATTTATCGCTTATCTTTGCCGCATGACTACCAATAAGATAACTCCCGAAGAATTATGGGCAAGACAGCAGATCAGCCCGCTGGATGTGGACTATGATTTGTGGAATGAACGCAGAGCATCTATACAGACATTCTCACAAATGAGCCAAAGTTGCATCTTTACGGTAGATGTTTTCAAAGAGCGATACGATTTTGCGTCCGATAATTTTGCTACTATCTTTGGATATAATCCTACATGGATAAAGACGATTCGGAAGCAGGGGGATTTATTGGAGGAACCGATTCACCCAGACGACCGGGCACAACTCATCGAACACCAGATTGAACACGGACAGTTCATCTATTCACTTCCGCAAGAACAAAGAAATAATTATCAGCAGATATTCCAGATTCGTATGCTGAATGCCCGGCAGGAATATGTGAATGTAATCAGTCGCCACCAAGTGATTCAGAAAGATAAAAATGGAAAGGCGTGGATGATTATGGGAGTGATGGATCTTTCACCCGATCAAACACCTATGGAGCGAATCAAGCGGACGGTTATAAATCGGGAAACGGGTGAGATACTTGCATCGGCAGTTGTTCCGGCAGACCAACAATTAACCAAGCGGGAAAAGGAAATACTCTTATTAATCCGACAGGGCTTTTTGAGCAAGGAGATTGCTTATAAACTGAACCTTAGTATTTACACGGTGAACAATCACCGCAAGAATATATTGGCAAAACTGAATGTCGATAATGTGATCGAAGCCATCAACCGAGCAGAAAGTTTCGGTATTCTCTATTAACTAAGCACTGGCGTTTTATCTTAATGTACATCATTATTCAATCACTTCAATATAAAAACTAACAGGACGAAAACCATCGTTACATGAAATCATTGCTGAGTGCGGATTTTTCATCCACCCATCATAGAAGTTGCCGCCCCCATTGGCTAATTCCGTAACAAAATAACTCATTGAACTCCATGCGCTTTCACACAGTCCTTCCGGTTTCTGCCCATCGACTGAAATAAAAGTTGTACCATCTTCAATATCACAAGTGTGTTCAATAGGATTTTCGTACATAGCCGACACATCACTATGCTGCACCTTTCTTATAGCTGTTATTCTAATCTTTTCCATTTTTAATATTTATCACATACGATATATGCAAGGTTACTCACTTATGGTTATTCGTAGGGCTGCTTTAAACGTATTTCCATTACGGTAGCCAATCCAAGCTATTTGTCAGCGGATTGGTTTTTCTCCATTGTTCAAGTTCTTCGTAACTACGAACTCCACCCACGAAAACAGCATGATAGATTTCTATGCCGGGAATCTGCACACCGTCCGGCACATCGAATTTAATTTGAAGAATAGTATTCTTGATTTCAGGGGTAAGTCGGTTCGTTATGGCAGCAGTTACTTTTTCAACCACACCATCATATTTTGAGCCTTTACGAATATGAATCATGTCGAACTTCCACGTGTTCCTGTCCTCATCTTCGTAGATGGAGTGCCATTCGATGCACTCTTCTTCCGTCTGAATCAGATTCTTAAATTGGATTTCCTTTAAAGAGAGCCGTTCGGCAAGTTCTTGAATCACAGAAAAGCTGGCTGCAATATCCAATGTATCGGTATATATATGCAGGTCTATATCCCTACTCTTTGCCAGCAGACCAGATTTGAGTGAGCCTACCAGATGAACGGTTGCCCCAATACGTTCCCATGCCGGAATAATACCGGTATGTTCCAGTATTTTCCAAGCGGTTTGCTGATTATGTAGGGCAAGTTCAAGAATATCCATATCGTTCATTTTGAGCGTGCAAAGATACAAAACTTATGGATATATAGCTATAAATAGCCATTTCCTATCCTATTGGATTGCAGTAATTTTGCGCACCGTTTTGACTCTATTTTCATCCTTTAGCAATAAATTACTATGGTATTCAATCAAACAGAGAAGCAAGAAAGAAGCTATTTGCAGCAAATAATCAATCGTCTGAAACTGATAATCAGCCATACCGATGTATCCGTGAAAGACCATGTAGATACATTGGCAGAGTACAAAGACTACCTTTGGAATAATAAAGATATTGATCCGCATGAGATACGCTCCATGCGTGAAAGCATCCTGAATCATTTTGCCATAGGCGAAAATGTAATTGACAAACGCCGATGGCTTGCTAAAACAGTGGATATTCCCTACTTCGGACGAATCGACTTTCACGAGAAGAGCGAGAACCGTCCGATAATCCCTGTTTATATCGGCATTCATACCTTTCACGACACTGAAAGCCGGACAACGATGATTTATGATTGGCGAGCACCTATTTCGAGTATGTTCTACGATTACGAACTGGGTGAAGCATCTTATCAATCCCCATCGGGAGAGATAAAAGGGGATATTTCATTGAAACGGCAATACCGAATCCGGGCTGGAAAGATGGAATTCATGATCGAAAGTGCGCTGACCGTTCACGATGATATTCTGCAAAAGGAGCTTAGTGCTAATGCGGATGATAAGATGAAGAATATTGTTGCCACCATCCAGCGAGAACAAAACCGAATTATCCGTAATGAGGAAGCCCGAACGCTCATCATTCAGGGTGTGGCAGGTTCGGGCAAAACTTCTATTGCCCTACATCGCATCGCCTATTTGCTGTATGCTTTTCAGGGCAGTATCTCTTCAAAAGACATATTGATCGTTTCTCCGAATAAGGTGTTTGCCGATTACATTTCCAACGTCCTGCCCGAACTGGGCGAAGAAACCGTACCCGAAACCAGCATGGAACAGATACTTTCCGAAGTGCTGAATCACAAATACAAATACCTGAGCTTCTTTGAGCAAGTGAATGAATTGCTGACAAAACCAACACCGGACTTTATCGAGCGCATCGAATATAAATCCTCTTTCGATTTCATCGCCAGTCTGGATCGCTTTATTTTTCGGTGTGAAAACCACTACTTTAGAGCAGAGGATGTGAAGCTAACCAAACATATCACCGTCCCGGCTGAATTTATCGAAGAGCAATTCCACCGTTTCAACCGCTACCCCATGCGCCAACGGTTCGAGGCAATGACGGATTATATTCTTGATATGATGAAAGTACAGTACGCTTTCACAGTGACGACTACCGAACGGAATTTTCTAAAGAAAGAGATTAAGCGAATGTTTGTCGGAAACAATGATCTACAAGTCTATAAAGATTTCTTTGCGTGGCTGGGTAAGCCGGAACTGTTTAAAATGCGAAAGAACCGCACACTTGAATATGCCGACTTAGCACCATTGGCGTATCTGCATATCGCTTTAGGTGGTGGTACAAAGAACGATGTTAAACATTTGCTGGTAGATGAAATGCAAGATTATTCTCCAATCCAGTATAAGGTAATACAAAAGCTATTCCCTTGTCGGAAAACGGTGTTGGGCGATGCCAGCCAGTCGGTCAATCCTTATGGCTCGTCTACTGCGTATATGATTCAGAAAGCTCTTGTCATGGGTGAAGTGATGAAGCTGTGCAAAAGTTACCGCTCTACTTGCGAGATCACAGATTTTGCACAGAAAATACGGACAAATACCGATCTTGAACCAGTCGCACGGCACGGAGAGAAACCACGAGTACTACAATATAATAATGAGAAAGAAGAACTATCTGCTATTAAAGAATTAATTGCCACCTATCAGGCATCCGCCTATAAATCACTGGGGATTGTCTGCAAAACCGAATCGCAAGCCCATGAGATGGCAGATAAATTACAAATTCCCGATATTCATTTCTTATCGAGCCAAAGTTCGGCTTTTGTACAAGGTATCGTTATCACCTCTGCACACATGGCAAAGAGTTTGGAATTCGATGAGGTGATTATCCCACAGGTGGATGATAGGAATTATCATTCGGAAATAGACCGGAGTATGCTATATGTGGCGGTAACGAGGGCAATGCACCGTTTAACACTGACATATAGCGGAACAAAACACACGCCATTCATCTAAATTTTCGGCTTACTCTATTGTCATGCGGGGATTAACCTCTATATTTACCGCCATGCGCACAGCAGATTAACGAAATAGCGATGAGAGAAAGCAAAGTTCTATATCCGTCACCTATACTTTCCCAATACATTAAATACTATTGGGTGCTAAAAACCGATGAAGTAGAGCCAGTAATGGTACAGACTATTCCATCGGGTTGCGTACACCTTGTTTTCCATCGGGGTGAGAATCTGAATATCCAATCAAAAGGTTTACAACCAAAGAATTTTATCCGGGGACAGTTCTCAACGTATGGGAGTTTGATTTCAGAAGGTAATATTGATATGATTGCCGTTATATTTCATCCTCTGGGGCTAAATCCATTTGTGCGGTGTTCTATGAGTGAACTTTACAACCATTATATAGATGTAGAAGATTTGGAAGACATCGAATTGAATCACCTGAAACGAAATATTTCTGCCGAACCAGCCGTTGAAACCTGCATCCGGTTGATTGAACGCTTTTTCATACAACGGTTGGTCGATGCAAATTGTAACTACCAAAGAACGCATCATGCTATCTGCCAAATAATCAATCAACCGCAAATTGATGTGAATACCCTTGCTGAAAGTACTTGTTTGGGATATAGGCAATTCAAGCGAGTATTTACCAACTATGTAGGAATGAGCCCTAAAGAATATTATCGGGTAGTTCGTTTTCAGCGAGCACTGTATCTGTTGCAGAATCATCCGGGAATGGAGTTCGTAGACTTGGCTTATTCGTGTGGCTTTTATGATTCTTCGCACTTGGTGAAAGACTTTAAAGAGTTTACAGGCTGTTCGCCTACTCAATATCTATCTTCCCGTTCTCCATATTCTACATTCTTTTCCGAAGATTGTAGGCTGAATGTTATTAAATCGCATAGTCGTGCGTAGTCATTTGTGATAAAGTCAGTTTTTTACAAGTGGATGATAGGCAAAGAACTTACTTTTGCAGAAAGATTTAAAATTAGAAAGTTATGCAAGAAAGTAATTTTATACATATAACCACTGGCATTGCACAGGTTATTGAAACAGAAGAGAAATTGTTAAGTAGTTTGCCCGTAGAGGCTATCACACAAAGACGAAATACGCAGAATCGCACCATCAAGCAGATTCTCGGTCATTTGATTGATTCGGCATCCAATAATCACCAACGCATGGTTCGGTTGCAATATAGTAAAGACCTGCTTTTCTTCCCTGATTATACACAGGATAATGACTTGTGGATAGCTCTGCAAGATTATCAAAATGCAGACTGGTCTAACTTAATCCAGTTGTGGAAGTGCTACAATCTGCACATCATCCAAGTAATTAATTCGGTAGATAAGAACAGGCTGGATAGTTACTGGTGCGACTTTACAGGAGCAAAGGTTACATTAAGAGAAATGATAGAGGGATATTTGGGACATTTGCACCTGCATATAAAAGAAATCCATGAATTGATAGATTGAATTTCTTAATTTTCCATACATTTGCGCTATATCAACTAACAAATAGTATTCACTTATTATGAAACTCTGTATATAGCTACGCTCCTGCGAATAGCCCCCTTCAAGAAAGCTATTCAGCTATTTGACAAATAAGGATTTATTTGCCACAGAGATTTTACATCCTTTTATTTATGAATTTACGAGCAGACAGACCATGTTATGCAGGTCTGTTCGTATCGTGCTATTTTGCAGTTGAGCAATGAATTATACATATAAACAAATCTGGCTTATCAACTTTCCGGTCATGATGAGCATCCTCATGGAGCAGTTAATCAATATAACGGATGCTGTCTTTTTAGGTCACGTAGGCGAGATGGAATTGGGAGCATCCGCTATTGCCGGAATTTATTATCTGGCGGTCTATATGCTGGGCTTCGGGTTCAGTATTGGATTGCAAGTAATGATTGCCCGGAGAAACGGGGAGCAGAATTATAAGGCAACCGGAAAGACTTTCTTTCAAGGGCTATTCTTTTTATCGGGATTAGCTGTCTTGCTTTGCCTGCTGATTCATGCCGTTTCTCCTTATCTATTGAAACGGTTAATTTCCTCACCGGAGATTTATCAGGCGGTAGTCCGCTATTTGGACTGGCGCAGCTTCGGGCTGTTGTTCTCATTTCCTTTTCTGGCTATCCGGTCTTTCTTCGTTGGAATAACGCACACAAAAGCCTTATCGTGGTCGGCTGTTACTGCGGTAGCGATTAATATCCCGCTGAACTACTTCTTAATATTCACACTGGAATTAGGTATTTCGGGAGCAGCCATCGCTTCATCTTTAGCGGAAATGGGTTCTTTGATTGTGCTTTGTATCTACACAGGAGCGAAGATTGACAAAGAAAAATACGGATTGAAGCCCGTGTATGATGGACGGTTACTTATCAAAGTCCTGAATCTGTCTGTGTGGAGTATGCTCCATGCTTTTATTAGCGTAGCCCCTTGGTTTCTATTTTTCGTGGCAATCGAACATTTAGGGAAAACGGAGTTAGCTATTTCCAATATCACCCGAAGCGTATCGGCTATTTTTTTCGTAATCGCCAATTCCTTTGCCGTCACTACAGGTTCATTAGTGAGCAATGCTATTGGAGCTGGGGCGAGAAACGAGCTTTTCCCGATCTGTCACAAGGTTCTGAAATTAGGCTATGCTATTGGCATCCCATTCGTAGTAGTAGCTTTGCTCTGTAATCGTTGGATTGTCAGTTTCTACACCGATAATGAGCTATTGATAGAATTAGCATTTGCCCCTTTCGTGGTGATGCTTCTGAATTACACGTTTGCACTACCCGGCTATGTATATCTCAATGCGGTCGGAGGAACGGGAAAAACCAAAATCACCTTTCTGTTCCAGGTGACAACCACCTGTGTGTATTTAGTATATCTCTATTGGTTGAGCTTCTGTATAGATGCATCTTTACCCCTCTACTTGACGGCAGAATATCTATTTGTGATCCTGCTGGCACTGCAATCTATTATTTATCTGAAAAGTAAACACTATTAAAAACGAATCAAGTTATGATGACAAAAATATATCCACGCACCGGAGATAAGCAAACAGTCTATCTGAATGCCGTGATTAAAGATCCTCAAATTGAGGTTGGCGATTATACTATTTACAATGATTTTGTAGCTGATCCCTTGCTGTTTGAGAAGAACAATGTGCTTTATCATTACCCCATCCACCGGGAGAAGTTAATCATTGGCAAGTTCTGTTCTATTGCCTGTGGCACGAAGTTCTTGTTTAATTGCGCCAATCATACATTGAAATCTCTGTCTACCTATACCTTCCCTCTATTCTATGAAGAATGGGAATTGGAGAAATCGAATATTACTACCGCATGGGATAACAAAGGCGATATTGTGATCGGCAATGATGTATGGATCGGCTACGAAGCTGTGATTATGGCGGGTGTCCATATCGGTGATGGAGCAATTATTGCCGCACGTGCAGTAGTGACCAAAGATGTTCCACCTTATACCATTGTGGGCGGTACTCCTGCCAAAGAAATACGAAAATGCTTTGACGCAGAGGTAATTCAACAATTACTCATGCTGAAATGGTGGGATTGGTCTACTGATGAAATACGTCAGTGTTTGCCATATATTGCAGAGGGAAAATTGAATGAATTACTAGCCATAATGAAAGAATAAAATATGAACTATATAAAGAAATCATTAACAAGGATTGATGCAGATCGCAGTTCTTCTGCATAGCTACATTTCGCTATTTTAGAACTCATGCCAGTGAATTATATTTGTAAGAAGCAGGAATTTGAGGTTCAACATTTCTAAAATTGCGACCAATAAGGCTGAATACCCCTTGAATCATTCTGATTAGCAGAGGAACTACAAACAAAACAAGAAATCATTCAGCATACAAAGCAAATGCTTTGATATATATAATTTATTCACAATTAAATTTTATGCCTATGAATGATTTATTGAGAACGAGGTTTTTCATCTTACTAGCTGATACCTCACAAGAAGTTATTAACACAGAAATGCAAGATGCTTATGAAGATTTTGTGAAGCAAATAGTAACAATTAGCAATTCGGAAGATTATACTCATATCTTCCGGATGCTTAATCTCACCCGTATTGAGATAGCCCCTTTAAAGGGGTTGTATCAAGATGGGCAGGGGGGGGGGAAATGCGCTTAAAAATCTATACATTCATAAAGCATTATCCCTAATTGATGCAGAATTAGAGCTACTCAACCTGAAAATTACCCATCCCGAACAGTTTAATTCGCCTGTATCTACAGAGTTCAAGTCAGACCTGTATGTAATTCCTAAGTCTAAAGACTTGGGGATTATTGGTATTGCTGAAATTGTACTTGGTTTGTTTCTTCAAGGAGAGATTACCGGAAAGAATGGAAAACCTGTTTCAGAGGCTTGTTTAGCTCGTGGCTTTGAGCAGCTTTTCAATCTTAAATTCGGTAGTATCTATGATAAGATTGGTGAAGTGTTTACTCGTAAACCGTACAATCTTACTAAAACATTGGACGCTTTACGAAATGCTATTGGTAGAGAAGACCGTAAACGGAAGAATAAATAAAGATTAGAAAAGATGATTCTGCAAATTGTTTATTTATAGCAGTTTATAAACCATTTTTCGGGGAGTAGTTACCTACTCCTCTTTTTCTGCAACCTTGTTTTGCAGAACTTTGCTTCATCAATCGATTGAAAACAATAATGTTGAACTAAAAATTGAAGCAAAATGTATATAGACAACGAAAACTTCGAGAAGTGGATGGAGAAGCTATCCAAGAAACTCACCGAAATCGGGCAAGACTTGAAATCACTCATCAATACTGATACGGTACTAGATGATAATGAGAAGATTCTCGATAATCAAGATTTAGCTTTTCTCCTAAAAGTATCTTTCCGAACTCTTCAACGCTACAGAGTAAATAAACAACTTCCCTATTTCACTATCGGAAGGAAACCTATTATCGGGCTGTAGATATTCGAGCTTTTGTTCGTGAACGTGCCGATTCTCAAGCCTACAAGCAGTTTGAAAAAGCCAATCAGTTGGATAATCAACCTTGATAGCAAAAAGTAGCAGAGGAAAGAAGCCTGTGTTCAGACTATTCCTTTGTGCCGTCACCCCGATTTAGCACAAACTGCCTCACCTATCGGTTCAGCCCGTTTCGCTAAATCGAGCAAGAGGGAACTGGACAAGTCCTGTTCTTCCCTCTTGCTCTGCGAGGCAAAGCCTTCGGCTTTAGCGTGTTACAAGAACACGCTGTAATGACACCTGTAATAATCATTTTCTTTGCAATACTTATTATCAGGTATTTATCTATTCATATTTCTATAAAAAAGTAATTACCATGCCAAATAGTAGTAGAAAAACGATATTCACTACCATTTCCATAGACAAGGAAACGGCAGCTTTGGTAGAGAAGATATGCAAACGCTATTCACTGAAAAAGAGTGAAGTTGTAAAGTTGGCGTTCGGGTATATAGATAAGGCACATATCAACCCATCCGAAGCCCCTGAATCCGTAAAATCAGAACTGGCGAAAATAAATAAGAGACAGGATGATATTATCCGGTTCATCCGTCACTATGAGGAAGAACAACTAAATCCCATGATACGGGCAACAAATTCTATCGCTTTGCGTTTCGACGCTATCGGTAAAACTTTGGAAACTCTTATTCTCTCTCAACTGGAAGCCAGTCAGGAGAGACAAACAGCCGTGCTGAAAAAGTTAAGTGAACAGTTCTGTAATCATGCAGATGTGATAAACAACCAGTCCAAACAGATTAATGCACTCTACCAGATACACCAACGGAATTATAAGAAGCTACTTCAACTGATACAACTCTATTCAGAACTATCTGCTTGCGGTGTGATGGATAGCAAAAGGAAAGAGAATCTGAAAGCAGAAATCAGAAATCAGTAATTTGATAAATACGTAGGATTATGCACATAGACTTTGCCCCGCCATCAAACGGAACATATAATAATGCTGGAAGCTGCCGTCAGCTAGCTAATTACATGGAACATGAAGATTTAGAACGAATGGAGAAGGGTATCTATAGTGAAGGCTTTTTCAATCTGACAGATGATAATATCTATAAATCAAAGGTTATAAAAGATATAGATCGTAATATCGGGCAACTCCTAAAAACGGATGCTAAGTTTTACGCTATCCATGTTAGTCCATCGGAAAAAGAACTCCGAACGATGGGTAACACAGAACAGGAACAAGCCGAAGCAATGAAACGTTATATCCGTGAGGTTTTTATTCCTGAATATGCAAAGAACTTCAACAAAGAACTATCCGCTTCGGATATAAAATTTTACGGTAAGATTCATTTTGATCGTAGCCGTTCCGATAATAAACTGAATATGCACTGCCATTTGATAGTAAGCCGGAAAGATCAAACCAATAAAAAGAAGCTATCACCGCTTACTAACCACAAGAATACCAAAAACGGAATAATCAAAGGAGGTTTTGACCGAGTGAACCTATTCCAACAAGCAGAACAAGGGTTTGATAAGCTATTCAGCTACAACCACAAATTATCAGAATCCTTTAAGTATTCCAACACGATGAAGAATGGAAGTATTGACGATAAACTGAAAATGCAGGAGCAGGAGTTGAAAGAGCCAATGCAATATTTTACTAACGAAAAGAAAACAGAAGTATTCCAATCCAGTGAAAAAGAAAACAAGATTTCTTGCAATCTTGATAGCAGACAAGAAGACAGGCGCTCTTACAATCAGCGAAATAATAGTAATAGTGAATCTCTTTTGTCCATATCCTCATTAGGAGATAGTAATAATGATTCAACATTGTCAGAGGATATACAGGCAAATAAACTCAAAAAGAAAAAGAAGGAAGGAATAAGGAGATGATTGAAAATGAGGGACTAAGAAGTAATATAGACCGCTATCTGAGGAGCGTTTCAGGTATCGTGGACACTTTCATCTAGCAACAGAAATGTTATCACCGACCAAAAAACAGCCATTTAGAGGCAATAACATTCCAAAGATCAAAAACCAGATTGTAACCAAAATTTATATAGCCTGTTATTTAAATGTAGAGATGAAAGACATATTTTAATTTATGCTCCTTTTACAGAAAATATATTAGTGCAATTTTAATGTTTATGTCCCTTACTAAAACTTCAAATACGCCTCACATTATCATGTAGATATGTTTTTAATTCGTTGAAATTATTTTTGTCAATCCCGAGTGTCGTTAATATTTTCTTTATATTAGTACCTATAATATTTCCTTTTACTGATAATGGTTTTTCAAAATTAAGTTTACCTTGAAGCTTTCTATTTTCATCTAAAGACCAATCAACATATACAGACAGAGGTCTATCCCCATCCCACTTATTCTTATTTACTCTATAGTTTAAAGCTTTACAAGCGAAATATATTTTTTGAACCTTTGCAAAATTTTCAATTGGCTGCATCTTTGCTAGATAATAATCTAGGTTCTGATCTTCTGCATCAACTGTTATTATATAATTTGCAACCCCTGAATTTACAATGGTTTGACCATTTACGCTAGAGTTTTTTTTATCTGAACTAAGGTTAGTACCTGCATATATATCTATTTTTTGTTGCTCTGTCAAATCTATAATACCAGACCTTTCTCCTCCTATCTTATTTATGAACTCAAACTTCCATCCTATTTTTAGGCATAAAGCTTCAGTCCTTTTATAAGGATTAAAGTATACAAGATAGTCATCCTCAAAAGACTTTTTGATTTTAGCAATACTTTTTTCAATAATAGTTTGAGCATCATTTCCTAAAATCTCAACAGCTCTATTCAAACTAATTTTATTTTCCAGAAAATCGGCATCATTTTGTTTAATCGATATTTTAAACTCTTTTTGACAGCCAATTTCATCTTGAGCTAATACGTATATATCAGTTTTGCATTCTCCTTTAGATACTACAGGTTTACCACACTTTAGCACCGCATACTCTCTACATTCATAACTGAAATTCTTTGCCTGCAAAAACAAGTCCTTTATTTTTCGCTCGGTATCTCCAAATTTACTCATATATCTTCTAATAGTTTTGTTAATGGAACATTTAAAGCTTTTGCTATTTTTTCTGCTATAGCTAGTGAAACATTACGCCTTCCATTTTCAATATCAGGAAGATACGTTCTATCTATATCAGCCATATTAGCTAACTTCTCTTGTGAAAGATTCAATGCTATGCGTTTTTCTCTCACCTTTAAACCGAAAATCTCATTGATACTCATCATTTTACAAAAGTCCTCATTTCCAGACAATTGTGCAACGGACTATTGTCTACAATTTAACAAATTCATAATTGAGAAATGGTATATATACAGTATTTTCACAAGTAACTTAAATACATTAAAATAAATGAAGAGGCAAATTTTTTCACTATATGCAAAAGCAAGAAACTGAAATATTGGAGATAGGAAAGTCAGATTTAATATTGTACAGGCAATAAATATAATAAAAGAGTATCTAGGAGATATATCCAAAGTTGAGGTAGTTGAGTAATGAGGTATATATCTTTTAGATAGAAAAATTACTTCGCAAAGTCTAAATTATACTTAATAAGTTGAGTGAATAGTTCTTTAGAGAGAGAAGTATTTCGTTAATTTTACAGCCCTCCATTATTTGCATTTTTTACTTACGTGTTACTTTTAAGAGAAAAGCTCTTGAATGCTGGCAATATAAGGGATTGCAATATCTCTTTTTTTTCCTCGGAGTTTCACATCTGCTAAATTTAAGCCTTCAATATTTATACATTCTACATCTTCCAGCTTAAAAGTCAGATATTCATTGCCGGAAGGGGCAAAACCTAGGTGAAAAAGTTCTGATGCAGACATTATTTTAGGATGTTCTTCGACCATTGCATACAAAAAACGGTTATTTTGATTGTGTAGCAACAGGTATTTAGGAGATGTAACCCCTACTGGCATCTGCAATGCTCCTCTGCGAAACCCTGTACGTACATAGTAAAGTTTATTCTTTAATGTCATGCGTAATTGGTGCTCGTCTTTATAATAAGCAACAAGAACATCTGCCTCCTTTTTCCTGCCCATAGAGTTCAGGGCATCTTTAATGCTCAAAGCTAAACTTCTGGCCAACCGAGGTGGTACGGCATTTCCTACCATCTTATAACCTTCCTTTATGTCTGTATAGAAAAAACGGAATTTGTCAGGGAATGTCTGTATTCTAGCACACTCCCTCACGCTTAACCGGCGGTAGAGATGTTCGCAGCCAGGAAGAAAGGCACGTTGATTTGGTGAAATGTACTTCATAGTTGGCGCCTGTGGATGCAAAGGACAGTTTTTAGCCTGTGCTTGTATGGTAAATGATACTTCATTCCAGGCTCGTATGCGATTACGGGCCATAAACTTTGCATCGAATGGACCGGCAAAAGTGTCATGGTTAATCCATTTCCCATATTCTTGGTTTACGCGTTCATTATTATAAAAACGCGGCTTTTCAGTAATGTCACCAATTGCTTTTTGCAGTGTCACAAAAGGTTTAGGTAATGGTTCTGGAAATCTAAATGCACTATCCAATTCTTTGATGAAGCCAACAATAAATACGCGGAAGCGGTCCTGCGGTATGCGATAGTCAGCAGCATTCAACAACGAGTAGCTCACCACGTAACCGGCACATTCAAGGTTGGAAAGGAATGACAGGAAGGTTTTGAAATGTTTGTCACTGATAATCCCTTGCACATTCTCTATTATGAAAAATTGGGGGCGTTTTTCTTTTATCAATTGGATATAGTCAAGAAATAACCGACCCCGTTCATCATTTAACCCTAACTGTTTGCCTCCTTCGCTCCACGATTGGCATGGGGGACCTCCTATAAATCCATCGCAATCGGGGATATTAGCTGCCTTTAACGTGCGGATATCGGATTTACACAGATAAGTATTTGGGTGATTGAACTGATAGGTTTCGTGTATAGCCTCATCAAATTCATTCGCCCAAATAACGTCATAGCCAGCCTGTTCAAAGCCAAGGTCTAATCCGCCGCATCCTGCAAAAAAAGATGCTACTTTCATTCCAAATCAATAATCCCTCCCTTTTTAATCAAGGTTTTCTTTATCTGCATTGCTACATGATAAGCCAAATTTACTGGTACGGCATTGCCAATCATTTTATAACCATAATTCACATCGTCGTATATGAACTGGAATTCATCGGGAAAACTTTGCACACGGGCCACCTCGCGGACTGTCATCCTGCGATAAAGGTGCTCATACCCTTCAACAAACTTCTGCAGATTTTTTTCAACCTTAATCATCTTTGGTGCTTGCGGGTGCAGTTGGCATTGGCGACCGCTTGCTTGAACCGTAAAGCCTGGCTCATCCCATGAACGAACTCGATTTCGGGACAAGAATATAGGCGAATATGCACCAATAAAGTATTCGTTGTTAGGTATTTTACAAGCCTTTCCATTGGTCTTGTTCTTTTCGAGAGCTGGAATGGCCGTATCCTGTAAGTCCCAGATACTTTCACGCAACGTCGGCTTGTGCTTCTGTGGTGCAGGATATTCAAAGTTATGAATATTCAAATCTTTGCGGAAGCCAATATAGAAAACGCGGTCACGGTCTTCGGGAACATCATAATCATTAGCGTTAAGCATTTTCAAATTTACATCATAGCCAGCTTCGTCAAATAATTCCATGAAGCCACGCACAGCATCTGTATGGCGCTTGGCTAACATGCCGGATACATTTTCGGCAACAAAAAACAGAGGACGCTTGTCCTGCAAAATACGAATATATTCGTAAAACAACTGTCCTCGGGCATCTTCAATGCCCTTTAAAGAACCTGCTTCGCTCCACGATTGGCATGGAGGTCCGCCTATTATACCAGCAATATTATCAGGGAACTCAGATGATGGTATATCACGGATATCCCCTTCAATCAGGTTGGTATCTGGAAAATTTGCACGAAAGGTCGGGCAAATTTTTGCATCAAATTCATTTGCTGTAACTGTTTTAAAACCGGCTTTATGAAAGCCCAAATCCAAACCTCCTGCACCGGAGAAAAGGCTAATCAAGTTCATCATATTTATTTCCAAAGGCAATTTATTGTGATTATAGCAGTAGGCATACCTACTAATTGAATATCAAACTTCAAAGTTGGCGCAGCATAGGTTTCTGCATTATGTATGCGGAAAGAGAATTGCCAACCACCATCCATATAAAGCTCAACTGTATTTGTTTTTTCCGGAACAAAGCCCAAACTCACAATACGTGTTGGCAAGGACGCTACTGGTATTTGAATGGATGCTTGTTCAGATGCGCTGTTTTGATTGAGCGTGCCATGCAAATTGTAGGATTGAATTTGAGTGGTCCGCTCTCTATCTATGCTAATTATTTTATAGAAATCATGTTTCCCTAAAAGATATTCTACCAATTTGCCGGGAATGTCTTTATGGACCTCGTATTGCCGGTTGATTTCATTTATAAAAGCTGTTAGTAAGGGAATATAAACATCATTCTCTTTATCCGTCAGTTCATTAAATTTTGTATGCTTGCTTTTTTCGGCAATTAGATAGTCAAATATAGGCTTTACTCCATTCCAATAATCCTGTGAACAAGAAATTCCATACCATTCTTTTCCAAAGTCCAATCTTTTACTAAGGCGGCTATGTTTTACTGCAAAATGGTTATGCTTGAGGCTTAGCCCAATCTCCCATTGGATATTGTGCCGGATTATTAATATATCTCGTACATCACCCTTTTTCCCTTTAGCATCTGTTTGTATCAACAACTCTAGAACGTCATTGTTGTTCTCAACGATACGGGGTTCTAATTCAAAAACCTTAGCAACGGCAACATAAGAGCTTGCCCTGTAAGTCTCCTGCATTTCATAGGATAGAGTGTTCCATGCACGTTCTGCAGCAGAGTAACTACTATTTTTTACTATATTGATAGGACGGAGCTTCTTGATTTCCTCTTCAAGGGTAAGCAAGCAAACGAACTCATAAGCCCTTCCTTGGTCATTACTTTTACTACTCATATTATATATGGTGTTTATTTAGATGCGAAATTACTTAAATTCCTGTAAAAACAAGATTCTCATTCCTTCTTTTTCCCATACTCCACCATATTATCAGCCACAATGCAAGGAGGATTTTCTATTATCTCATAAGTATTAGGAGATTTCTGCCGATAATGTTCCAAAAAACTATGGTTTATCCAGTACTCCATTTCGTATAAAGTTTGTTCTCTTATGGCAGGTTTCAACTGGCACTCCCAAATAGTCATAATTTTCCAACCCATTTTTTTTAAAGCCTCTTTGTTCTTTTCATCCCTTTGTTGGTTATGCTCTATTTTCCTACGCCAATAATCACTATTGGAGTGTGGAATATGCCCGTCTACCTCATGGCCATGCCAAAAACATCCATGGATAAATATTACAATGCCATACTTGCGCAATACTATATCGGGCGTGCCAGGCAATCCTTTCACGTTTTTGCGATAGCGGTACCCCCTTGAAAACAAGTAACGCCGTACCAACCACTCTGGCTTTGTATCCTTGCTTCTTATTTTTGCCATAACGGCGGAACGCTTCTTTTTGCTCCAAATATCCATTTCTAAAAGGTGAAATATCATTTTAAGCAAAGATATAAGTTTTGCTTTAATAAATCTATCTTACTAAAGATTTATTTATACTCATATAAAAATGCTTGTTTTTGTAGAGAATAACAACTTCTCCTGCCCTCTGTGAAGTTAGCGAATAAAATTCATTATTTCCCACTTATTAAGTAATAGATATTTCGAACATGAGGTGAATCATATCTTAGTCTGTATCGAAAACTACACATCAGGCACGATTAATCATTAAAATAGTGCAGTATTTCATTGAACTTCATACAACACTTCAAAGTTGAGTTCTTGATTTTATTCTTCATAACTGTTATACAAAACTATTTTCTAGTTTGCTAATTCAAGAGAATGATATATCTTTGCCTCTAGTATTCTCCATGAGCAAACTACCGCAAAAGCACGTAGCAAATTAGTGGGATAATTCATGGGATATGCTTGAAGCTAAGAATGTAAAGTTTTAAATATCAGCGTGGTAACTCTGTCAAAAGAATCCCAGGCGGATCACTTTTTAAAACAGCAAAATTGCATAAAGCTCTGATAATCAAACTTATCAGAGCTTTTTCTTTTATATCAAACCTGCATTTTACCGCGAATTGAAGCACCTAATTCAGGTGAAATCGGAGGAATTCAAGTCCTCCGAATTGGTGTTTTATTCATTGATTGTCTGTATTTTACGTGATACTATTCATCGCTTCTAAAAGTAACTTTGAACTATTAAACTTTTAAAGTGTATGAGTATGCAGAGAAATTATTTTTCGGTCCTTTTTTACATCAAGAAGGCCAAATTATTGAAAAACGGAGAGGCTCCTATCTGTCTGAGAATAACCGTAAATGGGAAACGTGCGGAAATTCAAATCAAGTGTAGTGTGGAGATTGGCAAGTGGAATGCCCAAAGGGAATGTGCGATTGGTAAGGACAGAAAGTATCTGGAACTTAATCACTATCTGGAAACAGTACGTACCCGCGTACTTCGTATTCATCGTGAGTTGGAGCAGGATGATAAACCTATCACGGCTGAAATTCTGAAGAATTTATTCTATGGTGAAAGCCAGACTCCCAAGATGTTATTGGAAGTTTTCAAAGAACATAACACAAAGTATCGTGAGTTAATAGGGAAAGGTGTGGTGAAAGCTACGGTACTCCGCTATGAGAGAACCGTACGATATCTTGAGGAGTTTTTGAAAAAAGAATATCAATTAAACGATATGCCTCTTTGCAATATCAACCATGAGTTCATATCCAATTTTGAATTCTTTATCAAAACAGAAAAAAGTTGCGCTCAGAATGCAACAGTTAAGTATTTAAAGAACCTAAAGAAAATTATCACATTGGCACTTACAAATAAATGGATAACGGGTAATCCATTCTCCGGAGTCAGGTTCAAACAAACCCAATCTAACCGGGAATTTCTCAGCGAGGAAGAATTACATATTATTATGGAAAAAGAGTTTAATATACCTCGTTTAGAAATAGTACGCGACATTTTTGTTTTTTGTTGTCTGTCCGGATTAGCATTCACGGATATAAAACATTTACGTCCCGAGCATATTACAAAAGATCCTAATGGGGAAAATTGGATTCGAAAGCCTCGTGAAAAGATAAATAACATGTGTCACATACTGTTACTTGACATTCCCGCATTAATAGCTGAAAAATACAAGAACAATCCGATCTGTGTACAAAAGAACATGGTGCTTCCTGTACCTTGTAATCAACGGATGAACAGTTATTTGAAAGAAATTGCCGATGTGTGTGGAATTACTAAAAAGTTGACGACACATTGTGGAAAACATTGTACATTCTCTATATAGTTGAATATTAAACAGTTATACTCTACTTATCACTAAGTAGGTAACGATTTAGAAACGAGCAAATTACAATATTCTGTTTTCCTTTGCACCAGTCAAAGAACGATTCTTTCAATGCAAATATACACTTTATTGTCTAAAAAAACAATCATTTTCTATTTTTAATTGACTTACAATCAACCTTAAAGAGAGTATCTGATTTCACTTCCTCCTTTTGGAAGAATGCTGGCCCGCTCATATAATCCGGTATTTTTTTAATTTCTCGTACAAGGAGGTCCGGCTGATACCGAGCATCCTAGCCGTACGGGCACGGTTGCCCTCTGCCTCTTCAAGGGTCTTGAGAAGCAGCCGTTTTTCTTTCTCCTCTTCTGAGAGAGAAGCGGTTTCCTCCCGTCCAACAGTGAGGTCCAGATTCAGCTCCTCCAGTGAGATCCATCCGTCTGCAGAGAGCAGGACAGCACGTTGGATGCAGTTTTTCAGTTCGCGTATGTTACCGGGCCAGGGATATTTTTGTAATGAGACCGCAGCCAGACTGTTGAAACCGCGTATGGGCTTACGGTGCTTTTCAGAAAAATGCTTCATAAAGAACTCCGCCAACGGAAGTATGTCCTCCCCGCATTCCGAGAGAGGGGGGACATTGATGGTGAACTCGTTCAGGCGATGGAACAGGTCCTCCCGGAAACGCCCTTCGGATATCGCCCTCTCCAGGTTTTCATTCGTGGCGGCTACCAGACGGACATCAAAGGCGTATTCCCGGGTAGAGCCGACGGGCTTGTAGCGTCTTTCCTGTAGGGCACGCAACAGGAGCATCTGTGTCTCGGGGGAAAGGTTGCCGATCTCATCCAAGAACAGCGTACCCCTATCAGCCGTCTGGAACAGTCCGCACCTGTCACCGTAGGCTCCGGTGAACGTCCCCTTGCGGTGCCCAAAAAATTCAGATTTGGCAAGATCGCCGGTAATGGTTCCGCAGTCCACCGGGACAAAAGGCTTGTTCCTACGGTGGCTTTGTTCATGCAGTTCGCGGGCGATATGCTCCTTTCCCGTACCGGAGGCTCCCCAAATGAGCACGGAAATGTCGGAACGTGCCACCAGCCCCACTAACCGGTACATTTCCCGCGCTTTGGCACTCTCCCCGCGGTAGAACTCACTCCCGTCATTCCGAGAACGGCTGAATATCTTTCCGATAGCTTCCAGCAACTTGTCCGGCTGGACGGGCTTGCACAGGTAGTTGGCCGCCCCCAGCTGCATGGCTTCCACCGCGTTCTCCACCTGCCCGTAGTTGGTCATGATAAGGAATGGGGTGGCGTAGAACCTCTCGTTCATCCATTCCAGCAGGGAGGTGCTGTTCCCGTCCGGCAGGCGGAGATCTGCAAGGACAAGGTCGAATTCCCTTGCGGAAAGGGCCTTGCGGGCAGCTGACAGCGTCGTAGCATGTTCGGTCGCCATCCCCTTCTTCTTCAGCCAGTTGCCGATGCTGCGGCTAAAAATCACGTCATCTTCCAAAATAAGTATCGTTTTCATTCCTGTCTCTCTTTCCGCATCAGTTCCGCATAGGATATCAGTTCCCTGACGGCACCGATTATTTTCACATATTCCTTATCCTCCCATTGGCCCGCGTCGGATTTGACCAGCACTCTCAGAACCGCCACCGGATAGTCCAGACGTACCGTCTCCCACAACGGCAGGTTCCTGTGGAGGATGGAAATGATTTCCCGGCTGTCCTTTTCTTTCACGGCGGCTGACAGCCTGTCGATGTCCTTACGGCTCTCACTGACAAACAGCCCCAGCATTTCCTGCCGGTTGTCCTCTCCGGCAAGCAGGAGGGAGAAGTCCGGCCTCCATTCTTTCCCATTCCCTTTTATGCCCCCCATGATGGCGGTTACCAGCCTTTCTGCAGAGAAAGGCTTATGGATACATCCGGCGAAACCTGCGGAGAGATATTCCTCTTCCCTACCGGAATGTGCCGTGACGGCTATGGCCGGAATCTCCCTCGCCTGGGGGATGTTCGAGTCCCTCAGCAATTCAAGGACCGAGAAGCCGTCCGCACCGGGCATTTGTATGTCGGTCAGCAGAAGATCATACTCCTGCCTTTTCAGGCAGTCCATCAGTTCCCGGACATCCATGCAGCAGTCACAGTGAATCCGGCTGTGGGAGAGCATCTCCCGGGTGATCTCCAGCTGGATGCGGTCGTCATCCATGACCAGCACACGGATGCCGCCGGGCGGTTCACAGACCGGAAACACCTTCTCTTCCAGAGGGGCGGACTGTCCGGCCGAGGGCACGGGAAGGAAAACGGAGAAGCGGCTGCCTTCACCGGGGACGCTCTTTACCTCCACACGGCCCCGCATTTCAGACACGAGCCGGGTCGTGATCGCCAGCCCCAGTCCGAACCCTGGAATGTCACGCGCGTTGTCCAGCCTTTCGAACGCCCCGAATATCAGTTCTTTCTCTTCTGCGCTTATTCCCACGCCGGTATCCCGGACAGAGATGCAAAGTTCCCCATACAGGTATTCCGCCTCAAGGCGCACCTCCCCGTGGGGCGTAAACTTCAGGGCGTTGGACAGCAGGTTGTCGGCTATTTGCCGGATATGCGAGCCGTCACAGCAGACGATGGTGTCCAGACCGGAGAAGGATACGGTGAACATTAGGTTCTTCTGCCTGGCGGCAAGCCGATAGCCGTCCGCTATTTCCTCGAACAGGACTTTCAGGCTGAAGAGCGTGTCATTGGAACGGACCCCGCCTTCATCCATCCGGTGGTATTCCATCAGCGTGTTTACCAGGCCGAGCATGTAATCGGACGAGTGCAGGATGTTGTCCAGATAGCCGGTCCTGCGGCTGACGTCGCTTTCCGAGGGCAACAGCTCCGCGCAGCCTTTGACGGCCGCCAGCGGGGCGCGCAGGTCGTGGGCCACCGAGGCCATCAGTTCCTTGCGTGAGCGGAGCAGTTCCCGATTCCTCCTGTCGGACTGTTCAAGCTTCCTTTCGTACCGGAGACGACGGTTCAGGTCCCGGTGGATGATGGTATACAGCATGATCGCCAGCAGGGAGACGGACAGGGCGAGGCCGGCTACCATATAGTAGGAGTTGTCACGTTCAAGGACAAAGGCCTTGTAGCGTGCGGTAAAACGCTCGTTGTTCTCCCGCTCAAATTCGGAGATCATATTGTTCATCCTCCCGTTCAGCTCCACACTGCCGGTGTACAGGCTGTCCATCTGTGCCAGTAGCCGGGCCTGCCTTTCGGCCTGTTCCAGGGCGACCCTCTCATTCAGGGAGCGGAGCATGCGTGTTGTCGTCCCGGTTGGAGGGGTGGCGGACAATGACTGCCGTTTACGTTCGGTCTCTTCCCTCTGTTGCAGGTAAGCGGATTTGTTTTCTTTTCTACGGAAGATATCCCAAATGCTTCTTTTCTTTTTGGGAGTATCTTGCTCACCGGCTCCCGGAGAAACCGTATTTTCCTTTTGCCGCGCAGCCTGTTTCCGGGCTGTCGATACAATGGCCGGGATGCTTTCCTGCACAATGTCACCTATACCTTGCAGCTCATTGAAGGTATGCATCGCCTTGGCAAGAAGGAGTTCCTTGTTCCAAAGAAGGAGACACAACGAATCGATATGGCTTTTCTGTAACGGGGTATGGACATATTCCTTCAGAAGCTGCAGGCTGTCACAAACCCCACGGCGTTTGCGGCTGTATTCCCTCAGGTCGTCATCATCCCATGTGACAGCAATCTCAGCGTGGGTGGAGAGATCCAATAGACCGATGTAGCTCTTTTCGGCCAGACGATGTATCGTTACCAGTTTCTTCTCCTCCTTGCGTAGCATGTGTCTTAACATTTGCTCCTGACGGAACTGATAAACAATGAAGACTAATAGTAAGATTAAAATTGTATAGCCGAAAAATATTTTTAATTTTAACCACATAGTAATATCAACTGTAAAATTTTATATAATATCCATGCCTAATAGAGTATAAAATTTGGAAAGTCACAATACAACCTGATTAGTGTGTAATGGAACTTTCATATTAAATCATCTTTTATATTAATGATGCATTAGCCGAAAAAATGGATTCTACGTTTTGAAGAATAAAATGGAAAAGCTACTGAATGTAGTATTGTCTTCTGTCAATTAGAAAACAATGATGGTAAAGCATTGTACAAATATTCTGCAATAGCTCGAAACTCATGCTGAGCCCCTTCTTGTTCATGAAAAGTCAGATGATTTACATCAAACACATCCGTAAATTTGGCCATGGCTTGTACTTGCGTCCATATCCTGTCGTAAGCTACATCATCTGTCCCGCTGCATGCCCAAATGTAGAAATTATTTTCCAATGATGATGAAGAACGAACGATATTGGCCAGATGAGCCGCTGTTTCATCGGGATAATTCATTCCGGCAAAACGTCCCAATGACCATCCGTCGGAACTGATCGGCAGGAAATACTTGAAATAGTCCAGTGTATATTCCAGTGCATACCAGGTGGTTACTGCTCCCATAGAAAAACCTCCGATGGCCCGATGATTCCTGGAAGCCTGCAGCCCCTCTAAGTCCGTTTGCAGAGTGTATGTACGGTAACGGCTCTCTACCAATGGAATCAGGTCGTTGACCAGTTCTTGAGGAAGAGCCTTGCAATAGGGGTCAGCATCAGGATAGTAATCGACAGGAGTGCCATATACATAACTTGTGGATACCACGATAACCGGAGACATGTCTCCCTTTTCGATCAGGTGGTCAAGCAAGTTCCGCATCATGCCGTTCTCGTTCTGAAAGAAGGAGGCAGCTGTTTCTCCATGCCCATGTACGAAATAGAACACATCATAGCATTCATCGGATGATTCCTTATACCCATACGGCAGGTAGACATAGGCCGTATTTGAGCGCATTTCACCGTTCCCATCCACATAGTTGCGGGTGTCATAGTCAATTTGCACCACGCTTCCTTGGGAAGCGGTTTCCTCCAGATATTCGGCTGGAACAGGTACGGTCTTGTTCAAGAGCGAGGGATAGCCGGAGGAAGTCTCAGCTTCGGTTACCTCCTCGTTGCCATTGCAAGCTGTCAGACACAGACAAAGCAAGAAGGTTTTAATAGTCATAGAAAATGTACACATAGTAAATTGTTTATAAGTTGCTTAAATATTATTCTTTGATTGTATATTATACCACGTTTGCTGGATCATTATACTAACGTATCGTGTAGGTAAGACTGAGCATCATATATGGTTCCAGCACATTGCTTGATATATAATCACAGTAGTTGCTTTCCAGCCGATGTGTAAAATTCCGGTTCTGTTTGAGTACATCAAAAGCTTCCAGTTTGATTTCTGCAGCATTGTTTTTCAGGAATTTCTTACCTAAAGACAGATTCCATAGACAATAATCTTCCGTACCCGTATCCAGACCTGTGTAACCTACATAGTTAAACGTACTGCGCAAAGTAAGCCCCCAAAAGAACATACAACCCAGTTTGACAGAAGCGGTATGAGTGATGTAATCGTTGCTTGTAGCTTCATCAGATGAACTGAATATATTGTTGATGGCAGCAGAGTAAGAGGTTGTAAAATCTATATTCTTATTGATATTGCTTCCGATAATTATTTTAGGTATTAAGTTCAGTTCACGTGTGTCGCTTGTCACCCCATTAAAGACAGTGGGGGTATTGGTGTAATTGGCAGCTACGCTGACATTGATATTGCTGCGGATCAAATCAAGAGGAAATCCGTAAGTCAACATGGATTGCAGTGAATAGTAGCCATTCAAGTTTATCGGTCGGGTAAACTGTGCCCCCTTGTTGAGTGTAACAGAAGGCATCAACTCTATATTCTCATTGGCTACAAACGTGCTGTCTCCAATGTACTTCTGCTTATAGGTGGCTCCCAGCATGGCGATAAAAGTATGTCCGGACTTTGTCGTATGTATATAGCGAAGATTGGCTATATGCGATAATTCCTGATCCAGATAAGGGTTCCCGGCAAACAGAAACAGGGGATTTGAATTGTTGACCACAGATTGCAAATCCGTTATGGACGGCGAAGATGTGATGCTACGGTAACGGAACTGCAACGAATTGGTTTGGTCTAAGACATAGTGGAACATCAGTGAGGGAAGGACTGAAAAGTAACTGCGGGAGTGCTGCTCGGATTGAGGATAGGTTAAATCTCCCTTCAAGTTTGCCCATTGGGTTTCCAGTCTCAACATGGCATTCCATCTGTCGCTCTGATAACGAATACCTACATTCCCGGATTGGGTCAGATAATCCGACCGATATATGCTGGAAAGATTTTCATCCAGTTGCTCGTAGGATTCCTCGTCCGGTCGTGACACAAAAGTCTTTTGTCCGTTCTCCGAATCAGAATAATTGAGCTTATATCCCAATTGCAACTGAAACTCATCGGATATTTTTTCCGTAAAAGTCAGGTTGGAACGGAAACTGTATTGTTTTTTGATGTTATTCTTCAATTGGCTATGTTCTTCAGGAATGTTCTGTTCCAAAGAACTGTACAATAAGTCTGTAAAATCTGAACGGTTACTGCCATCCGTATTGCTCATGCGTCCGCTCAGCATCCATGATAATGTTCGTCCCGGTTTTGTGAAACGATGACGGAACAGCAGATCCGCACCAATATTATAGGCTTTGTTTTCTCCAACTGCCGTGGTACTTGTTTCATTGCTCAAGGCCCCGTCGGTTTTGTTTGTCCCTTGCAATGAATTGTTGCTGTCCATATTTTGAAAGCTCAAAGATGGGCGAAAAAGCAACGAACTCCGTTCGTTTATCTGGTA
Organism: Parabacteroides chinchillae; assembly: GCF_900108035.1. Classification (GTDB taxonomy): domain Bacteria; phylum Bacteroidota; class Bacteroidia; order Bacteroidales; family Tannerellaceae; genus Parabacteroides; species Parabacteroides chinchillae. The sequence continues at coordinate 145,583 of NZ_FNVS01000007.1, forward strand.
ATCCAGCTTGAAATTGAACCGATGATTCCAGTTGGTCAGGTAATTCTCTTTATATTCTTCATAAGACATTCCAGCCAATGCTGCATCCAAATAATTACGGTTTGTTTGTTGAAGAGTCTGATTGTCTGATTTATTGAAAAAATAGCTCGAAGTTATTTTTAACTTTTTCCCCCATTGGTCTACATAATTCATTCCCAGCCCATTGGTGGATGTAAGTCCGTCCATGCTGCCAATCATGAAGTCTGCTACGGAACTTCCACTTTGGTAACCTTTTTTCCCGCCTCCATTCCGGAATCCTTTTCTTTTGTTTCCAGAATTTGAAGATAGGATTCCTGTCAAATCTTCTTGTGAAAAATTCTGCTGATTTACATTGTTGGACATGCCTAATACTGATATACGTTGATTTTCATTAAAGAAATTCAGATTCCCATTTACCTTATAACGTTCATCAGTACCATATCCCGCAGTCATCTCTCCAAAAGTTCCTTGTCGGAATCCCGTTTTCGTGACGATATTTATAGTTTTAACTTCTTCGCCATCGTCAAATCCAGTGAACTCAGACTGGTCACTTTTCTTGTCAAAAATTTCGATACTGGCAATAATGTCCGAAGGCAGGTTCTTGACAGCCAGACTGACATCCCCTTCAAAGAATTCCTTGCCATCCACTAAAATCTTTTCCACTTGCTCTCCCTGAGCCTGAACAGTACCGCCCTCGACAACAACACCGGGCATCTTTGCCAGCAAATCCTCAGCCGAGCTTCCCTGCATTACCTTGAACGCCTCCGCATTGTACATGAGACTGTCACCACGTTGTTCGGCTCGGGTAGCACGTCCCGTAACTGCAACTTCTCCCAGCAACTGTGAGTTTTCCTGCATATATACATTGATTTTGTTGGAAGTATTTGCTATTTTAACAGTTTCCATAAAAGCTTTATAGCCTACATAAGAAATATTCAGGACATAAGTACCTGATTTAAGCTTATTGAAATAGAATTGCCCGCTCAAATCGGTAGTTGTAAATAAGGCACTCCCATTTTCCGGAACCAATTTGACTGTTGCAGAAATTAAGACCTCATCCGAAGCCTTGTCTTTTACGACACCACTTAGGCTTTGAGCCGAAACGGACAGTGACAGGCATAGACATGCCACAAGTAAAAGTATTCTTACCATAAAAACAGCTTTGATTAAAAGAAGAAATTGATCATTCACCTCCAAAGGAAGCCGGAATCTTATTTTTTCAATAAAAGCGGCTACCGATGACTCTTTTATCGCAAAGAACATTGGGGGATTATATATACCGGCTATTCGCTTGAGCGTATATGATTGAAAATCCAATTGAGACGTTTGTCCGTATAGCTCTCTGTACAAGTCTTAATATGTGACCAGCCGTTTTCCACGTCAAGTATAGTTTCCCTATTCAGCTCCTTTAACCGTTCCATAAAAGAAGTGACTGGAGCAATGTCCATTAGGTTATCGCCAGTCCCCATCACCGTGTAGACCGGAGTATTGGCGAGCAGAGCAGCATCTACCGTGTCCGGATTTCCGGCTACCGGCATAACGGCGGCAAACAAGTAAGGATAGGCAGATGCCATTTTCCAAACCCCTGTTCCTCCCATAGAACCGCCCATTAGATAGATACGGTCTGGATCCACTTTTCCCTTGTTCATGTATTCATCAACAAGATTTTTTATAATCTCATTTGTCTGGACTCCCCACGTAAGGGAGTCCGGACATTGAGGTACAATCATAAAGGCATTAATACGGTTTCTGCAAAGGTAATCGGCAATCGTATAGATTGCATCTTCATTCATTTGTCTGACATTATCACTTCCACGCTTTAGTCCGCCATGCAAATAGATTACCAATATCGGTTTCTGTTGTGTGCCACCGGCTGTTATCACCGTTTCCCTGTAAGGAAGTGTGATGTTATTATATGACCATACATTGAAACTGAAGTCTGAATCTGTATATCTGCATGGTGTAGCTGATGCCCAAATGCTCATGTACAAAAGAATAGTTATGATTATCATGCGCTGCCGCTGTATTCGCAGTAAATCATTCTTTCGACTGACCACGCTTTCCTTTCTTCATGTCAGCGATTGACTGTTCTATCATCTGCTTGTAGACCGTTTGCTGTTCGGCTGTCAGCAGAAGGCAGATGTCCGCCGTCAGTTTTTCGAGGGCTTCCCTGCGCTTTTCACGGGGATATTTCTGCTTGTTGAAATCCGCATACAATTCACGGATTTTCGTTTTCTGCTCATCGCTCAGGGTCAGCTTTTCATCCATTTCCTTGATGCGCTGTTCAGTCCGCTGTTGCGTAGTGAGCTTGGTTTTACTTTCCTGTGCAGACACCTGCAAGGTGGTAGCGATGGCAATGGCCATCATTAAAAACATTCTTTTCATACTAAATTTCTATTATGAGTTGATAAAAAGTAGATAATAATCTCTGTCTATTTGGATTGGGGAGTATCTGTTCTGACAACCCGGAACCCCACATTGGCATAGCCTTTGTTTCCGGATCGCACATCGTCCGATTTCTCGCTGCGGCAGTCGTCACGTTTGGCATCCCAACTGCCCCCTTTTACAAGATACTGTCCGTCGACGTCCGTTGAAGTGGTCCACTCCCAGCAGTTGCCCCAAAAGTCAATCCCTCCGCAGGCACCGGTAGATTGCTTGTAGGCATCTACGGCAGTCAGCCCCGACTCCACATGATTGGCATTCATGGCTACATCTTTAGGCATGTGTCCGGCACCCAAGATCCATTCTTCTTCACTGGGCAATCGATAGATATGCTTGCTATCCTGAGCCGTCAGCCATTGGCAGTAGGCTTGGGCATCCTGGAGGGAAATGTTCACTACCGGATAATTGTCCTGCCCTGATTTGTAAGTGAAACCGGGTTTAAAGGCAGCATACTCGGCATTGGTGACGGGAGCATACCCGATATAAGCCGTTGCATCAGAAGCCCCACGCAACACCATCCACGCATCCTTCGGATTATCGTCCCTTCGGGGGTCGATGAAACGGAGGAACTGTTGCCGGATTCGTGTTTCACGGTTCTCCACCATCTCATCAACGATACCCTGCATGTGTTCCACAATACTGTAAGTACGGGCTTCGCGTTCCAGTTCGCGCAGCTTGTTCTTCTTTCTGGCCACTACTTTGTCGTAGCGTACCCCCATCTGGTCGAGTAACGCCTGTCTGTTGGCTTCCGTCGGATTCTTCCGGTATAGGACAAAGAGCTTATGTGTCTTGGAATCCATTTTAGGCCGCCCTTTTTCCACCAGCGGTGCACCGGGCTTGTCAAACTCCAGTTCACTTTCCACCAAATCATCAGGACTGATGAACTCACCCAACTCTACTTTCTGATGTACTCCGAAATAGTGTGCCACCAGACCGTCCTTGTAAATGGAGAACCTGTATCCTCCATACAGATTGCAGGGGAGGGTGGAAATGTAGTAGTCCTTTCCGGGGATGAACCCGGACTTCTCACTGGAGATGTAGGTAATGATGGTGCTGGTATGCGCCATATCACCGACTACGGTTTTCCCAAAAGCATCCTGGCGGGTGATTGCCGTACCAGCCAGCGGAAGACCGTCCACACTTTCCACTTCTATCTTCACCACACCTGCCATCGGAAGGTTAAATCGGATGCCACAACGCTGTTCGGCACTCCCTTCATACCCGTCTTCCTGGTCGGTCTGATGAATCGATACTGTTATTTTTGAGTCGCTGTCATCCTTCTGTGCGGACACAGCAGTGGCCGTCACAATGGCAACAGCCATTGCTAAAAATATTTTTTTCATCATGTAATGTGATTAGATAATTAGATGAGATCTGTTCTTACGACTCTGAAACCGACGTTGGCATAGCCTTGGCCTCCGGAACGAACGACGTCTGATTTTTCGCTGCGGCAATCATCGCGTTCCGAATCCCAGCTGCCGCCTTTGATGATATACTGTCCCTCAGCATCCGTTGAAATAGTCCATTCCCAGCAATTGCCCCAGAAGTCAATACCTCCGCAAGCACCGGTTGTCTGGCTGTAAGCATCTACCGCTGTCAGACCCGTCTCCACATGACCCGCATTCATCAAAACATCTTTGGGCATGTGTCCGGCACCTAAGATCCATTCTTCATCGGTCGGCAGACGGTAGCTGTGCGTCGGGTCATTCTGCGCCAGCCAATCGCAATAGGCTGTGGCTTCCTCTACGGTGACATTCACCACCGGATAATTATCCTGTCCGTCTTCATATGTAAAGTCTGACTTGAATGCTGCATATTCCGCATTGGTAACGGGAGCATAACCGATGTAGGCATTGGGAGCGGAAGCCCCTCTCAGCACCATCCACGCATCATTCGGATTTTCATCATTTCGGGGGTCGATAAGACGCAGGAACTGCTGTTCGAGCCGGATGTCACGGTTATCTACCATCTCGTCCACAATCTCCTGCATTTCTTCCACCACATCCAAGGTGAGGGCTTCTCTTTCCAATTCGCGGAGCTTCGCTTTTTTACGGGCTACCACTTTATCATAACGAACACCCATTTGATCCAGCAAAGCCTGCTTGTTTTCCTCTGTAGGGTTCTGCTGATATTGACGGAGAAGTGCCGTAGTCGTAGCATCCAGTTCCGGTCGTTCTTCTTCTACAAGCGGCGCATCCGGGTCGTCAAACTCCAATTCACTTTCAATCAGGTCAGCGGGTGTGATGAATGAGCCCATTTCCACCGTTTGATGCACACCGAAATAATGTGCCACGAGGCCTTCCCGATAGATAGACAGGCGATAACCTCCATAAAGGTTGCAAGGCAAGGTAAAAATGGAGTAGTCTTTTCCGGGAGTCAATCCGTTTTCATCCGGGGCATTGAACACCAGGATGGAGTTGGCGTTTTCCACTTCCCCGGTCAACGCTTCCCCTGAATCTCCCCATTGAATGCCTGTTGTTCCGGCCAAGGCATAGCCGTCTACACTTTCCAACTCTATTCTAGTGATTCCAGACAGCGAGAAATTCAGTTTCAAGCCACTGTAAATATTACTTACATCCTGCGAACTTGGTAGATTCAACGCAGTAACCCCATTTTCATCATATCCGTCGCTTCCAGCCACTTGTTCGGCAAGAACTGTCAAGGTTGGATTTCCGCTGCCGGATACTTCTCCCGGTTGGTCTGTAATCTCATCACTGTCACAAGAAGACATAGCTGTCGTCATGAAGAACGACAAACAAAATATGCCAAAAGCTTTTAATTTCATAATTTTCATTGTTTATTTACGTTTATCTTTATTTTGAGAACGTTGAAACAGCCGGTTCATCATTCTTCTTTCCAATACATATACTTTCTCTATTTGCGTGGGAGTCAGAAATTTGCTGTACTTCAAATAATACTTCTTACGTAGGTCAAGTATCTTCTGACTATGGGCAAACCTTTCGTTCATGGCTTGTTCAGCCTCTTTATCCGAAAGATGGGCTTTCTCTCTTTTCGGTCGGGGACCTAATGCCCAGATTTCTTTTTGGAACTGGCAGAAAGTTTCCACAAACTGCCGGGACGTTTTGTTATCCATCGCCATTTCATTAGCTATAAACTGAGCCTGTGTCTCGGCCAGTTGTTCACGGGTCATACGCTGCTGCTCACTCTTTTGGGCATACGTATTTACATGGAACACAATCATGACCAAGGCAAGTACAACTACTTTAGTGATATTCTTCATTTCCTTTGTTATTATTCGTTCATAAACAGATCATACTGATAAGTCGCAAACAGGTAATCCTGATCGCTGCTGCTCAGATTGGCAAAAGCCTTTTCCACATCTTCAAAACTATTACTTGAATCATGGGGTAATAAGTTGAAGACAACCAATAATGCAATACTTGCCGCCACAAGTCCTCCCGTCACAGAATACCAAAGGCGAAAGTTGCGTTTGGGCTTGGAAGGAAGTATCTCCAATTTTACAGTTTCCCATACATTGTTTTCCATATCATCCAAGAAACCGTCCGGCGCAGTATAAGGCAGCCGTTTACCTACGCGGTCGAAATCAAAATCTTCTTTCATACATCTAATTGTTAGCATTCATGTATTTGACAATCTTATCTTTGGCAATATGATAGCTGGACTTTACACCATCAGTTGTTGAACCGATAATTCCGGCAATCTCATCATATCCCAAATCATTATAGTATCGTAAGTTAAAAGCCAGCTGTTGCTTGGTAGGCAAGGATAAAATGGCTTTTTGCAACTTTACAGCTTCCAAATCATTGTAATCGACAAATTCATCAGCCATCAGATTGCTTAGCTCACTCGAAGAATCATCCAATGACACCCGTTCCTCTTTTTTATACCGATCCAACAGGCGCAAAGCTTCGTTGGTGGCAATACGGTATACCCAGGAACGTAAAGTGCATTCGCCTTTAAAATCGGATAATGACCTGAATACCCTTATAAAAGTTTCTTGCGTTGCATCCTGTGCATCTTCATGGGTTACAACCAACCTTCGGATATGCCAGTAAACCGCTTCCTTATATTTTGTCATCAGATAGCGGAAACCTTTCTCCGGTTCCTTAGCCGTTAGCTCCACCAGTTCCTTGTCATCCTTTATGCTCATAAACAGTCGGGGATTCACTTGCCATATAGATGGAAGGTGTATTTAACTTAGTCATATCCGTAATCTGTGAGTTAATGACCATACAATGCCTGTGGTGATGGGGATGACGAGACTTGCGTACAGTCACACAGGATTGCAGCAAAAACAAGACTGTCACTCCCAGCATCAGTAGTTTCCAAATCTTTTTCATATCCTATTATCTTTTGGTATATATTTTCTTTTTCCCTCTAATTACGAGTTGTATGGGATTTTTCTTATCCATGGCAAAAGCATCCAGTTCAGCTTCTGCCGCAGCTCTACTGAGTTGCGTCATCTTGGCATATTGTTTAATCGTCAGATATTTGTTCGTTTTCAAGTAAGCCATAGCCATTGCCAATCTTTCCTTTCGATTGAATCGGTTGCTGATATAATGGAGCATGTCCGATTTAACCACAACGGTAACAATCCGATTAGAAGGATAGTAACAATAGTGACGCCAATGTTGGGCGTTTACAGCTCCGCAAATCAACAACATCACCAAAATTAGCATTCCTACCTTTTCTTTTATAGTTGTATACATAGTTACTATTTTTTATTAGACAATTTTATCTTACATACCTTTTCATGAGCTCATTTAAATGGACGTTCTGTATAAAAGACCTTGCAGACGAATTAAAGTAAAATTGGATTAGCATTTTTTTTCTTGTTTTTTTAATTTCATAAAAGAGACAAGAAAAAATAATATAAAAAATGGACTTTTTGTCTGAAAGATAAAGTCCCACGAATAAGCTTGCGATTGTTTTTGTATATTTCTATATTTTGTTGGGATTCATAAAAGAAAAGGTGGCGTTTTTGGATAATTTGGGCGCTATTATCAACCATTTACGTAGGGATGATCGGTTTATCGACATTTAGTTTGCTGAAGATAAATGTATATCAGGTCGTATACTACATTATTTTCTCATCAGTATTTAAGATAGAAAAAATGTTTTCATAAAAAATTAGGCAACTTCGGAGCCTGATTAACAGAGGGTTTAGCGGCATACCTGCCGTTAAACCGTCCTGTTTTCGTTTAACGAAAACACAACTTGCTGTCCGCAGGAGCGGACCACGTTTATCCAATAATTATTGTGTATCAATCCATTGTATGGCTATTCCCCTGTGGTTTGCGAGGCATTTCTATCAGGTACTTGCTGGTTGCTCTCCCTATAAAAGGACGGATATCTCTCCATAACCATGTGACTTACGCCCATAATTCGGGAATAAGGAGACGAATATATGGAAAATCTGCCCTTTACATGCCCTATTGTCCATTAATGAATTGTTACTTCTACACATCTACAAATGGAGAGCGGCAGTGAGCCGTATATGTTTCATGGTTTTTCTTCATTATCTCCATTAATGGATTGATACTTCTACACTTCTGCAAATGGAGAAATGGACATGTAACCGTATATGCCTTATTGTTTTTTCATCGTCTCCATTAACGGATTGCTACTTATACACATCTGCAAATGGAGATTTTAAGATATCTGTATCCGGAAGGGAGCACGCACCCTTCCGGATATCAAAATAAAGATATCCGGCTATATCGCAATTCTGTGATAGCATTATCCGGATAGCGTATCAACGGCTATATACAAATATGGTTACGCTATAATTCATGCTTGTGATGGAGTGACTCTGCCCATCCGGTAACAGACCATGATGCCACGAGAAAAAGAGCGATAGCCACAGAGAAAAAACGGATGGCAGGAACCGTTACGGAATGACAGATTCCGACAAATAACCGAATGTAATCCGGCTGTTTGCTAATCAGGTAAATAGAAAGTCCGGTACATGCGAATTCAGGCGATCATCCCGGATGGTAACCTGTCAAAGAGGTTTTTGAAACATTTGAAATACCGATAAACCAGGTATACGGGTGCTGTCATGCCATACCGCTGTTCCGATAATCATATATGGTTATCCGTGCATCCCGCTATATCCTTATTCCGATAGAAGGACGTATCGTTATCGTCGTATCTTCATGTCCGGTTATATGGCTATACGCATATCCGGTGGTATATCATCTTTCCCATCCGCGTCTGTCATGGGTTGGATTCGGATATTTTGGATAAATATTTAACCTGAAGGTAATCGGCCTGATAGTATAGGAACAAGAAGAAATCCGTAATCATGGCATTTACCCGGGTAGAGAAGCCACATCTTTTTATTGCCGGACTTCCGGCATGGTTTCATCCATGCGTGAAGAGGAATTTTTTCTTTCATCGCAACATTCTTTTCACATACCCAAAGGGGGTAGTGAATCCAGACCCGCTTCGGCTTTCTTTTTCCTTCCCATATGACAAGAGCTGACTATCCATGACTATTCCTGCCTGTGTGCCGGTCGCGCTTGCCTCTCATGGTTCGAAAGAATACTGACGTGTGTCAAAAATCTGTCAACGTGTGGAGACAGATTATATGAGAGAAATTGTTATAACAAATCCTATAAATGACTGGATGGGTAGGACACCTACTTGCACCTTATACTAGGAAGGAGGTATATTATAAGGACAAGGAGTTACGGACGAGTAGCGTGAAGCATTTGCCAGTCTCTTTTTGGACGGATGCAAAAAACATATATGTGTGACGCTGCATATCAGCAGCAAAAAAGCCACCGTTGCCGTATCACCAACTGGATGTCAAAGCTTGACTTCGAGCATTATCGATGGTCAGTCGACTCCGTAATCAAGAAACAGTATGAATTGTTCTTGGGGAATAGTTTTGTCACTGGGGAACCGGAGACATCTGTACAGATGGGACGTATCATTTCGATAACCAGCCTTTAGAAGCCTTAACAAGAGCATATCATTATGAAAGGGCGGAATATAGCTTTACTTTGTAGAGTGAAACAAAATGACTGTATATGAGAATTTAAAATATTGCGAAAACATTTAGGAATTCAACCTAAAATCAGGAATGGAGATCTGCTACTAGGAATCGAACTACACATACAAGTAGCCAAATATCTTTGATTTATCAATTAAATTGACCATTTGTTAGAATGAGCTACCGTACATCTTATCCTAGTAGACCTAATCCATACCTTCACGGAAGAAACCCACTTTCATGAAAATTCCACTCACAGATATTTCTAAATCAAAATGGAACAACAAGATCGTACCATATTTCAGAAAACTCTTATCGTAAAATCGAAATTTTCCGACAGTCCGTGATTATTATCCATCAAGTCCATCTCTCCATTCATCCACTTAGTTTCGCATATTTACGAAACCGTAGCACGTCCTCTTAACTTTCAAATAAGATCTAAGTACGCCTGTCCAGACTTTTCTTAGCTTACGAAACAAAGCATCAAATACTATATTATAAAAGTTTTAAAACTCCTATAAGATATTCAAGACATGTGCTTATTTTTTGATGAGGATTTGTTGATATTCCAAAACTAGCAATAATTCTTAAATAGTTTAATAGTATAGAAGGATTATAATCCTTTGTTGTTAATTCAAGAATTTTTTGCGAATATGTAATCCAACTATCACAAATCGAGTTATCCAATTTGATATCTCCCATCTTAGATAATCCATCGTCTATAGTTTCCTTTATGTATTTAAAAGCTAAATCTCTATTATAAAAACCACTCATTGTTCGATATTTTTTGAAATATTTTCTAATTCTTTCTTTAATTCTTCAATATCTTTGTTTGGATTATTTAATAATTCGTCTGCTATTTCTTTAGAGGCTCTAGATACTTTTTGTGCGTGCCTAGTAAAGCGAATTCCAAATCCTTCAAAATTATCAAATAGGGGCAAAAGTAGTAAAACAATCCATACAATAAATATGAGATTCTTACCATTGAACTTCTCAAAAAAAGTAAAAGAAACCAAATCTGAGAAATTATAAAAAACGTATATGCTTGTAGTTATTACAAGGATAATATACCAAACCTTTTTAATCCAATTCAATTCAGAATCGAGTCTTTCTTGGTCTATAATAAAATTGTGTATTCTATTCCACCATTTACTCATAGCACTCTATATTATAAGCTTTTTATTATTTTGTACAGGCATTTCCTGGATGATTATGCCATCCAATAATTTACCATTTGCTTTTTTGTTTCTCCTAATTCCGTCAATCCCCCAAGTTCCCCATTGCTTGAAGAAAAATGGAATATGATTAGTTTTAGCCTGCTCTTTAATATTCAGAACCCATTCTTCTTTCATAGGTCGAGCCTGAACACCACTTTCTCCTCCAACTATAATCCAATTTATTCCAGTAAGATTCATTGCACCTAAATCTTCTAACAAAGGCTCGCAAGAAATAAACTTTACTTCAGCACCTAAATCTCTGATATAATTCATTCTGTATTTTGTTTTTTTATTTTCTACTGTAACTCCAACCCATGCGTTTGATGGTATTGCTCGTTCCTTGAAATATAAATTCATACGTTCAGCTCTTTTTGTTAAAATTTGATATATATGCTGAGGAGTATCTCGAATAACATTAAAGACGCTATCAATGAAGTCAAAAGGTATATCTTTATGAAAAAGATCACTCATCGAACATACAAAAACCATAGAGGGCTTTCTCCATTTTGTTGGTTCAAGTAAGTCATTAGGATGCAGAGTTACCTTAAAACCTTGACTGTATTTAGGATTATTCATTCCTCGTAAGCGGTTTGTCATAACATTGGCATAGCAATGCTTACACCCTTCGGAAATCTTGGTACATCCTGTAATAGGATTCCAAGTTTTATCAGTCCATTCTATTGATGTTGTTGCCATTATTTGAATTTCAATATACAATCTTTTGAAATAAGAACAGAAACAAGATGATTCTTGTTATCAGTAAATGAAGCCTCTAATAATCCTTCAGATACTAATTTTCTTAAAGCTTTAGAATAATGAGACCTACAATAGTTACCTGTTATTTGATGTTCCTCAAATAGATTAAAAGCTGAAATGCTTTTTCCGCAATATGAGGTATAAATGGCTTGCTTTAAATTGTCTATATTTTGCTCTCCTATATCGAACAATTCAGTGATAGGATTGATTATTTTCTTTACATCAAAAGTATAAGTATTTATGCCATCGAAAATAGTACCAACATTAGCGAAATCATTGTAGATCGTTTTTATCAAATCAAATCCTCTTTTACCTTTTGTTAGATGTACAATATAATGACTGGCGGTATCTATATCTTCTTCTTGAAAACGAAATGCAGTGTAATATACTCTTGTACCTAATATCTTTTGATATTCTAAACCTAAGTTATCTATAATAAGTTGAAGCCTTTCAGATACGGATTGTTTAAACTTTCGATCTGATTTAATTGTTTCATAGGTTGTTGGGAACAAATCACGCATTAAGGGCTCAAATTTTTCATTTTCTAATGCAGGATGTATTCTTTTAGTATTTATGAATAAAAAAATTTCATTCCCCCAATTTTGCAAAAATTGAGCAAGTACATTTGTTTCAATACCTTTATATCCAAAAGGGTCTATAAAGAGTAGTGCGGGAGATTCATTGCAACGCCCCACGTGAGTACTTTTAATCAAATATTGCGTTATTGGTTTCCATTCTCCGACTGTACGGTTAGAAAAAAATGGATTAATAGTAAAAGTTCCTAGTGGAAATTCCGTCATGAAATTTGTCTCTAATTGTTCTTTATAAGTATTATCATTAAATATGAATCGAACGTGTTGTTGCAAAAAACTATTTTTCAAGCAGTTTCGTGCAACTAATAAAGGGGTTGATTCGTTTCCGTCTTCGTACTTTCCAGGACCAGCGAATAGGTCTATATATCTTAATTCTTTTGGTTTATGTTTATTAATTATAATATTACAATACTTAGGAAAATACTCAGAAACAATACTAGCCTTAATTCTTGAAGACATGGTTTGCTGTTCAAAAAACTGGTTCTCTTTCATATTATTCTTTAAACTTTAATTTAGGTAATTTTTTCACAATATCCGCTGTTTGCACCAACACACTGATCATTTGAGGCTGCAGATTGAAGATATATTTCTCGTCTTTATGTTTACGCGCCCAATCATTCGGAGCATTGGTGATGTCACTTTTCCTATCTGTGGTTACAGTATAATGTTCCATAATCCACTCAACAGCCGATTTTTCGCTTGCCGCATATTCGTAAGCTTCGACCGGAATACTCGTTCTTTCCCAACTGTCCGGCTAACCACTTTCCTGTTTTAGCTTGTTCTACCAATACAATTTTTAGCCTGTTTATCTTTTCTGTTCCCATATTCAGTTTGTATTGCAAGTATGCGATAATAGATTGATGATATTTGCAAAGGTAGTGATTACCTATGAGAACGAACAAAATGTTAGCAAGAATCTTTCTTTATAAGTATATTATTATAGCATAATCATGTCTATGAAGACCGTATCAATCGTTTTATACATATCATTGACCTTACTTTTTTTATTGCTACCCTTCATTTGTCCTACTTTTGAATCTTTTTGCATCAAACAGTCGGATATAATTTTCAAGTCTTTATTGTAACCATCAGCCTGCCCATGTACCCATTCGATGACTTTTTTTATCACAATGAATATCAAACACGTCGTTCGGTCAAAAGAAATCTTTGGCGCTGTCCCCCCCCCATGAACTGATAGCCCGGAACTTCACAGAGTATCCGACTCCGAACAACCTTCCGTTCCTGGACGAAAAACTAAAGTCATTCCATAAATTAAGAACTAAATTATTAACCGTATGAATCGAAAAGAGATATGAATTGTCAGACGTGACCTGATAGCCGCTGTTAACACTGGTGAGTTTGTGCATATATCCTGTGCAAGGATCGTTGTTTCAATCATGACTGATGAGCATGGTGAATTTTTCCGGGCAGCACAGGGAAAACTGTACGGGGGACGGTCAAGATCGATACCACCGAGTAGTTCATGGCAGACTTGAAAAAGTACAGTTACATCAGGGGTGCCTCCTCCAATTGTTATTCTCCCTGCCGGTTTCATATGGATCGGCAGGGATTTTTCTTTTCACTACCGTAGTATTCCCGTCCTGCCGACTTTCCATGAGGGGGACGGGAATACCGACCTGCTTGCAAAATCTTTTTCCTCTCACGCTCCATATGACAAAAACTGAATATCCATGACTATTCCTGCCAACGGACTGGTTCTGTTTGGCAGATATCGTTTCTTTCTTTACATTCGCATCAACGAACATTAAAAATTGAGCGTATGGAAATATACTACATTGAAGTCTGTGTCCTTGAGAGGATGCTGGCACGCGCCGAGAACCTGTCCGCACATGTGGACAGACTGTATGAGAGAAACCGCTGTAAGGAACCCGGAGAGTGACTGGACGGCCAGGATGTCTGCCTGCGCCTTGACATCTCGCCACGTACCCTGCAGACACTCCGCGATACCGGACGGCTGGCGTTCACCCGCCTCCAGCGCAAGTTCTATTACAAGCCAGAGGATGTGGAGAAGCTGATGGCCTACGTCGGCATCAGACGCAAGGAGAAGGCAATGAGAGAAGGAAGGAAGAACGGAAACCTTTAAAGAGCGGAAGAGATGGAAGGCATTATCGACAAGGAGAACGAACGTGTCCGCAGGTTCTTTGCCCTGCTGGACAACATGGAGAAAAAGTGGAGCGTCTTGCCCGTGACAACCGTCCTCCCTTCAACGGGGAACGGTTCCTGACTGACAGGGAGCTTTCCGGAACGTTGAGGATCAGCCGCAGGTGCCTGCAGGATTACAGGGACCAAGGGCGGATTCCCTATATCCAGCTTGGCGGGAAGATCCTGTACAGGCAGTCGGACATCGAGAAGCTGTTGGAGGAGAACTATCACGCAGCATTGGTATAATATCGTATTCAAGTTTAAGGATTGCCGCCGGAATCGTAAATACAATTCCGGCGGCAATTTTTTTATTTAGCCTGCGGCTTCCTTGCCGGCCGCAGGCTTTCTTCTTTCCATCAGCCGGTCCATGTCCGAGGATATCTTCCGGTCGGTGACCTGGGCGTAGACCTGCGTGCTGTCGATATTCGTATGGCCCATTATCCTGGCGATGCTCTCTATCGGAATGCCCGCGGTCAGTGTCAGGGTCCCGAACGAATGCCGGGCCATGTGGTAGGACAGGTTCTCTTTCATGCCTAATGCCACGCCCATTCCATGTACCTCGTACCAGAGGACATCGCGGACCGGCAGCGGGAATACCGGCCTGTCGTCATCCGTGGTGTTGTAAAGATCCAGTATCTGTCCGGCTATGGGATGCAGCGGGATGAACGCCTCCACGTCCGTTTTGGCGCGGCGGATGCGGATATACCTTCTTCCTTCCGAGGTCGTTCCGATGTGACGGGGATGGAGAGCCCTCGTATCCGCGTAGGCCAGACCGGTCAGCGAGGAGAAGATGAACGTCCTGCGCGCCAGCTCCATCATCGGGTCGGGCAGCGGGGTTTCCATCATCCGCTTCAGTTCACTGCGGCTGATATGCCTTAGTTTAGGTGCTTCTTTCCTCTCGTATGCCACGTCCTCTATCGGGTTGGCACGCAATACTTCCCGGTCCACGGCGATGTAGATGAGCCGGTTGAGCCAGCACAGGCAGTGGTTCACGTGTCCGTTCCTGTGTCCCAGCTCCTTCTTGAGAAAGACCTTGAACGATTCGGCGAACTCTTCGGTGATATCCGAAAAGGCGATGTCCTTCATCCCGCGGGATTCGATGAACTGCCTGAGGTTAAGCTGCGTGGTCTTCGACTGGCGGTAGGTGGAGGTGGAATTGATCTCCTTGGAGCGGACCCTAAGCCGTTCGCGTTCCACCTCTCCGGCCTGCAGGAGGTATTCCGGCACGGAATTGGCACCGGATACGGTGGTCTTGAGCAGCTCGGCCGTGACCACTCCCTGGTTCCTCAGCAGGTTCCCGTACGCCTCTTCCAGCCGGCTTCGGAAGGCGGCAAGGCGGTTGTTCTCCCTGGCTGTTTTGATTTCACACTTCTTGCTGTCCCAGTCTCCGGGTTTGCAATAGATGCCTGTCGTGACAGCCGATTTCTTTCCGTCGATGCTGATCCGGCAGAGGACGGCGGTCGTGCCGTCCGATTTTACCTTGTTACGGTTGATGTAGAATAAAAGCTTGAATGTACTGCGCATGATAATAATTGTTTAAGGATTAAAGAATAAGTTTCAAATCGCGGGTTGCCTCGACGAACCTGTCCATGTCCTCGAACAGTCGCTTCGGGGTTACACGGGCATATATCTGGGTAGTCTTTATGTTGGAGTGTCCCAGCATTTTGCTGATGGTCTCGATCGGCACTCCCTCCTCGAGCGTGACCAATGAGGCGAAAGAATGCCTTCCCATGTGGTAGACAAGGTCCTGGCTCAGCCCCGCCATCAGGCGCAGGGATTTCATGTTTGCCCTGAGCGTGTGGTAGTCCTGCGGCGGGAAGAGGGTGGTGCGGGTATTGTCACGGTACTTCTCGATCAACGCGAGTGCTTCCGGCAGCAGCTTGACGCGTCCGAGGTAGTCGGTCTTCTTTCGCCGGTATTTCAGCCAGAGGCTGCCCTCGTCATCCGTGAAGAGGTTCTCCCGGGTGATGCTTACCGCATCGGCATAGGCAGTGCCGGTGTAACAGGCAAAGAGGAAGAGGTCTCGGGTGATGACATGTGACCTGCGTTTTTCCGGTATCTCCAGATCACGCAGCTTCTCGAAATTCTCACGGCTGAGTGCTTTCGGTGTTGTCTCCTTCTGCTTGGGCAGCTTGAAGTGGCAGAAATGGTATTTCTCCGAGTGCCCTTCCTTGTAGGCGATGCGGCAGATCTTTTTTAGGATGGACAGGTAATGGCGCACCGTCTCCATAGCCAGTTTCTTCCTTTCCAGGCAGAAGTCCTGATAGTCACGGATGAACTGCTCGTTGAGCTGTCCGAAGGCGAGGTCCGAGACCTTGAATTCCGTTTTGATGAATTCGGCAAGGGTGCGCCGGGTGTACACGTAGGTCGACATTGTCGTCGGCGCACGGTCCACGCCGACACGGGTCTTCATCTCCTCGTTGTGCCGGTCGAGAAGTTTGAGCAGGGTCATCTGCATGCCCGCGTTACCCTGGAACATGTCCCTGACCGCGGCGGCATCGAAATCCTTTTTCCTTTCCATGAGGGAATTGAAGGCCGAGTGTACGGCAAGCAGCAGCCTCTCTATCTTTTCATTGGTCTCCACCGCTTCCCGGCTCTTGCCATTCAATCGGCTCTCACGCGCGTTCCATAGCCCAGGGGTACAGGAGAGCTTGCAGCTGAACTGCACCATCGTGCGGTTGAGGGTGATCCGTCCCATGATCGGGGCCTTGCCGGTCTTGTCCGGCTCGCTCTTTTTCAGGTAGAGCAGCACCTTGAATTTTTCTACTTTCATAACGCTCTTTTTTAGGTTGTAAAAATACTCCTTTGAAAAGCGTCCTTTGGCATGCAAAACATTGATAAACAGTGAATACAAATCCGCTTTGTTCCTATCGGTAAAAATTCGGTTACCTGCCGTTGTTTCCGAAACAGGCGGCTAACAGTCTGGTAACTGAAACGCTGCAATATTTTGTTTTCTTTTGCAGGTCTGTCTGTTCTGCAATTCTTGCAAAATACTTAATTATAAACGTTTTACGTTTAATTATCGTCATTCTGTTTTTTATTGCATTTCTAAATATTACTTATGTGAGCCGTCATAGCTATGCCATATTGTTTATTAGAAGAAGATGTCGATATCAAGTATATTCAAAGTCTACTAAGGCATAGCAGTATTGTAACCACCTAAATTTACACGCATGTTAATTCTAATAAAACAGAAGAAGATTCTATACAACAAACACTCAAGAAACAAAATAGAAATCAAAATATAATTATGAGGCCATTGGTTAATCAACTGTTGAATAATTGCCCAAAAGTGACATTTACTGCCATCTGAGTTGGATGTATAATGCCTGCTAATGAGATTTTGAATGGTAAGGTGATGGAAAAATAGATCTGATACAATTTGTTTATGTATAAATCAATGGCTACTGTTGTATTTTATCGAAGATGTATTGATTTGTAATAAGTTACATCATAGATGAATAAAAAGTCAATAAGATAAAAATAATATGGATTATATGCAGATACTCTCTTGCTGGCATAAGTTAGAACATTTTTCTCCAGCTCTTTTACCCAAAGATAAAAGTATAAAGCCACTGAAGGAACTTCCTTGGATGCTCCCTTTGGAATCCAAAGACCCGAAAAAAACAATTCAATACACTATCTATATAGGGGTGTTTTCTCAAATGTCTGTTTCTGATTTCGTGAAAGATTTCTTTAAAGATGAAAGTAATAATCCGAACGTAACAAATGCCAAAGTATGCTATGCTTCTCTTAAATTGGATAATCAAGGAGTATATATACAAAGCACATTAGGATTTTCTACTATGCCATGGGCTTTGAGACAGTTGGAGGCAGGTAAAGTGAATACCGATTCCTGGTCGGAAGATTTTGATAAATTGAGAAAGAACTTGTTAGAGCGATTGGGCGAGAATAGGAAGGAACTTGCGGAAGATTACTCAAGTTATTTGTCGAAGATCCAGACGTTGGAAAATCTTCAACAGATACAAACTTTAATCATACAAGACTTAAAGTGGAGCACTTCGCCAGATACTGAAATATATGTTCGAATAGAAGAAATATACAAGAAAAACAATACTTCAGATAAGGAAGAAGCGAATGCAGACCTATTAAACAGTTTCTACATCGATGATTTGGAGCGAATAATTACTTCATCCGAAAAAGGAAGTTACAATACCGCTTTCCGTAATTATCTGAATGCCTGCTTGAATAAAGACTTTGTTCATTCCGATCTGTCGCTTCATCCAGAGATATTAAGAGAATGCTTGATCCCGGAGAATTATCCAGATGGTTGTTGGCCATCTCCCTATGCAGCGAGTTTGATGCAACAGTTTGCCGTGAATACTGTCTGTAAAGAGTTATCAGGGGAAAAACAGGAGGGTATATTCTCGGTAAACGGACCTCCGGGCACTGGAAAGACTACTTTACTAAGAGATATCATCGCCGCTATTCTGGTGAAACGAGCCAAAAAGATGGTAAACTTTATTGATCCGGCAAAAGCATTCCGCAAGATAGGTGAAGTGCAAGTGAGTAGTGGAACATATCGGGCGTTTATTTATGCGCCGGATTCATCAATTTGTGACGGAGGTATAGTTGTCGCTTCATCCAATAACGGTGCGGTAGAAAATATATCGAAAGAGCTTCCTTTAAAAAAAGAGGCAAAAGGCTATTCGGATCAGGTTGGCTATTTCCGGCAAGTGAGTGAGGAATGCTTGGGTGAAGAGAGTTGGGGACTAATTGCCGCTGTAATGGGCAATAAAGAGAATCAACGAAAATTGATATACAGCATTTGGGATGGTGACTCGGAGAAGGAAACCTATACTTTAAAACAGCATCTGAAGAACCATAAACCAACAAAAGAAGAATGGCTGAATATTGTCGCGTCTTTTAAAAATAAACTTGAAGAGGTGGAGACTGAGAAATTCCGTCTAACTGGTTTTATGAAAGATGCGGAAAACTTAGAAAAACTTCGTATTCGGCTTGAAGAAGCTGAAAGCTATTTATCTCATGTCAGTGAGGAACTGGATGGACTGCTTGAGGAGAAAGGTTTATTGTCTGCTGAGATAGAAAGAGGTAAACAACAAAAAGAAGATGCTATGGTGGAATTGAAACTATTGCAATCTAATCGCCCTGGCTTTTTTATCTATTGGTTTAATAAGGCGGTGCGAACCCAATATAAAAAGGTCTTAACTGCTGCTTTCTCGGAATATAATCAATTATCTGAAGAGATAACCAAGCAGAAAGCCTTGTTGCAAACACTTGGCTTACGTACAGAAAAACAAAGAAAAATACAAGAACAAAGCCAAAAGGAATATAACAGACTAAATGGCGACTATGCCCAGTTGTCGAAATCGATTGAAGCCGCCCGTCAGGAATTGAAAGGAGCCTACGCCGATGCTTCATACTGGCAACGGATCGAATCAAAGGAGGTACAGGAAACCTCTCCTTGGTATTCGAAGAGACTTAAACAATTGCAATCCGAGTTGTTCATTGAAGCAATGAAAGTGAACGAGTTGTTTATACTGCGAGCCAATGTCATGTCGAGCCGCATAAAAACAACGCTGGAGGGTTTCTTCAGTTTTCTTAAAACAGGAGGAGATCTTACGGAAAAAGAAATACAGGCGATGTGGAATACATTTTGGCTGATAGTCCCTGTTATTTCTTCCACATTTGCTTCCATTCAACGCATGTTTAGTCAAATGGGAACAGGAACAATCCCCTGGCTATTTGTAGACGAGGCAGGGCAGGCTGTTCCACAAGCGGCGGCAGGAGCTATCTGGCGCTCTAAACGGGCTGTTATCGTAGGAGATCCTTTTCAGATAGAACCCGTTGTTACAATACCTGAGCAGATTGTCAATAATATCAGCCGTCATTTCGGATTGGATAAAACACAGATACAGACTTCTCTTTCTGTTCAGTCAATGGTCGATCGTGCCAATCCGTATGGTTGGATAACGAATGATATTTGGACCGGCTCTCCGCTACGGGTGCATCGCCGCTGTGTCGACCCGATGTTTTCCATAGCCAATGAGATCGCATATAATGGCATGATGTATAACTCTACTTTGGCAGATAGTTCTCTACTGTTTATGCAGAATGGATTTGTGCAGGTGGAGGGCAAGGTGAGTGGACGGCATTACGTACCGGAACAAGGTGCTCTGATCAGGCAAATGATCATTGATGAGATATGCCACCAACAGGATCTGCCCGATTTGTTCGTGATCTCTCCATTCTCGGAAATACCATCCATCTTGAAAAAAGAATTACGTCAGCCTATTAAGCAAGCACTGGCTACTTATAAATCAATAGAAGACAACGAACTAAAAAAGTGGTTGGACGCCCACATCGGAACAGTCCATACGTTTCAAGGTAAGCAAGCAGCAGGTGTAATTTTATGTCTGGGGCTGGATGAGAAGTCTAAAGGGGCTGCTTCCTGGGCTTCATCCAAACCTAACTTATTAAATGTGGCCTTAACACGTGCCAAGCAACGGTTTGTGGCTGTGGGAGATGGGGCGATTTGGTTGAGACAACCTTATTTCAGTAAGTTGAAAAATTTACAATAACTCTTAGCAATTCCAGTTAATTTTTACCTTTTTTGATTCGTTTTCTATGGCGATGGCACGCAGCGTTGCTTCTATCCGGACATCTTCCGTAGAATAATTGTCAAAAAAGTTTTCTTTAAACTGGGCAACCATATACATCATTTATTATTTTATGCTTACCGTTTCTTTTGAATGTGATTCTTTATGGAATATGTAACGATTCCCCAAATTGTAAAGTCTTTTTCTGCTGTTACTTTAATAGGTTATTCGTATTTTGGATAAACAGAAAAAACGCTATAAAGCTCAATAATAAATTGAAAAAATTATTGAATGTTGCAGCTTTCGGGTTTAATGTGTGAACCATATAGCAATTAGCCCTGTTAGAGGCCATATAAACCGATTAAACTGTAGAGATTATGAAAGCAAAGGATACAAAAGAAAATGAAAACATAGAGCGTTTGGAAAATAAATATCCTGTAGAGCAATTTGCTACTGAAAATGCTCATAAAGTAACAGACAAGGAGATTGAAGAAGCTGTTAAAGAGGTAAATCCTGATAAAGATAGCCTGGGAAGCAGAGGATAAATAAATAAATCGTATCTTCGCCTGATATATGTAGCAAAAGTTTGTAATACTATTTTGGATATAAGATGCGATTCGTTGTTTTAACTGTTTTTGTTGTGTCTGGGCTTGTTTCTTGTTCTTTGAAACAAGAAGCGGTTTTGAATGAAAAAGAATTGCTTGGTAAAGCGATCTTTTTCGATGAGAATTTATCGGAACCGGCAGGGGAATCGTGTGCAACTTGCCATACTCCCGAAGTTGGTTTTGCTGATAAGTATTCACGTATTACTTCCGAAGGCGCTGTTAAAGGACGGTTCAGTAACCGGAATTCAATGACTTGCGCTTATTCATCCTTCGTTCCTCCGTTGTATTATGATGAAGAGGAAGATACATATATAGGTGGCCTTTTCTGGGACGGCCGCGTTAATACACTGGAAGAACAGGCTGCTCAACCATTTGTTAACCCTTTGGAAATGGCGAATAAAGATTATCTGGTGGTTGTGGAGAAAGTGAAAAAAGCACCCTATTATCCGCAGTTTGTAAAAATTTATGGAGAGCCATTATCTGATGATTCGATTTACAAATGTATTAATAATGCTTTATCTGTTTATGAGCGTTCTGCTGAAGTAAGTCCGTTTACATCTAAATTTGATGCATGGAAAGAGGGAAAATGTAAACTTACCAAGCAAGAAAAAAAAGGGTATAAATTATTTAAAGATAAAGGCCTTTGTGCCGAATGCCATATATTGGATAAAGACGAACGTGCCGGCCGTATATTGTTTACCGATCATACATATGATAACCTGGGAATACCTTGTAACCCTGAGAATCCATTTTATATGATATCAGAACCTTATAACGTTCATGGCCGTGATACGATTGATTTAGGATTGGGGTCTTTCCTGAAAGATAGTGCCCAATATGGTAAATTCCGTGTTCCTACTTTACGGAATATAGCATTGACTGCTCCGTACGGACATAACGGATATTTCAGAACGCTGGAAGAAATAGTGCATTTTTATAATGTGCGTGATATCGAAGATTTTCCTCCTGCCGAATATCCGGCTACGGTTAATAAAGATGAACTTGGAAATCTGGGTCTTACAGTTGAAGAAGAAGCAGCTATCGTTGCTTTTATGAAGACATTGACAGACGGTTATCAAACTGACTAGAGCAACTGGAAATCTTTACCGGCTTCCGCAAAACTTTTTTGTTTCGGATATAGTTTTTATAAAACATAATAACGAAAACAAAAAGCGAATTATCATGGCAAAGAAAGTTGCGGATCAATTGGTAGAAGTAGCGGACCCGGACATGTTCATCTGATTAATGGATTATATGATGCTCACCGTTCCGGTGCTCCGGTTCTGGCTATAGCTTCTACATTACCTTCTTATGAATTCGGTACGCAATATTTTCAGGAAACGAATACCATAAAGTTATTTGACGATTGCAGCTATTATAATCAGGTAGCTACAACAGCAGACCAGTTTCCCCGTATGTTGCAGGGTGCTATTCAGGCGGCTATTTCTTCACGTGGTGTAGGTGTAATCGGTCTGCCTGGCGATTTGGCAGCAGAGGATGCACAAGCTCCTCTTTCTTCTTCACAACCATTTGCTACACGCCAGCGTGTTTGCCCTTCTCAAAAAGAAATTGAAGAATTGGCCGGTTTGCTGAATAAAGCGGATAAGGTAACTATTTACTGCGGAATAGGAGCACAAGAAGCTCATAAGGAATTAGTTGAACTATCTCAGATACTTAAAGCTCCGGTTCTTGTTAATATCATGACAGACCCGAACGCATTGGCTATGCCTCCTAAGATTGAGTTTAATCAGATGTTTGGTTTTGCCCAGACAATGTACAAGTTAATGATGGAAGGCCGTTCGCAGGAAGTGCGCGATACGATAGAGACAAATTTAAAGCATTGGAAAGAAGTGTTCTAAAGGTTCGTCTGCGCGTTCTGCGTCCGGTAACACAAATTCGGGGGGGGGAGGCTATCTCTTTCAACCAAAAGCGGCGGCGGCCCGCTACCGACTGCAGGAGGCATTGACACTCCCCTGGCGGAACCATTGACACTCTCCTGTCAGACCAATCTCCCTAAGTAGGGAGATTGGTCTGACAGGAGAGATCGGGACGCCGGACAAGGCAGGAGGCTAAGGCAAAGGGGGAGGGGGAGGCGATACACCGGCAACTGCCAGTCGCAAAGGTTCTCCGTTTTGTCCGAGAGAGTAAAAGGATGTGAGTAAAAGAGTGCTGTTTTGTGTTATAGTATTTCTGTTATGGTGTACAATGATAAACGATAATTTTATACCTTTGCCTCCCGTTATAAAATATAAAAATTAAGAATACTATAATTATAAAGAAATGGCAAAAGAGCTGAAGGAACTTACTCCTAGAAGTGTGAACTATTCACAGTGGTATCAGGATTTGGTAATTAAAGCGGACTTGGCGGAAAACTCTGCCGTACGCGGTTGTATGGTGATCAAACCATACGGTTATGCAATCTGGGAAAAGATGCAACGTATATTGGACGATATGTTCAAGGAAACCGGTCACGTAAATGCTTACTTCCCGCTCTTAATCCCCAAGTCGTTCTTGAGCAGAGAAGCCGAACACGTAGAAGGATTTGCTAAGGAATGTGCCGTTGTGACGCATTATCGTCTGAAAACAAATCACGATGGGACAGGTGTGGTTGTAGACCCGGCTGCCAAACTGGAAGAAGAACTGATTATCCGTCCTACTTCGGAAACTATCATCTGGAATACGTATAAGAACTGGATTCAGTCTTATCGCGATCTGCCTATCCTGTGTAACCAGTGGGCTAACGTTATGCGTTGGGAGATGCGTACCCGTTTGTTCCTTCGTACAGCCGAGTTCTTGTGGCAGGAAGGGCATACGGCCCATGCTACGCGCGAAGAAGCAGAAATTGAAGCAAAGAAGATGCAGGATGTGTATGCCAACTTTGCCGAAAACTATATGGCTATGCCGGTTATCAAAGGGGTGAAGTCTGAAAGCGAACGTTTTGCAGGTGCACTCGATACTTATACGATTGAAGCAATGATGCAAGACGGAAAAGCCCTTCAGGCCGGTACTTCCCACTTCCTCGGACAGAATTTTGGTAAGGCATTTGATGTAACCTTTATTGATAAAAATGGTAAGACGGATTATGCCTGGGCTACTTCGTGGGGGGTTTCGACCCGTCTGATAGGTGCGCTTATCATGTCGCATTCGGATGACAACGGTTTGGTATTGCCTCCGCATCTGGCTCCTATTCAGGTGGTGATTGTTCCTATCTATCGCAGTGAAGAACAATTGGCTCAGATCAGTGAAAAGGTAAACGGTATTATGGCTACATTGAAATCGATGGGCATCTCTGTTAAGTATGACGATTCCGATAACAAAAAGCCGGGATGGAAGTTTGCCGAATATGAACTGAAAGGTGTTCCGGTACGTCTGGCTATGGGTGGCCGCGATCTTGAAAACAACACGATAGAAATTATGCGCCGTGATACGTTGGAAAAGGAAACCATCACTTGCGACGGCATAGAAGAATATGTAAAGAACCTCTTGGAAGAAATCCAGCAGAATATCTTTAAGAAAGCGCTGGATCATCGTACGGCCAATACCATTACGGTTGATACGTATGACGAGTTCAAAGAAAAGATTGAAGATGGCAACTTCATTCTTGCTCATTGGGACGGTACACCCGAAACGGAAGAGCAGATAAAGAATGAAACGAAAGCCACGATACGCTGCCTGCCTTTGGAAGGTGACATGACCCCCGGCAAATGTATGGTAACAGGAAAGCCTTCGGCCCGTCGCGTATTGTTTGCAAGAGCTTATTAATATCAAATAACGTTATGAGAAAGACCAAAAGTATTTTGTTTGTATTGCTGTTATTAATCGCTTTTTCAGTAAGGGCAGGAGTTGTAGATACGATAAAAGTTTACAGCCCTTCAATGAAAAAAGATATTCAGGTTGTTGTTGTTATTCCTGAAAAGAGTAAAACTCCCGTTCCGGTTGTTTATTTGCTGCATGGTCATGGTGGTAATGCAAAAACGTGGGTTACAATACGGCCGGATTTGCCCCAGTTGGCCGATCAGTATGGAATTATGTTTGTTTGCCCCGACGGTAACCGCAATAGCTGGTATTGGGATAGCCCGAAAGATCCTTCTTTACGGTATGAAACTTTTGTTTCCGGCGAATTGATAAAGTACATAGATTCTCATTATTCTACAATCGAAGATCGTTCGGCTCGTGCCATTACCGGCCTGAGTATGGGTGGACATGGAGCTATGTGGCTTTCTTTGCGCCATAAAGACGTGTTTGGCGCTGCAGGCAGTACAAGTGGAGGGTTGGATATCCGTCCGTTCCCTAATAACTGGGAAATGGCGGAGAAGTTAGGAACAGAATCCGAAAATCGTGAAATATGGGAAGCTCACACTGCAATCAATCAGATTGATCGTTTGCGAAGCGGCGATTTAGCTTTAATTTTTGATTGTGGCTATGACGATTTCTTTTTTGAAGTGAACAATGATTTTCATAAGAAACTTTTAAAATATAAAATTGGTCATGATTTTATTGTCCGTCCCGGAGGTCATACCAACGAATACTGGAAGAATGCTATTGGCTACCAGATATTATTCTTCAAGAACTTTTTTGACAGGAACAAGAAAAAATGAATGTATATAAAAAACAGCCGTTGAAATGTTTCAGCGGCTGTTTTTTTGTCTGTTTTATAGGTTCGGATTTTAACTTAGCCCTTCAACCATACCATTAACAATATCTATATTTTTGGCTTGGGGTTCTTTGGGCAACCCCGGCATACGCATAATCTCACCCATTATAACGACGATCATTTCAGCTCCGTTGTTGATGATAATGTCGCGAACCTTTAACTCAAAATCTTTGGCGACACCATAGGCTTTTGGGTCGGATGAGAAAGAGTATTGCGTTTTGGCAATACAGATAGGATAGTGGGAAATTCCCAGGCTTTCTATCTGTTTTATCTTTTTGTCGGCCAACGTAGTATATACAACTGAAGAAGCTCCGTATATATTTTCAGCTACTTTTTTCACTTTTGTACGTACACTGTCTGTTTCTTCGTAAGTATATTTCAAAGGTTCGGATGGATAGTTTTCTATTGTATCTGCTACCAGCTTGGCAAGTTCAATACCTCCTTCACCTCCTTCGGCAAAGACCGTATTCATGGCAAATCCTACACCCATTTGTTTACAATGCTGTGAGACAAGTTCAATTTCTTCGTCCGTATCAGAAGCAAAACGGTTAAAAGTGACGATTACTTGCTGGCCGAAACCTTGTATGTTCCGGATGTGTTTGTCTAAATTGGCTAGGCCGTTTTTTAATCCTTCTATGTTTTGTTCTTTTATTTTGTCTTCTGGCACACCGCCGTGCAGTTTCAGGCTTTGTGCTGTTGCTACGATAACAGTTAGCTTGGGGTTTAGCCCGGCTTTACGGCATTTGATATTGAAAAACTTTTCGGCTCCTAAATCAGCGCCGAATCCGGCTTCTGTAATTACATAATCTCCGTAGGTCAAAGCCATTTTTGTTGCAAGGATGGAGTTGCAACCATGGGCAATATTGGCAAACGGGCCGCCATGAACGAATGCTGCTGTATTTTCGGTTGTTTGCACCAAGTTTGGCAGTAACGCGTCTTTCAGCAGGACAGTGATGGCTCCGGCTACTCCCAAATCTCTTACAGTAAAGGGTTTGTCGTCATAAGTATAGCCCAATAATATATTGCCTATGCGGCGTTTCAGGTCTTCCAGGTCTGTTGCCAGACAAAGAATTGCCATTATTTCAGATGCGGGAGTAATGTCGAATCCGGTTTCAGTCGGTATTCCGTTTGCCGAACCACCCAGTCCGGATACTATATTTCGCAGGCTACGGTCGTTAACATCCAATACACGTTTCCATTTAATCTCTTTAAGCCCTTCACAGCTATTGCGGGTTTGATAAATGTAATTATCCAGTAAAGCCGTTATCATGTTGTGGGCTGAAGTAATAGCATGGAAATCTCCGGTGAAGTGAAGGTTGATGTTTTCCATAGGCAGCACTTGCGAATAGCCTCCGCCGGCCGCTCCGCCTTTCATCCCGAAACACGGGCCTAAAGATGGCTCACGTAATGCCACAATCGCTTTTTTACCTATTTTATTCAATCCAAGGGCAAGGCCGATTGAGACTGTTGTTTTACCGACACCTGCTTTATTGGGAGTGATGGCTGTTACTAAAATAAGGTTGTGTTCCTTTATTTTTTGCTCATTGATGAGATGATTGGGAATTTTGGCAATATATCTGCCGTAGTTTTGTACTTCCTCCCGGGGAATACCAAGTCCTGAAGCAACCTCTTTTATTTTGCACAGAGAAACTTCCCGTGCAATTTCAATGTCCGATTTCATGTGTAATGTCAGTTTAAAATGTAAACAAAATAAGTGATTTTTAATTTAATAACAAAAAGATAGATGATAAGGTTTGTTATCGGTAGATAGAATGTTTTTATCTTTTATTTTGGATTTGTGGTAATAAAATTGATTAATTTGACTTTATGTTGATAGGTTTATGTGTCATAAATAAGTCTTTTTGCTTACTGGAGTTGGCAAAAATGATACATTTTGATTGTTTTAGTATTAAAGAATTATAAAATTGCTGTCCTGTTGTTGTGTATGTGATAATTTGTTTAATTTTGTGTCGTGATGATATTAAAAAGAAATAATAAATCGTCTTTGTGTGATAAAAAGAAAGATGAGGCGATTGGGATGATGATAGAAGTATAATTTATGTAAGATTGGGTATTATGTCAACAGTAAGATTTAGTTTGGTAACGATCGCTACTAAATCGGTAGTAGCAGAAGTATGGGAAAAGGTTATGTCCGGCATCTTTAACAGCCGCGTGGAATCTGATAAAGACGGATTGAGTGAGTCGAAATGGGAAACAGAATTGCGGAAGCTTCAGGAAGAAGTACATTCATTGTGCCACCATGCTATTCACCAACTTTTACCTATGGCTGGAGTTTACCAACAAAGTCTGCTTGATAATTCGTTGCAAGCTTATTCAGTATATGCTCCGGAAGAAGCTGAAAAGGTCTTTAACGAAGGCAACCGGGTTATTGAAAATATTAAAGGGCATATTTCCGGTATTCGTTACAATGCTTGCGAAATGCGTAAAGCCAATCGCAAATTGAACGAGCTGGAAGATATGCATGCGAAAGCTATTATGTATCACAATACGGTTAAACCTTATATGAATACATTATGTTATCATATGGAGCAATTAAAAGCTATTTTAAGATAGTCAGTTATATACATGTTATGTTATAAAAAGGCCGGCGTGAAGTTATTCTTCAACCGGCTTTTTCGTATCATTATTTTATATAACTTTGCACCCTTAATTTGAGATAGATATGATTACATACATAATTATTGGCATAACAGTTGTTCTCTCCTTTATATGTTTCGGAAACAGGGAGTTGTTTATGAAATTGGCATTTATCCCTTACCGTACGGTTAAGAACCATGAATGGTATCGGTTGGTTACTCATGGCTTCATACATGCAGATATGACACATTTATTGGTAAACATGTTTACCTTCTGGTCTTTTGGCGTATATATGGAGCAAACATTCAAGTATATGGGCTTTGGAAACGGAGCTTACCTGGCTTTATATTTTGGAGGGATGATTATTGCTTCGGTTTATGACCTTATTAAGCATCGTAATGATCCGTATTATATATCTATAGGTGCTTCGGGTGCAGTTTCTGCAGTTCTGTTTTCTTCTATATTTTTTGATCCGTGGGGTAAAATCCTGTTTTTTGCAATCTTACCGATACCGGGTATTTTATTTGGAGTGCTCTATTTGATATATTGCCAGTATATGGCAAGAAAGGCCGGAGATAATATTAATCATAATGCCCATTTCTATGGAGCAGTTTACGGTTTTGTTTTTCCGATGTTACTGGAACCTTCATTGCTGAATATGTTTCTTTCACACTTTGGATTGTAATCCTTACCTTTGCAGCTCCGAAAGAAAAAGCAGATGGATAAAGATAATAATTTCGGTAGATTACTGATACTGCTCCTGATCACATTTGTAATGTGTCTTGGCATGTACCGGTTGCCGGATCGGTTGTTTGGGTATAAAATAAAGAAGGTTGATTTGCTGGCCGATATACGTGTAAAACCACGGTCGCTTTCTCTCGACTCATTGAGGCAGCAATTGGAAGCAGAGAAGATGGTGCCGGTAGACTCGGCTGCTTTTCGCGATTCTATATTGAAAGTTGCTAATATTGATTCGATGGCTTTGGTAATACGTGATTCCTTATATAAAGCCGTTTATGCAGTACAAGGTGCAGATTCGTTAGGTATGCATATTGAAGATTATTCGGCCGGCCATATCGGTTTAAAACGTTTTTTTGCAGCATTGAATAACCGGCAACAAACCAAGCGTCCTGTGAGGATCGCTTTCTTGGGTGACTCTTTTATCGAAGGCGATATTATGGTTGCAGATTTTCGTTCGAATATGCAGAAACGATTCGGTGGAAGAGGTGTAGGTTTTGTTCCTGTAAATTCTGTTGCTGCACAATTCCGTCCGACGATTGAACAACATAGTGATGGTTGGACAATGTGGTCGATGCTTACAGACCATGAACACGCATATACCCTTTCCGGTATGATGTTTGAATCCCGGGGAGAAAAAGCTTCTGTTTCGATGAAAACAACCAACCGTTATCCGGAGCTTCAGAATGTATCTTCATTAAAGTTCATTTATGAACAAAGCAAAAATACAAAAATGAGTGTTGTTTGTAATGGAGAAACTGATACCTTGCATGTGGTGTTGCCGCCTACTGCTATTGTCACTCAGTATGAATTGACAGGTGCATTTAATAAGGCCGATTTTGTGTTTACGGATGCATCGGATTTACGGGCTTTGGGTGTAGCTTTGGAAGATAATACCGGTGTTGTGGTAGATAATTTTTCTTTACGGGGTAATTCTGGACTGATATTGGAGCGTATGGATATTCCCCGTTGCCAGGCATTGAATAAAATACGTCCGTATGATTTGATTATACTGCAATATGGTCTGAACGTAGTGAGCGAAGATGTTTTACAATATGGCTGGTATACGCAACGAATGGTAGGTGTTATTCGCCATTTGCAGTTGTGCTTTCCCCAGGCAGATATATTAATGTTGGGTGTTTCGGACCGGAGTAAACAAGAAGATGGCGAATTTGAGACGATGCCGGCTGTTTTAGCTTTGTTGCATGCACAACGTCAGGCAGCAAAACGGGCAGGTGTTCCATTCTGGAATGTGTTTGGAGCAATGGGAGGAGAGAATAGCATGGTTCGTTATGTAGAAAAAAACTGGGCAAGCAAGGATTATACACACCTTAGTTTCAGAGGAGGAAAAGAGATAGCTTCTTTTCTATATGAAGCCATATTGTTGGAAAAAGAATTTTATGATGAAGCAGAAAAAACAATATACTAGTATTGGCATTCTTTTACTGATATGGATATCGGCATTACTTACTCCCCGTTTTACGAAAGGAGTTATAGATGATAATATGCTACCATTATCAGAAGGAGATACACTGACAACTTCTTTTGTCCCTGTTTCCTGGCCGGCAACGACAATACCTGTTACAGATTCTTTATGTCGTATTACGGATGATACCCATTCTATAGAATCGTTTTTTGTAGCATTGGATTCTTTGCGGGCCGGAAAGGATACTGTTATCTCGGTCGTGCATTTAGGCGATTCGCATATTCAGGCGGGGCACTATAGCGGACAGGCAATGCGCCTTTTACAGCAACAGTTCGGTAATGCGGGACGAGGGTGGATTTCACCATTGAAGCTGAGCAAGACAAACGAACCGGATGACTATTTTATTTCGTCAGTCGTTAAAGAATGGATTGCAGGGAGATGCATACAAAAGGTGAAGAAAACGTCTCTTGGCATTGGTGGAATAGGAATTCAGACAGAATCACCTTCTGTAAACTTTGATATTAGTATTGCTCCTAATAATGGAGCCGGATATTCCTTTAACCAAGCTGTTTTATACAGAGGCGATAAATCCATGCCGATGCTTCCTGCCGGGAAGTCAAAAGAATCTGCTCATGTATCTTTTGATAAGGGGATTCACATTCCCGGAATACTTGCCGATACATTCCATATTTCTTTTTTGACAGATACTCTGCAATTGCATAGTACGCGTCGTAAACAGGGGACAGATACGTTGCTGCCTGCTTCTTCTTTTAATTCCGTATATTACGGATTTAACCTGACGAACGGTAAACCGGGTATTCTTTACCATTCAATAGGAGTAAACGGAGCTATGTTTGTAAATTATACAGATGAGAATTATGTACGCCAGCTGGCGTTACTTAATCCTTCGTTGCTCATTATTTCCTTGGGAACGAATGAGACTTTCGGACGTAATTTTACGTCACAGGAATTTGAAGGACAGGCAAAAGATTTTATCCGGCTTGTAAAAAAGTATATGCCGGATGTTTGCATACTGCTTACTACGCCTCCCGAATGTTATAAACGGGTTAGGGTGAATAAGAAACGTACTTTTGTCCGTAATGACAATACCCAACGTGCCGCAAAAGCTTTGGTTGATGTAGCCCGTAAGGAAGGAATTGCTTGTTGGGATTTGTTTAGTGCTACAGGAGGTAAAAAATCGTCACGTAAGTGGCAAGAAAAGCAGATGTTCGGACGTGACCGGATTCATTTTACAAAAGAAGGTTATCAGGAACAAGGAATACTTTTATTCCGTGCTTTGATGGATACATATAATCAAACGAGAGAGAATAAAAGTGAGAATTGAAAATTGTAAATGCAATGGATAGTATGTTTTCATTGGAAAAGTTAGGAGAACTGTTTGTTTACCATCATAATGCGCCGATACTGTTTAGTAGCGGTTTATTCTTTTTCTTGTTTATAGGATTCCTGATAGTTTACATGTCTCTCAGGAAACATTTGTTGGCACGTATAATTTATGTTACTCTGTTCTCCCTTTATTTTTATTATAAAAGTAGTGGATTGTGGTTCGGGTTATTAGTTTTTACTGCAACTTCCGATTTTTGTATAGCACAGGGAATTTTCCATACTTCATCGAAGTTGAGGAAGAAATTATTTGTGACATTAAGTTTATGTGTTAATCTGGGAATGCTGGGCTATTTTAAGTATTTCAACTTTTTACGGGAAGTGATAGCTTCTATCGGCCATGAATTGGGTTATCATTTGGGAAATACAGCTATGCAGAGTATAAACTACCAACCGTTGGATATTTTCTTGCCGGTAGGCATTTCGTTTTTTACGTTCCAGAGCATCAGCTATGTTATGGATGTCTACAGAGGACGCATACAACCTCTTAACCGATGGATCGATTATGTGTTTTATGTTTCGTTCTTTCCTCAGTTGGTAGCTGGTCCTATCGTGCGTGCACGCGACTTTATCCCTCAGATTTATAAAACTCCGCAGGTTACCCGTTCAGAGTTTGGCGAAGGCCTTTTCCTTGTTTTATGCGGATTATTTAAGAAGACAGTTATATCCGATTATATCAGCATGAATTTTGTAGACCGTATATTCGATGCTCCGTTGCTTTATACCGGCTTGGAAAATCTGATGGGTGTATATGGTTATGCTTTACAGATCTATTGCGATTTTTCAGGATATTCGGATATGGCAATCGGTATAGCTTTGCTATTGGGTTTCCGTTTTAATATGAACTTTGATTCTCCGTATCAGTCGGCTTCTATTACCGAGTTTTGGAGGCGTTGGCATATTTCATTATCTTCTTGGTTGAAGGATTATTTGTACATATCGTTGGGTGGAAACCGTAAAGGAAGGGTGCGGACTTATATTAATTTGCTTATTACGATGCTTTTGGGCGGTCTATGGCATGGGGCATCCGTTAGCTTTATATTATGGGGCGCATTGCATGGGATTGCATTAGCGGTCGATAAATTTTTTATCGGTAATTTTGGTTTCAAACAACTGGGTGCCGAAATGAAGCCCCTGAATAGGATAGCAGGTATATTGATTACTTTTCACCTGGTATGTTTCGGGTGGATATTATTCCGTGCAAGCTCGATGAAAGTAGTAGGAGAGGTACTTACCCAGATTTTTACAAACTTTCATCCCGAAGTATTTATGCAGTTTGTTATGGGATATAAAGGTGTATTTATACTTATGGTAATTGGATATATACTGCATTTCATGCCGAAAAAAACGGAAAACTGGTTGCAGGGAGTTGTTACCCGTTCTCCTTTGTTACTCCAGGCTGCTATTTTAGCTACTGCTATTTTTATTGTGGTACAATTTAAAAGTGCGGGAGTACAGCCGTTTATTTATTTCCAATTCTAAAGGTTAAGTTCCGCAGATCCGATCCTGATACATTCTGGAATACACTTAGACCGAATTCCGGAATGACGGCTAAGATATGATCGAAGACGTCGGCTTGTACACCCTCATAAGGAACCCAATCTTTGATAGATGAAAAGAAATAGAGTTCAATAGGTATTCCTGTTTCAGTAGGTTGTAAATGACGTACCATGTAAGTAAGTTCTTTGTTTACATCAGGCAGACTTTGCAGGTAACGTACAAGATAAGCCCGGAAGACTCCTAAGTTAGTTTGTCTTCTGCCGTTTACCCATATGGAATTATCTATGTGATGTTCTTCATTATAACGGTGCAATTCTTCTTCTTTCCCATCGATATAATCTGTTATTAGAGATATTTTACGGAATTTATCAAGCATTTCCTGATTACAGAAACATACACTGTTCATATCTATATTTATGGAGCGTTTGATACGGCGTCCGGGAGATTCACTCATACCTCGCCAGTTTTGGAAAGCATCTGTAACGAGAGCATAAGGAGGAATTGTTGTAATGGTATTGTCGAAGTTTTTTACTTTTACGGCATTTAGGGTAACTTCTATTACTGTTCCGTTTGCACCGTATTTATCCATGGTAATCCAATCCCCTGCGCGTAGCATATCGTTTGCCGACAATTGTATGCCGGCAACAAAACCTAATATTGTATCTTTGAATACTAGCATCAGGATAGCAGCCGAGGCTCCTAAACCGGCAAATAATGTAACAGGGGATTTATTAATCAGAATACTGATAATGAAGATGAATCCGATAAAGAATATAGTTACCTGAATAATCTGTATGAATCCTTTTAAAGGCTTATCCTTAAATGTTTCTTTCTGATTGTAAATTTCATGAATAACGTTCAGTGATGCACTGATGAAACGGAGAGATACGGCTATGATATAAATAGCACATACTTTTTGTAGGAAAATTAATAGTTTAGGAAATTCTTCGGGAGGAAAAGCAAAGGGAACCAGTATATATACCAGTATGGCCGGAATGATATGCATCATTTTATTAATGATTTTCCGTTCCACAATCAGATCATCCCATTGGTTTTTTGTCCTTTTGGCCAGCTTTTTAAACATGCCGAGGAAAATATAGCGGCAAGTGTAATCGATAGCTATTGTAATAAGAATGATAAACAAGAGTACAATAGTATTGTCTAATTGGCTGGCTGCATCATTAACAAGACCTAGGTCTGTCAGACGTTCGGTTATCCATTCTTGAATTGTGTGCATATCTGGTTATTTTATTTGATTGTCTATTCCGGTTATCAAAGATAATAATAAATGTAGAGAGTTTTACATTTTACTAAAACATCAGGATCATTTTCTAAAAACATCGGTATCTTTTTAGAAAATGATCCTGATGTTTTTTATAAGAGTATTAGTCTGAATATTGATATACCTTCAGTTCGAATTTGGGAACCATAGCAAAAAAGTGGTCAAAGATGTCTGACTGGATGCGTTCATAATCTTTCCATACTTTGTTACGTGAAAAGAAATAAATTTGGATAGGAACACCATATTCGGTGGATTGCAGCTGGCTGATTATTAAATCCAGCTCGGTGTTAACTATTGGTAAACTGGTTAAATAACGTTCTATGTATACGCGAAATACCTGTGAGTTTGTAGGAATAACACCTTCGGCCGGGTTATAATCGGATAAAAGAGGAACATCTTTTTTTAAGGAATCCAGCATTTCCGGTGTGCAAAATTTGATCGTATTCAAGTCCAGAAAAATAGATTTCATTACTCGCCGGCCTCCCGATTCTGTCATACCACGCCAGTTCTGGAAGGAATTGTTGACCAATGTATAAGGAGGAACCGTCGAAATTGTATTGTCGAAGTTCTGAATTTTTACTGTATTCAACGTAATTTCCTGCACAATTCCGTTCGCATTGGCTGCTGGTATGGTTATCCAGTCTCCGGGCCTGAGCATATCATTGGCCGATAATTGGATTCCGGCAACAAATCCCAGAATCGTATCTTTAAATACTAACATTAAGATAGCGGCAGAGGCGCCTAATCCTGCAAATAAAGTTGCCGGCGATTTGTTGACTATAATGGCTATAATAATAATACCTCCAATAAAAAATACCAATACCTGAAGCACTTGTATAAATCCTTTCATCGGGCGGTTCTTCATGGATTTCTTGAGTGTGGACATATCCAGCATCATTAGCAAAAGACCGTTAATTGCTAATAGTAGGGAAATGACAATATAAATTGAACATATTTTTTGGGAAATGACTAATAATTCTTTGCCGTTAACAAATGCCATTGGTAATAAATTGTACACTAAGAATGCGGGAATTGCGTGTACCAGATTATGTACAACTTTCCGTTTAATCATCAAAGTGTCCCATGTATAGTGGGTTTTCTGGGCTATTTTTCGTACACTACCTACGAAAATAGCCTGGAAAATATAATCTAAACCTATTGCAACGGCTACCATTAAGACAGCAATAATCGACTCATCGAATGTGTTGGCAATTTTGGGATCTATTCCCCATCCGATAAGCAGTTTGTTCATCCAAGTTCCTAAATTTATCATAATAATCGTTTTCATCTTAATGAGATAACATACGAATCGCTATTTAGTTTATTTTGTTCGTCCGGAAAATTGTATATTTGTTGCAATATTTACGAACTTATGAAGTTCTGATGAAACATCTATTGCAAATCATGGCACTTACATGTTATACAAATATCCTATCTGCTCAGATACCGGAATCGCTCAAAGTTTATGAGCATACGTTGAGCAATGGTTTAACCGTTTGGCTGAATGAAGATCATACACAACCCAAAGTCTTTGGTGCTGTTGTGGTGAAAGCCGGTTCTAAAGATTGTCCGAATACGGGCATTGCCCATTATTTTGAGCATATGATGTTTAAAGGTACCGATAAAATCGGCACGACAGATTATGATGCCGAAAAGGTAGTATTGGATTCTATTGCCGCAAAATATGATGAATTGGCTGCTACTCAAGACAGCAAATTACGCTCGTCTATTCAAAAAGAGATTAATGAAATGAGTGTCCGGGCCGCAGAATATGTTATCCCGAATGAGTTCGACCGTTTGATTTCCAGATATGGCGGCACTAAATTAAATGCCGGGACTTCTTACGATTTTACTGTTTATTTCAATACTTTCTCTCCGCAATATATTACGCAATGGGCAGAAATAAACAGCGAACGTTTGTTGAATCCGGTTTTTCGTCTTTTTCAGAGTGAACTGGAAACAGTATATGAAGAGAAGAACATGTATAGCGATATGATCGGTAGCCAGGCAATTGAAAAATTGACTGAGCGCTATTTTTATCCGCATCCGTATGCTTATCCGATTATAGGGAGTACCGAAAGTTTGAAGAATCCTCGTTTATCCGAAATGCAGAAATTCTTTGAAACGTATTATGTGGGATCTAATATGGGATTGATATTAAGTGGCGACTTTGATGCCAAAACCGTTTTACCTATTTTAGAATCTGCCTTTTCGCGTATCCGTAAAGGTGAAGCACCTCAGAGGGAGATTGTAGAGATCCCTCCTTTTAAAGGTAAGGAAAAGATGAAAATAAAGGTTCCGATACCATTTGTGAAAGCAATGGCATTGGGGTTCAGAGGCGTACCGGCCAATCATAAAGATAAGGTGGCTTTGAATATAGCAATGGCGCTTCTGAACAATTCAAACGGAACCGGCTACCTGGATAAACTGACAGTGGAGCATAAAGTTATGGCTTCTATGGCTGTGAATGAGAGTATGAACGAGGCAGGCATTCTGGGAATTCTTGTTGTCCCGAAATTGTTTGTCCAATCTTATTCGGCTGCCGAAAAATTGGTTTGGAAGGAAATAAACCGTATTAAAACCGGAGATTTTAGTGAAGAGACTTTCCAGAGCCTGAAACTTGAACAAAAGCGTGAATATGATTCCGGATTAGAAGATATAAGTGTGCGTGCACAAGCTATGATGCGTATCTTTTCACAAGGGAAAAGCTGGAACGATTATTTGGATGAAGTTGCCCGCATTGATGATCTTTCAAAAGAAGATGTTATGGACGTGGCGCGTAAATATTTCAATGAAAACTATTTA
The DNA here is from genome assembly GCF_900108035.1 of Parabacteroides chinchillae. Lineage (GTDB taxonomy): Bacteria > Bacteroidota > Bacteroidia > Bacteroidales > Tannerellaceae > Parabacteroides > Parabacteroides chinchillae. The sequence continues at coordinate 183,347 of NZ_FNVS01000007.1, forward strand.
TATGTAACGAAGAAAACGGGTAAATATCCGAAGGATAATCTTCCTAAGCCGGATTATACTCCGGTAGTACCGAGGAATAAAGATGCTACTTCCAATTATGTGAAGCAATTACAGGAAATGCCGGAAAAAGAGCTGGAACCACGTTTGCTTGATTTCGAGAAAGATATAAAAATACGGCCGGTTACTTCATTGGCAACTCTGTATGCTTCTCCTAATCCGGTAAATGATATATTTTCTTTGCATTTGGTTTTTGGTATAGGTGCATTGGAACGGCCTATATTGAACCAGACAGCCGGTTATTTGCATTTTATCGGTACGGATTCTTTGTCTTTCAATGATTTTCGTAATCGTTTGCAGACATTGGGAAGTACGTTGGCTTTTGAGGTGAGCGATACGGATTTTGATGTTAAGGTGAGTGGTTTTGAGGCAAATTTACAAGAAACACTTACTTTAGTAGGTGATTTTATGCGTCATGCTAAAGCTGATAATAAAAAGCTAGGCCAAATTGTTGACGATGCGAAGGTAAGCAATAAAGCGTTTGCGAAATCCAGTGAAAGTTTGGCAAAAGCATTGTTGGAAAAAGTGATGTATGGTGAACAGTCCCGTTTCTGGACGAAATTGCCGTTGTCCCGGATAAAGAAATTGAAAGGCCAGGAGTTGGTAGACGCTTTTAACGAGGCTCGTAAAGTAGAATGCTCTATCCATTATTGCGGTTCACATTCTATGGATGAGGTGATTTCTTTGTTAAAAGAGAATTTGCCGGTTCAGGAAATTAATGTTCCTTCTGCTTATCCGTATTATCGGGAAACATTGTCTTATGACGAACCGGTTGTCTACTTTTTCGATATGCCGGATGTGTCGCAAAGTATAGTTTACGGATATATACCGGGAGATGCGTTGAAGGATGAGGAGACGCGTCATGCTGCAAAACTCTTTACCGGATATTTTGGTGGAGATATGTCTTCGTTGATGTTTCAGGAGATAAGGGAATTCCGTTCATTTGCATATCGTGTAAATGCCCGTATTAATCAACCGTCGGCTAAGTTGCCGGACAAGCCTGCTACATTTGTTACTATGCTTTCTACGCAGGGAGACAAAACATTGGATGCAATGACTGTACTCGATTCGTTGATAAAGAAAATGCCCGAACGTCCGGAAGCGCGTGTCGATGCAGTTAAGCAATCGATATTAAACTCTGTGAATAATGAATATCCTTCATTCAGACAGATTTCTCCTAAAATATATACCGCTTTGCGTAATGGATATAATACAGATCCGAACCGGGAGTTATTGGCGGATATTGAGAATATGCACATGAAAGATATTTCCGGTTTCTATGAAAAACATGTGGCAGGACGTCCGGTTGTATATGCTATTGTAGGAAGTTCTAAGCATATTGATATGAAAAAACTGGCATCGTTCGGAACGATCGTCAAAGTAAAAAGAAAAGACATCTATAAATAATAAATGTATAGTAAAGACGAATTAAAGAACCTGAAAGTAGAGTTTTGGGAAAGTTTTGCTGCTTTTTGTGAAGTTCAGCCTTATCTACGCGGAAGGAAAAAAGTTTGGACGTTGAATACGAAAGTAAAAGGAGTGGAGTTGAAGTTCGACGCTACACGAAACGGTGCTTATGTGATATTGGAGGTTGCTCATCGTCAGGAAGACCAACGTCTTGAGATGTTTGAAAAACTGACCTGGTACAAAGAAGTTCTGGAAAAAGATTTTCCAAACGGACTTATCTGGGATATTTGTTATACACGTGAAGCCGGAAATGAAGTAGCACGTATTTATACGGCAAAAGAAGGTATAGACTTTCATCGTCGGGAGCATTGGGGCGAATTCTTTTCTTTTATGTCGCGCCAGATGTATTTATTAGAAAGAAATTTTATGAAGATTGCTGAGTATCTGAGAGAGTAAAGGTTTTTGTCGTACTTTTGTCTATTATAACTACAAAATAATAAAAATGAAGAAAAATGTGTTGTTCCAGCTTTTGTTTGCTGGAGTTTTGTTTTTAGGAACATCTTGTTCTAAAGATGATGTGCCAGATGATCCGGAAGGAACGGTTTCTCTTAATATGCTTAACGAGCAAAACGGAAAGACACGACTTGGAACATCTGATGTTTATATAAATAAAGCGAATAATTTCTATACCAATTCGTGTCTGATTTCCGAAATTGGTAATGTTGGCGGAATAGGAAAAGAGGTTGAACCAAGATTAAATAACCTTGTACGTGAGGTTGCTGTGGCAACAGGAAATATGTATCAGGTTTTTGATGCGGAAACTGTCTTTGATTTTCCTTCGGGAACCAGGGCGATAATGGCCGGGGCTGCCTATTATCGTTTTTATGTCGTAGCTCCGATTGCAGTTGATGATGTTCAAACCGGAGCTATTGTGAAATATGTTTCTGTTTATCCTGATGCACAAGGTCTGCCTGAGTATGGAAAATCTCTCGGAACGGTAACTTATGTTGGTGAAACGGTTTCAATGGAATTGCCTAAAAATACGGAATGTTTTTGGTATGGCGGCGTTTCTGAAGTATTCGATATTTCTGCCGGTGATGGTGTATTGCGAATGACTTTAAATAGAACATCTACTGAATTTAACGGTATATCGGGTACATATGAGGTCTATATTCGTTTGGGCAATGTTTACACAAGTGTGACTGTCCGCGTAAACTAATATTGATTAATATAAAATGAGATTTATAGCCACACTTAATGGTATAAATAATAAGTAAGGAAATGGGATGGATTTATTTATTGCTGGGAGGCTTCTTTGAAATAGGATGGCCGGTTGGTATGAAACTGGCACAGACAACGGGATTGCGTTTTCTGTATCTAGCCTTAGCCGTTGTATCGATGGGACTGAGCGGTTATTTTTTGTATATGGCTCAACGAACGATCCCTATTGGTACGGCTTATGTTGTGTGGACAGGCATTGGTGCCGTAGGAACTTTGTTGATCGGTATTTTCTTTTTTCATGACTCGGCAAGTATTTGGCGTTTGCTATCGGCCTTCTTAATTATTGCCGGAATAATAGGTTTGAAATTAGCATCGTGAAAAATTAAGCTGGAATAGATAATATTTTGACAGATTTATTTGTTAAATGAATAATTATTGTAACTTTGTGACGTAAATAATGAAATAAATGAAAAGAATAGCTTTACATCATCGCCATCATCATTACAACGGGCAATAGTTCGGTGGGCTGTGTGATAGTAAAGATTCGCAATAAACAAGTAAGGCTTGCCGTTTATACGGTAAGCCTTATTTTGTTTTTAAGATGATAATTTTAAAACAAAATACTTATGTTACGAATTGCAGTACAATCAAAAGGTCGTTTATACGACGAAACCATGTTATTGCTGGAAGAAGCCGGCATCAAGTTGAACCGGGGGAAACGTATTCTGCTTTTATCGGCAAAAGGCTTTCCTGTAGAAGTATTATTTCTGCGTGACGACGATATACCACAGTCTGTAGCCAATGGCGTGGCAGATATAGGCATCGTTGGAGAAAATGAATACGTAGAAAAGGGTGGGGAAGCCAAACTGATAAAACGTCTGGGATTCAGTAAGTGCCGTTTATCTCTGGCTATTCCGAAAGAGGAAGAATATAAGGGCATCGAATGGTTTGAAGGAAAAACGATTGCTACATCATATCCGGAGATTTTGAAAGCTTATCTGGCCGAAAAAAAAGTAAAAGCCGAATTTCATGTTATCAGCGGTTCGGTAGAAATAGCTCCGGGCATTGGTCTGGCAGATGCCATTTTTGATATTGTAAGTTCTGGCAGTACTTTGGTGAGCAACCAATTGAAAGAAGTTGAAGTAATTATGCAGAGCGAAGCTTTGCTGATTGCAAATAATGAATTGTCGGAAGAAAAGCAAGCTATTTTGGATGAACTATTGTTCCGTTTTGAGGCAATTCAAGTAGCGGAAGGCAAGAAATACGTATTATTAAATGCTCCAAAGGAAAAACTGAATGAGATTATAGAAGTATTACCGGGAATGAAAAGTCCGACGGTGACTCCTTTAGCTAATGGAGATTGGGTTTCTGTTCAATCTGTTATAGCAGAGAAACATTTTTGGGAAATTATTGGTAAACTTAAATCATTGGGGGCAGAAGGCATTTTGGTTATCCCTATTGAGAAAATGATATTATAGCTATGGAAATCATTAAATATCCGTCAAGGGAAGAATGGCCTTTATTATTGACCAGACCGGCATTGAATGTAAGTATGTTATTTGATACGGTTCGTCCGGTTTTGAATGAAGTACGCGCAGAAGGTGATGCGGCAGTAAGACGATACGAAGAAAAGTTTGACAATGTAACGCTTTCTGATTTACAGGTTTCCGAAGAAGAAATTAACGAAGCTAAGAATCTGGTGTCAGACGAATTGCAACAGGCAATCCGTACGGCAAAGGGAAATATAGAGAAATTCCATGCTTCACAGCGTTTTACAGGCCAGAAGGTGGAAACGACTACTGGCGTGACATGTTGGCAAAAAGCAGTTGCCATAGAGAAAGTCGGTTTGTATATTCCGGGAGGAACGGCGCCATTGTTTTCCACAGTATTAATGTTGGCTGTTCCGGCGCGTATTGCCGGATGTAAAGAGGTAGTATTATGTACGCCGCCGGATAAAGACGGTAGAGTACATCCTGCCATATTATTTGCGGCAGAAGTTGCGGGTGTGAATAAAATATTTAAGATAGGAGGAATACAAGCTATTGCTGCAATGGCTTATGGTACGGAGTCTGTACCAAAGGTGTATAAGATATTTGGTCCGGGAAATCAATATGTGACGGCTGCGAAACAACTTGTAAGTTTGAAAGATGTGGCAATAGATATGCCTGCCGGTCCATCTGAGGTGGAAGTGATTGCTGATGAAAAAGCTAATCCCGATTTTATTGCTGCCGATTTTTTATCGCAGGCAGAACATGGTGTGGATAGCCAGGCCATATTGGTTACAACATCGGAGTATATTGTAGACAAAGTCGTACGGGCTATCGAAGGTCAGTTGGAAAAGCTGAGTCGTAAAGAAATTACAGAGAAATCGTTATCCCATAGCCGTATTATTGTTTTGGACAATGAACAGGAAGTGATTGATTTTACGAACCAATATGCCCCGGAACATTTGATCATTCAAATGGAAAACTATTCTGATGTAGCCGAAAAAGTAGAGAATGCGGGAAGTGTTTTCATGGGTGCTTATACGCCGGAAAGTGCCGGCGACTATGCTTCGGGGACAAATCATACATTGCCTACTAATGGTTATGCAAAAGCTTATAGTGGCGTGAATCTGGATAGTTTCATCAAAAAGATCACTTTCCAGGAGATTACTTCCGAGGGAATACGTAACTTAGGTGGCGCAATTCAGACGATGGCTGCAAATGAGTTGCTGGATGCACACCGTAATGCTGTAACTGTTAGACTGAAGACATTATGATTAGTTTGGAAAAATTGGTAAGGCGAAATGTATGGAACATGAAGCCATATTCGTCTGCAAGAAATGAATTTCATGGGGAAGCTTCCGTATTTCTGGATGCAAACGAGAATCCATGGAATACAGCATATAACCGTTATCCGGATCCTTTGCAAATACAATTGAAAGAACGTATTTCGAAACTAAAAGGTGTTGAGACATCTTCTATATTTTTGGGAAACGGAAGTGATGAGGCTATCGATTTAATATTCAGGGCGTTTTGCGAACCCGGGATGGATTGTGCAATTATGATCGATCCTTCGTATGGCATGTATGAAGTATGTGCCAATTTGAATAATGTGGAATGTAAAAAGGTCTTATTAAATAGCAACTTTGATCTGGATGCGGATAAAATAATAGAGTTGGATGACAATTGGACTAAAGTTGTTTTTCTGTGTTCTCCGAATAATCCTACCGGAAATAGTTTAAACCGGAATGAAATATGTAAAATACTGGATAGGTTTCAGGGACTTGTTGTGATAGATGAAGCATATATAGATTTTTCTTCCCAGCCTTCGTTTCTTTCGGAATTAGATAAATATCCCAATTTAATTGTTCTGCAGACCTTATCAAAAGCTTGGGGAGCGGCTGCAATTCGTTTGGGTATGGCATTTGCTTCTCCTGAAATTATAGGTGTCTTTAATAAAATAAAGTATCCGTATAACGTGAGTAAACCTTCACAGGAAGCAGCATTGGCCGTGTTGGAAAATGAGAAAAACATGCGTGAGGAATTGCGGGTGATTCTTTATGAACGTGCACGCTTGGAGAAAGCTTTGGTAGAACCTCCTTATATGTTTAAGGTTTATCCTTCGGATGCCAACTTTTTATTGGTGGAAGTAGGAAATGCCAATAATGCATATAATTATTTAGTAAAACAAGGCATAGTTGTACGTAATCGCAATAATGTAACCATGTGCCGGGGCTGTTTACGCATTACGGTTGGTACGCCGGAAGAGAATAAAATGATATTAAATGCTTTGAAAAGTATTCCATTATGAAATCCCCATGAGATAAAAAAAACTCGCCAAAGAGAATGAAAATAGTTAAGCTGAAGTTACCTTTGTAGTATCAACTCTACAAATGATTCG
>NZ_FNVS01000030.1:2500-5284 GCF_900108035.1 Parabacteroides chinchillae
TAACTCGTAGGTTCATTATGCAAAAGGCACGCCGTCACATCTTACGATGCTCCGACCGCTTGTAGGCAGACGGGTTCAGGGACTATTTCACTCCTCTGTTCGAGGTTCTTTTCACCTTTCCCTCACGGTACTGGTTCACTATCGGTCTCTCGGGAGTATTTAGCCTTACGGGATGGGCCCCGCTGGTTCACACAGGATTTCTCGTGCCCCGCGCTACTCAGGATACCACTAAGCTTCATTAAAGAGTCATATACCGGGCTTTCACCGTCTATGGCCGTTCTTTCCAAAACGTTCTATTTCGATAACTTCTTGCTATAGCGTGGTCCTACAACCCCAATACTGCCTAAACAGCATTGGTTTGGGCTCTTCCGCGTTCGCTCGCCACTACTTGCGGAATCACTTTTGTTTTCTTCTCCTATGGGTACTTAGATGTTTCAGTTCCCCACGTTCGCTCCATGGTTACATGGTGACAGGCCTTCAACCTGACGGGTTGCCCCATTCGGAAATCCTGGGATCAATGGTTATTTGCACCTACCCCAAGCTTATCGCAGCTTATCACGTCCTTCGTCGCCTCCGAGAGCCTAGGCATCCACCGTCTGCCCTTGCTTACTTTCTTTCACCTTTGACACCGTACTACGAATAGTACCGCGTCGGGCTGATATATCTTCAGCTTTGCTCTACTTTACTTTATTCTTTTGTCCATCATGTCAAAGATCTTTATGACTGCCTGACGTTACTGACGTACCGGCAATCCTGGTGGAGAATAACGGATTCGAACCGTTGACCCTCTGCGTGCAAGGCAGATGCTCTAGCCAGCTGAGCTAATCCCCCCTTTTTTCTTGAGATTTTCTTGTAGTCCCAGGCAGAGTTGAACTGCCGACCTCTACATTATCAGTGTAGCGCTCTAACCAACTGAGCTATAGGACTGTCAACTTTGCCTCGATTACTCTCAGCATCATTTTTCTCTCTTTCCCTACCTAAGGACAAACATGGAATCTTATCCATAATTTCTCCTTTTTTGAGTAAGATCATATTTCTTAATACATAGCAACCGTAGTACAAGTAAAGAATATAATACCGATTCCTTTACTCTATTTTTGAGACCCTTTGCTCCAGAAAGGAGGTGTTCCAGCCGCACCTTCCGGTACGGCTACCTTGTTACGACTTAGCCCCAGTCACCAGTTTTACCCTAGGCCGATCCTCAACGGTTACGGACTTCAGGTACCCCCGGCTCCCATGGCTTGACGGGCGGTGTGTACAAGGCCCGGGAACGTATTCACCGCGCCATGGCTGATGCGCGATTACTAGCGAATCCAGCTTCACGGAGTCGAGTTGCAGACTCCGATCCGAACTGAGACATGGTTTGGGGATTAGCATCACATCGCTGTGTAGCCGCCCTTTGTCCATGCCATTGTAACACGTGTGTCGCCCCGGATGTAAGGGCCGTGCTGATTTGACGTCATCCCCACCTTCCTCACAGCTTACGCTGGCAGTCTCACTAGAGTCCTCAGCTTGACCTGTTAGTAACTAGTGATAAGGGTTGCGCTCGTTATGGCACTTAAGCCGACACCTCACGGCACGAGCTGACGACAACCATGCAGCACCTCGTAAAAAGCTATTGCTAGAAAGAGTGTTTCCACTCCGGTCTTCTTACGTTCAAACCCGGGTAAGGTTCCTCGCGTATCATCGAATTAAACCACATGTTCCTCCGCTTGTGCGGGCCCCCGTCAATTCCTTTGAGTTTCACCGTTGCCGGCGTACTCCCCAGGTGGATTACTTAACGCTTTCGCTGTAGAGCTTACAATATATCGCAAACTCCTAGTAATCATCGTTTACTGCGTGGACTACCAGGGTATCTAATCCTGTTTGATACCCACGCTTTCGTGCTTCAGTGTCAGTGTTGGTTTAGTAAGCTGCCTTCGCAATCGGAGTTCTGCGTGATATCTATGCATTTCACCGCTACACCACGCATTCCGCCTACCTCAAACATACTCAAGATATCCAGTTTCAACGGCAATTTTATGGTTGAGCCACAAACTTTCACCGCTGACTTAAACATCCACCTACGCACCCTTTAAACCCAATAAATCCGGATAACGCTCGCATCCTCCGTATTACCGCGGCTGCTGGCACGGAGTTAGCCGATGCTTATTCAGAGGGTACATACAAAACAGGACACGTCCCGCACTTTATTCCCCTCTAAAAGAAGTTTACAATCCATAGAACCTTCATCCTTCACGCGACTTGGCTGGTTCAGGCTCTCGCCCATTGACCAATATTCCTCACTGCTGCCTCCCGTAGGAGTTTGGTCCGTGTCTCAGTACCAATGTGGGGGACCTTCCTCTCAGAACCCCTATCCATCGCAGACTTGGTGGGCCGTTACCCCACCAACTATCTAATGGAACGCATGCCTATCTATCAGCAATAAATCTTTAACAAATATTCCCATGCGGGACCCCTGTTTCATGTGGTATTAGTCCGACTTTCGCCGGGTTATCCCTCTCTGATAGGTAAGTTGCATACGCGTTACTCACCCGTGCGCCGGTCGTCAGCGGGATATTGCTACCCCCTGCTACCCCTCGACTTGCATGTGTTAAGCCTGTCGCTAGCGTTCATCCTGAGCCAGGATCAAACTCTTCGTTGTTAATTTGTTTTTTATACCTTTTGCTCAGAATCTCTAAATCTATTAAGTAATTGACGGTATTATTATTCTATAAAACAAACATCTAATGTCTGTATAATACTTGTACTACTTGTTGTATGTAAATCTTTCAAAGAACTCGT
>NZ_FNVS01000008.1 GCF_900108035.1 Parabacteroides chinchillae
GCGTAGACGTTCTTCAGCGTTGTTGGCGCTTTGGTGGAAGGCATATCCGCAGAACAACTGTCAGTATCACTCGATACCAGTTCGTAGCAGAAGCCAGCTTGCGCGGCTTCGCTTTCCGGGTCTGCTTCTCGGATCAGCGCTCTCGTCTCCGGTATGGCTTCTACACCGGTTTTGAGCGTAAGTGTCAGGGTGTGTCCTGTGGTGGGGTCTTTTTCCAGTCCGTCATCGTCGTCGTTGCATGCGGTCAATGCAGGCAGCATTGCCAGCATTATCAGGAAACCGGCCGCGAGGGCCGGGTTCCGAGGGTTGTTGTTCTTTTTCATATAAAATGTGTGTAAAGGGGGTTATACAATCGGCGTGTCTGGCTTCTTGTTTTTGTCGGCTTTTGCCGCAATCAGGTCCGAGTACTTTTTGTAGATCTGGTTTACGGCGTCTATAAAGGCTACGGTTTCTGGTGTCGGTTCCATTTCTTGCATGGCGTTTACGCGGCGTACTATCGCATCCAGCGCTTCATCTGTTGCTTTGCGTGCTTCGGAGGTTTCTACTTTTACACGTGCCGTGTATTCGTCCGTGCGTGTCCGGTCCAGGTCTTTGTAGTCTTGGTTTTGTTGGCTCAGCAGGCTTACGAAGTTTTCCAGTTTCAGCAGTTCGATGTCCGCTTTCGCAGCATCTCCTCCCAGGTCGTTCAGCAGTCCGTCTATCCCGGCTGTTTCTTCGCTGAAGGCTTTTTCGTTGAGTGCGTGATAGGCTCCTAAGATGGCATCCAGCCGTTTGGCTGCCAGTTGCAGTTGTTCGGTGGGGCAGATGCAGTAGGCTTCCACTATGTTTACCATGAACCGGAAGGTGAGGTCTCTGTCTGCGTCCAGTTTTTCCAGTTGTTCTGTGCTTGCGCTTTTTGTGATGCGGTTCACACAGTCTTGTTCCCGTGCAATGGCATCGGCGTAGGTTTTTCGCATTTCGCTGATCTTGGTGTCTGCCACGCTTAGAGGTGTAAGGCGTTGGTTTATTTCCTCGTTCATACCCAGGTGTGCCGCGTTGCTCAGTCGTGAGCGTGAAACGGTTCCGATCGCTTTTGTTTGTTCCATAACTTTGAATTTAAAGAGTTAATATTAGGTTGAAAATTGAGAAATCTGTTCTGTAGAGGCTCTGTAGGTGTACGGAGGTATCACCGGAGCTCCGGCAAGGGTTTTGTAGGGGTACAAAATGGCTGCCGGCTCGTCTGTAATGGTTTTGCAGGCCTACAAAATGGCCGCAGCTACTCCGGTAATGGTTTTGTAGGTGTACGGAGGCTCCGCCGGTGCGTTGGTGATACTTTTGTAGGTGTACGGAGGTTTTCCGTGTGGTACGGACACACGTTTTGGGCAGGCTGCCCTTGCAGCCTGCTATGTTTTGATTGTTTTTTACGTGAAAAAGGCGGGTGGAGGAAAGGTTACGTTTTTTTTGCAAAATATCCTTCTTCATGAAGAAGGACTGCGGAACATGTATGTTCCGCAGATATATGTCTTATACAAGGAATGTATTTCATCTTGTTTATGAGATGTTGCGGGGGCAAAGATAGGGATTTATAAATTATTATCGTCTGCGGCGTACGCTTTTTACGGGAGCGGAACGTTCGGCTTTCGGAGCTTTTGTCTTTACTGTTTTTTCCTTGCTTGCTTTCGGGGCTTTTTCGGCTGAAGCACCTGAGTTGCCGCGAACGGATGCTTTGCGTGCCTTCTTGTCGGCCTTGGCATCTACTACTTGTGCGGTGTCGGGTTGCAACCAAAGGGATTTCTCGAATGCTACCAACTGGCCCTCGATACGGTCTTGTTCGCGTTTCAAAGAGTCGGGGGTAGGGCAGTAGGCTTGCAAAGGACGGTTCATCAGGTTTTGAGTCTTGATGATTTCGCCGTCAAACATGCGGCGGCGGAAATAGTCGTCCATCGTAAACGTCATGGCATTGTTTATGTTAGATGTCATGATGTAAGCCGTATTGATATACGGGCGGATGTTTTCGTAGGGTAGCCAGAACATCGGCATGGTAGTTTCTCCCATGTCTCCGTTGGAAGTAAGGATCGGGCAGATAGCCAGTGTCTTTACATCGAATACAGAGTTGTTCTGGTCGAAATACCAGGCTTCCTTTATGTAATAGGATCTGACATCTTCGGAGGGTACGTCGCTTTCGTTGATAACAAACATCGGTTCGCCTCCGTTTTTAGCCGGTACTTCTTCATACAGGATATAGAAACGGTCTAACAATTCTTTGAAGTTTACCTGATGGGCTTCGTCAAATTGTTCGTAGCCATCGAGATACTCGTATGCCTTAATCTTATTCTCGCTCAATAGCTGGAAGATAACGGAGAAAAGATTCATTTGTCCGTTCATAGGACGTACCGGATAGTAGAGCGGGGCATTTTGCTCTTTTGTCAGGTCTATCTGGCGGTAGATAACACGCATCCAGGGGGCATTGCCTATCTCCTGTGTCATGCGTTCATTCATTTCCTGGGCACGGACGGTTAGTTCGGGCAGGTTGCTATCTTTTTTTACCTCGCGTTCACCACGGGTGGCACGGGGGCTTCTTCTTTGCTGCGTATTAGCGCCGCCTTGTTCTTCCTGGGCTTGCAGGGTGCCGCTTATAAACAGGGCGCCAACAAGGGCGAGTATGTAATAAAAACGTTTCATATCTTTAGTTTACAATTACTTCAATGGTAGGTATGGTACGTTCGATACCGTCCGGGCCTTTGGCTACTACACGGGTAATGTAGAAACGTTTGCCCTTGCTCAAACGGCGGATATAATCTTTTTGCCGTTCGGAGAAGTTCGTGCCTTGCGATACTTCGGGGATGGCGTTGCCCATCGAATCGAAGAAGGTAAGTTCGAAACGTAATACCGTATATTTTACATTTAACAGATCATCGTCTATAGCTGCTTGTATGCCGTCGGCTTCTACCAGGCTACGTTTGGCTATCATACCGCCACGGAACTTGCGCATGTTGCCGTTCTGGTCTTTGTATTCGATGAAAGGCAGCGGATCGGGCAGGGCACGTACACGGAAAGAGGTCTTTGCCATTTCTACATTGCGGCCGTCGGCCATGCGGGCGTTTACCGATATGATTGCTTCTGTTCCTACTTTCGAAGGGCGGGCTTCCCACTGGTCTCCCTTGCGTGTCAGTGTGCCGTTGGTCATGGTGGCCGTAACATTACCGCTCGGTACGCCGGGCACGGCGATACGGATGGGATTGGCTATTCCGGCATATAATACGTTCATCAGCATTGGAGCAACACTGGCCATCGGGTCGGTAACGAAGTATTCGCTTTCGAACTCGCGACGCATCACACTGCCGTCTCCTCCGGGCATTTCAATATATCCCTTGATAGGGAATGTTCCGGTGGCGCCGGTGTTGACGGTGAACACGCCCTCATTTGCTTCCGGCAACACATTGCCGTTTACGTATATGGTAGGACGCTTTGTCGAGTCTACGGCCGATAGTACGATGTTGGCTTTATACTGGCTTCCGCGCATCACGATCTGGCTTTGCGGGATAACCTGTGCGGTGATCTGGTTTACGCGATAGTCTTTTACGTCTACACTGCTCAGCAGATTGGACAATACTTCGCCTTCGGCATAGCGTACGTCACTTTGTATTTTAGTAAGCAGTGTAACGGCGGCGGCTACCGGCATATTCTCAAAAAGGGCTTCTTCCCAGGTGCGGGTGTTGATACCTGCTTTGTGAGGCGGCGTGGTGCTGAGGTTTGCTTCCAGTATGCGTGTTTTTACCGTATCGTCTATCATGTTGCCCATCATAACCCGGTAATTGTCTATTGAGGTTCTCAGCTTCTTGCCTTCTCCGTTTATAGGAGACAGCATGATGCGTGAAGGGGCTTCCAGATCGTCTTTATAGTTGATGTTGTTTACATCGCCATTCTCGCCGTCGGCTGCTTTCACGATACGTACTTTCAGGTCTTGTATGTAGTTAAAGAGGCTGTCGGATGCTTGTTGCACCTGTTTGCTCTTTTCGTACCAGACTTGCACCTTTTCAGGGTTCGACTGGTAATAGGTATCCATCTCACCGGCCACTATTTTGTTGCGGTGTGAGGTGTTGTCTATAGAGGTTCGCAAGCTACCTTCCACCAGCTCGAAGCCGTCGAGCACCTCGGACGACACGTTGAGTGCCATCATAGCGATGAACACCAGATACATCAGGTTGATCATGCGCTGACGGGGCGAGTTGGGATTATTTGATATTCCTGCCATTGTATTCTTATTCTATATTAAAAGAGTTGTTATCTGGCGGACTGTTGTCCGGGATTGTTTGTATAAGGGGGTTGCTGCTGCGGCTGGTAACCGTATGGCTGTTGATAGCCTTGTTGAGGATAAGCCGGTTGTGCGGCACCCATTCCCATGTTTACGGTCATTGCTTGCAACAAGCGGCTGTATACATTGTTTAGTTCGGCCAACTGGCGGGTCATCTTTTCCGTTTCGTTGCGGAATACGGAACTGTCTACTACTGACCCGTCATACATGTCGCGGATACGGTTCAAACCGCCGTTGATATGTTCGATCGATTCGATTTGCGAACTGATGCTCTTTAACTGTATTTCGTAGATGGTATTCAAGCCGGAGATGTTACGGTTGAGCAGTTCCATCTGTTGCACATAGCCGCGTGAATTCTGGTTGATACCGTCCGAATTGTCTGTGATTGTTTTGTATGAGTTAAGCAGCGTGTCGGAAACGTTTGTAAGCGAGTTGGTCACCTGACTGAAGCGTTCCATGTTGTCGGACATGCCCGAAAGTTGTTCCAGGTATTTTTGGGTAGCTTCGGTAAGCTCTGCCATCTTGGAAATCTGCTCGGCGGCTCCGCTTAGCTTTTTGATGCTTTCGGACAAATTCTTTGTGTCTTCTTCAGATACGTCCAATGCACCCAGACCGGATACGCTTTTTGAAGCCGTAGCCGAGATATTGATTTTGGAAGGAGCACTGTCGTCGTCGTCTTCCATATTGTCGGTAGAATTTATCATGGTTGCGATGGTAGTGTTCGAAAAGTCCGGGCGATCCATCGGGTTTTTTGATTTCAGTACAGGGAATACGTCTTCCCAATGGTATTCTTTTGACGGATGCTCGAAGGCTGAGATAAAGAATACAATAGATTCGGTTATCATTGCCACAAACAATATCTGGTTGGCATACGGCAAGTGCAACAGTTTAAACAAGGCACCCAGGATAACGATAGAAGCCCCCCAACTGTAGAGGAAGTTCAATACGCGTTTTCCTTTATCACTGGAGAGGAACATTTCCAATCTGTTCTTGTATCTTTTATACTTTCCCATCGTATTTTATTGTCTTAATTGATTCATAAACCTTATTTTATTTATTTGCCTTTGGAGCGTGAGAAACCGATCTGTGTGCGTGCACAACGGAATCCGATGTACGAACGGGTTTCGTTCTGGTATTCGAATGTGCGCATATCGGAGCGGACAAATTGTGACACATCTTTCCATGAACCGCCGCGTACCACTTTTTTCTTCATAGCATAAGGGTCTTCCTTAGCTGCGTTATAGCGCAAGTCCGGATTCAAGTCGCTCATTTGGCTCGGGCCTGATTCCGAATAAGAGGTTGAAGTCCATTCGGCTATGTTGCCGGCCATATCGTACAAACCAAACTCGTTCGGAGAGAAGGAACCTACACGCGAAGTAATCAGGTGTCCGTCCTCTGTATAATTACCTTTGCCGGGTTTGAAGTTTCCTAAGAAACATCCTTTGCTGCTTTGTAAACCATCGCCAATCCAGGGGAATTTGCGGTCGTTTTTACCTACACGGGCTGCATATTCCCATTCGCCTTCGGTTGGCAGGCGGAATGGCTCGATAGCTTGTCCTGACGGTAAATTTAATGATTCTTTATACAGGTTGGTGCGCCATACACAGAATGCGGTTGCCATTTCCCAAGAAACGCCTACTACAGGATAGTCGTCATATCCAGGGTGGTTGAAATACATACGCATGTATGGCTCGTTATAAGCATTGTTGAAGTCATTTACCCAACATGTCTCATCAGGATAGATGTTCACTATTCGAGTGTGTAGGAAGTCCCACGGGCCACTCAACGGACGGGTGATCGTTTCGTTGATAATGTTTCCTTCGTCATCGATGTAGGCTGTATCTTTTGAGATCATAACCACTTCGTTCGGATCTACCTTAATATCAGTGTTACGTACGCGGGCATTCGGGTCAAGCTGGTTCTTACGAAGGGCTGCTGCTGTATAGTCATACCATTCATATTTGAAGTTCATCAGCTTTTCATCCAGTTTCTTTTCGCCGGTAATGGGGTTAACGTAGTATACGCTTTCAATGGCACGTAGCTCATCTTCGTTAGGACGCTTCCAAGGAATAGGACGGTTCCAGTCCAGATGGGGAGTTACAGGTTCGCCATACCGGTCTTCGGTAATCTTGAACAGATCGTTGCCTCCGTAAGCAGGGTCGGCCAGACGTTCGCGAATAATGGAGTCGCGTACCCAGTAGACGAACTGACGGTATTTGGAGTTGGTTATTTCGGTCTGATCCATCCAGAATGCGTCGAAAGAAACCCCTTTGGTTTCAGGCGTGGTTCCCCATAACGAATCTTTATCGGACGGTCCCATTTCAAAAGAACCTCTTTTAATCAATACCATTCCATAAGGTGACGGTTCGTTGAAGGCAACCGTTCTTACACCTGTTACTTCACCGCCTCCGCCTCTTAGCGATTTTCCGCATGAGGAGAGTAAGGCTACTGCCATAAGTACTAATAATACTTTCTTCATATACTATAATATACGTACACTTTTGTGTTTGTTTTTTCCTGTTTTCGTTTTATTCAACTTCAACCTGTATTTCACCATCACTTCGTGGCTTCCGCTGGTAGCCTTTCCCAATATGGTAGTTGGGAAATCGTAGGCGTATCCTACATCGAAGCGTCCGATCGTTGCTCCTAAAAGGAGTGCCACCGATTCGTTTATACGCCAGGAAAAACCTCCATTAAACATTTTATTATATACCAACCGGGCGGTAATATCTGTGTGGTAACTTTGGAAGTTAGTCAACAGGAATACTGACGGCTGTAATTCATACAACGGATTCTTTAACTGAATATTGTATCCACCGGTCAAATTAAACGTTCTGCCGATAAAAACATAGGAATTTTCTTCAAGCTGCAACTCCGGCTCGGTTAAGTGCGAGGCTCCAAGTCCTACATAAAAGTGTTTATGGGTGTAGTACAGACCGAAGTTCATGTCCAAAGCCATAGCCTGGCTTTTTGTGGTAGGAATAGCTCCGTCTATTTGTTGGTGGAAATTGCTTTCTGGGATATATACATTCGTACCGTCGAACGACTGGTTGACGATACCGAACTGAATACCGGCACTGATAGTTCCGCCGAATAGTTTTCGCTTATAGGCATACTGACCTGAAACGTGGGTGTTTTGGAATAAACCTACACTTTCGGTAAATATTAAAAGGCCTACTCCATGGTTGGTTTTCCCTAAGGTAAGAGGCATATCCCCATATACGAAAAAAGAGCCTGGAGCACCGTGTATGCCCAACCATTGCTGGCGATATATTGAGAAAAGATTAAGATCTTCAGTCGTACCGGCATAGGCGGGATTGTAATATCCCATGGCCCGGAAGTACTGGCTGAACTGCGCGTCATATTGTGCCCGTACAATATTAGTACAGGTACAAAGTAGTATGATAAGCAGAAAAATTCTCTTCATAATCATTCTTAGGGGGCTACACGTATATAGTAACTGCAAAAAATGCAATAAATTGTATTTCCCCGTGAAAAAACGAACGAGGCAGGGACTGAAAGCCTCTACCTCGTGTTTTATCTTTATTGAATAGTTGTCGATAGTCAACTATCAACAGACTTAATATTCTTCTTCGTTGAAGAAGAAATCTTCTTTACTTGGATAATCGGGCCAGATATCTTCCATACACTCGTAAATTTCACCTTCATCTTCCATTTCCTGCAAGTTTTCGATTACTTCCAGGGGTGCACCTGAACGTTGTGCATAGTCAATAAGTTCATCCTTGGTAGCTGGCCAGGGTGCGTCCTCCAGTTTTGAAGCTAATTCTAAAGTCCAATACATAGCTGTCAAGTATTAATAACTGCCGTAGCAGTCCGGTTTTCAAATTTTGCGCAAAAATAAAACATTATTTCTTACTTGCAAGTATAATCCCATATAATTTCTTTACCATTATTTCTGATACATTCCTTTCGTGCCAGAACATACAGGTAATCAGATAGTCTGTTTATAAAAATTAATACAGGTTCTTCTACTTCAGCCGTTTCTGTCAAACGGTAAATTTGCCGTTCTGCCCGACGGCAAACGGTTCTGCATACATGGGCTAATGCGGCAGAGCGGCATCCTCCCGGCAGGATAAATTTACGTAACTTCGGCAGGTCGCCATCTATCCGGTCTATTTCATCTTCTATACGTTTGATGCTTTCCGGGGTTACCTGGCTTTCTATCTTTAGCTCGGTGGTGGTCTGGTCTGTTGCCAAATAAGAGCCGATAGTAAACAGTTTATGCTGGATGAATGACAGGAAATCCAGGTCTTTCTGGTCTTCCAATGAAGACATAAGCAGGCCGATAAAAGAGTTTAATTCGTCTACCGTTCCATAACTTTCAATGCGTTGATGCGCTTTTGAGACGCGTTGCCCTCCTACCAGTGAAGTGGTTCCTTTGTCGCCTGTACCTGTATAAATAATGCTCTTTTCCATATGCTATATATTTAAAAATATACTATATAATTTCGTTTGTGTAATTTCTTATTGAAGATAACGATACCTAAAGAATACAGATCGATAGTAACCGTTACTTCGGGATGTGCACATATTTCATTCCAGAAGCTCCGCATTTTACGGCTCGATTTAATACCTTCAAATACGAAAACGGTGTCGTTATGAATATGTTTTATACATTCATTAAACAACCAGATATTATTTTGTTGTTCATACAAAGTGTTGAAAAATACAAAATCTAATTTATCAAGATCTTTCAATGCCTGAGGAAGCAATTCTTTATAGGAACCGGTACGAAGATCTATTGTGTTATGAGAAGCCTTGCCGAATACCCATTGGGCAATGGAAGCAAATGCTGGAATGTTTTCCAGTGCAATGCATTTCAATCCGTTGGCGTAGGAGGTAAGATATAATGTAGATAAACCCATGGCAGGGCCTAACTGTAATATATTTACTGATTTAAAATGGTTGGTTAATCTGAAAAGCAGAGCTCCGTGTTTAGGTTTTATGGCCTCGCGCTCCACGACCTGGGCGATGGTGCGGCTTTTTATTTTTTCTTGTTGCCGTTTGTCAGGGTAAGTAACAATTTCTTCCTTAAATAAGAGCTGTTTTCGGATGAGTTCTATATCGTAGAAGCTATAATATGGGCATTTCTCTTCGATAACTTTGGTTATCAGATTGAACACAAAAGGAGAGTGTACCCCGAAACCTTTCCTGTAGCGTAGGCCACGATACAGAAGCAGTCCTTTTCTCCATGTATTAGCTTTGGGTATGATTTGCATTGTAATAATTCGTCGATTGAGTGCAAAAGTACGAACTTCCCGATCATTTCCTAGTCATCGGGATGATTTATAAAAACACCAGAGCTTTTTTTATAAAATGGTCAGGATCGTTACTCTCTTATTCGCTGGCTTTTTCGGGATCGGGTGCTATGTAGTTCAGAATCTGTCCGCTAAGTTGTAGTAAGGATATCTCACATATCTTAGTGGAATATTCGGCGATAGACTGACGCTCTTCCGCTTCCAATAAACTGTTTTGGGCTTCGCGAAGCTCTATTCCTGATAGTTCGCCTAATTTATAGCGGTCTATGGCAATCCGGTAGTTTTCCTGGGCTGCTACCAGATTTTCTTTTTCCAGTTTCCATAATTGAAGGTTATTCTGGTAAGCCATCCAGAAATTACTCAGGTTAGCCCGTAAAGATAATTCCAGCTCCTGGGTACGTAGTTCCTGATTCTTTATCTGGATACGGGCATTACGTTGTTCCCTGCGGCGGTTTAAACCGTCAAAAATATTAATGCCAACCGTTAGGCCGTAATTCAGTCCGAGACGCTTTTGTAAATCAGTAGTTCCTACTTCATACCAATTGGCCGTATAACCATATCCTGCATTCATTTTTACGTATGGATAATTACGGCTTTTGATCTTCTTATAATCTAGTTCGGATAATGTTTTATTCTTTTGTGCGATCAGTAGGGAGGCATTGGTAGCTAAAGTGTTTTTCCATAATTCCACTTCATCTAAAAAAGGATTCGGATAAATTAATGAGTCTTTTATCTGTATTTCTTCCTCGACATCTTGCAAGGCCATTAATTCATTCAGACGGATACGTGAAGTATGAACTACCTCCAGTTGATTCAAGACGTTGGAACTGTCGGCGTTGAAATCGACTTTAGCCTGTTGTAAGTCTAACCGTGACATAGAGCCGATAAAATAGCGTTCTTCCACAATACGCAAACGTTCACGTGATAGGTCTAATGTAGAGCGAAGATTGTTTAAACGAATCTTTTGCCGTATCAGGTTGTAATATTCGCTTGAGAGATTGGCAACAAAATCTTCAATAGTCATTCGGGTATTCAGTTCTCCCATGCGTTGCAGTTCTTGCAATTTTGAGTAATTTGCCTGGATGCCGAACCCATCGAAAATAGTCCAGTTGAGGTTTAGCCCAATATTGGCCGTTTCGTTATGTACACCATTATTTTTTTCGGTGCTGCCGTCCGAAAGTTTATTGTTGTTGTTATTGAGCGATCCGCTGAATCCTCCGTCCATATCTATCGTAGGGAGGTAACCTGCATTTCCTAAAGTTGCATTGTTGTTATTTATCTGTTGTTCGTTACGGATAATATGGATGGAATAATTTCGTTCCAATCCGGTTTCAATACATTGTTTCAGGCTGAATGTCTGTTGTGCGTACATAGTAGGTATGGCACAAACAAATGATAATATTATAAAGAATCGTTTCATACTGTAGTATTGTTAACAGGTAACTGTTCTTTGTTGTTTTTCTCCCGGTCGGTGGAAATAAAACTATACATGGCCGGCACGATGAATAAAGTAAGTAAGGTAGAAACCAGCATACCTCCTACTACTGCAACCCCCATAGCTATACGTCCTTGTGCTCCTTCGCCTGTAGCATATACCAGGGGAACTAGTCCAAGAATAGTTGAGACACTGGTCATAAGGATAGGGCGTAAGCGTTGCGTTGCTGCTACCCGGATAGCTTCGGGCAGACTAGCCCCGGCTTCCTGCCGTTGGTTGGCAAATTCTACGATAAGAATACCGTTTTTAGCCACCAGACCAATCAACATAATAATACCTATCTGGCTGAATATGTTCATGGTTATACCAGAATAACTCATAAATATCAGGGCTCCAGAAATGGCTAAAGGCACTGTGAACATAACGACCAACGGATCTTTGAAACTCTCGAACTGAGCTGCCAGTACCAGATAAATCATTAATAAAGCCAGAATTAAAGCAAACATCAAGCTGGAAGAACTTTCGCGGAATTCTTTGGATTCTCCCGAAAGAGCCGTACGGAAACTTCCGTCTAATGTTTCGCCTGCGATCCGATCCATTTCATCCAACCCGTCACCAATCGTATATCCTTTGTTCAATCCGCTGGAGACAGTGGCTGATACAAAGCGGTTATACCGGTACAATTGCGGAGGCGCCACGTTTTCTTCCAAACGAACCACGTTGTCAAGCTGAATCATAGCTCCGCTATTGCTACGTACATAAATGGATTTCAGGTCTAAAGGTGTATTTCGTTGCTGACGGTTTATTTCGCCTAGTATCTGATATTGTTTTCCGTTCATATAATAATACCCCATTCGCTGGCCGCTCAGGGCATATTGTAATGTCTGCGCAATATTACGCGTACTTACTCCCAGCAAAGAAGCTTTATCGCGGTCGATAATAATACGCGTTTCCGGTTTAGTGAAACGTAAGTCTACATCGGCCATCTGGAAAACCGGACTTTCATTCACCTTTTGCATGAATGCTGGTAGATGTTCTTGCAACTTTTCTAAGGTAGGCGCTTGTAGTACATATTGCACGGGCATACCGGCGCGACGCCCGCCGAAAGTAGATTGCTGCCGTACGAATGCACGCGCTTTTGTTTCTTTTCCGACTTCTCCGGACAGTACATCGGCAATCTCCATTTGCGAACGAGTACGGTCTTTTATATCCGGCAAGATGAGATTTAAAGAGCCTCCCCCATTCCATGAACGGGTCATAACAGCCTGGCGTTCGGGGGCGACAGAGTCGGCAATTTGTTCGATACGGTCGGCATAATCGCGGATGAATTCGAATGTAGCCCCTTCCGGGCCACGCATGCTGACGGAAATCATGGAGCGGTCTTCCAAAGGAGAAAGCTCCGAACGAATATTTTTCCAGAAATAACCAATAGAGCCGGATAGAATAATAACAATCGGTATAGCCCACAACTTATGGTTCAAGAATCCGTTCAAAGACTTCGAATAGATGCGGTTCATGCCATCGAAAAACGGTTCGGTCTTATTGTACAGCCAATTTTTTTTCTCACGCTTTTTTAATAGCTTGGTTGCTAGCATCGGTGTAAATGTGAGGGCTACAAAAGAAGATATAGCCACAGAGCCGGCAATAACAATGCTAAATTCCTTAAATAGTCGCCCGGTCATCCCTTCCATGAATACGATGGGGAGGAATACCGATATCAGTGTGATTGTGGTGGAAATAACGGCAAAAAATATCTCTTTGGAGCCTTCTATACCCGCTTCTTTGGGTGACATACCTTTTTCTATACGGACATAGATGTTTTCGGCAACAACGATAGCATCGTCTACTACCAACCCTACCGAAAGTACGACGGCCAACATGGTTAGTACGTTTATGGAGAATCCCGCTATGTACATAACAAAGAAAGCGCCAATCAGTGATACGGGGATAACCACTACAGGAACCAATGTAACACGCCAGTCACGCAAAAATAGGAAGATGATTAACACTACCAGGATGAAGGCTTCGTAAATAGTTTGTTGAACTTCATTGATGGAGGCACGGATAAAACGCGTGTTGTCGTACATCATCTCTACCGTAACGTCTTCAGGCAGATCTTTTTTCAATTGTTCAATACGTTTGTAGGCTTCGTCGGCAATTTCGATGTGGTTCGCTCCTGGTTGTGGGATAATAACATCGATTACCATCGGCTCACCGTTCTTTTTCAGCAAGCTGCGCAAATCCTCCGGAGCCAGTTCTGCCCGGCCTACGTCTTTGAAACGTACGATACTATTTTCATTCTCTTTTATGATGAGATTATTGAATTCTTCGGCCGAATGCATTAATCCCAGGGTACGGATAGATAGTTCCATTGTATTCCCTTCAATACTGCCGGACGGAAGTTCCACGTTTTCCTGGTCTACTGCATTTTTGATATCCAGCGGCGTAACGCCGTATCCTGCCATTTTGATCGGATCCAGCCAAAGACGCATCGAATAACGTTTTTGTCCCCAGATGTCTACGGCACTCACATTTTCGATTGTTTGCAACCTCTCTTTTACTGTAAGTTCTGCTATTTCGCTTAACTCCATCAAAGAGCGTTTGCTACTTCGTATGGCAATCTGCATAATGGGAGATGCATCCGCATCTGCTTTGGACACAGTGGGAGGGTCACAATCGCGGGGCAGGTAACGTTGTGCACGTGATACTTTGTCGCGGACGTCATTGGCAGCAGTTTCCATGTCTACTGAAAGTTCGAATTCTACAGTGATGCGGGAACTACCCTGACTGCTGACACTACTTAGCGAACGGATACCTGGAATACCGTTGATGTTCTGTTCCAAAGGTTCGGTTATCTGGTTCATGATAACATCGGCATTTGCTCCCGGATAGGAAACATTTACGGAAATAATGGGTTGGTCTACGCTAGGGAACTCACGCACACCCAGAAAACGGTAGCCGATAAAACCAAACAGTAAGATGACAAGCATCATTACTGTGGAGAGTACCGGGCGGTTAATACTGGTTTCAGATATATTGGCCATAAAACTACTATTCTTTTGTTAATCTAGATTATCAATAGATACCTTCATTCCTGTACGCAACTGCATTACTCCGGATACGATTAATGTATCTCCGGATGTTAATCCGCTCAATATCTGTACACGGTCTTCCGTACGTAATCCTATTTTTACTTCTGCAGGCTCGGCAACTCCGTTTTTATAAAGATAAACGATATCTTTTCCCATTTCCGGGATCAGAGCTTCACTGGGAATAGCAAGGGCATTTTTAATTTCGCGCCGGGTAATTTCTACTGAGGTATAACGTCCTGGCAATATCGATTCGCCGGTATTAGGATAGGTTGCCCTGACCCGTAAAGTACGGGTGTCTGTGTCTACTTTACTTTCTACTGCATATACAGTAGCCTTGTAATCGTGTAACAGGCCATCTTTTTCCATACGGAACACGATTTGGGAGCCGTCTTTTACTTCGGAGGCATAGCTTTCGGGTATGGAAAATTCTATTTTTAAAGGAGATATTTTGGTCAGTTTGGCAATAACGGAGGAGGAGGATGTAACGTAGGCTCCTTCGCTGACTGAACGAAGTCCGATAATACCGTCGAACGGCGCGCGCAATTCGGTTTGAGCGATATTGGCTTTTACCAGTTCTATATCGGCCATTAGTTTTTCATATTCGGTGGCAACCTGTTCATACGCCTCTTGGCTTACTGCATCTTTTTCAAGTAAAGTATGCTGGCGATATACGCGGTCTTTTGCCAAAGGAACCTGAGCCTCGAGCTTTTTTAGTTGAGCCTGCAGAGGTTTGTCGTTTATTTTTGCCAGCAGGTCACCTGCTTTGACATGGGTTCCTTCAGTAAAATAAATGGCTACCACTTTGCCGGACGACTCGAAAGCCAAATCTACTTCTTCATCGGGCAAGGTGCTGCCGGTACTTAATATCTTGTCGGTAAGCGTTTGGTATCTGAGGATTTCTGCATTAATATTCAGAATCCGTTTTTGAGCAGTTGCACCCGGTGTGGAAATTGTAACATCTTTCTGGGCTTTAGATGCGATATATTTACTTTTGAATTGAGGATACACAATCATCCCGATTATTAACAAAATAATTGCACTGGTTACACTCCATTTAACTCTTTTTGTCATGATCTTTTCTTACTTTTTCTGTAAATCTCAATTGTTTTTGCGAAGATACGCAACAGATTGGAAGTTTAGACGAGCTGTAAGTAAAAAGGTTTAATCTTAATATTGTTTTTTGCCTGTTTGTTTATGTTTTCTGTATGTGAAAATACACTTTTTTGTTTTATTTTTGTAGCTCATTGTTATGCTGTTACAAATAAATGAATACTGTTATGAAAAAAAAACAACTAAACATCTTTTGCGCATGCATTGGCTTGCTTTTGTTTATCGGGTGTGTTAAAAGCAATAAGGAACCTGTCCGGATTGAGAAAAAAATGAGTAAAGAGACTCTTTTGGATAAGATAAAGGGAGGATGGGCCGGACAAACAATCGGTTGTACTTTCGGCGGGCCAACCGAGTTTAAATTTAATGGCGTCTTTATTCCCGATTATGTGGATATCTTATGGCCTGATGGTGCTATAAAAGGCTATTTCGATACTTTTCCCGGGCTTTATGATGACGTATATATGGATCTGACATTTGTACAGGTATTTGATCGTTTGGGGTTGGATGCCCCGGTCGATTCTTTTGCTATGGCTTTTGCAAATGCTGATTATATGTTATGGGCTGCGAATCAAACAGCACGGTATAATATTTTGAATGGAACGATGCCTCCTGCTTCCGGTCATTGGTTGTGCAATCCGCATGCTGATGATATCGATTTTCAGATTGAAGCAGATTTTTCAGGCTTAATGTCGCCGGGGATGCCTAATACTGCAGCCGGAATATGTGACCGGATAGGGCATATCATGAATTATGGGAACGGTTGGTATGGAGGTGTTTTTGTTGGGGCGATGTATTCGTTGGCATTCGTTTATGATGATATTGAACAGGTGGTAAATGAAGCAATCAACATTATTCCGAAAGAAAGTACATTCTATCAATGTATTACGGATGTAATCCGTTGGCATAAACAATATCCTGACGATTGGAAACAAGCTTGGGCTCAATGTAAAATTAAGTGGGATAATGACAAAGGATCGCCTCATGGTGTGTTTAACTATTATAATATTGATGCTGTCATAAACAGTGCTTATATTGTGATCGGTTTATTGTATGGTGAGGGAGATTATGCCCGTACTTTGGAAATTTCGACCCGGTGCGGTTTTGATTCCGACTGTAACCCGGCTTCGGCAGGTGGAATTTTAGGTACGATGTTAGGTTATAGTAAAATTCCAGAATATTGGAAGAAAAATTTATATGAAGTAGAAGATTTGCCGTTTGCTTATACAGATATTTCTCTTAATAAAGTTTATCAGCTAAGTTATAATCAAGCTTTGCAAGTGATAGAGCGGAATGGTGGAAAAATAGAAGATGGTGAAATAGTTATACATTGTCAGACACCCGAACCTGTGGCTTTTGAGGAATGTTTTGCTGGTCATTATCCAGTGAAAAAAGAATCAGTTAATAAAAATCTGCAGGATTGGAAAGAATTTGAGTTTGATGGAATCGGTTTTGCGGTTACGGGCGCTGTATCAAGTAATGATCCTAAGTATGTAGCTCGGGTAGAGACTTATATTGATGGCGAATTGGTAGAGACGGCTCCGCTTCCGGCTGATATGATTCGTCGCCGGGAAGATCTTTTTTATAAGTATCAACTCCCTAAGGGTGTGCATGAGGTTTCTTTTAAGTGGTTAAACCCTCAGCCTGGTGCAACTATAAATGTATATGATCTGGTACTGTATTCGGATAAACCGAAAGAACCGGTTCGTTATCAATAGAAATGAAAACGCCGTTCCGGATTTTCCGGAACGGCGTTTTGTGTTATGAATAAGAATTAATATCTTCTACGGCTATAATCATCGCGATTGTTATTTCCATAACCACCACCGCGGTTATTTCCGTAACCACCGCGATTACCACCGCGGCCGCCGCCGAATCCGCTGCCCGCAGGTCTTTCTGTTCTCGGACGTGCTACGCTTACTGAAATTGTTTTGCCTTCAAAATTTGTATCGTTCAGCTCTTCAATAGCTTTTTGCCCTTCATTATCGTCTGGCATTTCTACGAAACCGAAACCGCGTGAACGCCCTGTTTCTCTATCGGTAATAATATTAGCTGAAGTTACTTCGCCGTACTGTGAAAATAAATCCTGTAAGCTGTCACTACTTGTGCCATAGCTTAAATTTGAAACATAAATGTTCATCTGCTTTTGTAAATTAAAATTGTTGTTTATTTAATGATCGAGATTCGCACGGCGTTCATTCCTCGCGTACCACGTTCTATTTCAAATATCACTTTGTCGCCTTCTGCAATCTCTTCCGGAGCTGCAGAGATATGGAAGAAGTATTTTTCTTTACTTTCCGTATCTATTATAAAACCATAACCTTTTGAGCTGTTAAAATGTTCTACCAATCCATTAAATTCGGTAGGTTGTTCTATCTCTGTTTGCTTTGGAACCGATACAAGGATTTCGGAAGCGTCAATTTCTTCTTTAGGCATAATATCCTGGGGGGTAGAGTGGATAAGTCCGTTTTCATCCACGTAAGCAAGCATTTCTTCAAAAGAACGACTGCCCTTATTGAGGCGTTCTTCTTTTTTCTTTAGCTTTTCTTCTCTTTTGGTTTGTTTTAGTTTTTCTCTTTCCCGTTTCCCGGATGTTATTCTTTTAGCCATTAATTAATTTGTTTAAAGGGGTATACAAATGATGTCAATTTTGATAATGGAAAATCCGCTGTTACAGTAAAACGGAATTAAACACTTACAAAGAAGATTCAGAATAAACCCGGTTGTCAATGTTACAAAGGTATGGATATTATTTTGTTATTCACTTAAATACTCTTGATTTATTTTTGTTTGATTATATTATTATTCATTTTCTATGAGTATTAACAGGTGGTAAATCATATACATATAGAGGTTCATCATCGAAAACACTTAAAACGTATAGTTTATTTCGGGATTCATCAACCGAGAGATAGCGAGTCCGTTTATTGATTTGTATAGTCCGGATATAGTTTCCATCATAGTCATATTGTTCTATTGAAAAACAAAATTTATTGTCTTTTTTATCATCTTCAATAACATCTTTGGGAGTTTTGCCACTGTATAGACAATATATATATTGCTCTCCTAATGATACATCTAAGTAATATGATACAGAGGTTATATCCAGCCAGTCTTTTATATCATTATGTTTTTTATGCTGATCGGGATACTTTATAATAGTACATGTATTTGTTTCTAAATTGAAGATATGTATTTGCCGGAAATATTGGTAAGCATAAACTAATATCTTTCTCACGGGATTAATTTCTAAACTGCCTATATAGGCACTCCATACATGTACTTGAGGGTCTAACGCAAGATTATATATTCGTGTTTTTGTCGTATCCCCTGCATGGTAACAGTATAAACTATTTCCGCTTGTCTCATTTTTAGCCATGTAGGACATATTGCCTGAAGAAACAAGTTTCATTGTTTCTCCGATATTTGTCCAGATAGAGTCTAGGTGTATATTAAAATCATTGTCGATCAAAAAATGCCTGTAAATGCCACTATCATAAACTTCGCCAATAAAACCGGGACAGTTTCTGAAACCGGAAAAATCGGGATATAACATTTCATTCGGTCCGTTTCCTATTATTCCGAACTTGCCTATTCTCTTTTTCTCTGACAATGAATAAGCTAAAAAGTAAGGTTCATTTTGAGTTACTGCATTTTCTACAATGCACGTATCTCCTTTGACAAATATGCGGCCTGCAGGTTTTATGTAACCTTCCCTAAAACGGATGTGATATCCTTTTAAAACAGGAGTTTGAATAACAGGTTTATTTTCCATATTGATAATTTCTCCCGAAAAGGAATTGTTCTTTATCGTTTCATTGGGTACATGGGTACATCCTGATATAAATACAGAAATAAAAAGAAGGGAAATACCAGAAATGTGTTTTATTTTTGTTTTTTTCATATGATGGGCTGTACTATTTTAGATTTTCAAAGGTTTGATACAACTATTTGAGAAATAGAGGTAACGAATTAGCAACCGTGCGAATTTCAGCGATTTTCAGTGCTATGCTGTCAAATACTCTTTGTATTTACAAAGTTACAAAAATTATTCGGAAAATAATGCCTACTATCAAAAAACTGCATCCTATCTTTGTAGATAGTCCATTAAAAAGAATGCAACCTCACAAATTACAGCTACCTTTGTGATTGAAACTCAATGCATCAATTACAATGGTAAAAATTACCGTTCAAAATACAGATATTAGCGTTGTCAAGTACAATGAAGAAGACTATATCAGCCTTACAGACATGGCAAGGAGCCAACAGCAAGAGCATATTATTTTCCGTTGGCTTAGCCTTAAAAGCACTATCGAGTATCTTGGCGAATGGGAAATGTTGTATAATCCCGATTTTAATTGTACCGAATTCGGTACAATTAAAAATGCGGCAGGAAGCAACAATTTTGTGCTTTCGGTGAAAACGTGGATAGAACGGACCAGTGCAATTGGCATTCGTTCTAAGGCTGGTCGTTACGGTGGCACATATGCACATCGGGATATAGCATATCATTTTGGTATGTGGATTTCTCCTAAATTCCAATTACTTCTTGTTAAGGAGTATCAGCGGCTAAAGACAGAAGAACAAAGGCTACTCGGTTGGTCAGCGAAACGTGAATTGTCGAAAATCAACTACCGCATACATACTGATGCCATAAAGCAAAACCTTATTCCGATGGAAGTCACACCGATACAGGCAAGCATTATTTATGCCAATGAAGCTGACGTGCTGAACGTGGCGATGTTTGGTATGACAGCAAAACAATGGAGAGAAGCGAATCCCGAACTGAAAGGAAACATCCGTGATTATGCTACTATCAATGAACTTATTTGTTTGTCGAATATGGAAAATCTAAATGCTGTGTTTATCGAACATGATATGACACAAAGGGAACGTCTTGTTAAACTAAACCAAATAGCTATCCATCAAATGAGCATATTGGAAAGTAATGATAATCAAAATCGTAAGCTGTTGAAATAAAGAAGTTACAAAACTATATTACAGCGAGTTACCGACAGCTATGCAAAATTACGCAAATCACAGAAACATAACCATTTAGTAAGAAATCCGCACCCGTTACGGGGGGTAATGAGGTGGTAACTGAACTCTTGCGTAGTTTGGCCTCATGTTTGTTTTTCGTTGGCTCTGCTCAATAGAAAAATAAAGCGTAACGAACGCTGTTTCAACCAATTCGCTACGCTTTGCTCAAATTTATATTTCCGCTATGTGTTTATTTTAAATCATCAGGATCATTTTATAAAACCATCGGGATGATTTTCCAAAAACATCCCGATGGTTTAAAATATACAATTAAGCAGGGATCGTAAAACCGTTGAAAAGGAAATGTTGTATGGGGGAACTTCCGGTTTTTATTATTTCCGTAATATTTTATATATTTACACCCTATTATAAAGGATTGTATGAAACCAGAAGATATTACGGAACAAGAAGACAGACAGGAGCTAGAAGAGACGGACAGCCAGCCGGTAACTGACGGAAATCAGGATACAGCAGAAGAAACCAACCAGGAAACTCATTCGGAATATAGAGTGCCTACAAAGACGGAGGGACGTGTGACCTACCATTTATCGGGTATGTATCAGGATTGGTTCCTGGATTATGCATCGTATGTTATTTTGGAACGTGCTGTTCCGCATATCAATGATGGGTTGAAGCCTGTACAACGCCGTATTCTTCACTCCATGAAACGCCTGGATGACGGGCGATATAATAAAGTGGCTAATATCGTGGGACATACGATGCAATTTCACCCGCATGGCGATGCTTCAATTGGTGATGCGTTGGTACAATTAGGGCAGAAAGATCTGCTGATAGATTGCCAGGGTAACTGGGGGAATATTTTAACGGGAGACGGCGCTGCAGCTCCCCGTTATATAGAAGCTCGTCTTTCTAAATTTGCTTTGGAGACAGTTTTTAATCCGAAAACTACAACCTGGCAACTTTCGTATGATGGACGTAATAAAGAACCGGTAACGCTTCCGATTAAATACCCCCTGCTTTTAGCACAAGGAGTGGAAGGTATTGCGGTAGGTTTGTCTTCTAAGATATTACCACATAATTTTAATGAACTTTTAGATGCTTCGATTGCTTACCTGAAAGGAGAAGGGTTTGCTCTTTATCCTGATTTTCAGACGGGAGGGTATATCGATGTTTCCAAATATAATGATGGAGAGAGGGGGGGATCTGTAAAGGTTCGTGCCAAAATCAATAAACTGGATAATAAGACTCTTGTCATTACTGAAATACCATACGGGCGTACTACCTCTACTTTGATAGAATCGATCCTGAAGGCGAACGATAAGGGTAAAATTAAAATCCGGAAAGTCGATGATAATACGGCGAAGAATGTGGAAATACTGGTACATTTGGCAGCCGGTGTATCATCTGATAAGACAATTGATGCACTTTATGCATTTACGGATTGTGAAATTAGCATCTCGCCGAATTGTTGTATTATTAAGGACGAAAAACCTCATTTTTTGACAGTGAGCGATGTGCTCCGTCATTCAACGGATAACACGTTGGTGTTGTTACGTACCGAACTGGAAATCCAGAAAGTGGAGCAGGAAGAGGCATTATTTTTCGCTTCTTTGGAACGAATTTTTATAGAAGAACGTATTTATAAAGATAAAGCATTTGAAGAGGCAAAAGATATGGATGCGGCAATAGCTCATATAGACTTACGTCTGGAGCCGTTTAAACCAAATTTCATAAGGGAAGTAACCCGTGACGATATCCTGAAATTAATGGAAATCAAGATGGGACGCATCCTGAAATTTAACTCGGATAAATGTGATAGCCTGATAGCCCAAATTAAGGAAGAGATAACGCGTATTACTAATCATTTGAATAATATTGTAGCGTATACTATCGATTGGTTTGCTATGCTGAAAGAGAAATATGGCAAGAATTATCCGCGTATGACAGAGGTGCGCAGTTTCGATACGATTGAAGCGACCAAAGTTGTTGAAGCTAACGAAAAATTATATATTAATCGTGCCGAAGGATTTATAGGCATGGGGCTGAAGAAAGATGAATATATTTGTAACTGTTCTGATATAGACGATATTATAATTTTCTACCGGAATGGCACTTATAAAGTGGTGAAGGTTAGCGATAAAATGTTTGTCGGCAAAGATATTTTATATGTAAATGTATTTAAACGTAATGATAACCGTACGATTTACAATGTTGTGTATCGTGACGGCAAAGCTGGTTGTAATTTTATCAAACGCTTTGCCGTAACAGGTGTTACGCGTGATAAAGAATATGATGTAACAAAAGGTACGGAAGGCTCGCGCGTACTTTATTTCAGTGCTAATCCGAATGGAGAAGCAGAGACAATTAAAGTGATACTGAAACCTAAGCCTCGCCAGAAGTTGCTTGTGTTTGAAAAGGATTTTAGTGATATTGCCATTAAAGGACGTGCTTCGATGGGTAATATCCTGACAAAAGCAGATATACATAAGATTTCTTTGAAACAGAAAGGTTCTTCTACTTTGGGAGGCCGCCAGGTCTGGTTTGACCGGGATGTTTTACGTCTGAATTATGATGGGCGCGGAGAGGAACTGGGCGAATTCCAGAGCGATGACCAGATTTTAGTAATTTTGCAAAATGGAGATTTCTATACGACAAATTTTGATCTGAGTAATCATTACGATACCAATATCCTCATAATTGAAAAATTTGATTCTAATAAAGTCTGGACTGCAGCACTTTATGATGCCGATCAGAATTATCCTTATCTGAAACGGTTTCAATTGGAAGCCGGTAGCCGGAAACAGAATTTCCTGGGTGAAAATCCGAAAAACCGTTTGTTTATTCTGACAGATGAAGCTTATCCCCGTTTTGAAGTGATATTTGGCGGCTTGGATTCTTTCCGTGAACCTTTGGTGCTGGATGCAGAAGAGTTCATTGCGGTGAAGGGATTTAAAGCGAAAGGAAAGCGTATCACAACATTTGGAGTGGAAACTATTAATGAACTGGAGCCGGTACGTTTTATTTCGTCTAAGGAACAAGGAGATCATGAAGAGAAAAATAATGGAAATGGACAGGATGAAGAAGCCGATGGAAAAAGCGATTCAGATATTCTGGACGAAATTACAGGACAGATGAATTTATTTGAAAAATAGCCTATGAGACGAATAATTGGTTTGCTGACGGGATATTTTCTTTTTGTGGCGATTTTGCCTGTGGTGGCACAGTCGGAAGAAAAAGGGGACTATTGGACGGTAAATGAAGGAACGATGATCGGGGCGGGACGAATGCATTTAATGGATACGTATCTGACACCGGGAAACGAGGTTAATTATACTGGCTGGACTTTGCGTGTCATGGATGAACGCATGAAAAGAGTCAAACTGGCAAATTATAAGGTAACCCGTCAACAAATTGTGAGTCTGGATGGTGGAAAGACACTTAACCCGGCGGGAAGTGCGATAGATTATGCTTTGTTCTTGGATTATACTTTAGGGTATTATTATAATTTCCCCGTTTTTGTGCCCGGATTAAATTTATTGGCCGGAGGAGCCGGAAATTTATTGGCCGGATGTATTTATAATACACGAAACACAAATAATCCGGTATCGGCAAAAGCCGATATCGATTTGAACCTGTCCGGAATGGCAATTTATAATTTTCGGGTCAGAAATTATCCTGTCACATTCCGTTACCAGCTGATGGTGCCGTTTGCAGGGATTTCTTTTGCACCACATTATAACCAATCATATTATGAGATGTTCGGGTTAGGAAATAATTCGGGGATGGTTCATTTCAATTCTTTCCATAATAAGTTTGCTATGAAACATTATATTACTGCCGATTTTCCGGTAGGCTGTCTGACAATTCGGATGGGGTATTTGAATAGTCGATACCAGACAGAAGTAAATCAAATAAGCAGTCATATTATAACGCATACTTTTATGCTCGGTTTCGTAAAGGAATTTGTGGCTTTCGGAGGTAAACGCGCAATGAACAATAAACACACATACAAGAGTACTTATTATTAGAATGAAAATACGATACTATATATTGTACGGTTTGCTTTTGCCCGTTATTCTGTTTTCAGGATGTGAAAAAGCAGATGAATACGTTTCATCTCCAACAGCTAATTTTGAGGCTTTATGGAAGATAGTGGATGAAAACTATTGTTTTTTTGAATATAAGGATATTGATTGGGATGAAGTGCATGAACGTTACCGTGTACAGATTTCGGATACAATGAGCCGGTATACCATGTTTGATGTTTTGGCAAGTATGCTGAACGAACTGAAAGATGGACATACAAACCTTATATCATCTTTTGATATGTCCCGTTACTGGGCTTGGTATGAAGATTATGCTCCGAATTTTTATAAAGATGTACAAAGCCGTTATTTAGGCACTAATTATAAAATTGCAGGCGGATTGAAATATACCCGGTTGGCAGATGACGAATTCGGGTATGTTTATTATGGCAGTTTTTCCAGTGGGGTAGGTGAAGCTAACCTGGATGAAATGTTCTTGTATTTTAAAGATTGTAAGGGGCTCATTTTTGATGTACGGGATAATGGAGGAGGTTCGTTGACTTATGCCGATCGTATTGCTGCCCGTTTTATGGAAGAAAGGATGCTGACAGGATATATACAGCACAAAACGGGGAAAGGCCATGCCGATTTTTCCGATCCTTATCCTATCTATTTATCTCCAACGATGGATCACGTACGTTGGTTACGCCCTACTGTGGTGTTAACAAACCGTCATTGTTTTAGTTCTGCAAATGACTTTGTGCAGAAAATGATGCTGATGCCTTATGTTACGGTAATTGGAGACAGAACCGGAGGTGGAAGTGGCTTGCCATTTACTTCTGAACTTCCGAATGGGTGGAGTGTCCGATTTTCTGCTTCTCCGATGCTTGATGCAAGTAAGCAGAATACAGAATTTGGCATTAATCCGGATATTAATGTCCAGATGACTTCGGGCGATATCCAGCGGGGCAAAGATACTCTGATAGAGTCTGCAATATCTTTCCTTAAAGAACAGACAAATGGCAAATAAAAAGGTGTAAATGGTAAAACTTTACTTTTGTCATAAAAACTTGTCTGAAATATTTGTGTATTATTAAAAAAGAATTACCTTTGCACCGCAATCAAAAGCGGCTGTGGTGTAATTGGTAGCCACGCCAGACTTAGGATCTGGTGCTTCACGGCGTGGGGGTTCGAGTCCCTTCAGCCGCACTTCTTGAAAAAGAAAAAAAAACTTGCAAATCCCTGAAAATCTATTGATTTTCAGGGATTTTTTATTTCCTGAAACATACGAAAAAGCAGAATGATGCGGATTATCAAATCTATAGGGATTTGGAAATTGATTGATTTTCCAACTGGTCATATCAACTTTGTGATCATATTTTTGGGGATTATGAGTCTCATGTTTTAATAGCATTGACAAATATGCAGCTTTGGCAGCGCACTGTTGTGCAATTATGTCATTGAGGCTTCCAGAAAAAATGAAGTTTTTAATAGATCTTAGCCCTCTTTCTAAGATTGCCCATTGACAATCCATAACTTGTTCTTTGCGACCTATAGATAGTGAATGAAAAAAATATCATCTAAAACGTCAGATTTGGTATGTATGTTTTTTCTATATTTAAGCTCGATAGTACAGAAATTATCAAAAACTTTTCTGACAGTATTAATGTTTTCAATATGATCAAATATACATGCAACGTCATACATTTGTTTTATGATCTCCATTCCCATTTCATTATTATTCTTAATATAAGGAATTCCTGTTGTTTTTGGTGCAAATGCTGTTAATTTATCTCCAAGGATATTGTCTAAATTTGGTGTTCTGACCAATCTCGGGGAGCCTTCTATTAATAACAATGCACTATTGATAGGAGTTTCTATGATATTTTTATAATGTATATCTTCAAATAACACATCTAATAAGATGAATTCTTCTTTTTGTGTAACCTTTCATACCTTTTTATCTTGGGAAGTATATTAAAACTGCGGATATAAATTTACGTACATTTTTTACTTTGAAATGCTGATTTTAAATGTTAAATTTAAACGTTTTTAGTTCTATTGTATGTAGTTTTATACAGACTAACACTTTTTGGCTATAGGGGCCTTGGGGCTTAACATATATTATTCGGAAAATGCTTGACAAAAAGGTTTTTGGAATGTACATTTGCAATGTGGTTTTTTCATAATAGTATTAGATTTAAGGTTAACAAAGTTGGTTAGGGGTTGTCGGGAGACAACCTTTAATTTTTTTATATAGGTATAATCGCCTTACAGAGATTGCAAATAAATATCCTGTAAGGCGGATTATTTAGTTTTTAACCAGTGCATAGATATTGCCCGGCAGTGTTTTAATTATTCCATTCATTTCCATTTCAAATAAAATTCCGGATAATTGATGGACTGCTATGTCCAGATGAAGTGCCAGCTGGTTAATGTGAAGTTCTTTCTTTTCATTAAGTAATGATTGTATCTGGGTGAAATCTTCCCTTTCGGGAAAGGACAGTTCGGTTTGTATAGCGCCGGATTGTTTTTGTTGAGGTATATCCCAGCGCATGGCTGATATCAGGTCTTCGGCAGAGGTGATAAGACCTGCTTTGTTTTGTTTGACTAGCAAATGGCATCCTTTGGAATGTGTATCTGTAACTCTTCCGGGAAATGTGAAAACATCTCTGCCATACGAAAAAGCAATATCGGCAGTGATTAAAGACCCTCCTTTGTCGGCAGATTCGATAACGATAGTTGCATCCGCCAGTCCAGCGACAATCCGGTTGCGCTTTACAAAATTAGGTTTGTCTGGTTCTGTTTTGCTGGGAAAGTCGGTGAGAAGACCACCCTGTGGTAGCATCTCTACTGCCGTATTGCGATGTATAGAGGGATAAATGCGATCTAGTCCGTGCGCGAGGACAGCTACCGTTGCCAATTGATTCTTTAATGCATTTCTGTGAGCACAGATATCTATACCGTAGGCCAGTCCGCTAACAATTAGCGTATCTGGTAAAAGACTTGCCATTTTATCGATTAATCCGGCTGTTAATTCGCGTCCGTAGTCAGTTGAATGGCGTGTCCCCACGATACTGATGATATGCTTCTGGTTTAAGTTGGCATTTCCTTTAAAATAAAATAAAACCGGAGCGTCCGGGCATTGCTTCAAACGTTCCGGATATTCGTTGTCTGTCAGGAAGTAGGGGGTGATATTATTCTTTTCTATAAAGGCCAGTTCCTGTTCGGCTTTTAGGAATACCTCCGGACGTTTGATCTCTGCTGCTAACAGTGTTCCTATGCCCGGTACTTTTTCCAATGTTTGTTTTTTCTCTGAAAAGATAGCCTCGGGATCTCCGAATGTTTCTAAAAGATGACGGGCCAGGATATCTCCCACCCCGTTTATCATAGTCAGGCTTATTTGGTAAATCAGTTTGTTTGTCATGTATTACTTGTTCAATCGTTTCAGCATTTCGTCGAAATACTCTCCCCTGGTTAATTTGCCATCTTGTACAATGACAGATTCTACAATGCCCTTAGTTGCGAGGGCACCGTCTGACGCCCGGTAAATATCCTGTTCGAATACGAGTTTTACCCCTTTTTTGTATACATTCAGGCCGGAGATATAACTGTCATCGCTTTTAAGTGATGTTTTGTATTGTATCTCTACCCGCGATACGAAACCATCTATGCCTTTGTCATGCATGGCACCGAAGTTTTCTCCCAGCGATTCCAGAAATTCATGACGTGTATGTTCCATATAATGTTGGTAATTGGAATTATTTACAACCCCCTGCAGGTCACATTCGTAGTCGCGCACTTTATCTGTCAGTTTAAAAATATATTCTTTCATGTTATTTCAGTTCATTTGTAATGATATTCGGTTCCATTTTATAAAGTCGGTCGGAAGGACGTATTTTCTCATTGACTTTGAATGAAAAACGTTCACCTTTTACGGTTTCAGGTACCGGTTTCAGGTCGACGCGGATTTCGTTTATTGTCTGCATGACAGCCCCGGTTGTGGGTCCGGTAATCAGAATTTCGTCTCCTACATTCAATTTGCCTGATTCCATTTCAAATTCGGCAACTCCCAATCCACTGAAATATTTAATACCTTTGGCTAAGTATACTTTCTTTTTAGTGGCTCCCGAACCATATTTACTACTCCATTCACCCAAGCGTTGTCCTAAATAGTAACCGTCCCAGAAACCGCGGTTAAAGACACTTTTTAGCCGTTGATCCCACTCTTCTACCTTTTCTTCATTAAAAGTACCGTTGCAATAGGCTTGTACGGCTTCTTTGTAGCATTCGGTAACAATACGCACATACTCCGGTCCGCGGGCACGTCCTTCTATCTTAAAGACTCGTACGCCGGCATCCATCATTTTATTCATAAAATGGATCGTTTTTAAGTCTTTTGGAGACATGATGTATTGATTCTCTATATCCAGCTCAACATTGCTGTCTTTATCTTTCACTGTATAAGCACGACGACATATCTGCATACAAGCTCCCCTGTTGGCCGAAGCATTCATTTCGTGCAGGCTTAAATAGCATTTACCTGATACGGCCATGCATAAGGCTCCGTGAGCAAACATTTCGATGCGGATCAATTCTCCTTTGGGACCTTTGATCTGTTGTTCTACGATCTGTTTGTATATTTCGCTTACTTGTTTCAAGTTCAATTCACGTGCCAGTACTACCACATCTGCAAAACGGGCATAAAATTTTAATGCTTCTACGTTGGAAATGTTCAATTGAGTGGATAAATGTACTTCCTGCCCGATACTGTTGGCATAATCCATTGCAGCTACGTCTGCCGCAATTATAGCGGAAATTCCGGCAGCCTTTGCTGCATCGATAATTTCGCGCATCAAAGGGATGTCTTCTCCGTAAATAACAGTGTTTACAGTTAGGTAACTTTTGATTCCGTGTTCACGACAAATGGAGACGATACGGCGTAAATCGTCTGTTGTGAAATTGTTGGAGGAGCGGGAACGCATGTTCAGTCCCTCAATCCCGAAATAAATAGAATCGGCACCTCCCTGTATGGCCGCCATTAAAGATTCGTAAGAACCTACCGGCGCCATTATTTCAAAATTTTTCTCGTTCAATGTTCTCTCTGAATTAAATATTTACCTCACAAAGATACGCGTTATTTTTGGAATTGCCTACATGACAGGCTGTACCACTTCCCAGCCGGTAATTGTCTGGAGAAAGCCTACAAGCTCTTTAGCCATTTTTTTATGTTGTTTCATTGAAGGATGCCAACCGGAACCATAGCCAAGTGAACCGTCTTGCGGGGTCATGTCAAAACGATAGACATTGGTGTATCCTTCGGTTTTAAGTTTAGCAAGCGCTTGATCCATGGCATTTCTTACGTCTTTCAATGGTTTGCCATTCAACATAACACCGCTCAAAAGAACGATCTTTGCTTTGGGATAATAACTACGGAGATCATGGATAAAATTAACATAGGCATTTTTTAGTTTGCCGGTATCATACGTGTTATTTGATACGTCGTTTGTTCCGAGATTGATGCAAATTACATCTGGTATATATCGGGAAAAGTCCCATGTTTCAGTACTGTCCATGAATTGTGTTTGGTAATACAAATCAGGAAGACAAGTGCCGGCTGAGCCTTCTATCGAATCACCATAATTGCGATATACACCGATACCGGATTTTGCTACAACCAGATGTTGTGCGTTAAACGCCCGGGCTGTTGTTGCTCCGTAGGTATAATAAAAATTTTCATCCTTGTAATCAAAAGGACTCTCAGCTTCCGCTTCTATACCGTATCCGCAGGTAATGGAGTTTCCGATAAATTCGATTTTCTTTT
Organism: Parabacteroides chinchillae; assembly: GCF_900108035.1. Lineage (GTDB taxonomy): Bacteria > Bacteroidota > Bacteroidia > Bacteroidales > Tannerellaceae > Parabacteroides > Parabacteroides chinchillae. The sequence continues at coordinate 30,058 of NZ_FNVS01000008.1, forward strand.
CCGGCAGGGCTGGCGGTGGTAATAATTTCATCCCTTTATCCAGATAAAATCCGCGAAATTCAGGACGGAAATCTCTTCCTTCGTAGGCCAACATGATTACAGCTTTGTGTTTGCCCTTGGAAAGATGGCTGGCTATCGGAAGAATACTGTCGTTTTCCATAGATGTAACTCTAAAAGGTTTACCACCATCAAGTTCTACCGTGAAATATCCGCTGTGCGGTTTTACTCTCATAGAGAGGGAAGTGCCTTCGAAGTTTATTATGATTTGTACCCCAGGATAAGTGAATGCCGGAGATTTGGGATTTTGGAAACTGACACGACCGGTATATAGAATATTTGAGTTGTCGGCCGGAATAAAAGTGCTTTGCTGTGCATAAACTTCAGTTGTACAAAAAATACTTCCTAATAGGAGTAATAATAAAATATCAATTCTTTTCATACGTATGATTTAATATGTTAGACGTGCAAATATACCGTATTCTTGCCGGAAAAGCTGTATTTTTGCAATTGTAAAAAGAAGAGTTATATATAGATATGAAAATAGGTACTATTGATTTAGGTGAACGCCCGGTATTTCTTGCCCCGATGGAAGACGTGACGGATATATCTTTTCGGTTAATGTGTAAACGTTTCGGAGCAGATATGGTTTATACGGAATTTGTATCTAGTGATGCCTTGATCCGTAGCGTAAATAAGACGCAGCAGAAATTACAGGTTGCTGAAGATGAACGGCCGGTCGCTATTCAGATATATGGAAAAGATGTGGAGTCGATGGTTGAAGCTGCCCGTATTTGTGAAGCTGCCCGTCCGGATATTTTAGATATTAATTTTGGTTGTCCCGTTAAAAAGGTTGCAGGAAAGGGGGCCGGCGCGGGTATGTTACGCAATATACCTTTGATGTTGCAAATTACGCGTGAAGTAGTAAACGCGGTCAATATTCCGGTTACTGTCAAAACACGTTTAGGGTGGGATGCAGACAATAAGATTATAGTAGATCTTGCCGAACAATTGCAGGATTGCGGTATTGCCGCCCTTTCTATTCATGGGAGAACGAGGGCGCAAATGTATACGGGAGAGGCGGACTGGACATTGATCGGTGAAGTGAAAAATAACCCGCGTATGAATATCCCTATTATTGGGAATGGAGATGTTACTTCTGCCGAAGGGTGCAAACAATGTTTTGATACTTATGGAGTGGATGGTGTTATGATAGGCAGGGGAAGTATTGGTCGTCCATGGATATTCAGAGAGGTAAAACATTTCCTTCATACAGGAGAGTTATTGCCGGAGGAACCTTTCAGTTGGTACTTAAATATTTTAAAACAACAAGTGTTGCAAAGTGTAGAGCGTCTGGACGAACGCCGCGGTATATTGCATATACGCCGTCATCTGGCTGCTACTCCTTTATTCAAAGGAATTACTGATTTTAAACAAACTCGTGTTGCTATGTTGCGTGCCGAAACAGTGGAAGAATTATTCGGAATTATGGATATTATACCTGAGAAGTTCGGAATCATCAAATAGAATTGTTGATATATATCAAAATGAAATATAAATATAGTGATTTTACAATAAAATGATATATTTTCTATTGTTTTTTATGTAAATCATTTTATATTTGCACCGAGTTTTTTTCATAGTATTTTAGATCTAAGGTTAACAAGTCTTTGCAGGAGGGAGTCGGGATGACTGTTTCTTTGGGAAGCATAAAAAAGTCGTACTGTAATTTTGCAGTACGGCTTTTTTATAACGGGTTAGTCTGTAACTATTTCTTTTTAATGTTTAATGGTAACACTTCATTCTGATACGGGGCTACAACTTTAAAATTTCCTTTATCATCTGTCCAGCGGCAGGAAGCAATGGAAACTGCATTTCCTTTGATGCGTAGTACGGCAAAAGAGCCATTACCGTCTTTGTCCGGCCAGGCATTGTTTACCTGATAGATTGGGTAGCCGCGATAATGTTGCAGGGAAGCCGTATGGGTATGTCCTACTAAAAATGCAGCTATATTGTATTGATTCAAAATATCGAACAAATGATCGCGCTCCTGTTGAGGCCACCATTTGATTGCCCATTTGTCTACACCGTAATGTTGGATGTATACGACCGGATTTCCGTTAGAAGCGTACGTTTTGAGATCGTTGGCAAGCCAGTCCAGATTACTTTCGCAATAGGCGGTATCTCCGGAGAAGCGTTGTGCCTGTACAAAATGAACATCACCAATATTCCATGAATAACTACGGCTGGATGGATGCAGGTTCAGGATTTCCTTTTTTGCCAGTTTATCATTCAGGATAGAGTCGATATAATGCAACGTGAAAGCACGTCCTTTTAGATTATCAAATACTTTATCCGATACACCCGGATCGATGTCATGGTTGCCCAAACCGGGATAGACTGTGTAATGAATGGTTTTTTCGCCATCACCCGTTTCGTAACGTTGGCGGTAAAGAGACAGGATTTCGGGACGGGCTTTGTCGAACATATCACCGGCAAGAATAACGCCGTCCAGCTTTTTTACCTTCTCTCCTGCAATACCCGGTGCTGCATTTTGGGGGAAAGTAAAATTGTTCTCGATACGATTCATAGTTACTACATGGTAGTATTGGTCTGTTTCCGGCGGAAAGTCAAAATGCAAATCTCCGGCTATCACGACTGTAACGTCTCGTTCGGGTTTTTGTTCTTGTGCATTCAAATAAGATATACATAAGGCCGATAAGACTGTCATCAATAGATATTTCATGTTCATACAGTTTGTGTTCCTTCTTTGATGTTTATAACTTTTTGTTTATCTCCCCATAGAACAGTCAGTTCGAAAGGTGTGTTACTGCTGATTTCGATTTGCGGTTCCTGGGTAGCAGAAGTACGTGGTTTCACTTTAACGTCAACCAGACCTTCGGTGCCGAACGGATAGCGTTTAATGCCGTAGCTCTCTGTTAAGTTTACATCAATGGTCATCTTTTTATCATATACATTGGAACGGATGCCGAAGATATGTTCGATCAAGACGGCAATAGGGGGTAGCCCTGTCCAGCCAATAAAGTCGGGGCGTGCCATAAATCCCGGTTCCATAGTCTCGGGTGCATAATATTCCCAGAATGTTCCGGTATTTTTATAAACGCCGAATACGTTATTATAATGATTCGTTGCGATGTCGTAAGCCATCTTACGGTAGCCTTTGTCTGCCAGTCCTGTTAGCACCATATAAGTGGCTCCGGGCCATACACCGCCTTGCCAGTAGCGTCCGTTGGTTTTGTATTTTGCATTATTGGCTGCCAATGAAGGTATACGGTGAGGGCGGTTAAAGGTTTCTTTGTTATCCAGTTCGGCAACAAATGCGTCCAGGCGTTCTTTGGGAAGCACATCGGTAAGCAGTGCCCAGTAAGCATAGATACCTTTTGTGGATGAGAGGGAGCCGTCGCGGTATTGGTCGAACAGGCATTTTTCTTTATCATCCCATAAGTTTTCGTTGATATAGGCTTTCAGCATCTTCTGTTCATCTTCAAAATCTTCAATTTCTTGCCAGCGTTCCAAGTAAAATCCCATTTCAAGTAATAAACCTGCTATGAAGTATTGCTGCAAGGTTGCATCCAGCCATATCATGTGGCCGTGGCTGTAAATCATATTATATTCCGGTTGTACGCGGGGCATGTTATCCATTCCCGTTCCCCAGCCGCTGCTCCAGTAGGTTCCGTTACGCCAGGTATGGTTCAGCTTGAGCCATTTGTAGTAGGCGCAGAGTACGGGGAATATCTTATGCAAGCGTTCGGTGTCTCCGAATTGCTTGTAATAAATCATTTCGCTCCAGGGCAGAATGTTGGGGCCTGTGCTGGTAGGGTCATAACGTTCGAAGCAATCGGCCCCGTCCGATTTGATTTCGCGGCAGATAAATCCGTCGGGATGCTGTTTTGCGTAGAAGTTATCCAATGTGCGCTGGAATGGGAAAAAACGTGTGCCGTAACGGGCAAACATCGTGATGAAGGCGGAATCCCACATAAAGATATTACCGTTGTAGGCTGTGTCAATGTAGCTGGAAACGAATCCGGAGCCGGCTTCGGGGGCTTTGATGTTGCGCACTCCTATTTCCCATGCTTTCCAGTACATTTCCAATTCTTTGGCATGTCCGTCCCAGATGGGTTCTGGTAGTATTTTTTTTGCTTCTGCAAACGAGCCCGGTACAGTTGTTTCGGGAGAGGCTATGCGATATTCGTTCTCTGTAACCAGGGGTTCTTTCAGATATGTATTTTTGTAAGGAAGGCGATACTTGGGAATATCTTCTTCCGTCTTGCTTTGTGCCAGCAGGCTGCTTGCCGGAATAGCTGTTGCACTGGCGGCGAGAAGAGATTGTTTCAGGAAATTTCGTCTTGTAGTCATATTTTTCGGTATTTAGAATTTGAACAAATATAATCAAATCTGAATAATATTAGAGTCCCATCAGGGTTTTGATCTTCTTCATAACATCTGTGTTTTCGAAAATTCCTGTGAAGTTTTCGCATCCGGGGCCGAAACTATAGACAGGAACCATTACACCGCTATGTCCTCCGGTAGAGAACTTGCATACGATACGGCCTTCGTCCAGATCGCCGTCAACCAGGGTAAGGCCTCCTGTTTCGTGGTCGGCTGTTACTACTACCAGTGTTTCGCCGTCTTGTGCAGCCCATTGCATTACGCGGCCTACGGTGCGGTCGAAGTCGTGTGTCTCCTGCATCAGCAGATCCAGATCGTTGAAGTGTCCATAGTCATCCAGTTGAGAGCCTTCTATCATAAGAAAGAAGCCCTGAGGGTTCTGATTCAATAATTCGATCGCCTTCATGGATGCACGTGCCAGCAAATCGCCGCGTTCGGCAGGAAGCGGAGTATCTACTGTGTCGGTTACGCAGAATACTTTGCCTTTTTGAATGCCTGCCAGTTCTTCCCAACTGCGTGGGGTTTGATATCCTTTGTCGCGTAATTCTTTGAAAAGGTCGCGACCGTCTTCACGATTTTCAAATAGTTTTGATCCGCCACCAAATACATAATCTACGTCGCAGTTTACATAATCTGTAACGATGGCAGCTTCGGCGTCACGGTCGGTGTTATGACAACAGAAGTCGGCCGGGGTTGCATCCCACAAGCGGCAGGTAACGGCCACGCCGCTGGATAGTCCTTTTTTGTTTGCTAATTTGCATAGTGATTCCAGCGGACGTCCTTCGGGGTCTACACCTACCATATGATAGTTTGTCTTATGTCCTGTGGCCAGAGCTGTTCCACCGGCTCCCGAATCGGTTATTAGTTTATTGGCACAATAGGTCTTAGACAAGCCTACGGTCTGACAGTTGTCCAGCCATAGATGGCCGCGGTTGGCTGTCCATGCCGAGTATACGTGCATCAAACTCATTCCATCGCCAATCATCAGGATGACGTTCTTTATCTTTTTGCCCTGGGGCGGAGTTATTTTTTCAACAGCATAGGGTGTTTTCAACACGTAAGTCTGTTCTTTGTCGCGGCGGCTTTGTGCCCTACAGTTCGGGATGATGACCGCAAAGGCAACGATAGATGCGATTATCGCAATGAATACATTTCTTTTCATACTTGAATTATTTATGTCGTTTGTGTCTTTTATTTCAAATTTAACCGACAAAATGCTCATGCACGTGTGCGGGGAGGTTTTGTTGGCCGGCAATCCTTTTTTTCTCTTTTCCGGCTTTATCTGACATACAGATTACTGGCCGGGATTGCTTCCAGTTTCATCGCTCCGGGTGTTTTCCATCCCCAGCTCAGGTGTTCGCCTTCATAATCTTCAAAATAAAGAAGGGTGAAGGGGTGATAACCTTTTGCCAACGGAATACGGCCTGTGGCCTGAATGGCTGCATGCGAAGTGTCATTGTTTACTACTTCTTCTTTGTCGATCAGGAGCACACTGCCATCGTCCGAACGAGTGGCAAATTCATAGATCCCGTCTTCGGGTATATATAAATAGCCTTCGAAAATATATCCGAAATGGTCTTCTTGTTTTGCATTTCTGATGGATGGCTCGGGCATCGTGCCTGCTTCTACCACTTTGGAACGTAACAGATCGGCAACCAGTTGATATTCTCCCTCATAATATTTGTAAGAAACGCCATGTTGTGAAGGATTTACCGGAGAAGCCGGGCGAAGAACCGACTTTGTGGCGGTGATAGTGTAAGTTCGGCTGGGTTCGAACCCTTCTTTATAGGCTTTTGCCTTGATGGTCGTAGACTCTTTTAATTGTATGGGTGCGGAGTAAATGGGTGACTGCTCGGTTGGTTCCGTACCATCCAATGTAAAATGAATAACCGCATCTGTTGTGGCGGACTTTAATTGGGCTTTAATTTCCCCTTCAAACAAATCCAGATCTTCCGAGATATAAGGAATGGAAACGGTTGGCTTAGTAGTGAACGAGTAGGGGGCATCTTCCGGCTGTGTTCCCCAATGTTTGTCGGGAGTAGCCGTTAATGTGAAATCTAACAGGCCGCCCTGCATTAATTGATCGTAGGTAATAAAGCATGTTTTTATCTCTTCACCGTTCAGCATTACCTTTGTGATGTATTTATTGCGCTTCGGCTCGTTGGCGGTAACCACCAGGGTTTTGCCATTGCCCAGCTTTATGGTTGCTTTCTCAAATAATGGAGAAGTCAGCACATACTGGTTAGATCCCGGACATACGGAATAAAATCCGAGGCTGCTCAGAATATACCAGGCCGACATCTGGCCACAGTCTTCGTTCCCAATAATACCTTCAGGAGTGGGTTGATACATTTCGTTCAGTAAACGGCGTGTCCATTCCTGTGTTTTCCAAGGTTCGCCTACATAACAGTACAGGTAAGCCATGTGATGACTAGGCTCGTTGCCGTGTGCATATTGTCCGATCAATCCGGTAACGTCTGATAATTCTCCTTCAACTTCTGATGAAACGGTAAACAGACTATCCAGATTTGCAATAAAGTTTTCGCGTCCGCCAAATAACTGCACTATTCCGTTTACATCGTGAGGGGCGAAGAAACGGTATTGCCATGCGGTGGCTTCGGTGTACGAGCGTCCGATAGCAAAGGGATTGAAGGGTGCTTCCCAGTTTCCGTCGGCACGTTTGCCGCGGAAGAACTTAGTGCTTCCGTCAAATACATTGATGAAGTTTTGCGAACGGTTGATAAACGTGTTGTAATCGTCTGTCTTTCCTAAATCTTTTGCCATTTGGGCAATGCACCAATCGTCATAAGCAAATTCTAAAAGGCAAGAAACAGATTCTTTTTTGATATTGGAAGGGATAAAGCCGTTGGTAATATAATAACCGGCTCCTTTTTTATTCTTTTCGGCGGAAACTTTCATTGCCTCGAAAGCTTTCTCCACATCATAACCCCGTATGCCTTTCATGTAGGCATCTGCAATGATAGAGACAGAATGGTAACCTATCATCGTCCCTGTTTCTCCGGCGGAAAGAGGCCAGAGCGGGAGTTCTCCGCTGGCGTCATACATGTTAAGAAGCGAAACCACCATGTCGTTCACTAAAGCGGTGTCGAGCAGGGTCATCATCGGATGCCATGCACGGAAAGTGTCCCAGGTAGAAAATGTCGAGAACTCGCGGTGCCCGGCAGGAATTTTGCCTATTGTCATATCATGGCGTCTGTACTCTCCATTTACATCGTTCACAATGTTAGGTATTATTTTGCTATGATAAAGGGCAGTGTAGAAATTTGTTTTTTGGGCGTCGGTGCCACCTTCGATTGTGATGGCATCCAGTTCTTTTTCCCATTCGGCTTGGGTTGATTGGCAGATGGCATCGAAGTCAAATCCTTTGTTTCCTGTTTCGGTTTCCAGATTGGCACGTGCATTATCGGCATTTACTATGGAGACGCCTACTTTGCAAACTAAGGGTGCATTGTCTGACAGGTCGAATGTAAGTGTCATTATTTTTCCGCCTTCACTTATCTCTTCGGCTTTCAGAGGATGAGAGAAAGAAGCAACGAAATAGACATATTGTTTGTCTACCCAGCCGCCGGTGCAACGCATGCCGGTAATTTCATTATCTCCGGTTTTTGTCAGATCATATTCGTATAGACGTTCATTATCCAGCATGTGGGTTAGGTCTATTACTAGTTTGGCATTAGAAGGATCTTTTTTGTATGTATAGCGGTGGATGCCGACGTGCGGGGTGGCTGTTAATTCGGCAGTAACACCTGCTGCAGGTAATTCTACGCGATAGTAGCCGGGCGTGGCTTCCTCGTTTTTGTGTGAGAATGGTATTGGTGTGTTTACAGAGGGGCGGAAAAGGATATCACCTAAGTCGATACAGCCTGTTCCACTCAAATGGGTATGTGAAAAACCGATAAGAGTTGAGTCGCTGTAGTGATAACCTGAACAGGCATCCCAGTTGCCGACACGCGTGTCTGGACTTAATTGTACTCCTCCGAACGGGGCGGTTGCTCCGGGATAAGTATGTCCATGGAAACCGGTTCCGATAAAAGGATCGACATAATCAATTGGATTTTTTGGCGCTTGGCTGCATGCCGTAAATATGGCAATGGCAGTAAGTAGAAATGTTTGTTTTAGTTTCATATCCATAATATGAAATACTTTTTTCATGGTGATGTGTTGTTTGATTTAATGTTATATATAATATACAATAAATGAGGCCAAACTACCTATTTATTTTATCTCTTTTCAGAGGAAAAAACGGGCTGTTTCATATTTATACTGAAACAGCCCGCATTTATTTTAGATAGTGAGGTAGATTAATAACCTTTGTTTTGTACTAACTTACCATTAGATTTGGTAATCTGTTCGCTCGGATAAGGGAATACAATCATATAATCCTGGTATGTATTCTTGCTTAAGTAATCTTCGTACGGAGCGATTGTAAATGGAGATTCCGGATTAGCACGATCTTCATATTTACGAATACGTGGATGTGCATTCAACTCTTTTTGTGCCAAAGCTTTGATTTCTGAGTTGGCAGAACGATGCCAACGTTTCAGGTCAAACAAGTGATCTGTGAACTCGAATGCTAATTCGCAACGACGTTCGTGATACAGATCTTTCATTGTTGCGGTACCGGAAAGCGGCTGCAGGTTAGAACGCAGACGTATACGGTTGATATCAGCAGTTGCTTTGTCAGCCTGACCGGTCATTAAATAAGCTTCGGCACGGAACAATAGCATTTCTGCGAAACGGATAATCGGGAAGTTTACGCGTACTGTCGGCCAGTCGCCGTTAGCACTTACTGCACCTTCACCCACAGGATCAGCATATTTGAACGGATCCATATATTTGTTGACCATGAAGCCAGCTTCAAGATCGGAAGTAGACCAGAATTTACGCGGTTCTCCAAAGTATGGGAATTCCTGGTTGTATTCCAATATAGAACGAACTAAACGATCATTGCCTTTCCCGTCTTTTAGCATTTCTTCATAAATGTCGTAAGACGGTTTTATTTGTCCCCAACCGTTGTATTTACCCCAGCCTTTATTTTCTAGAATTACACCGGGAAATTCGGAACCACCCGGTTGTGCACCACCAATACTTGGGATAGTCCAAAGATATTCGGCATTCCAATAATCTGAGAAGTCTGAGGAAAATGGTTCTGCAAAAGATTTTGCCAAGTCACGATTATAGTTCGTTTCTAACAGGTTGACCATTTCAATTACATTTTTCCATTGTGTTTCATCCCAGGTAGCCCAGTAAGCATATGTCTTTGCTTTGAAAGCAACGGCAGCTGCCTGATGTGCACGACCTCTGTTGTCTACATCATATTCTTCAAATTTGGGAAGGTGAGAGATCGCTTTATCCATATCCTCGATAATCATTTTGTAATTATCCATGACTGTGGCTTGCTGAGTAGGAATGGAGTTGTCATAACCACCTGCAAAATCTTCATAACGGATGAAGGGTACGCCTTGCTCATTTGTGCCATAACGATAAGCCATCAGAAAATGTGCCCAACCGCGATTAAAATAAGCTTCACCCAAACTGCGTTTTTCAATAGCGGTTAAAGTTGTGCCTTTTTCTTTTTTTACCAATTCCTGAATTACCCAGTTCGCGCGGGATATTGTAGAATACATACGGTTGAAAACATCTCGTAGAGGAGATTCGTCTCCTGTATAGGCAAGAGTTGCTAAAGTGTTGTAACCACGTGTACGTCCCCATACGATATCGCAGGCAGCACCTTGTTCCCAAAATAATTCACGGCCGTAACAACCTTCCTGATGGAATCTTTCATATAATCCGTCAATGGCATCTATTGCCTGCTGGTCATTCAGAAAATAGGAATCTGTAGTTGCATCTCCTTCCGACTGAACATCGAGGAAATCACTACAAGAACTACAAACCAATGCAGACAAAGCTAATACAGTAATATATTTTTTCATCTTATGATACTTTGTTAATTTAAACATGATTTAAAATAGCAGATTAGTAAGTCAATTTTACACCTACAGAGAATACACGTGAAACCGGATATTTTAGAGCATCCCAGCCTCCGCATTCAGGGTCCATACCTGAATAGTTGGTAATCGTGAACAGATTTTCCCCACTAAAGTAAACTGTCATTAGGCTCTTACGATCTTTCAAATGAGAGCATTTGCGGATAACATCGTCCAGATTATAAGATACAGTGAAGTTTTTCAGACGTAGATAAGAGGAATTTTCCAAATACCAGTCAGACGGAGTGCTAAAGTTGCTGTTCGGGTCGTTTTTTGACAAACGAGGAATGTCTGATCCTGTATTAGAGGGGCTCCATGCATTCATGATCTCCTGCGAACGGTTGAAATTACCTTCCACATCACTTAAAGCCATATATTTACCTACGTATAATGTTTGTGCGCCACCTACGCCTTGGAACATTGCACTGACAGAAAGTTTCTTATAAGTGAATCCTCCGGAGAAAGAGAAGGTTGTTTTAGGTGTTGCGCTTCCGCAATACTGACGGTCTTTGTCGTTGATTACACCATCTCCATTGAAATCGATAAATTTCAAATCTCCTGCTTTAGCATCCGGTTGAATACGTTTTCCGTCTTTGTCTACATAAGCGGCAGCTTCAGCATCACTTTGGAAAATACCGCCGGTCTTGATTAGATAGAAAGAACCCAGAGGTTCGCCTTCGGCTGTCTGATACATATAGGGTAAGTTACGGAAGCTACCGTCAAAGTCGCTGCCATTTTTTGTGATTCCGGTCCAAACACCCGGAGTTCCGTCTTCGTTCTTTACACCAATGTCGGAAACCCAGTTTTTCAAGTATGAAAAGTTTCCGGATACGAAGTATGACCAGTTTTTATTTACTTGCTGATTCCAGTTAAGCTGGGCTTCGAAGCCTCGGTTACGAACTTCTCCCTGATTTACCAACATGGCATTGATACCAATAGTTGACGGCCAGTTCATTGTCTGGGATTGGATCAGGTTGAACGTACGTTTATCGAAGTAGTCGAATGCCATACTCAAACGGTTATCGAACATATCAATATCCAGACCTAAGTCCCATTGCTCAGAAGTTTCCCAAGTCAGGTTCGGATTCAATGCTTTGGAATTGTAAACAAAGTTACCCCAAGTTTTATTAGATTCCACACCGTATTGAGCTTGTTCCAGCCATGAAGTTTTAGCCAGAAGTGCCGATTTGTAGTTATAACCGATAGAACCCAGGTTACCAACACGTCCCCAAGATGCACGGACTTTCAAAAGATTAAGAATATCATTCTTCGGGAAGAAAGATTCATTGGATATTTTCCATCCGGCTGTTATAGCAGGGAAATCGCCGTGGTTATTATCTTTAGGCAAACGGCCTGCATAGTCGCGACGGAAAGAAGCTGTTGCGAAGTAGCGGTCGTCAAACGAATAAGCTAGACGGGCAATCAAAGATACGTTGGCATCCGGTCCTTCCAAAGCATCTACTGCTGAGATAGAGTTGGCATATGACAAATATTGCAAATAAGGAGATTCGTCTGATAAATCTTTGCCATTAATTTCAATACTGCGTTTACCATAATGGTCGGCAGTAGTAGATAATAAAACGCCGACTGTATGCTTGTCGTTGAATGTGTTGTCGTAAGTTAAGGTATTCTCCGTTTTCCAAGCATCCATACGATAAGTCGTTTCGTCCAAGCTGTTTGATAATGCAGGTTTACCTACTTCGTCACGGATCGGACTGAAATTTTTGTAAAGATTATTTTTTAAATTGTAAGTGAAACGGCTTACGAATTTTAGTCCTGTAACAATGTTCGCTATTTCCAAGCTGGTGGTGCTCCAGATATCACTGGTTCTGTTGTATCTGTTTTCTGCTTTCAATAAACGAACCGGATTGACAGCGTCACCATGGATATCGGCAAAGTTGGAGCCATATTTTTCTATATAAGCAGGATCTTCGGTTGTTGTACCACCGTAAGTTCCATCTAATGGATTGTAAACTGTAGCACTTGCAGGCATATACATGGCAGCCAAAACAACGCCGGTATAAGCGCTTTCTGTATCTTTCGTACGATTTTCATTGTTTTTCCAAACAAGATCTTCGCTGATGGTTACCCATTTGTTTAGTTTGAATTTACCATTATAGCGTAGCGAAAGATTTTTGTTGAACGTATTGATCAATACACCTTCGTCATTGTCGTAAGCAAATGAAACACGGTTTGAAGCATTTTCGGAACCAACATTCAGGGCTACGTTGTGGCGCTGGTAAAATGCAGTACGGAAAATTTCGTCCATCCAGTTGGTACGAGTCGTTGCAATCCATGGGTTTTTAACAGGGTCCCATCCTGTAGGCAATGAAAGTCCGGCATTCTTAAAAGATAATGTACGCATTTCCAACTGTTCCTCCGCATTTAACGGTTTAATTACATTGCTTGCTTTACGGATACCGAATGTGGCGTCATAAGTCAAAGACGTTGCACCTTCTTTTGCTTTTTTGGTAGTTACCAGAATTACACCGCCGGCACCGGATTGGGCACCATAAATTGCAGCAGAGGCAGCATCCTTTAATACAACAATGGATTCGATATCATTCATGGAAGCGATAGGGGCTCCGGGAACGCCGTCAACAACCCAAAGTACGTTATCTCCGTTTTGCGAACCTTGTCCACGTATTACGATAGAAGGGGCTGTTGTTGGGTCTCCACCATTAGACTGAACAGTAACACCCGCCAGTTGTCCTTGCAACATGCCTTCCGTAGAGCTAACAGGGCGGATAACCAGGTCTTCCGTATTGCTCAAAACGCCTACAGAAGCAGACAAATCCTGTTTGCGTTGTCCTGCTCCATAGCCCAATACAACAACCTCATCCAGCTTTTGAGTATCTTCTGTTAAAATGATGTTGAATGAATTTTTACCGCTTACCGGAATATTCTGTGTTAAATAACCGATATAGCTAATCTCTAATATGGCGTTTTCAGGAACTTCCAAAGTGAAATCTCCATCAAGCCCGGTAATGACTCCGGTTGTAGTACCTTTTACAACAATGTTAGCGCCGATGATGGGTTCGCCAGTTGCATCTTTTATGATACCGGAAACTTTTTTTGTTTTTTGCTGTGTAGAATTTGTTTTTACAGAGGATTTCTCTGATCCGGAATAGAGAGTTACAATACGATCTTCAATTTTGTACTTGACTCCTGTTCCACGGAATGCTTGGTCCAGAATCGCTTCAATGGCTTCGTTTTCTGCTTTTAAAGATACATTGTTAACATGTAAAGACTCTAGAGATGTGTCATAAGAGAAGACAACGTCTGTTTGTTTTTTTAAAGCGTTTACTACGTTCTTTAGAGTGGCGTTGTTGAGTGAAATCTCAACGTTGAACCGTTGCTCAAATGCACTGGATGTTGGAGTTGCCTGGGCACCTGCAACAGCACAGCACAATGAAATCCCTACGCATAACCGTTTCATAGAGATAAAATCATAAAATCTTTTCTTCATACTTTTTGCTGTTTTTTTTAAGATTAACATACATACTTTCTTACAAAATATTCATAGTTGCATTTAAGTAAGCATAGATTTACATCACATAGGCTATCATTATATTAATTAGTTTAGCTTGCATTTATAGAAATTTTTAAACCTTAGTTCATAAAGAACTCCGTTTTTTTTCTTTTGTTTTTAACACTTTGAACTCTTCATCTACTTTCTTAATTGTTAATAGGTGACAATAATTCCTCATGTCCGGCTCTTCCTTTATTCTGAAAGGTCCTTAATTTTAAATATCAAACTCCTTTTAGCGATAGACTAATCAATGAAATGCACAGTTCTTTATGAACTTTTGCGAATCTATATGTATTTGTTAATATCGCCGCAAATTTCGTTATTTTTTTAATTCTTTCAGCATGAAAGAGGATTAACTAAACATGAATAAAATGTTACAAAACTATTTCAGACGGAATGCTTGTGTGTTTTATGGTCACATGGTTTTTCTATCTGATACTTATATATACAATTAGCAGGGAAAAACTACCTAGTGAAAACTCTTTTTTTTTGGAATTATATAATATTTATATTTGGCAGATCGGTTAAGGAAGGATTTCCGCTTTTATTTTAGTAATATATGATAGTTGATCCAATGCTTCTTGTGCTCCTTTGGAACGTTTAAAAGAAAAGTTGTATATGCGATTTTCCAGAAAACGTATATCCATTTTTATATTTACATTATATGTTTTTTCAATACAACGAAGAATCTCGGAAATACTGACATTTGTTAATGAGATCAGGCCAAATCTCCACGAAGTTAAAGCATTCGCATCTACTTCATTTATTTCTACGGATTTGTTCGTTTTTGAGTATAGTGCCTGCTGTCCCGGGCGAAGTATTGCTAACTTTTCTCCATCTCTGTTGTCTAACTGGATGGAGCCATTCATTAGAATGGTCTCAAAAGTATTATCCTCTTCGCGGGAGAATACGCTGAACGATGTTCCTAAAACTTTTATTTCGTTTTCTCCTGCTTTGACGATAAACGGATGATCCGGATCTTTTGTTACTTCAAAGAACGCTTCACCTGTAAGATGTACTTCTCTGGTTGATCCTTCAAAAGTGGTAGGACATGTTAAGGTAGAATTGCTTCCTAACCAAACGACGGTTCCATCAGCCAGAAAAAAGGTTTTTATGGAGTTATCGTTTGAATGGTTCGTGTAGACACGAACCAGACTGGTTCTTTTTGCTGAAGGGTTTTTAATCAGAAAAGGAAGTGAAACTGCTAATAATAAAATTGCAGCGGCAACCCCGGTAGAGTATTTTAAAATAGTAAAAAGCTTTTTTTCTTTGGTTGAGGATGCAATTTTATTAATACGTTGGTTTAATAGCTTTAAAGAATAATCTGTGTTATATTCTGTTTTGTTTAATACATGCTTTGAATTCCAAACTGCTTTTATATCAAAAAATGCAGCTTGGTTTTCTGGTGAAGTTTTTATCCATTCCAGGATTGCTTTTTGCTCGTTATCCGTAGCTAAACCAGATAAATACCTATATATAGTTGTTTCGTCCATTCCGATTCTAAATCCAATTCATAATAAATACAATTGTCATAGTAAAAACACCTATTAGAAAATTATTTTTTTATTTTTTTGATACAATATAAAGTAGCAGTAGAAGGATTTGGCTTATTTTATATTGTATAAGCTTTTCCCGTAACTGCTTGAGTGCCGAATATATATGGTTTTCAACCGTGCTTAAGGAAATGCCGAGCATCTGACTGATTTCTTTACTGGGCATATCTTGCAGATAACTTAAAGAAAATACTTCCTTACATTTGCTAGGTAAACTTTCTATTGCAGTATGGATATCTGAATGTAGTTCTTTATTATATAATTTCCGTATCACATCATTAGCGTCCGGATCATAATAGTTATATCCTATCATTTCGATTTCTTTTTCATGGATAGAGCAATAATTACCGGAGCGGCTTTTCTTCTTTAATATATTTAATGCGGAATTGTAGACAGAACGTAGTAAATAACCACGGATGGACAATGTATTATCAAGTCCGTCTTTATGTAACCAAATGTTGATGAACACATCCTGTACTAAATCTTCGGCTTCGTCTTCACCTACTAATAGAATTGCGTAAGAACGTAGAGAAACATAATGCAACTTGTATAGTTCATTAAAAGCTTGTTGGTCGCTATTTTTGATTCTTTCAACTAATGATAATACATCCGTCATCTTCGTTCGTACGATTCATTATTTTGCAAATATATTATTTTGGGGCGGACAAACCAATATTTTGCATTTAATGAATGGCTTAACGTTTACGTGCTGCGGCTTCTTTTGCTTTTAAAGCTTCTTTACGTGCTTTTTCTTTCGCTTTTAATTTCTTCTTATATTCACGTTCTTTTTCTTTGCGTTCTTTCTCTTTCTGTTTCAGACGCTCTTTGTATGCGCGTTCTTTTTCTTTGCGCAATTCTTCACGTGCTTTCAGTTTCGCTTTTTTGTCCGCTTCGGCTTGTTTCGCCTTTTCTTTCCGGTCACGTTCCAACTGTTTTTCTTGCTCGGCTTTTGCTTTCAGTAAAGCTTCTTCTTCGGCCTTTTGTTTTTTCAGAAGTTCTTCACGTTCCTTTTCTTTTTGGGCCTGAAGTTCTTTCTGAGCCTTTTGCTCTTCTTCAAAAGCTTTGCGTGCTTCTTCTTTCCGCTGTTCTTCTTCGGCAGCCTCGCGCTTACGTATTTCTTCTATATCTTTCAATGTCAATCCATGATCTTCGGCAGGTGCTTGTATAATGGAAACAGAGTCTTTTTGCTCTTTGTCATCCGAAACAGTAACTTCTGTCACAGGCATAACCGTATCTTTTACTTCCGTTACAGGTTGTTGCAACACCGGTTGTTTTTCTGTTTGTATGTATTGCTTTGCTGTATCGGCCGGCTGTATTGTTTCTACAGGTTGTTCGTTTGTTATAGGTTCTTCTTTTTCTTCCTCAGGCTTGCTTTGTTCTTCTTCGGCAGCCTCGATGCGGGCTTTCCAGCGGGCTACTAATTCCGGAGCTTTATCTCCAAAGTTTTCTTCAAAGAAAGAGACATATTCGTCCAGTGTTTTACCACGCATTAATGTTTCGTAATTGTCGTCCGAGATAGGCAATATGGCTACTTCCTTATTCAGGGCGTTGCCATAACCGTCTTTGCCGTATATCATTTTATAATACTGAAGAATTTCATCGAAATTGATGAAGCCGCGAATCATTAACATGCTGATAGGGCCAGTTTCTTCTATATTCAAGTCAAATTCTTTTACCATGAAGTTGGCAAAGTTGTAGGCTGCAACGGCAAATAATAATTGATTCTTATCCAATGATCCTGTAGGATACACTAACAGCATCCGGTATGGAGTCATTGTTTCGTTAGTGAAAGTACGTGCGGAATCTGTTGCAGATAATGTTCCGTCGTCGCCAACGCCGAAACGTAAGTTCCACGTCATACCTTTTATTCCGCCTTGAACCATAGTACGGCCACGCAATACGCCTTTCAGCATTTCTCCTGCCAGCTCCGTAACGTCTGCATCCGGGTATTTTTCTACTAAAGCCCTTAACGCATGTTTAAATCCTTCCGCATCACCGGCCTGTACGTATGATAAAGCGTCTAAGAACATGAATTTAGGCATCAGGTTTGCCAAAGGATATTTCTGAGACATTTTCTCATAATTTTTACGCACGGTTATAGTGTCTTCGGCCAGATACCTGTTGTATGTGTACTGATAAATAGAATCTTGTACCGTATCCATCATGCGAATGTTGTATTCGTAGTTAGGATCGGCAATAGCTATGGCATAGTCGCTTTTCGGGAACTTTGCAATCAATTTCGATTTATATTCTGCCGCTAAAGTGCTGTTGTTTGCCCGGAGAGCCATCAGGTAAATTTGATAATAACTTTCCAGGCTATGGTCGTTTTGGGGGAAACGGCGTTCTAATTCTTCAAAGGCTTTTACCGATAGAGGTATATTTTCCAATTTATCTTTATAGATCATAGCCATATTGTATAAGCCGTCTGCAATAATCAGATTAGAAGCATCTACGTCTTCTTGTGTAAACGGGAGCTGTTGAAGATAAAATTCCCGCGTTTTCGGGTCATCCGATGCAACAACCGGTTCCCCGGCTTCTTCCGGATTAAGCGGCGTACCGTCAGGCCCTGTCAATTGGGTAGAATCGTTTGGATTGGTTGTATTTTCTTCATTCATGTTTTCATTGAAAGTGGAAAGAGCCTTTTTTCGTCTTCTCCAGTCATCTTCCAATGTTCTTCGTCCCCATTTTCTCTGGAATTGGGTCTTTCCCTGGGCAACCGTTTGAGGATTATAGAAATAAAATGCCGAACCACCTGCTGTTGTAGGTAAAACAATCCCTCCGGTTTCTGTTCCCGGCCGGTCTATGCCTGTGCCTTTTGATTGTTGTTCTGCCAGATAAGCTTCTTTTTCTGCAAGAGCTTTTGCCTCCTCTTCCTCTTTTTTGACCTTTTCTATTATTTTATCGATAACAGCGAAACGTTCTGTCTCCGGCATTTTGGCTAGTGCTTGCAGACTGTCCTGTAAATGTACGGCTTCTATATGTACAACCAGTTCGTCTAATACTGCCGATAGTTTGGCTACACGGGGATAATCTTTGTATTCTTTCTGTATACCGGCCATGGCACCGCTAAAACAAGGCTGGGCTTTAACGTAATCTTGTTGTTTAAAGTAGATATCTCCCAGTTTTATCTGGCAAATAGCCTTGTCAATACCGTTCAGGGTACTTTTGTCAATACCTTGTTGATAATTGATGATAGCGTTAGTTGTGTCTTCACGGCTTAGATATACATTGCCAAGTGCATAATAAACCTGATCCAGATAGTCTTTGTTTTTCTGGCTTTTTGCCATGCGTTGCAGCATCTTTATCACCTTCAGGTAATTGTTGCCTGTAAAAACTTCTGTCTGCCGGATACGTGCTGCAAACTCCAATTCATACGGAGGATTGGCCTTAATTACACTGCCGAAGGCATTGTAGGCAAGGCCATCCAGGGACTGGTTGGCATATAATTGTCCCAGCAGATATTTCATACGTGTCTTTTGCCGGCGGTTCTTTTCGGCTTTTATTGCTGTTTTAAGGTAAGGAATGGCATCTTCATACTGATTATTCTTGATGAGATAGTCTGCATAAACAGCAGCGTATCTGTTTAGTTCTTTCTTGGGAATACCGTTTGCATTCAGTTTTCCCAAAATATCTTCCGATTCGTAAAACCAACCCATTTCCGAATAGCAACGTGCCTGCCATAGGCGTGCTTCGGCAACAACCTCTTCGTCCTGAGCGTAATGACGGACAATGTATGAGAAAGTGGCGGACGCCTGCAAAAAGTCTGCATTATAGAATTGGGCTTGTCCCATCATCAGCCAACATTTCTTGAGGAACGGATTATATTCTTCTTGCTCTTGCCATGCCCTTTGTTTAGGGTTGTTTCTCCATCCCGGTTTCTTGGGCGGTTTGGCTTTGATAGAATGAAGCTTTATGCCCTTGTTACTCTTTTCGATAGCCCGGTCGAAAGGGCCTCCTGTTGTTTGTTTATCTTTGGGTTGGGCGCTGATAGGGTACATAAGAATCATCTCCGAATAATTCTCCTTGTAACCATCTTGCAGGGCTTTTAAGGCTTCGTCGAAGGAGGTTTTGCCGTTAAAGTAGATGTTGTATCGTGTGTTGAGGGAATGGTAAAAACGGTTTGCTCTGGTATTCTTTTTTGTACTGCAAGACCAGAGTATGGATATAAGCAACGGTATTATTATATAGTAGAAACCTTTCTTCACGTATCAGCCTGCGCTTCTTATTCTATTATTAAACTCTGTTATTCTTTATTTATTGTCTGTGCAGGAAGAATAAAATGCCTTTTGTAATTAAAAACAATACAACCAATACCAGGATAATGAATGCGCCCGACGGAACATTCAGGAAATAAGATAATATCAGGCCTGCCACACATCCCGTAAAGCCTACCAGAATACTTCCCCAAATTATCTTTTTAAAATCCGAAGTTATCAGATTTACTGTTATCTGAGGCAAAGTAAGCAGGCTCATTAATAACATGATTCCAACCAGACGGATGGAGAGGACAATCGTTACGGCGATAAAAAACATCATGGTATATTCTATTGTTTTTACCGGCAGACGCTGCGTTATGGCAAAGTCGTTGTCAAATGCCACATACATGATCTCATGGAAAAATAGCAGGAACACAATCACCAGCATAACTGCCAGGATAGTTATTAAAATGATGTCGGTCATCGAAATCGTTAGTATGTTTCCAAAAAGATAGGCCGACAGGTTGGGAGCATATCCCGGTGTAAGGAAAATGAAGATAACCCCTAGTGCCATTCCTAAAGACCATATGCCGGCAATGGCCGAATCTTCGCGTACGTTTTGTGTTTTGCTCACCCATTCTACACCAAATGCTGAAAGTATGGAAAATACCATTGCCATAAGGATCGGATTCATACCCAGGTAAAAACCTAGTCCGAGTCCTCCGAATGAGGCATGCGTAATACCTCCGCTTATAAATACCAGACGGCGTGATACGATATAAGTGCCTACAATGCCGCAAACTATAGCTGTCAGTAAACTGCCTGTAAGAGCGTTTTGAAAAAAGGTGTATTGAAATAATTCCATTGTCAGTCCTCCGGTTAGTGGGTTCTTCTTTCTCCCACAATTAAGAATGCTTCGTCTTTCAAAGCATCCGGCAGTTGGACGCCTCTCAATTGCAAGCTCCGTAGCCAGCCTGCCACTTCAATCTCCTGCAGGGTGTATAGTATTTCCCGGAATTCATTAACTGCTTCATCACTGTATTCATCCGGTTCTGTTCCGATATATTGATCCAATTCTTCGTCGTCGTAATAATCTATTTTTTTGCTTACCGCCGCCAACAGACTGTCGCGTTCGCATGTTTCATGTTGCCCGCAACATACTTCCGGTATTTCCTGGGGCTCCGGTATTTCGGTAATTTCACCCCGTTCGAGCATTCTTTGTAGTTTCTTATTCCTGAAATAGCTGGCAATGGCCGCTATGGTTCCAAGAAATACTACGCTGATGAATATAATTAAGTACCACATGTTTCGTTCAATCTTAATCTTCGGTAATTCTAAATCCTGCCTGTTCCAAATCTTTCCAGTACAAAGGATAACTCTTGCTTACTACCTCCGGATTAGCTATACAAACAGGTCGAAGCAGCGCTACCGGTGCAAAAGCCATCGCCATACGGTGATCTTCGTATGTTGCTATGACCGGGTTACTTTCGGGTTCGCATCTTTCTCCGTTCCATTCAAGTATACTGTTATTGCTGTCCGTAAGTACGTAGCCTAGTTTTTTTAATTCCACCTTCAGGGCTTCTATCCGGTCTGTCTCTTTTATTTTCAGAGATTGCAATCCGGTGAAACGGAAAGGTATATTAAGGAACACACAGGTTACTACAAAAGTTTGTGCCAGATCGGGTTCATTTATGAAATCATGTACCAGTTTCTTACAAACGTTTCCGTTGTGGCGTAAAAGAATGCCTTTGTTCATAAAAGTAGTTCCTACTCCCAGTTGTGCAAACAGTTTGGCTACGGCTGAATCGCCTTGCAGGCTGTTTTTGAATAATCCCAGCAGTTCTATTTCCGCATTCGGACAGAGTGCCATGATCTCGTACCAGTATGAAGCAGCGCTCCAATCGGATTCGACAGTAAAGTGTACCGGTTTGTATTCTTGCGGAAGTACTTTTATTGTCTGCCCGTTCCAATCGGCTTTTACACCGAATTGTTCCATTAATTTAAGGGTAAGGTTTATATAGGGACGCGAAATGATATTACCTTCCAGATGCAATACCAAACCGTTTTCCATCAAAGGTGCTATCATCAGCAAGGCCGATATATATTGCGAACTTACTCCGCCGGCTAATGAGATTTCGCCGCCTTGCAGTGCACTTCCGAATATCCGCAAGGGTGGGTATCCCTCTTTTTCCATATATTCTATCCTTGCCCCTAAAGAATTTAGTGCGTCCACCAGTATTTTAATGGGGCGGTTTTTCATCCGTTCCGTCCCTGTGATTGTCCACTCGCCAACAACCTTTGAGAGAAAAGCCGTGAGGAAGCGCATAGCTGTCCCGGCAGCTTTGATGTCAAAGTTGCTCTCATTGGAGTTAAGCGCCTTTATCATCACTTCCGTATCATCGCAGTCGGAAAGATTTTGTATATCGTATGGGCTATAGCTTAAAGCATTCAGAATCAAAGCTCTGTTGCTGATGCTTTTAGAAGCGGGAAGCTGTATGGAGGATTGAAGTCTGACCTCCGGTGCTTTAATCTGGTAATTCATTTTATTTCCTCATTAATCAAGATACAAAAATACGGAATTAAATTGATATATGATTTGCCGGCCGTATAGTATTTAGCTTATTCGTTGTTATACAACTACTTCTGATGTCTGTCAGCGAGCTCAGCTTTCTCTGGTATGAAAGAAGGTATAATTTAGTAAAAAGTACAGGTGGATTTATTCTTTTGTCATTGCTGAAAATTAATTTCTACCTGGCTGATAATTGATTTTTACCTTGGGCAAAATTAATTTTGACCTGGGTCAAAAGAATAAAAGTATAGTATCTTTGATATAAAAAGCCATGAGGTGAAATTTAGTCAATGCCATAGTAAGGAATACAGTAAATTAGTTTTTAAACTGACTGTTGTTGTTTTTGATTTGATATTTTGCTGTTTCCGATATGGGTAAGCAGATGAGATACTCTTTTTTCATAGCAATAATGAAATAGTCCATGTTTAAATCTACGCCGGAAATGTCTGTATATTTCCTGATAATTCCTTTTACGGTGAAGATTTCATCATCACAATAGAAGTTCAGATCCGGATAAAATGTACTGAAACAGGAATCGTACGACAATATTAATTGTTTATAATCTTCAACTCTGCAAACGTTCATAGTAATTTACTCCTTTTATCATATAACATCGGGCATAACAAAGAGTTTTGATAAACTTTTCTTTTAAAGCTTCCTGTTAATATTTACATTTTATGTAAGTTTGTCCCTTGGTTGTAACGATAATGTAATAGATGAATGGTTGTTGTTAAAGATTTTGAAATACTGAAGGGACAGGCTTTGGTTGCCACAATCGGTTTTTTTGACGGGGTTCACCGTGGACATCGTTTCCTGATAGAAGAAATGAAACAAGTGGCACGGTTGAAAGGCTTGCCTTCTGCCGTAGTTACTTTTGCCGATCATCCGAGAGCTGTGCTTCATTCAGATTACCAGCCGAAGCTTCTGAATTCTTTCGAAGAAAAACTGGAGCAGTTGGAGACTACCGGAGTTGATTATTGCATTGTGTTAGACTTTACAGTTGAACTTTCGCGCCTGTCGGCTTCCGAATTTATTCACAAAGTACTTGCCCGCCGATTGCATGTCAATACATTGTTGATAGGTTACGATCATCGTTTCGGACACGATCGTACGGATGGATTCGGACAATATGTTATTTATGGTAAGGAATGCGGTATAGAAGTTATTCAGGCTACGGTTTACGATGCCGGCCGTACGGCGGTTAGTTCGTCGGAAATACGGCATTTGATAGAACAGGGCAATGTAGAAGATGCAGCTTATTTGCTCACTTATCCCTATCAGATAAAAGGGCATATTGTGAGTGGCTATAAGGTAGGCCGTACTTTAGGGTTTCCCACAGCCAATATAGAGTCGGACGAACCGTTTAAGGTACTGCCTGGCATTGGCGTATATGCTGTTTATGTTTATCTGAAAGGTTTCCGTTATGAAGGTATGCTGTATATCGGTAGCCGTCCTACCTTGAATAATGGGACGAACATAACTCTTGAAGTAAACATTTTCGACTTCTCAGGCGATATATATAACGATGAGATAATTGTTTCTTTTATCCGGTTTGTACGCGGTGATGAGAAATTCGAATCTTTGGAAGCCTTAAAGGAGCAATTGGATGTAGACCGGGTAACGGTAAAGCAGTTATTAATGGATGAAAATGAGTAGCGGCATGTTTTACGATGCAATAGATACGTTAAAAGGAATGATTTCCCGTCCGTCTTTCAGCCGGGAAGAAACAGAGGTTGCCGATTTTCTGCAACAGAAATGGGCGAAAGATGGCGATAAAGTCTGCCGTAAGGGTAATAATTTATGGATCATCGGTAATAATTTCGATCCGGGTAACCCTACTGTATTGTTGAATTCCCATATAGATACGGTAAAGCCGGCTTCGGGCTGGACAAAAGATCCGTTCGTTCCCGAGGTGGACGACGAAGATAAACTGTATGGTTTAGGCAGCAACGATGCCGGGGCAAGTGTGGTGTCTTTGTATGCCGCTTTCCGTACGTTGTGCTGTAAAGAGCAACCGTATAATCTGATCTTTCTTGCATCTTGTGAAGAAGAAGTTTCCGGGAAAAACGGATTGGAAAGCGTATTGGCAGAACTTCCTCCCGTAGCTTTTGCTATTGTTGGCGAACCTACAGGTATGCAACCGGCGGTAGCCGAAAAGGGGTTGATGGTACTGGACTGTGTTAGTACAGGTAAGGCGGGACATGCGGCACGTAATGAAGGTGTTAATGCCATTACGCTTGCCATGAAAGATATTGGATGGTTCAATACATATCAGTTTCCCGAAAAGAGCGATTTCCTGGGTCCGGTAAAGATGAGCGTGACTATCATTCATGCCGGTACGCAACATAATGTAGTGCCCGACCGTTGTGAGTTTACGGTAGATGTACGGACAAACGAGTTTTATCCGAATGAAAAAGCTTATGAGTTAATAAAAGAGCAAGTGTCGTGCACGGTAAACGCCCGTAGTTTCCGTTTGAACTCTACATGTACGCCTTTAGATCATCCGTTTGTACAACGGGCGGTTATGATGGGAAAAGAACCGTTTGGCTCTCCCACACTGAGCGACCAGGCGTTGATGCCATTTCTTTCCGTTAAGATAGGGCCGGGCAATTCTGCCCGTTCGCATGCCGCAAACGAGTATATTGAATTGATGGAGATACGGGAAGCAATAGATACTTACGTCCGACTTTTGGATGGTCTGGCTTTATAGGTTACATAAGTCTGGCTGTTGTATAATCCCATTCATGCGGGCCCGACTGGGGTTTATATACCAGCGATTCCGCAGTTTGTGAAACAACGGTGTCAGATGGAACATCTTCTCTTATTGTACAACCGGCCCCTATAACCACATTGTCGCCAATCGTAACACCTGCCAGGATTGAGCAGTTGGCACCTATCCATACGTTGTTGCCAATGGTAATCCCTTTCTTATATCCGATCTTCCGGAAATCACGCTTGTGATGGTTTACGGTAGAAATAACCGTGTTAGGTGCAATTTCTACATTGTTCCCGATCTTAAGTCCACCGTGCGCATTAATATATACACCTTTGCAGTCTCCCGGATCGCAGCAGATTCCTTTTTCTATTTTTTGCCATTCAATGACCTGGCTGGTGAAATGCACAGGCCAGGGAACACTTCTGTTGATACCTACTATTTTCTGCATCAGGAAGAAGTGTATGAAGATGTGGGCATAAGACGTATAACCTTCCTGGCGTTCGAAACGCGGATATGCCCAATGGATAAGAATACGCAGAACCGGTTCGGAAATATTTTTGAGAAGTTGTTTCATAATCTGTATTTTTTTATCTGCTTTTTCATGTATATGTCAATCAGGATATAATGCAATGCACCGATGACGGAAGTTGCCAGTAATACATACTTAAATTCCAGACCTGCTCCTATTGCGAATATAGCTATCTGGCATATCACAAGAGAAACATTAAAGAACAAAAGCAGTTTTTGATGCCGTAATATATCTGCTATTGAGCTTATGGGTGAATAAAGCGCATTAAACAGAACAAAGATAGCAAAATAACGGATCATCTCTCCGGATTCTATCCACTTGGCTCCAAATAGGAATGAAAACAGTTGAGGTCCGAACAGGAAGAAGAATGCCAACAGGGGAAGTACGAAACATAATATCATCTTTTGAATACGAATTGTAAATGAGTATAATTCGTGCGGACGCCTCTGGTACATTTCGCTGGCCTCTTTTTTGTATACTTTGCCAATGGCGAGGGATAGCAGGTTTATTGGCAGCCGTATGATAGAATTGGCAAAAAAGTATAGTCCGGCTACTTCAAGCGGATAGAAAAATGTAATTAATAACGGAAGTCCCAGTAAAGCAAATGCATTGAATAAATTTCCGATGCTGGCATAAATGGCAAAGTCCCGGTATTCCCAGGCATATAGCTTCATCTTGATCCATGAAAGGGAGCGGAATAGACCTTGCTTGTTTTCGTCTGCGAGATAAAGGTAAATAAAATAGGCAACGGCAAAGATATACCCGGTGAATGTTCCCCAGATCAATCCTGCAGATATACCTACATAACCAAACAGAAGCTTTAGTATCGGTATGGATAGTCCTTGGGTGAGTTGTCCGGTTACCATCTTTTTATAAGCTCCCAGCCGGTTGTACCAACTCGTGAAGCCGTTTATCCATCCCATGATAAGGATTACAGGCGGTGCCATCCATAAAATGCTATAGTCCGAGACATTCAATATCTCTGAGAAATAGGGCTTGAATACATATAATATCAGGCAACTGAATATGCTTATCAGTATGGATGAAAGCAGAGAGAGGAAGAGCATTGTACGTGCTTCTCCCTGTTTGCGCGAGATGACAACAACATAATCGTAGTTGAGTGTGGCAATCACTCCTCCTATACCAATGACAGACATAAATACGGATAGTTCTCCGAATTCCGTTTTGGAATAAATACGTGCTAAAAATAATTGGATGATAACGGGAATGAGCTGAGCCAGACCTGTACCGGAGAACAAGAGTAATATATTACGGAAGACGGGGTTTTCTGTCCATCGTTGGATATTTTTCGGGAGCGGATTCATAAGCCGGGCTGTTTGTTAATCCAACCACGGAGCCGGATTGAGTTTTGTCTTTTCTTTCCAAAGCTGGAAATGAAGGATTGTTGTGTTTCCATCTTCCGTATCGGTGAAAATACGCCCGATGGCCTGGCGGGTAGAGACTCGGTCTCCGGCTTTCACATATACTTCACTAAGGTTACTGTAGACAGTCAGGTAGTTACCGTGGCGTATGATAATGGAATTGTTATATCCCGGTACTACAAATACGCGGGTTACTTCACCGTTGAAGACCGCACGGGCATCTGATCCCGGAGAGGTCTGGATATCTATTCCGCTATTGCTTGTACGGACATATTTCAGTTCCTGATGTTGTTGTTCGCCGAATGAAGCAACAATTGTATGTGAACCAGTTACCGGATAAGGCAGTCTGCCGCGATTATTGGCAAAATTATCGGATAGTTGCTTTTCCGCTTTCGTCATGGCATAGCCACCTTTTGTATCGGCAACACGTTCTTCGCGAATTGGTTCTGAAGAAGATTTTGAGCCAGGGGCGGCTTTCTCACGGGCACGACGTTCGCGTTCGGCTTTTTCACGGGCCGCTTTGGCTTCAGCTTCTGCACGCGCAATCTCGGCGGCAATTTGTCGTTCTATCTGACGGTTTAAAGCTTGTGCCTGACGTTGTTTTTTACGTAATTCTGCCTGTAGCTTCTTTTGTTTTTTATTTAGTTGCTGTATTTCTTCTTTCTGACTCGATTCTTCCGATACCAGCTTCTTGTTCTCATCTTCGCGGGTGCCTAGAAGGGTTAGTTTTGCAGATCGCGTTTTCTCTAACTCTACCTTTTTCTGGTTAATTACTTTTTGCTTGTCTATAATGTCGTTGGCCTGCCGTTTCTGCCAGTCGGCATATTCGCGTAAATATCGCATGCGGCGTAAAGATTGTGCAAAGTTATCGGCAGATAGTATGAATAAAAGTTTGTCTTGCGAGCTATGCCGTTTATATATGCTTTGTGCAGATTTGCTATAGTTGGCTCTTTTATTGCCTAATTCTCTTTCCAGTTGAGTTATTTCACGGTTCATTTTGTTCATTTGCCCGTTGATAGCGTCAATTTCCTGGTTTAAAATGCTGATTACTTTTTTACGGGAAAGTATCTGTTGTGACAGCAGGTTAAGACGATTCAGCGAGTTTTTGGCCGTCTGTTTTGTTTCATTCAACAGTTGGCTTGTCGTTTCAATTTCAGCCAGTGCTTCCTTACGCTGCTTTTCAAGTTGTCTGACCTTATCAGACTTTTGAGCATAAGCGGGAGCCAGAAGAATTAAAAATATGACAATCCAACAGTGCTTCATATCCGTTTAGTTACTGTTATTACTTATTGCTTTTATTATTTGTGCAAAGGTAATACGTTTATATTTTGCAGGGATGCTGAAATCCATACTTAGCGGCATATCTGTTTGTATACGGGAGAAATGGATTCTGATGTTTCCTTTGGAAAGATTATTCTCCAGTAATCGTATGTCCATGAGCATCGGGAACGGTTGGTCTCCGGCTAACCTGAAATCCTGATAATCCCATTGAAGCATGTATTTGTCGGATGGTTCACTGATGTGGGTGGCAAGAAGCTTTTCTTCTCCATCGGCAGTAAAAGTATAAAGCAGTCCCATGGAATCTTTTGTTTTGACTTCAGCCAGCCCATTTTCTTGTTTCAGCCTGAAATGATTGTATTGCTTCGGTGAAATAGCCTGCTGTCCAGGCAAAAACAAATGGTTTGTGAAAAGTGCTTGCAAATTGTAGAAATTAAAATCTATTGGAGTTTGCCCTTTCAAACCTGAATAGCTTTCCGTTACAAAACGTTTGTTTATGCGGTCAATGACTTTAATACTATCTATACTTAGTTCTATGCGAAAGACTTCAATACCAAGAAAAGGTTGTACGGATAATTGAAAAACGCTGTCTTTAATCATTTTCAGATCAACACGCGAACTCATATTCTTATCAGGCAGGTTAAGGTCTACATTCAGACGTGCCGAAAGTGTGTTGAAATTGAATTCCTGTTCTTGCATGGATGCAAAAAACTCATTGTACGCTTTGGTGCCGCTGCTTTCTACAGTTCCTACTTTCTTGGACGACTTACAACCGGCTAAAGAAAGTAGCATTATTATCCCTGCAAAAACAACTAATCCTCTAAACTTTTCCCATTTATTCATTTTGCATCTTTGTCTTCAATATAAATACCTTCGGCAATCTTACGGTCGAGTATCTTTGTTTTCTTTCCCATTTCTTTGGCTTTCTTCCATTGTTCAATGGCTTTTTCTTTATCACCGTTCATAAACAGGATGTCACCGTAATGATCTACCAGTTCCGCACTTTTTGTTTTATCTTTCTCAAGTGCACTCTCTATATATATTTTTGCCAATGTATAGTTGCCCTGCACAAAGAAAATCCAGGCGTATGTATCCAGATAAGTTGCATTATCCGGTTCCAGTTTTATACATAGAGCACTCATTCGTTCTGCTTTCTTCAGGTCTTTCTTTTCTAACGAAAGGAAATAGCTATAATTGTTTAATACAACAACATTGTTTTCATTGTATTTCAGTGCTTCGTCATACGCTTTATAAGCCTGGTCCATCTTCTTCATCTGATAATAGATATCACCTATTTGTCCGTAGAAATCAGATTTCAAAGGCAGGTTTTCTTTCGGGATAATATTCAGTCCGGTATAATAGGCATTTAGGGCCTCCTGGTATTTTCCTTGTTGATAATAGGCAATTCCCAGATAGAAATAATACTCGGGCGATTGGGGAAATAGTTCAATACACTTGTTGCATATACGCATTACTTCCGGAATATCTTCCGATTTTAATGCCAGATTAAGAAGTTGTTGCCAGGCTCCGGCATTATCCGGTTCCATTTCTGTTACCAGTTGGAATTGAAACTTAGCCTCTTCGTTTTTTCCTTGTGCCAGCAACAGGCCACCATACATCAACTTCAGATCTATATCTTCCGGATGTTGTTCCAGTAGCGTCTGGAATAGCTGGTTTGCACTTTCGGTTCCCTGCTTTGTTTGTTGTAGTTTGAGGATGTAGCGGGACAGGATATTGACTTTTGTTTCTACATCTAATTTTTCGTTGACAAGAGCTGTCCGTATTTGTTCTTCTGCGGCTGTTTTATTATCCGTTGCCTCATAATAATTAGCCATGGAGACGATATAATACGGATTCAACGGATCTACTTCGTGTGCCTTTTGGTAATAAGCCAGGGCTTTCTCCATTTCTTTCTTCTCCAGATGGAGGTCTCCCAATATGATCTGATAACGGGCTTCCATCGGATACTTATCAGCCAGTTTTTCTACTTCCCTGAATGCTTCGTCTTGCTTTTCCAGTTGATTATACAATTTATACTTCTGCATGGAAAGAGCTTCGTTCATACCAATAATCGATTCTAGCGAGTCGTATGCATCGATTGCTTTACCAATATCTCCGCTTTGGGTATAAGCATCGGCCAGGTAATAATATAATTCGGCCTTGTCGGGATATTCTTTTATTAGTTCTTCATACTCTTCGGCTGCTTCTCCGTACATGCCTAAGTTGCGGGTAACACTTGCCAGGGCAATTTTATAAGTGTAGTTGTCCGTACTGTTTGCTACAGCCCGTTTCAACATCTCTACAGCTTTATTAGGGCGGTCTAATTGTACATAGAAAGACGATAATTCGTAAAGAACCGGAGCTGCTGTCGAGTCAAGCTCCAAACAATGATAAAAAGCATCGTAGGCAGCATCAAATTTGCCGGCATTCTTTAAATTGAGCCCTTCGTAGAAGAAGTAATCAAATTTACGTCGGTCGGCATCACTTATCTTTACAGCTACAGAAGAACCAATATCTTTGGCATTCGTTGCCTTTACCGGAACGAAGCAGGTCATCAACAATAATAGTGCAATATATTTCAGAGATTTCAATGTCATAATTTTATTTGTTCACGAAAAGAGATACTCTCTTATTGTTTTCCGGTATGTCCGAAGCCTCCGGCACCACGTTCGGTATCGTCCAGTACTTCTACCGGTTTCCATTCTATATGGCTGTGGGCGGCAATAACCATCTGGCATATACGTTCTCCGTCGTTTATTTCGAATGGTTCATTCGACAGGTTTACTAAAATAATACCTATTTCTCCGCGATAATCGGCATCGATAGTTCCCGGTGCATTCAGTAAGGTAATGCCATGTTTGATAGCCAAACCGCTGCGTGGACGCATCTGTGCTTCATATCCTTCCGGCAACGAAATGTAAAGTCCGGTAGGGATTATTTTACGTTCCAACGGATTTAACACGACAGGTTCCGACAAGTTTGCACGAATATCCATACCTGCCGATAGCGGTGTTGCGTATGCCGGCAGCGGATGATGGGATTTATTAACTATTTTTACTTCCATGAGTTCTTAATTATTGACTGACAAAGATATTTAAAAGTTGACAGTTGACAAACGACGGTTGACAGATGTTTGATTCCTGTATAGAATATTAACTGTCGGTTAATCCGTCCAGTCTCCATGATCTTTTATTAATTGTACCAAACGTTCTACGGCTTCTTCTTCCGGAATGTTTTTCAATATACATTCTTTTCCTTTATATAGGCTGATTTGTCCCCGTCCGGCACCAACATAACCGTAATCGGCATCAGCCATTTCTCCAGGACCGTTTACGATACAGCCCATGATACCGATCTTCAGACCTTTCAGGTGCGATGTTGCCTCTTTGATACGGGCTATTGTTGTTTGCAGGTCGTATAATGTACGTCCGCAGCTCGGACAGGAAATATATTCCGTTTTGCTGATACGCAAGCGGGTAGCTTGTAATATACCAAACATGTATTTGTCTGCAACGGAGGTCTTGGTTCCTTCATTATGCAACATGATGCCATCTCCGAAACCGTCTAATAATAAAGTTCCGAAATCGGCAGCCGATTTTAACTGCAAGGCTTCTGTGTCTGTTTCCTGATAATCCCGGTGCAGTATAACCGGAATGTCGCAACCGGCCGATAATAGTTTATGCATGGCAGCACGTTCGGCACCAACCGCATTCCGATGATAAGTACTTAGAATTACAACTACGGTTTTGTCTTTTTGGAGGGTTTTGATCAGATTTTCGTTCAGGTCGCTGTTCGTTATGCGGATGAACTTCAGGGGTACGTCATAGTCTTTCAGTTCTTCTGCTTCGGAAGCAATAAAGAAAGGAAATGCATTCGGACGTTCTTTCCAGAAATGGGCATCTACCAACAGCTTGAAGTTGTCGGGCAGATTATCAGGATCCTCTTTGCCAATGTATATGTAGTCAGGTAAAGAAGAATGATCAAATTCAAAATTCCCATCACTGCGGTCGGAAATGACAATAGGAGGGAAGTTCCCTCCTATGCCTTCTACGGCACGGGTTTTACGGCGGGTCGCGGTTACCGGATCATAACCTGCGGATAAAGTGCCTACAATCGGTTTGTGCTCCCGGCGTTCCAATATATGTTCTACCAGTTTGCGGGCTACAGGTATCTCTGCTTCCGGATCTTCACTTAATGACACCCGGATCGTGTCACCGATACCATCAGATAATAAAGCTCCTATACCAACGGCACTTTTTATACGTCCATCTTCTCCGTCTCCGGCTTCCGTTACTCCTAAATGTAAAGGATAGGCCATGCCTTCCTGCTCCATCGTCCGTACTAATAAACGGACGGTCTTCACCATCACAACAGTGTTGGATGCTTTAATTGATATAACTACATCCGGGAAATGTTCGTCTTTGCAAATACGAAGAAATTCCATGCATGAGGCTACCATGCCTTCGGGTGTATCGCCATAGCGGCTCATAATACGATCGGACAGCGAACCGTGATTTACGCCAATACGGATGGCGGTTCCGTGTTTCTTGCAAATGTTAAGGAAAGGAACAAAGCGATCGCGGATTTTCTGTAATTCGGCTGCATATTCCTCGTCAGTGTATTCAAGATGACTGAAAGTTTTTACTTTGTCTACGTAATTGCCCGGGTTAATGCGGACTTTTTCTACTTCTTCTGCAGCGGCATCGGCTGCTTTGGGATTGAAGTGTATATCAGCAACCAACGGAGTGGTGAAACCTTGTGCGTTTAATTGTTTACGGATTTCTCCCAGATTGCGTGCTTCCCGTTCTCCTTGTGCGGTAAAACGAATATATTCTGCACCCGCTTCAATCATTCGTATTGCTTGATTGACTGATGCATCTGTGTCCATAGTAGATACATTTGCCATGGATTGGATGCGAATCGGATTTTTTCCTCCCATCGGAATGTTTCCGATATGAACAACAGACGATTTACGCCGGGTATAATTAAAATAATCCATAATTCAGTTGACAATTCAGTTGACAGGGGATAGTTGGCAGGTGACAGGTGCGCAAACGGTATTTGTGTTTACCTGTCACTAGCCAAGAGTCAACTAATTAGTTTTGTATTTAAAGGAAACCTGAGCTAATTCTTCATTTGCTTTCACGATTTTCTTTTTCAAATCTTCTTTGTATGCAACAAGCTTTTCCTGGAGTTGTTCATCTCCTACGGCAAGCATTTGTACTGCAAGGATACCGGCGTTAAGTGCTCCGTTAATTCCTACGGTTGCAACAGGGATTCCCGGAGGCATCTGTACGATAGCCAATAGGGCATCCATACCGTCTAACGAAGAGTTGATAGGTACACCGATAACCGGCAATGTCGTCATGGATGCTATCACGCCGCATAAATGGGCTGCCATGCCGGCTGCTGCGATAATCACTTTAATGCCGCGACTTTTGGCTCCTTTGGCAAAAGCCTCCACTTCTGCCGGAGTACGGTGGGCAGACAGTGCATGCATTTCGAATGGGATTTCCATTTCGTCAAGCAACTTGGCTGCTTTTTCCATAACGGGCAGGTCTGATGTGCTGCCCATTATTATACTTACAACAGGTGTCATATTCTCTTATTTTGCAATCAATTGTTCATAATCTGCCGCAGACAACAGTTCATTCACTTCTGATTTGTCTTTCAGAGAGATTTTGATCAACCAACCTTTACCGTAAGCATCTTCGTTAACCAATTCCGGTTTGTCTTCCAGTTCAGCATTAATTTCCAATACTTCGCCGCTAACAGGCATAAACAGGTCCGATACGGTTTTAACAGCTTCGATTGTTCCGAACACTTCTTCTTTAGCAACTTCTTCGCCTTCCGTAGTGATGTCTACATATACGATTTCGCCCAATTCGCCTTGTGCGTAATCTGTGATACCAACATAAGCAACGTCGCCTTCTACACGAATCCATTCATGGTCTTTTGTGTACTTTAAATCTGCAGGAAAATTCATAATTTTAGTGTTTTTATTAGATGAATAAATAGATATAACTTAATAACGAGGCTACAAATGTACATATAAATCCCAGACAAAAGCCTGCATATACCTGCATAGGTGTATGTCTTTGTAAAAAGATACGTGATGTACCTACCAAACCGGCTATCAGCAATATGGCAATGAAAGCCCAGAAAGGATTTATCATGTGTATGCGTGCAACTCCCATAATACCACCCAACAATCCGCCTACGCCAATGGCATGCGCACTTATTTTCCAGAAAAAATTAATGCTCAAGGCTATTACCAGTGAGACACAGACGCCTATCAGAAGCGCCAGGATCCAGAATGGCATCATCATCTTATAGAGGAAGAAGGTGCAGACCATAATGGAAGTTATGAAAATAAGGTAAGGAACAATGCGTTCTTTGCGGTCGGAAAGTTCCAGGTCGACAGCTGCTCCGTTTTTTACCATCAGCCAAATAAACACACCGGGTATAATTGCCGTAGAAACAAATGTACCTCCTAAAATCGTTAGCTTTACAGGGAGCGGGTATATGGCAAGGTAGGTGTAGGTAAGAGCCAATATGATCCCATAGGTCACCATAAGCAACGGATGGAATAGGATGGATGTTATATTAGCAAATAATCTCATGTTGTTTATTTATTAAATTTCTTTTCTGAGCCGGGCTACCGGTATATCCAGTTGTTCCCGGTATTTTGCAATTGTCCGGCGGGCTATTACATAGCCTTTTTCTTTCAGGATAGTGGCTAGTTCTTCGTCTGTCAGGGGCTTGCGTTTATCTTCGTTCTCAATATGTTCTTTCATGATCTTTTTTACCTCGCGGGTGGATATTTCTTCGCCACTGTCGGTTTGCATCGATTCGGAGAAGAAATATTTAAGCGGGTAAATGCCGAAGTTTGTTTGTACATATTTACTGTTGCTTACCCGCGAAATCGTGGAAATGTCATATCCGGCACGTTCTGCCACATCTTTCAGTATCATCGGACGAAGGGATGTTTCGTCTCCTGTCAGGAAAAAGTCGCGTTGTAACAGAATGATCGCTTCCATTGTGCGTTGTAAAGTTTCCTGACGTTGCTTAATGGCGTCAATAAACCATTGGGCGGAATCCAGTTTTTGTTTTACGAACTGTACGGCGTCGCGCATTTTAGCCGTTTGGTTTGCTTTGTTTCCTGCATAATCCTGAAACATTTCGGCATATTCGCGATTAATTCTTA
The DNA here is from genome assembly GCF_900108035.1 of Parabacteroides chinchillae. Classification (GTDB taxonomy): domain Bacteria; phylum Bacteroidota; class Bacteroidia; order Bacteroidales; family Tannerellaceae; genus Parabacteroides; species Parabacteroides chinchillae. The sequence goes on from NZ_FNVS01000008.1 coordinate 65,435, forward strand.
AATCGGGAATATCGCGGTTATTCATGCTTAAGGTCAGCTCGCCATTGTTTGCTTCCACCAGAAAATCGGGTATGATCTGGCTCATGGCCACTTCCATAGACCCCCCCCAACTGCTTCCCGGTTTAGGATTCAGCATGGTTATTTCGTGAATTGCATTCTTAAGTGTGTTTTCGTCGATATCCAGTCCGCGTAGAATCTTATCGTAATGCTTGCGGATAAACTCTTCGAAGTATTCGGTCAGAATGTGTATTGCTAATGAATTGACAGGCGTTTGTTCGCGTTTGTCCAATTGGATCAGTAGGCATTCCTGCAGGTTACGGGCGCCTACTCCTGCGGGTTCAAAATCCTGAATGATGGAAAGAACCATTCCTATTTCGCCTTCATCCACTTCTTGTCCTGCCTGAAAAACCAAATCGTCGGCAATAGCAGACAGATCGCGTCGCAAATATCCGTCGTCGTCAATATTACCTATAATATATTCTGCAATTTTCAGTTGTTTTTCCGTTAAGTCACGTAGTCCGAGCTGTTGCAGTAAAAATTCGTTTAATGACTGGCTTGCCGAAAAAGGAACATCTTCTTTTTTTTCTATCCTGTCACTCATTTCGCGGAGCTTGTAGTCCGGTATATCATCTTCGCTCAGATAATCGCCAAGAGAAATATCCGTGTCTGTTTCTACCGGCATTATGTCTTCGGCGTTATCTTCTTCAGTCCGTTCAAAGTCGTCTAAAGGCTCGCGTCCTTCTTCCAGTGCCGGATTATCTTCCAGCTCATGCTTCACTCGCTCTTCCAGTTCAATGGCTGGAAGTTCCAGAAGCCTGATCAACTGTATTTGTTGAGGAGAAAGCTTTTGTTGTAACTTTTGTTGTAACTGTTGCTTCAACATAAATCTATAAATGCTAAATGTACGAAAATTATCCGCCCATATATATTACTTAGAACATGCAAATATAAGTTTTTACTGCAAGATTCGTGAACTCTTTTATAAAATTAAGACAGCGCATGCTTGTCGGTTGGAACTGATGGCAATTGAAACCGGGCAGAGGCCATTCGATAACCCTGTATTTATAATGTTTTTCTTGATGAAAAAGTAAGTTGACAATTATCGGCCAAGCGGCCGACAATTGTCAACCGCTTGGCTGACAGTTGTCGACCGTATGGTTGACGACTGTCAACTTACTATCTGTTTAGCATCTTTTTTTCATTTTTCCGCTTCGAAAGAGCGCATTGTCTGCAGAACTGTGTATATTTGCTTTAAATTAAATTTGCAATTATGAAGATCTCTTATTTTATTATTGCTTTTATATTTTGTTTTTGTACAAATATTCAGGCTCAGGAAAACTTAGGAAACGAATTTATGAAACAAGCTCAAACCAGTTTTGAGCAGAAAGATTATACAAAGGCGCGTTACCTTTATATCCGTGCTTATAATTCATTTGCAAACCAGGGAAAATATGCACAGGCGGTTGAATGCGGAACAAAAGGTGCTTTTCTCTATTACCGTGAGAATTATTATAAGGAAGCTTTTGAACTTTGCCGGCAAATGACGCAATTATTGCAGACAGAGGAACAAAAATCGCAAAATGTATTTTATGATGAGCGTTTCCAGATCACTAAAGAACGGTTGCAAATGTATATGAAGCTTAAGAATGCGGCTCAGGCCGAACTTCAGCTTGCCGAACTGAATAATTTAGCGAACCAGTCCAAAAGCAGCAAGCTTGCCGAAGACTTGTTGTATACCAAAGCGAGTTACTATTATGCCTTAGGGAAAAATGAACAGGGAGATGCGGCATTCCAAAAACTTATCAGCCAATACAGGGAAAAGAAAGAATACGATAAGGTGAGCGATTGCTACAGAAGCCTGATTAATATAGCTTTGAATTCCAACGATGCTCCGTTGATGAAGCGAACCTACGAGAAGTATATCGTTTGGACGGATTCGGTAAAAGCCTTCAATGCGCAGGATAAGTTGGGCGCATTGCAGATGAAATATGATGAGAGCCTGAAAACAATACAGGAAAAAGATAGCCAGTTGTCGGGTAAACAATATATGATAGTTGGCCTTACTACATTTGTTGTAATATTGATTGCAGCACTGTTGTTATTGATATTTATATTGTTGCGTTATTTGATACTCACTAAAAAACTGAAGAATATTATTAAGATAAATAATGAGCATAACGAACAACAGACTAAGTTTATACAAAGTATCTCCGAACAAATGGCTCCAACGTTGGATATGCTTGGCGTTTGTGTTGGCGAATTGCCGGCAACAGTGTCGCAACAAGCCGTATCTATAAAATCCCGTGTAGATGCTTTGAGGCAATTCGGGTTGAACATTCAGGAACTTTCTTCGCTGGAAGGTTCTTTAATGGAACCGTACGAAGTACAGTCCTTCAATGTAGGAAACTTCTGTAAGAAGACAATGGATAAGATCGTTGACGACGTTCAGCCGGAAGTGGAGACGGTAGTGGATGCTCCTGCTTTGGAAGTAAAAACAAACGCTGTACAATTAGAGCGTATCTTGTTGCACTTATTGAGGAATGCTGCAATCAATACTTCTTCGGGTAAAATTACACTAGAGTTTAAAAGAAAAGGCGCTCATCTCTGTAACTTTATAGTGACAGACAGCGGAACAGGTATTCCTGCAGAGCGTAGGGAAAGCATATTCAGGCCGTTTATGGAAGCAAAGGATTTGGCAGATGGTGATGGATTGGGCTTGCCTATATGTGCTTTGGTTGCTAATAAACTGAATGGAAACCTGTCTCTTGATATGGATTATAAAAGAGGATGCCGGTTCGTTTTGTCATTGCAGATTTAAAATAAAATAGATATTGGCAGAAAGGAGTTGTATCATCCGTGTTCCATGAATACGAATTTGATACAGCTCCTTTTTTGTTATTAATACCTGAAACTTCCTCCGCCTAAAAATTCTCTCAATAAAGAGGTTCCGGGTAATTCTTCATCCGGTATGTAATTAAAGTATCTCAAGAAGCGAAGCAATCTATAGGCTTCCGCATTTGTGCGGTCGCTCTCTTTGACTTCCGATAAAATCGGTTCGGCAAAGCGGCGGAGTGCAGCCAGTTCGTATAGCATGGCACTATTAAACATGGCGTCTGCATTTTCCTGGTAAGGGAATATCCATTTGTCTTCTCCGCGGCGTACGCTGGGCCATCTCGAAATGGTTTCTTGTGCCGAGTAACCACGGAAACGATAGTCGCGGATGATACGGCGAAGCAACCGGTTGTCTGTTGTCGGTATCCAGTTATGATTATCTAAAGAAATAGACGTCAAGACGGAAACATACACACGATATTTGTATTTGTCGTCTATAAACGCCGTAAGTTCCGGATTCAAAGCGTGGATGCCTTCGATAACAAGTATGGAATTGTCATGCAGTTTCAATTTTTTCCCTTTATAAATACGTGAACCGGTTTCGAAGTTAAAGCTGGGTAGTTCTATCTCTTCGCCGGCCAGCAGCTTCTTAAGATCACTGTTGAAATAAGGCAAATCGAGCGCGTAAAGCGACTCAAAGTCGTAATCGCCCGTTTCGTCTTTAGGTGTATCTTCCCGGTTCAGGAAATAATCGTCTAAAGAAATACCTACCGGATGCAGCAGGTTGGTGGTAAGTTGTACTTCCAGCCGTTTGCAGAAAGTTGTCTTTCCTGACGATGACGGGCCTGAAATCAGAACCAGACGTACACCGTCTTTATAACGGTGGGCAATTTCTTCGGCTATCTTTGCCACCTGCTTTTCTTGCATGGCTTCGGAAACAAGTATGATTTCGCGTGAAAGTCCCTTTTCAATGGCCAGGTTCAGGTCGCCTACATTGTTTAAACCCACAGTACGTTGTAAAGTAAGATGTTCTTTGTATGCTTCGAACATTTTGTCCTGAGGGATGACAGGTTCCAGTTCCAGGGGATTGCTCCGCTTGGGGATGCGGAGTAAAACACCGTCGGCATAAGGAACAATGTCAAACAGGTTTATATAACCCGTAGATGGAGTCAGACAACCATAAAAGAAATTTATATATCCGTCTAATTCGTAATATGAAGTGTACGACATTCCGGTTGTTTCTATTAAACGTGCCTTGTCATTCATTCCCCGTTCGCGGAACAATACGGCGGCATCTACGGTACGTACGGTTTTAAGATGGAAAGGAAGGTCGGCGTCGATAATTTCACGCATCCGTTTCTTTATTTTGTTTATCGTCTCCTGATCTATATCCTTGCCGTTGTGAATAACGCAGTAATAACCTTTGGAAATAGGATGTTCCAGATTTAACGTGGCACAAGGAAGAACATCGTTTACTGCTTTTGAAAAAATATGGCATAAGGAACGTACATAAGTACGCAATCCGGAAAGCTCCGTATAATCGACATATTCAATGTCTTTTGGCCTCCAGCATTTGAAATTCAATCCTTCTGTCCGGTTGTTGACTTGTGCGTTCATCGGACGATAATGAAGCGGAGCAGCAACGGCTGCATATATATCAAGTAGTGAAGATCCGACGGGAACTTCTTTGTAAACATTGTTATTTTTACAATAAATTGTAATTGTTTCAGACATTGTATCTCAGTTATTATTTATAATTTTGTCCCCTAAAGTTAGGAATATTAATCGGATATACATCCACTTAAACAAATTTTAAATGGACTATTCTTTTTTTGATTTTCTCCGGCTGATAGGGTCGCTGGCCTTGTTTTTGTTCGGAATGAAAATCATGAGTGAAGGATTGCAGAAGTTCGCAGGTGACAGTTTGCGAAGGATTTTAACCGCAATGACCACAAACAGGGTGACGGGCGTATTAACTGGAGTACTGATAACGGCATTGATTCAATCTTCATCGGCAACTACCGTGATGGTGGTAAGTTTTGTAAATGCAGGGTTATTAACGCTTACCCAATCAATCGGAGTCATTATGGGCGCCAACATCGGGACAACCGTTACAGCATGGCTTATTTCGGCACTCGGCTTTAAAGTAGACATCGCAGCATTCGCACTTCCTCTCCTCGCATTTGGGCTTCCGCTCTTCTTCTCCGGGAAAAGTTCCCGCAAATCATTAGGTGAATTTATTTTTGGTTTTGCATTTTTGTTTATGGGCCTTCAGGATTTGAAGGCAAATGCACCCGATTTGGGTGCGAATCCGGATATGCTGGCTTTTGTGCAAAACTACACGGATATGGGCTTCTTCTCCATTATTTTGTTTTTGTTTATCGGTGCCGTGCTGACTATGATAGTACAGGCTTCGGCTGCTACGATGGCAATTACATTGATCATGTGTGCAAACGGGTGGATAGACTATTATTTGGGCGTAGCTTTGGTATTAGGCGAAAATATAGGAACTACTATTACTGCAAACTTAGCGGCCTTAACAGGTAATACACAAGCGCGAAGGGCAGCTTTGGCCCATTTGGTTTTTAATGTCTTCGGGGTGATATGGGTGCTTGTTTTGTTCTATCCATTTACGAGTGCCGTGTCATGGTTTGTTACTAATGTTATGAAGATTACTGATCCTGCTGTTGCCGTTTCGTTTAAACTGGCAGCATTCCATACAGCATTTAATATCAGTAATACATTTATTATGATATGGTTTCTTGGTCTGATCGAGAAAACAGTTTGTTCATTGATTAAAGGAAAACCGGAAGATGAAGAATATCGTCTGCGCTATATCACCGGCGGCATGCTGTCTACGGCAGAACTTTCCATTTTGCAGGCTCATAAAGAAATTACGTTGTTTGCAGAACGCACGGCACGTATGTTCAACATGGTGAAAGAGTTGTTTTATGAAAAAAATGAAGAAGTTTTTCTTAAAACGTACGGACGGGTGGAGAAATATGAAAATATCAGTGACCGGATGGAAGTAGAGATTGCCAACTATCTTACGCAGGTTTCCGAAGGCCGTTTGAGTTCCGAGAGTAAAGAAGAAATCCGTATCATGCTGCGTGCTGTTTCTGAAATAGAAAGTATTGCCGACGCGTGTAACAATCTTTCCCGTACAATAAAGCGAAGAAATGAGTTCAATTCCGAGTTTTCTGATGAACAGAACAAACATATGGATCACATGTTTGATCTCGTGACGAAAGCATTGGAACGCATGAATATCGTTTTGCATAAGCCGGAACTGGTACATGACGATATCAACCCGTCTTATAATATTGAAAATGAAATCAACAATTACCGCAACCAGTTGAAGAATCGCAATATTGAGGACATTAACAATAAGAAATATCAATATCAGGATGGTGTATATTACATGGATATGGTTAGCGAGAGTGAGAAACTGGGTGATTATGTGATTAATGTAATGCAAGCCGTTGTAGATAAGAAAATATAATCTCCCAAACACGGAAAGTGATACGAAGACAGGGCTGCTTGTTCTATTTATTGCAACAAGCAGCCCTGCTTTTATATAATTGTTCAAAATAAGTGTAAATGTTTAGTATATTCGGCTGATATAGAAATGTCAATCCAGGCAAATACACATTTTTAGCCTGCTTCTTCCAAATGCGCTGCTGTATTTTTATGCCCGACGGAGTTCCGGGATAAAAGCATTATAAACAATATATAAAAACAGTAGCTTATGAAGTCAATTTTTACCCAAAGACAGTATTTCTTGCTTTTTGTTCTGATTCTGCTTGGTAATTTAGGGAAACCTCTTTTTGCACAAACAGAAGTCAGTTCTCAGAGCGAATTAGAAAATGCGGTGGCTGATGCGGCAGGAGGTACAACAGTTACAATTACACTTTCGAGCCAGTTTCCTTCTACGTTAGATAATGTAATAACTCTGGCAAATACCAATTCGAGCCGGATTGTTATCGATGGAAATAATCTGGAGCTTTTACCTAATCCGGGTAGCCGACATTTTAAGGTAACCAAAGGTGATGGTTTTATTGAATTCCGTAATCTGACACTGAGAGGTTATTACGATGAGAATGCCGGAACTCCTTCGCCTGCCGAAAGCGGTGGTGTGGAAATAGCTAGCGGAACCGGAGAGATTTCTTTCGGTAATGTTCATTTTACCCATATACGTAATTATGGAGCTATAAACGGAGCATTTAATAACCGGCTGAAAATAGAAAAGTCTACTTTCGAGTATAACTATAGCCCATTGGCCGGTGGAGCCTTGTGTTTTGAAGGAGGAATTAAGGCTTTGAATGTGGACTATTCCACATTCAACAGGAATAGTTCTAATGGTACCGGTTACAGCGGAGGTGCAATCAATGTAAAAGTAGGTGGCAGCGGTTCTGTTGTCGATATACGGAACAGTGTGTTTTTGTATAACAGTACGAAGCATCTGGGCGGAGCCATCGCTTTTCATATCGTAAATCCGCCGACGGCCAATTTCACAATCGATGCCTGTTATTTTGAAGGAAATAAAACAGTGAATCCGGGTGGCGCCAATTATGGCCCTTGGGCAGATGCTGGTGCGATTGGGTTATATTCAGATAATGGTGACCATAATTTTACGTTAACAAATTCGACATTTGTGTCTAATGAGTCGTATGATGACGGCGGTGCGCTGATGATACAAAACTGGGGCACAAATAGTAGTAATACGATCTCAAATAATACATTTTATAGTAATATTTCATGGGGACAGGGCATAATTTCCAATAATAATCCTCCTACAGATGCCGGTGGTGGAGCTATCCAGTTTTCTAAAAAGACGAAAGCCGATCTGAAGAATAATACATTTGTAGGGAATAAAGCCTCAGGGAAAAATAATCCTCAACTGACAGCTTTAGGTGGTTCACGGGGTGGCGCTATTGCTTATCATTATGATACCGGTTCGAATAAAGTTTATCCGGAATTGTCGATGGAAAACAATATTCTGGCCGGTAATTATGTGACGGATGAAAACGACGATATAATGCCGGGCGATTATGCGAATATTACTATTACAAGCCATGGTGTGCTTAATGATTTAGGAGGCAATATCGGTATTGACGATGGTATACCGTTGGCAAATAATGTTACGACCATGAATATCTTTGGAACTTCGACTCCGGTTTTACAAGACAACCAAAGTAACGTTTATGCCGGAAATCCGAATGACAATACAACCGGTTATTATGTATTACTGCAAACAATCCCTATTTTACCGAATGACAATGAAAGCATCTTTGGTTTGGCTGACGGTTCTGTTGTAACACCTTCACAACCTGCTGATCAAAGAGGTTATGCCAGGGTAAACGGTTCTTCGGATGCAGGTTCTGTAGAAATGCTTTGGGTCCGGTTTGATGCAAATGGAGGCAGATGGAACGGGTTGCCTTCGTTGAATTATACCGGTGTGGAATATTATGCCCAGGACGTGAATGTTAATACAAGCAAGTATTTTAAAATTACTCATACGGATGCAACGGTAACTTCTCCTTCTGCTGATCCTGTTCACGACACTTATACGTTTGGAGGATGGGTTTTAGACGATGGTAGCGATACACCTTGGAATCCTGCAACCCAAGTGGCGGAAAATGTAAAAGTGAAAGCTCTCTGGAACGGTGGTAATACCTACACGGTATCTTATCATGGAAATGAAAATACGGGCGGAACTGTACCTGCATCCCAACAGGTACAAGCAGGCACGATTTATACGGTTGCAGAGGACAAACCTTCCAAAAGAGGTTATTTGTTTGAGGGATGGAATAGTTCGGATGATAACAGGGTTTATCATGCCGGATATACGTTTACTATGCCCGAACAAAATGTTTCTTTAACAGCCTTGTGGAAAGAGATAAATATTCCCGGACCGGGAACGGATCCTGTGCCGGGTGTGGAATTGATGGATTTGGCAGCTGTTTGTCCGACAGAGAAGGTTGTCAGGGGTGAATTTAATACGCTTTATACCGATAATCCGATGCATTATGCTATTGCTTTTTCTGAAGATGCGAAGGCTGCAGGGTTTAAAGACCTGGAAGAATATATATTACTGCCGGCTGGATATTTTGTGTTTGAAGTTCTGGCTTCTGTACCGAACGGGCTTTATCAGGGAGTTTTGAAACTTAAATGTGAAGAGAATCCTCAACTGATAGAAGAATATCCGTTTGAATTTGAGGTATTGGAAGGTATACAGATATTGGAACATCCCCAGACTGTGGAATCTGTATGTAATGGCTCTGTCTTTGAGCTGACTGTATCGGCGGCCGGTCACGGGCTGGCTTATCAATGGTATCATAATGGACGCCCGATTTCCGGAGCAACCGGCAATGTATACGAAGCCGAGATTTCTAATGAAACAAAAGGAGAATATTATGTACAGGTGGCAGGAACTTGCGGTTATATAAATAGTGATACGGTTTACGTCATTCAGAATGCTTTACAAATACAAATAAAGTGGGATGATGTTTTATATGTTACCAATACGGATAGCCGGTATAAATCGTTTCAATGGTATAAAGACGGCATGCCGGTATCTACTTATGGTAATGGTATATATTATACGGATACGGAAGGTTTGAGAGGAAGCTATTCTGTGCGTGCATACTATCCGGATGGAAGTTTCGATGAGAGTTGCCCGGTTTATTTTGACGGACAAACAAAGTCGTCGTCTGTTCGTGTATATCCGAATCCGGTAAAACCGTATGAAACGATTACAGTTGAGATAAACGGTATGGAAGATAATCAGGCAAATGTGCCGATCTATATTTATGACATGTCGGGCGGCCGGGTTTATTCCGGTAAATCTGCTGGTCAGAGAACGGACATCGTAGCAGCTGTTCCATCCGGAAATTATATTGTACATATACGTCTGCATTCGGGTAAGGTATATACGCAAAAACTTATTGTAAAATAACATTTAAATCAGGAAATCATGAATAAAATATATTATCTGTTTGTTGCCATATCAGTAATGGCATTTACTGCTACCGCACAAGAAAGTGGTTCTTATATTTCGGTGACTGGCAATGTCGGTAGTTCTTCTTTAAATTATAAATTGAAAGGCATTGACGGGAACCGCGATTCGAAAGTGGGTTATGGAATGAATCTGGAATACAGTTATTTCTTTGATGAACACTGGGGAATCGCGTCCGGCCTGGGCTTTACCCATTTTAAAACGATGGTTTATACAAATGGAACCATATCGAAAGATGACTATTCCAGTCTTGGAATGCAGATAGACAATGATGATATATCCGGCAATCCGAAGGATTATGAGTTGAGAGCCCGCCTGGCAAACTGGGATGAGAAACAATATGGTTATTTTCTGGATATTCCGGTTATGGGAAAGTATCAGACGTGGTTTGGGGAAACTCAACGATGGGGAATGTACGCCGGACTTGGTGTTAAACTGCAATTCCCTATCCGGGCTAAATATTCATTTCTGGATAACAAAGAAACCAAGCTGAATGTATCAGGATATTATGCTCATATTCCTGAAGATGTCGGTGCACCGGGATTACAGCCGGTTCCGCAACATGGCTTCGGTACAACCGAAACTCCGGAAAATGTATTGAATGGGAAAGGGAATGCAAAATTACAGATGAGCGTGACTGGTTCATTGGAATTAGGCTTTATGGTTGACTTGGGCCAAAATATGGATTTGCTGTTAGGCGGTTATTTTGATTATGGATTTAATGATTTGAAGAAAAAGAAAAGTAAATCTTTATTGACGGCTCCTGAAAACTATCATCCGGATGCTGATAACAATGTAGGGAAAGGTATTTCTTACGATGGTTTGCTAAATACTCATTTTACGAATAAAGTAAACCTTGTTTCTTTTGGAGCCAAGATTGGTTTGCGCTTTAAACTATAACTCAATAATTGACGCAATTTAGTAAGTCTTTCTCAATTAGCGGTCGTTTCCTTTTGGAGGCGGCCGCTTCCCTTTAATACGGTGGATAAACTTTGCCGTTTGTTTATTTGTTTTTATAATAAAAAGAAATATTATCATGAGTAATATAAAAGAACAATACTGGCAATACTCACTTATTACGATTATTCTTGTTCTGGGCATTATCTTGTTTTTGAAAATAACGCCTTTTCTTGGCGGATTACTTGGTGCGGTTACAATTTATACTCTGGTTCGGAAGCAGATGTTGTATTTGACGGAAAAAAGGCGTTTTCGCCATAGTTGGGTAGCTCTGCTGATGTTGGGAGAAGCCGTGCTTTGCTTTCTTATTCCGATCTCACTGGCTGTGTGGTTGTTGATAAATAAAATACAATATGTCAACTTAGATACGGGTGCATTGATAAGTAATGCACAACATGTAATTGATCTGATTCAGCAGAAAACAGGGTTTAATGTATTGGATAAAGAGAACCTGATGTCGGTAGCCGGAATACTTCCTAAGATAGGACAAGCGCTGATGGGGAGTATCAGCAGTTTTGTGGTAAATATTGTTGTATTGCTTTTTGTCCTGTATTTCATGTTGATAGGAGGACGTAAAATGGAAAGCTATATATATGATATATTGCCTTTTAACCCGAAGAATAAATCAAGCATACTGAGTGAAATCAATATGATAGTAACTTCCAATGCCATAGGCATTCCTTTGTTGGCAATTATTCAGGGGTTAGTGGCATTGATCGGCTATTTTATATTCAAGACATCTGATCCTGTCCTGTTTGGTTTTCTCACGTGTATAGCAACTATCATCCCTATTGTGGGAACAGCATTGGTTTGGTTCCCTTTGGTTGTTTATATGGCTTTGACAGGCGATTGGATTAATGCAATCGGGCTGACAATCTATGCACTTGTAGTAATTACGAATGTAGATAATCTGATCCGCTTTATTCTACAGAAGAAAATGGCGGACACACATCCGTTGATTACTATATTTGGTGTAGTTATCGGTCTATCTTTATTCGGATTTATGGGTATTATTTTTGGTCCGTTACTATTGTCGATATTCTTTTTATGTGTTGATCTCTTTAAAAAAGAATATCTCGATAATAAGCAAAGTTCATAATCCGGACTCTAAAAAACTTTGTAATATACGTGCATGATTATGCACCGGTTCTTCATATACCCGTTTGATCTTAACCTGTGTCATTGTTTTGCCTTTTTTGTATGTTATAAAACCAGGAGAGTATTGCTAAAAGGGCTAATCACGTACACCCATAAATTTGAAAGGTTGGGTCGGTTTGAACTCCTTGGCGGCATTACCGTGGTAAGTTTCGCCGTTGGCAATAGACAATTTGAGCACCGGAGCACCTGCTGATAAGTCTAAATCCCGTAGCTTTACCCAGAAAGTATTGGGAGTTAAGCTTGATTCAAAAAAGTAAATAAGATTCTTGCTTTCAGAGACTGTTCTCCATTGTGTAGTGGATATCTCCGGACTTTGGGGGGTGGATATGCCGTAAGGCACAGAGGCGTTGCGTATAACACTGAATATGCTGGCGATAACTATTTTCTCATCGTCCGTTTTAGGTAGTGCATCTATATAAAAGCTGGCTCTTGCAAAGCGGTCGGATGCACGATTCGTACCCGGTAAAAAGCTAAGTCCTCCGATTGATTTCCAATATTCGTTAAGAGCCAGCTGCTTATTATATGTTGGCGAGTTGGTCATCACTTTATATTCTTTACTGTGGTAAACGGTTAGTTTTCCATCTATATACTCGAATATGGCACAGTCGCTTGTTGCATCCGAAACAGACAGATGTAGTGTGGCCAAGCGGGAACCATCCGGCATCATATCCGATACTACCTGAAATGTGTCTTCCTTGATAAAAGAAACCGCTTCTTCCACAGTTGCAAAATTATCCAGCATATATTGTACCCATGCCGTTATGGTAAGCCCCGGTTTGTTTTTATCTCTGACCGGATATTTGGTTTCGGGCAACCAGAGTAAATTGGCAACCAACCCTTTCTCGTTCATTCCGTCCGTGCTTGCTATTTCGAAAGCTGAAGTAACCACACTGCCATATCTGGAAGTCCATTTCAGGGAATTAGCTCCAGCCTCTCCGTTACGCTCCATTCCTTTGGGGAATACCCAGAGATTGCTATGCATTTCTGTCTTCCAATCCATTGTCCGGCCGGTTGCTACCATCCCGTTTGTTCCTGAATAAACTACTCTTGTACACATAATTTTGAACTATTACTATTTTCCGTGAATCTTTTATTAGTGTATTAACAATGGAAAATCAGTAAAGTTTAATCTGGGTACATGGAGTAGTGAAGTGCTGTTTCCGGTAACTCGCCCTGCGCCCTCCTGTTGCAGTTATCCCTGTTATTGTTTCTTGTTTAAGAAACGTTTTGTCAGATATTTCCGAACAGGCTCATCATAGAGTTTCAGGCATAGATATGCTATCAGTATATTCCATGCGTAAACGCACAAAGCGACTTGCCAGGTCTGGCCGAAAGTGAAAAGCTGATTTTTGATCAACCACGCATAGAATAAATACATAAAAGGATAATGTATCACATAGAGCGGATAAGATATATCCCCCAAGAATTTACATATCTTTGCAGATTTCTTGTCTGTCGTACTTCCGGATGCTCCTAGCCAGACGAGGATGGGGAAAGCTATAATTATACAAAATGCTTCATAAATACCGTTTGTACAAACCGTTCCTTTTCCTCCCAGATAAGGCACAGAGAACAAGGCTATCAATATAATTGTGCATATCCAGAACGCTCCTCTCAACTTAAAAGGCTTGAAATTGCGCGACAGGAGCATACCCATTGAGAACGGGAAAAGCATCCTTAATAATCCGCCCACAAAGTTTACACCGTCCAATGTCCAACCCACTCCTATGTTTCCATAACCGGAGACATCAAAAATGGCAAATGATGCCAATGCCACTCCCGACAATACAACAAGTACGGTCAGCACCTTGTTTGACAAGCGACGGATAAATAAGGCATAAAGGATATTGCCTATATATTCAAAAAACAACGACCAGCAAGGTCCGTTCAACGGGAACATTTCGCCATTTCCACGGACTTCGTAACCTACCCCCGGCATTGCAGGAATAAAAAATATCGTACAAAGCAGAGATAACATTATCATCGATATGGCGACATGCGTTCCGTCCCATTGCACACTGCCTTGAAGGCAGAATGTAATAACGCCCAGGACAGCTCCCATAATTACCATAGGATGAAGACGTATCAAACGACGTTTAAAGAAATCTTTCATTGTAAGATTCTTGCCCCAGCGATCATCATAAGCGTAACCGATAACAAAACCTGAAAGGATAAAGAAAAAATCTACGGCTAAATATCCGTGGTTGAAGCTCTCGATCATGGTACCTCCGGCAAAAGCGTAGCCTTCAAAGATATGATACCATATGACCATAAGAGCCGCCACGCCACGAAATCCGTCAAGAAGGTCATAATGCGCTTTGGTGTCTGCAAAAGCTGCAGAAGAAATGTTCGACATTTGTTTTTTGTTATTTAATTAATATTTCCAGACGACAAAGATACGGCTTGCAAAACGAAATTTTTTACTCAAAAGCAAAAAAGGTCGGCAAATATCTATTTGTTAGCCCGTATGTGCCCTTTACCGGGGATCATGGCATTATAAAACAAATGCCAAGTGTTGATTGGCGGCAAGCCGAAGCCTTCCAGTCGTCATCGGCAAGCAACTCGGTCTTCCATTGTTCGCATTGCGTGGCAAAATTTTCAGACTCATTTGCCATTGCGACATTTTCAATTTCTCGCGCGCGTTTACTCTCTCATTATTTCCTTTCCTTTGTGTACTTAAAGCATTATTTTGTAGGGTTTTGTCAGTAATAATCGGGATTATTGCAGGATTAATTATTTTCATTTTTTTTGCGATTGACTGATTTATACTACGTTCCTATTTTGTCAATACAAAGCGTTTCTGAATGGTTTTAGAGGTGAGAATGTGCTTGGATGAGAATATCCCTTGATGAAAAAGGTCTATTTCAAGCATAAAAAGAAGGTATTCCAGCGTTTTTTTTGTTTGTCTATATCCAATTGCTCGGATAAATCGAACAGATAATCGTCCATAACTTCTATGTAATAACTATTGGCATAAATGTCGCAGAGTAACGTGATATAAAGCATAACCCCATCCGCACCGTATTTCCTTACCACGATTTATCCACCGATAATATGCTTGAAACGGCTATTTTCTGCTACCTGCCAGAAAAAAAAAGAAATCCCTGATAATCAGACATTATCAGGGATTTGCTTGATTTCTCTTTTGTTTTCAGTGATCCGCCTGGGGTTCGAACCCAGGACCCCATCCTTAAAAGGGATGTGCTCTACCTGCTGAGCTAGCGAATCATCCTAATGCGTTACTTCTGTAATGCGGGTGCAAAGGTAGGGAAATTTTTTATATATGCAACACTATGCGCATTTTTTTTACTTTTCAGGCTCTGTTTTTTCGCCTGATGCTGTTGGATTCTTTTTCTTTTTATCAATTACACTACTTTCTTCCATGAGGATAAAACGTTTGTAGTAGGATAAAAACAGGGTGGTAAGCGGTAAGGCTACAATCAGTCCGACAAAACCGAGCAAGGTTCCCCAAATAGATAAAGACAATAAAATAATGGCAGGATTCATTCCCATAGCTTTTCCCATGATACGGGGGGTAAGGTATAAATCCTGTATGCATTGTACGATTCCCAGAACTAAAATGCCGGAACCGAATATCATCCAGAAGTTTTCCCCTGTCTCTGCTGATTTAAGGAGGCTCAACAAAACCATGGGGATTATTCCGATTGCTTGCATGTATGGAATCAGATTAAGGAATCCAATAAACAAACCTAACACTACGGCCAGCGGAAATCCTACGATTTTGAATCCGATAGCAAATAAGATCCCAACGCACAGCGCTATTAATGATTGTCCGCGGAAGTAGCGGTTCATACTATATTCTACATCCTCGGCCAAGTCTTGAACGAATGGACGGTAACGCGATGGTATTAAATGAATCCATCCATTGGCAATGCGTTCGTAATCCAGTAAAATGAATATAAAATACAGGAAGATTACAAAGATAATTGTAATACTGAAGAGGACGGAAAAAGTATTTGTCAATAATACCCACATTTGGGGAGCAATTTGTTTAATTGCATTTTCGATATTTTCTTTGCTCATTATCTGTACCAACTGTTCCGGGTCGACATGCTTGTCTATAAATTCTACCCAGGCACTTGGTAGTAAAGGTATATGATTATAACCGTTATGTTCTTTCATGAGTTCAAGCGTCCGGTTTATCTCTTGCGTGACAGACGGCACTACTATTATTCCCATTAATGCAATAATCAATATGGTGGATAATAATACTGCGATAATTGCTAGTATACGGCTTTTTAATTTCATTTTATATTGGAAAAACCGGACAAATGGTTGCATCAGGTAAGCAAGTAGCCAGGCGATAAGAAAAGGCAATAAGGCATTACGCAATAGTGCGATCAGGTAGATAATGCCGGCAAGGGTTGCTACGCTGAACAGAATGCGCACTACTCTGTCGAATGTAAACGGTTTATCGAATAGTGGGTTCATATTTAATTTTTTATCTTTGCCACAAAGATAGTAAAGTAAAATAGATTGAGATGATACACATTAAAATATTAGGCTTCTGCTTGTTGATTTGCTTATGTTGGCCTGCAAATGCACAGACTTCGCAACCCGTAAAACAATTATTACGTAATCCGTATATGAAGGGAGCGACATTCTCTCTTGTTGTAAAGGATTTGCAGGACGGGAAAATTGTACATAGTTATGAAGAAGACAGGCAGGTTTCTCCTGCTTCTGTGATGAAGACAGTTTCTACGGCTACTGCCCTTGAAATTTTAGGAGAAGACTATCGTTTTCCTACTTCATTGGAATATGATGGCATTATTGAAAACGGTGTGCTGAAAGGCAATTTATATATTAAAGGCAGCGGCGATCCTTCATTAGGATCTTCCCATTTCGGGCAAGAAGCCAATTCGTTTCTTCCAACCTGGGTCAATGCTATTCATAAAGCCGGCATACGCAAGATAGAAGGAGCTGTTATTTCCGACGAAAGTATCTTTGATTCCGAAGGCTCTTCTATCAAATGGCTGCGTGAGGATATGGGTAATTATTATGCACCCGGAAGTTACGGCATTTCAATATTTGATAATATGTATAGGCTATCGTTTAAAACCGGATTGGCGGGCAGTAAACCAGTGTTGGTTGACAGTGATCCCGATGTTTCGTATATCCGTTTTCATAATTATATGACGGCAAGTCCTGTGTCGTCTGATAGTGCATATATTATTGGTGCTCCGTTTTCATCGGAACGTTATTTGTATGGAGTGTTACCGGCTAATAGAGACCGTTATCAGTTGAAGGGCGATATTCCTGATCCTGCTTTGTTCATGGCACAATATCTGACTGATGTGTTAGGTAATGAAGGAATTATGGTTTCGGGTACGCCTTCGTGCTACCGGATAGAGAAAGAAGAGGACAGGTGGAATGACAATGCGGGAAAGACTGTGATTGTGACTACTTATTCTCCGGCTTTGGCTGAAATAGCGAGTGTTACAAACCACGTAAGCCATAACTTATTTGCTGATGCGCTGCTGAAAACGGTGGGTTTGCAATATAAGCCGAAGAAAAATGAGGTGATCTCTTCTTTTGAGCGAGGCGTGCGTGTCGCAAAAGAATATTGGGAGAAGAAAGGTATAGATACGTTTCCCTTGTGGATGTATGACGGTAGCGGATTAGCGCCAGCCGATAAAGTTTCTGCCCGTTTTATTACGGATATGTTGGTATATATGGCCACAAAGTCGGGTGTTTCTGATGCATTTATTGCTTCTCTGCCGCAACCTGGTCTGGAAGGTTCGGTTCGCAATTTTTTAAAAGGCTCGAAGCTGCAAGGCAAATCACGTTTAAAAAGTGGCGGTATTACCCGTGTTAGAAGCTATGCCGGTTATATTACCGTAGGCGGAAAGAAGTATGCGGTTGCTGTTTTCTCCAATAACTATTCATGTAATATGGGACAAATGACAAAAGAGCTGGAACGGCTGCTGTTGCAGTTGTTTTAAGTTCCAGACGCACGGAAAAACCGGTCGACCATTAGTATAGAATTTAAGCATCGGCTTTCAGCCGGCAGATAGGAAAAAACATTGGTTGCTGAATTATTCCTTTTCGTTCTTAACCGGGCTTCCTCATTAGCTGTACGTCCCTTGACGTTCTCTGTCGTTGTTATTTTTCCGGCAAAGGTAATGTCGGGCATGTACGCTAATGCAAGGTCAAGCCTCCGGTTTAATAAAAAATCTTGCATTAGCTATGCCCTCTACCTTTTGAGCCGTCGAAACAACTTCCATCGAATCTTGGAGCTGCAACATTTCAAAAGTACATATTTGCAGATTTATAAATATACAGATTTTAAGGCAATAACGATCTTTGTCCCAGAAATTCCATAAACTTCTGTTTATAGTTGTCGGAGATGGGAATATATTCTTTGCCGAATACGATGCGGTTACGCTCAATAATTTTTATCTTTTCGGGTTGTACGATAAATGAACGGTGCACGCGGATGAAATGATCTGCCGGCAACATCTCTTCCATCGACTTCATACTCATTAACGATAGGACAGGACGGGGCTCGTCTTCAACATATATCTTTATATAGTCCTTCAGGCCTTCGATGTAGAGTATCTTGCGTAGCTCTATCTGTACCAGCTTGTATTCTGTCTTGACAAAAATGCTTTCGATGGAAGAAGGTGCGGATGAGGTTGTTTGTATATGTTCGCTATCCGGTTTGGTTGCCGCCTGTTCGTTGCTTTGCAATAGCTCATACCATTGCAGCGCCTTATTTGCAGACTTCAGGAAGTCCGGGTAACTGATGGGTTTCAGCAGATAGTCGAGGGCATTAACCTTGTAGCTGTCTACTGCATATTGCTCAAAAGCTGTTGTGAAAATAATACGGATGCCTGTGCCCAATATTCGTGAAAACTCCATACCGCTCAACTCTGGCATCTGAATATCCAGGAATAACAGGTCGACAGGTTTGATGCTAAGCTCAGGTAGCGCATTGACGGCGCTATTGTATTTACCATGCAGTTCCAGGAAAGGAGTTTTCAATACATAGCTTTCCAGCAGGCTTACAGCCAACGGTTCATCATCTATTATGGCACAAGTTAACTCCATTATAATTTCAATTCTAACGTACAATTATACACTTCTCCTTCCCGTCCGTATGTGAAGATATGACGGGAGGGATAAAGTAATTCCAAACGGCGTTGGAGATTGAGAAGCCCGATGCCCGAACCGCTTTTGTCTTGCGTGGCATCTTTGGGAAAATAACTGTTGCGGATGGTGCAGGTAATGCGGTCTTTTTCCTGATATATATCTATGTCTATAAAAGACGGCTTGTTGTTGCTTACACCATGCTTAAATGCGTTCTCGATAGGAGAGATAAATAGTAACGGAGCTATTGATACGCCTGTTGTATCTTCCTGGATATTTGTTTTGAGTTGGACATGTTCCGGCAGGCGGATGCGCATCAACTCTACATAGTTGCGGACGAAGTCTAAATCTTTTTCAAGCGATACAAGTGGCTGGCTGCTTTCATAAAGTACGTAACGAAGCAGGCGGCTCAGGTCGTGTACGGCCCCTTGTGCCCGTTCGGGGCTAATGGCAATCAGACTGTAAATATTATTCAGTGTATTAAAAAGGAAGTGCGGGTTAAGCTGGCTTTTCAGGTTCTGCAACTCGGCTTCAGCGCGGCTTGCCTCCAGCTCTTTGCGCATAGATTCCATTTCGTACCATCCACCGGTCATTTTTATGGCAACGCTCAGCCCGGCTACCAATGTGTAGAGGAAGACGTTTACGACTAAGAAACCTACTACGTCCTGCCATTCACGTTCCGGTCGGGGATGATGCCATTCCGGGGGAGGAAGTAACTGAAAGACCAAGTGCACCGCAACCATTGTAAAAGCTATCAACAGTATGTTGCTGGAAAAGAAACGCCACGGATGCTTTGAGAACAAAAAACGATTCACCAGCAGCAGGTAGTTTACGTAGAACACAAGCATAAACGACAACGGAACTATTTCCGAACGGACATAGTTTAGCAGGTTCAATTCTTGTTGTTGCTTGCCGGTGAAGAAGAACGGGAGGCCGAACAGTAATCCCCAGGCTACAATATGAATCAGACGTCCGACTCCTTTGTAGGGCGGCTTTGCCGGTATTGCTATGTTTTCTGTTGCATTCATAAAAACAAAGATAGTTAATTGCTATTGTTTTATATAGTATCTGGTCGTGTTTTTGTCGGTAAGTAGTAACCGTTCGACGGCCGCCGGACAATCGTCCGCTGCCCGGAGAACAGTCGTCCGGCGGTCGTCGAACGGTTGTCCGCTGACTGGAGAACGATTATTTGCTTGGCACAAAGTGGCTACTTCTTCTTTATATAATACTTAAAGGAACCGGAACTTATTCGTAACGTATGGCTTCAATCGGATCGAGTTGCGCCGCTTTTTTGGCCGGATACCATCCAAAGAATACACCGGTTACGGTACAAACTGCGAACGAAAGAACCACGCTCCACGGCTGAATGTAGATTGGGAAATGGGCAACCCCGTTAACAACAAGGGCTGCCCCGACACCCAATACTACGCCTATTAAACCGCCAGTTACACTTATAAGTATGGATTCTATCAGGAATTGCGCCAGTATATCGATGCCTTTGGCTCCGATACTCATACGGAGACCGATCTCTCGGGTGCGTTCCGTAACGCTGACGTACATAATATTCATAATGCCAATTCCACCAACGAGCAACGAAATACCCGCCACAGCCGCCAACAACACTGTCATCATGTCCGTAGTACTTGTCAACATCGTGCTCAGCTCCTGCTGGCTACGGATTGTAAAGTCGTCATCTGCACCTTCTTTCAACTTGTGGTTGCGGCGGAGTATCTCCGTTATCTCATCAATGGCCTGGTCGGTGTATTCTTCTTTTAGGGCCGAACAGGTAATGCCCTGCAAATGGGTAATGGCCAGAACTTTCTTTTGTATAGTTGTGTATGGAGCTAAGATTAGATCATCCTGGTCCATTCCCATGCTATTATATCCTTTGCTTTCCAGCACTCCAACGATGCGGAAAGGTAGTTTCTGAAATCTGATTACTTTTCCTACCGAATTTTCTCCTCCCGGGAAAAGATTGTCTACAACGGTTTTACCTACGACACAAACCTTGGCTGCGGTTTGTATATCCTGTTCGGTAAACATGTCTCCGTCTTGTATCTTATAACGGCGGATGTACAGATAATCGGGGCTGACGCCATAAACGGTAGTCGGGGCATTATTGGCTCCGTAAATGGCTTGTCCGCTACTGTTTACCGTTGGGGAAGTGTATGAAACGAAACGTGTTTCGTTTACTATGTCTTCGTAGTCGTTGAGCTTTAGAGTCTCCATTGCGGAAGCATCCTGGCGTACGCCACCCCGGATGTCGGCTCCCGGGTGGATCATTATCATATTAGATCCCATTTCGCTTATCTGTGCCTGTATGCTTCGCTTCGAGCCTTGCCCGATGGCGAGCATGGTAATGACGGATGCCACGCCGATAATGATGCCGAGCATTGTCAGGAATCCGCGCATTTTGTTATTGGCAAGTGCCCTGAGAGCTATCTTTATTAAGTTTGTCCCGTTCATTTTTGCTTTATTTTAATCATCGTTTTTTGGTAATCGTGCCAGCACTTCTGCTGCGTCCAGTACGTTGGTATTTACCATGTCGGAAGTAACGTGTCCGTCCCGCAACGTGATGTTGCGGCTACTGTACCCGGATATTTCCGGATTATGTGTTACGAAGATGATAGTACGTCCTTCGGCATGCAGCTTCTGGAATAATACCAATATTTCGAAACTGGTCCGCGTGTCCAGGTTTCCTGTTGCTTCATCGGCAAGTATTACCGCCGGATCATTTACCAGTGCACGGGCGATGGCTACACGTTGCATCTGCCCTCCTGACATTTGGTTGCTTTTATGCTCTAATCTATCACCCAGGCCAACGGCAATCAGTGCGTTGACTGCCTTTTCTTTTCTTTTTGCGGCACTGTAATTCGGATTATACATCAGGGGTAGTTCCACATTTTCTACTGCGGTGGTCTTCGGAAGCAGGTTATAACTTTGGAAGACAAAGCCGATTTTACGGTTGCGCAACGTTGCACGGGCATTCTTTCCCATCGTCCTGACAGAAACACCATCCAGATAGTATTCGCCGGACGTAGGTGTGTCGAGGCAACCCAGTGTGTTTAGCAACGTGCTTTTTCCTGATCCGGAGGTTCCCATGATGGTGACGAACTCGCCTTCGTGTATGGTGAAGGAGACGCCGCGTAAGGCATGTACGGTTTCGTCGCCGACCCGGAAGTCACGTTTGATATTATCCAGTTTGATGATCTCTTTCATTGCTTTATTTCTTTTTATTGCTTCCCGGAGGGCCTGGCATGAACGGGCTCTTTTCTGCCATTTCGGGAGACGGGGTTACAGTGGCAGAAGCGAGGTCTACTATTATTTCTTCTCCCTCTTTCAATCCTTCTGTTATCTCGATATGATTGCCGCTTGTGGAGCCTACGGTAACAGTGCGAGGCTGCAGCTTCTGCCCTTCTTTGACCCATATCAAACGCTTCCCTGCGGGAGTTTCCTTGTTTATATCTGTGACTGTAATGCCCATTGGTGTAAGTATATTTTCGTCAGGAACGAAGCGAAGGGCTTTAGTAGGGATAGTCAGCACGTTTTCTTGTTCCATTGTGTAAATCGTAACATTGGCTGTCAGTCGGGGTTTTAGCTTCAAGTCCGGATTGTCGGCTGTGATAACGACTTCATAAGTTACAACAGTGGAAGAAGAAGATGTCGAACTTGTGTTGCTATTGCTGCTGTCGCCCAGACGTATCTGTTTCACTTTGCCTTCAAATACGTCGTTAGGGTAAGCATCGACGGTAAAACTAACACGTTGCCCGTCTTGTACGTTGCCTATATCAGCTTCGTCTACATCGGCTATTACCTGCATCTTGGTAAGGTCGGCGGCGATGGTGAACAAGGTTGGTGTTTCAAAGCCCGCGGCAACGGTTTGCCCTTCTTCAACAGCACGGTCTATAATCACGCCGTCTATCGGGCTGGTGATGGTTGCGTATTCCAGATTGCGGTTAACCTTTACCATTGCTGCCTGGCTTTGGTCGTATGCAGCTTTTGCCTTCTCGTAGTTGTAAGTTGCAGTTTCGTAGTCGGAATCACTGATCAGCTTCTTTTCGTAGAGTACTTTGCTGCGGGCATAGTTCTTTTGTTGATATTCGAATTCCGTTTTGCTGCTTGCCAGCCCGGCCTGTGCTGATGCCAGCTCTGCTTTCAGGTTTACCTTATCCATTTCGGCAATTAGCTGTCCGGCTTTTACTACATCATTGTAGTCTGCATACAATTTATCAATGATACCCGAAACCTGTGTACCTACTTCTACTTCGGTAACCGGTTCTACGGCGCCTGTGGCTGTAACCGTATTGGTAATGGAGCCACGCCCCACTTTGGCCGTCTCCAGTTTTATACCGCCTTTTGATGATTTGCCCATAAAGAGATAGACTCCTCCAATGATGAGCAACATGACGATAATACCGATAATTAGTCTCTTTTTGTTCATATCTGATCTGTTTTATTTCATTCCCACATCAATTGGTTTCTTCTGATAGAGATTCAACAGTTGTATACTCATTACCGCCATATATTTGGATTGCAATACTTCCTGTTGTGCGGTTAGGTAATTGTTTTTCTCTGTCAGCAGTTCCACCGTGTTTTTCATTCCGAGAAAGAATTGTTCTTCGGTCAGCTTGTAACTTTCCGAAACATATTTAAGACGTTCCGACGCGGATAAATATTGGTTTTGCGAGGAAGTTGCATCCAGGTAAATACCTTCAACCGTTTTCAACAATGCTTTTTGTGTATTAAGCAGTTCGAGCTGGCTGGTTGTGATAGCTAGTTTTGCTTTGTTGTAGGCTGTCTTGTGCTCCCGGTTGCTGAATATAGGAATACTTAATGTAAGACCTATGCTTTCGTTAAACTTATTCCACATCTGACTGCCAAAGGTGTAATCGGTACCTGACAGATGTCCGGTTCCTATGCCTGCATTCATCGATAATGAGGGAAGATAACCGGCACGTGCCTTTGTCTTTTCCAGTTCGGCAATGCCTATAGAGAGTTGGCTGCTTTTTACTTCCGGCATTACAGCCAATGATGTATTGTAGATTGTTTGCTTATCGGGTAGGGGAAACATGATCTCTTTCTCGGTGATATCCGGGGCAGCCAAATGAATGTCTGCATTGATATCCAGTTCCAGTAATTGCTTTAGTTGCAATTTGTAATTATCCAGATTGGTTTGGGCTACTACTAGTTGGTATTTGTCTGTACTGTATTGGCTTTCGAGCTGGGCAAAATCTACCTGGGATATGGAACCGGCTTTGAAGAGTTCTTCGGCGCGGTCGCGTTGTGCTTTGGAAACTTCCACCGTATTTTCATTAATCCGGACAGCATCCATTGCATACAATACTTGCATGTAGGTCTGGATAAGTGAAATCTGGATGTCGTCTTCGTTTTGTTCAATGCTCAGTTCGTTTACTTTATTTTGTATCTGTTGTTGCTTGATGCTGCTGGTACGGCGTCCGCCATCAAATAAAGTCCAATTTGCATTGACGCTGTAGTTTCCCGTATAGCTGTTATTGCTTATGGCATCGGAAGAAGGGTAGTTAACATATCCCTGGGTAACGGATGCGTTAAGCGAAGGAAACAGTTGTGCTTTTGCCTGTTTTGTGTCTTCTATACCGGATAGGTGGGTCACTTTGCTTTTCTTCACCTGGATATTATGTTCCAAGGCATAGTTCAGGCAGTCGCGGAGTGTCCATTTGTCTGGTTGATCCTGTGCCTTCATTCCTGTACTGAGGAAAAACAAACATGCTAATAAGAATGAATATTGTTTCATAATGCCTTCGTTTTCTGTCTGTATTACGAAAGCAAAAATAAAAAACTGCTTTTCCTCTTACAATTATAGTAGAAGGAGAGGCGGTTTGTATAGACAAATGTGTTAAATCTATCGACAATAGGTCGTTTTGTTCATTGTAGTTTTACCGGAGCTTGGTTGTATTCTCTTACCAATAAAGTACGATTCCTGCAGCACCGGCAAGTAAAATCATCAGTATCGGGTTGACTTTAAACTTCCAGGTAAGAAGAAAAGCTGCTCCGAAGATAAGGAAACTTTTATAGTCTATAAAGTTCTCTTTATTCATTAACATCAGGGCTGCGGCTGCTATTAATCCTACTGTGGCCGGACGTAGTCCTGTAAAAGCGGCGGCCACATATTTATTGTTTTTGAATTTGGAAAAGAAGTAAGAGATAATCAGTACCAATATAAAGGAAGGTAAACACACGGCAAAAGTTGCCAGGCTGGAGCCCAATATACTCATACCTTGCGAATAGCCGGCATTATGGATAGCCGTATAACCTATGTAGGTGGCACTGTTGATGCCGATAGGCCCCGGAGTCATCTGGGATATGGCTACAATGTCGGTAAATTCCTGTAATGAGATCCATTTGTATTGGTCTACAACATCCGATTGGATTAAGGAAAGCATAGCGTATCCGCCGCCAAATCCAAAGATTCCGATTTTCAGATATACGTAAAACAATTGCAACCAAATCATAACTCAATACTTTTTTATTTTTAATCCGTAATATAACCCGCCAATGATAGCCGCCAGAATAATCCATACAGGAGACATATTACCCAACCATATTAACAGTGCCGCCCCGATTGGAATGACCATCTGTGCATAACTTAGCTTGATGGAACGGGCAGTGGTAAGGCATGGAACCGCAATCAGTGCTACCACAGCCGGACGTAAACCCTTAAATGCCTTTTCTATCCATACGTTATCCTTAACCCCGGTAAAGAACAGGGCAATTGCCAGGATGATAAAAAAGGAAGGGAGGATGGTGCCCAGCGCACATACAATACTTCCCAAAGTCTTCTTTAGTTTGTATCCCACGAAGATGGAGATATTTACGGCAAATATGCCCGGTAAAGACTGTGCTACCGAGAATAGGTCGATAAAATCTTCTTTCGAAAGCCATCCTTTGTCTACCACTTCACGCTGAATCAGCGGAAGCATAGCATAGCCGCCTCCGATAGTAAATGTCCCGATCTTAACGAATGTCAGAAAAAGCGTCCAATACATAGCAATTATTTTGTCAGGATAGTAGAATATGCAGCCGGATCGTTAATGATGCGGAGGGCTTCCTGATAACTTGCGTTGTCATCGTTTATGATCTGGAAATACTGAGCCATATCATATAGATCACGTGCAATAAGGGCTTTTATCTGAAGCATGATAAGCGGCTTGGAGCGGTTATATTGCTCTTCGTTGAACTCGATCTTCTCTTCTTTTGCCATATTCAGGAGATCCTGCATGATATCATCCGTGATGATGAAATCCTGCTTATATTGTGGGAATTTATGATATTTCTTTGTCATTTTTGCACGATTATGATCCAGGAAATTCATCGCAACCCGATTTACTAACCCGGATGCTACCAGTTTGCGGTGATAGTCTGTGTAACGGGACGTATCTACCGGAATGAAAACGTCGGGCATGATTCCGCCTCCGCCATAAACCGTGCGTTTATTAACTAATGTGTTATACTTCATTGAATCGGGAAAGTGAATACTGTCTGCACTCATTAGCTCTCCACGATTATAACGGTCTATCAGGTCGTGCTGGTATTCTTCGATCTTTCCGTTCTCGTAAGGTTTTTGAATACAGCGTCCGGTTGGTGTGTAATAGCGGGCAACGGTTAAGCGGATCATGGATCCATCGGGCAGGGGGATTGGTTTTTGCACTAATCCTTTACCAAAAGTACGACGGCCTACAATTACTCCGCGATCCCAATCCTGAACAGCACCTGACAGAATTTCACTGGCGGAAGCAGACGCTTCGTCTACCAATACAACAAGACGTCCGTCTTCGAAACCTCCCCGGTTGGTGGATTTTGCTTCTTCACGTGATTGTTTGCTGCCTTCGGTATAGACGATAAGTTTATCTTTACCCAAAAATTCATCAGCTAAATCGATTGCAATATTCAGATAGCCTCCGCCATTGCCTTGCAAGTCCAGAATCATATTTTTCATGCCTTGTTTCTTCAACTTTTCCAAAGCTTCACGAAACTCATTAGCCGAAGAAGCGGCAAAGCGGTTTAATTTGATATAACCTGTATTTTTGTCTGCCATATAAGCCGCGTCTAAACTGTATACCGGAATTTTGCCTCTGGTAATTTTGAATTCTATTAATTCCGGTTTATTGTTGCGCTGCACTTTCACATTTACTTCCGTTCCTTTGGGACCGCGCAAACGTTTCATAATGTCTGTTGTTTTCATGTTTACACCGGCAATCAGTGTGTCGTCAACCATAATGATACGGTCGCCGGCCATTAATCCTACTTTTTCGGATGGTCCGCCGGGAATTACCTGGATGACGTATAATGTATCTGTCAGCATATTGAACTGAATGCCGATACCGTCAAAGTTCCCTTGTAAAGGTTCGTTCATTTCTTTCGTTTCCTCCGGATCCATGTAGTTTGAGTGAGGGTCTAGTTTATCTAATATGCCTTTGATAGCATCTTCAACCAGCTTACTGTCATTTACGGGGTCTACATATAAATTGGAAATGGCATATAGTGCCATGGATAACTTGCGGGCATCTTGATTTACCGGCTGGGCTTTGACAGAAGTAAACGTTACGACTGCCAAGAGCAATACTATAAGTTGTTTCATTCGTTTATTAATTTCCTGATTCATTAATACAATTCTGTTTCTTTAGGGACAAACAGGGAAATGTCTTTTCCGTATCGTAAAAGTTCACGTACAATACTAGAACTGATATGTGTATGTTCCGGTTCGGTAAAAAGGATAAAAGTTTCGATTCCTGTAAGTTTACGGTTTACGTCGGCAATCGTCTTTTCATATTCAAAGTCGTTTACCGTACGGATACCGCGCAGAATAAAATGGGCTCCTACCTCAAGTGCAAAATCGACTGTCAGTGAGTTGTAGGACATAACTTTTACCCTTGGTTCGTTTTTGTATAGGTTTTGGATTGCCTCTATTCTTTTCTCAAGTGAAAAATAGGTTAGTTTCTTATCATTTATACCGATGGATATGATGATTTCGTCCACTAACGTCAGTCCCCGGGTTACTAATGACCGATGTCCGATGGTAAAAGGATCGAACGTCCCCGGAAACAGTGCTATTCTTTTATTTTCAACTGACAACATCTTCTTCTATTACAAGGTTATCTATAATGAAATTTTGTCGTTCCATTGTATTTTTGCCCATGTAGAATTCCAGCATTTCTTTTACGGAGTCTTCTTTCTTCATGGTTACCGGATCGAGACGAATATCTTTACCTATAAAGTGTTTGAATTCGTCCGGCGAAATTTCTCCTAATCCTTTGAACCGGGTAATTTCCGGATTTTTGCCTGCTGCCTGTATGGCTGCCAAACGTTCTTCCTCGCTATAACAGTACCATGTTTTTTGCTTGTTACGTACGCGGAAAAGTGGTGTCTGCAATATATATACATGGTTACGCTTGATCAGATCAGGGAAAAATTGCAGGAAGAAAGTAATCAGAAGCAAACGGATGTGCATACCGTCTACATCGGCATCCGTTGCAATAATCACCTTGTTATAACGTAATCCTTCCAGACCGTCCTCAATATTCAGAGCTGCTTGCAGCAGGTTGAATTCTTCATTTTCGTAAACGATCTTTTTGGTAAGTCCATAACTGTTTAATGGCTTACCACGCAGACTGAATACTGCCTGAAGATTCGGATCACGGCTTTTGGTGATGGAACCGCTGGCCGAATCTCCCTCTGTGATAAAGATACTGCTCTCTTCTGTCCGTTCTCCTTTTGTGTCGTTTAAATGGATACGGCAGTCACGCAATTTACGGTTATGCAAATTTGCTTTTTTGGCGCGTTCACGTGCCAGTTTGGTTACACCGGCTATTGCTTTGCGTTCTTTTTCTGCTTCAAGTATTTTATGTAAAAGAGCTTCTGAGGTATCGGCATTCTTATGGAGGTAGTTGTCCAGTTCTTTTTTGATAAAGTCTCCGATAAATTTGGCTACTGTCGGACCTTCCGGTCCCATATCTTTAGAACCCAGTTTTGTTTTGGTCTGGCTTTCAAATACAGGTTCTTCTACCTTAATACTGATTGCCGCCACAATTCCGGCCCGGATATCCGAATATTCAAAATTTTTGTTGTAATATTCTTTAATAACGCGTCCTACAGCTTCACGGAAAGCTGAAAGATGTGTTCCGCCCTGTGTGGTATGTTGTCCGTTTACAAATGAATAATATTCTTCGCCGTATTGGTTGCTGTGTGTAATAACCAATTCGATATCTTCTCCTGTCAAATGGATGATCGGATATAAAGGGTCTGTTGTCATGTTTTCATTTAACAGATCAACCAGGCCGTTGCGTGAATGGAACTTCTTTCCGTTATAAGTAATGGTAAGGCCGGAGTTTAGGAAAACATAATTTTTTAATAAGCTTTCAATGAACTCATCCTTATATTGATAGTCTTTGAAGATTTCGCGATCAGGAATAAAGTAAACCATGGTTCCGTTTGCTTCCTCTGTTGGCTGTATACCTGATTCTTCTGTAATGATGGCCTTGCTGTATTCCACTCGTTTGCATTCGCCGTCACGATAACTGGTGATTAGAAAATAGCTGCTTAATGCATTTACAGCCTTGATACCTACACCGTTCAATCCTACTGATTTCTTAAATGCTTTGCTATCGTACTTGGCGCCTGTATTCATCTTACTGGATACATCGACAACCTTGCCGAGAGGAACACCTCGTCCATAGTCGCGTACGGTAACAGAACCTTCTTCTACAGTAACTTCAATGGTCTTACCGTAACCCATCATATATTCGTCGATGGAGTTATCTAGTACTTCCTTCAACAATACATAGATTCCATCGTCTGCATAACTTCCATCTCCCAATTTACCGATATACATACCGGGACGCCGGCGGATATGTTCCATCCAATCCAGTGTCTTGATGTCATCGTCGTTATACTCTGTTGGTTGTTGTATAGTTGAATTCAGTTCGTCCATATTGATTATAACTTTTTTATAAATGCTCTTCTTGATTTGTGATGTTCACGTTTGAAGTAATCCCATTGGGCTTGTACGGCGCTGTTAGTTTCCAGTTCGGGATTACTTTCTGCATAAACAGCTCCTATGCTTTTGTATACCGGAATCAAATCATTAAAAAGTAATGCGTTTACGCCTTTGCTTTGATATTCAGGCAAAACTCCGGTTAGGTATAAGTCTATTACTTTAGGTCTGCTTTTTAGCCCTTTCAGCAAATGGATCCATCCGAATGGAAACATGTGCCCTTTTGCTTTTTGCAATGCTTTTGACAGGTTGGGTAACGATATCCCGAAACCGACCACTGAATTGTCATCTTCTTTTATGATAAGAGTAACCAGATCAAAACGGAGCATCGGGATATACATGTTTATATAATAATCGATTTGTTTTTCCGTGAGCGGAGCAAAACCATATAAAGGTGCAAAAGCAGCATTTAATGTATGGAATACCTGTTTGGTATAAGGCATAATTTCTTTGGCATTCTTAAATTTCATTACTTTTAATCCATATTTCTGCTTTACAATTTCTCCGATGCGCAAATGTTTATCGGGTACACCGTCTGGAATATAGATTTTAAATTCGTGCCAATCCTGATCTTTCTTGAATCCGATACGTTCTATCTGCTTAGGATAATAAGGATAGTTGTATATGGTAGCCATTGTGCCGATTTGATCGAAGCCTTCTATTAACATGCCTTCGTGATCCATGTCTGTAAAGCCCATTGGCCCGTGAATTTCTTCCATGCCTTGCTCGCGTGCCCATTTTTCTACAGCTCCGAACAGAGCGTCAACTACTTCATTGTCGTCTATAAAATCCACAAAACCGAAGCGTGCACGTTTCTGTCCCCAGACTTCGTTGCTCGGGTGGTTTATCATTCCGGCAATACGGCCAACAATTTTACCGTCTTTATAGGCTAGAAAGTATATTGCATCGCAAACTTCAAAGGCCGGGTTCTTTTTTTTATCTAATGTAACCATCTCTTCGTCTATCAAGCCAGGCACATGATAGGGATTCCCTTTATATAACTCGATATTAAATTTAACGAACTTCTTAAGTTCTTTCTTTCCGGTTACTTCTTTAATTATTACGCTCATCCATCATTCAATTAGATTGGCAAATTTACATAAATAAATTGATTGTGTAAATAAATAATGACGCTTAGGTTTTAAAGTTGTTGATTAAAACCGTATGTTTGTATGAACATGATATATACCTTGTATAGAGAAAACCAAAAATAGTTAGCAATTACATGAAGTTTTTATTATTTAATTTATTAGCATCATCAACTATGCTTTTAGGAAATTCTTGTGTTAAGGCCCCAAAAGTTCTCACTGCCGAGAAGGTGTTTGAAGTTGAAGCTGTGACAGGCGAAGGATCAATCTGGCATCCGGACCGCCGTTCTTTGTTTTGGGTAGATATTGAAGGAAAAACACTTTATGAATATTTTCCTTCGAAAAAAGATTGTAATGTGCGGACGTTTGATCGTATGATATCAACAGTTGTTCCTGAGACTGACAGTACTGTCATCGTTGCTTTTCAGGATGAGATAGCCCGTGTAAATTTGTGTAACCAGTCTGTTACTTCAATTGCCTCGATCCCTGATGAAAATGGTACTATCCGTTGTAATGATGGAAAATGCGACCCGGCAGGGCGTTTATGGGTTGGAACCATGAGCCTGAATGCTACCCCTCAGGCAGGTAAATTATATTGTGTACTTCCGGATGGAATGGTAATAACTAAAATTACAAAAGTTTCTATTTCCAATGGAATCGTGTGGTCGGCAAACAAAAAATATATGTATTATAACGATACACCGACTCGTAAAATAGTGCGTTACCGGTATGACGTTAGTAATGGCGATATACTTTATGACGGCGTTGCTGTCAGTATTCCTTCGGAGCAAGGCTTGCCTGATGGAATGACTATAGATAGCGAAGATAATTTATGGATTGCCCAATGGGGAGGATTTGGTGTATATTGCTATAATCCGTATACAGGCGATTTGTTGGCGAAAGTGGAAGTCCCGGCTCCAAATGTTACTTCTTGTGCATTTGGAGGCAGAAGCATGGATGAACTGTATATTACTACGGCTCGTTCGGGTTTATCTGACGAGGAATTGAAGAAATATCCGTTAAGCGGAAGTCTTTTCTATTGTAAGCCAGGAGCAAAAGGTATACAGGCCAATTATTTTAATGAATGATACAAGTCTTTTTATCAAATTAATTTAAACGTAAACAGGATATCAATTATATTTGTTTACTTTGTAAAAGAGATATCTGCTTATCTCTTTTTAAACTAAAAGATTTATGACAAAGAACAAATCCGGAAAGAAGGGTAACAAAGAAAAGAAGGAAAAGAAAGACAAGGGAAAAAGCAAACGAATGAGAAAAGAGGCTATGATACAAGCCACAATCTCTGTTTTTCAATCTTCTCCGAAAGAACCATTCAATTACAAGCAAATAAGTAAGATTATAGGACTGGAAAGCCAGGTACAGAAGTTGCAGGTTGCAGACATCCTTTATGATCTGGCAGCCGAAGATATTATTACTGAAATTGATCGTGGACGTTATCGGTTGAATGGACTGGGAACTGTTGCTGTTGGTTTATTTATGCGCCGTAGTAATGGTAAAAACTCTTTTATCCCCGAAGACGGAGGAAGCCCGGTATTTGTAGCCGAACGAAATTCCGGTCATGCTATGGATGGAGATAAGGTAAAAGTGCAACTTTTTGCTAAACGAAAAGGTGCTGAACCTGAAGGCGAAGTTGTGGAAATACTGGAAACAAAGGAACGTACTTATGTTGGAAAACTTCAAGTTTCCGGCAGTTTCGCTTTTCTTATTACAGAAAACAAAACGCTGGCTAATGATATTTTCATTCCGAAAGAAAAGCTAAACGGAGGGAAAAATGGAGATAAGGCTGTAGTGCGTATTATTGAATGGCCGGAAAATGCTAAGAATCCGTTGGGCGAAGTAATTGATGTATTAGGCGCTGCCGGACAAAATACAGCTGAAATGCATGCTATTTTGGCCGAATTCGGTTTGCCGTATAAATATCCTGTGAGTGTAGAAAAGGCAGCAGATAAAATTCCTGATAAAGTTTCTGAAGAAGAGATCGCGCAACGTGAAGACTACCGTAATATATTGACTTTTACGATAGACCCGAAAGATGCGAAAGACTTTGACGATGCTCTTTCTGCTCAACGTCTTGAAAATGGCAATTGGGAAGTGGGTGTTCATATTGCTGACGTAACGTATTATGTCAAACAAGATAGCTTGATTGATAAAGAGGCTGTAAACAGGGCTACTTCTGTTTATCTGGTAGATCGTACCATACCTATGTTGCCTGAAAGGTTATGTAATCAGATATGTTCGCTTCGTCCGGATGAAGAAAAACTTTGCTTCTCTGCAATCTTTGAATTGGATGAGAATGCAGAAGTGAAAAACTCACGTATTTGCCGTACGGTTATTAAAAGTGACCGGCGTTTTGCCTATGAGGAAGCTCAGGAGGTAATTGAAACCGGTGAAGGTGATTGCAAAGAAGCGATTCTGGCTTTGAATGAACTAGCCAAGAAGTTGAGGGAAAAACGTTTTAAGAATGGTGCCATAAACTTCGATCGTTATGAAGTTAAGTTTGAGATAGACGAAAATGGCAAACCGATCCGTGTTTACTTTAAAGAATCAAAAGAAGCGAATAAGCTGATAGAAGAGTTCATGTTGCTGGCAAACCGTACGGTTGCCGAATTTATAGGCCGTCCTCCTAGAGGCAAAGCTAAGAAGACGTTTGTTTACCGTATTCATGAATTGCCCGATCCGAATAAAATGGAAAACTTTGCCAGTTTTATCCGCCGTTTCGGATATAAGTTGAAGACAGAGGGAAATAAGGGCGAAATATCAAAAGGAATTAATAGCTTGTTGGATTCGGTGCAAGGTAAACCGGAAGAAAACCTGATTGAGACTGTTGCCATCCGCGCAATGCAGAAAGCAAAATACTCAACGGATAATGTTGGCCATTATGGTCTGGCGTTCGATTATTATACTCATTTTACATCTCCTATCCGCCGGTACCCGGATATGATGGTACATCGTTTGCTGGAACGTTATCTGGCAGGCGGGCGTAGCGTAATAAAGAGCAAATATGAAGAACTTTGCGACCATTGTTCTGAAATGGAACAAGTGGCTGCTAATGCGGAACGTGCTTCTATTAAATATAAACAGGTAGAGTTTATGAGTGATAAGTTGGGCATGGTATTCGACGGTGTTATTTCCGGAGTGACCGAATGGGGATTATATGTTGAGCTGAATGAAAATAAATGTGAAGGTCTTGTTCCTATTCGCGATTTGGACGACGATTACTACGAGTTTGATGAAAAGAACTATTGTCTGATCGGTAGACGTAAGAAGCGTAAATATCAATTAGGCGATTCGATCACAATCAAGGTGGCACAAGCAAACCTGGAACGGAAACAGCTGGATTTTTTATTAATGGAATAAAGGTCGAAAGACTTATATCAGGAAAACAAGAAAGGGACTGCTTCATGAATAGCGAAGCAGTCCCTCTTGATTGTTGCGGGGATAGTATTACCTTCTATTACTGAATTATCTTTATTACAGCCTGTAATAAAGATAATCAACAGATACGTGAAAAATAAGAACAACAGTTTATTAATTTCATAAGTTTTTTTGTATTTACCAATAAAGTAATCCGGTAACTCCGCAGGCAATCAATGCCAGTCCCAGAATTGTGTAGAAAATCCGTGCTCCTTTACGTCCGAATTTCCTCACAAATGTCATTGCACCACTAGTTTGGAAATACCAATCGAAGTTGAAAGCGGCGGCTATAATCGAGAATATGCCTAATGCAATGAATAAGGCAAGAATAAAGTATTCGGAAGGTTCCATATTATTTCCATTCTACAGAGCGCGAACCATCTGCATTCTCACTGATTGTCACCGAAACGACATCTTCCGGCAATAATTCTTCTATCTTTTCAGGCCATTCTATAAAACAGAGGGCTCCGCTATAGAAATAATCTTCCGTTCCTATGTCTTCGGCTTCGCTTAGTTTGTTGATACGATAATAATCGAAATGATAAATCAGTTCTCCTGTTTCATCGCTACGGTATTCGTTGATAATTGCAAATGTGGGGCTGTTGATTACATCTTCCACTCCCAGTTCTTCGCAGATAGCTTTTATGAATGTGGTTTTACCGGCTCCCATTTTTCCGTAAAAGGCAAAAACTGTACGGTCGTCCATAGCTGCAATAAACTCTTTGGCAGCCTGGCGGATCGTATCCAAGTTATCGATCTTTATTGTATTCATATAAATGATCTTATTATGTTTGTTATGTATTCTGGCTGCAAAGGTAATTAATTGTCCGTTCCCGAAAATTATTTCGGTTCCATAATAATAAACGGTACCATCATTTCTTCCATTGAAAT
Source organism: Parabacteroides chinchillae (assembly GCF_900108035.1). Taxonomy (GTDB): domain Bacteria; phylum Bacteroidota; class Bacteroidia; order Bacteroidales; family Tannerellaceae; genus Parabacteroides; species Parabacteroides chinchillae. The sequence goes on from NZ_FNVS01000008.1 coordinate 100,953, forward strand.
CCCTCCGTGTTGGAAGGTGTTCTTATAATAAGAAACATAGTAGTTGTAATTATTAGGGTAAGCAAAGAAACTTTGCCCTGTAGCAAAGATATATTTACTGCTTAAATTAGGAGAGGGTAGCCCGAACTTTTCGGGATCGCGCATCTCAAAAACTTCTTTCGGGTTATAGTTCAGATTCTTTCCTACTTTATAGCGGAGGTTGGTGTTGGTATTTTTATCACCTACTACTTTGACCGGGTTATCTACCCGGATTGTCCCGTGGTCGGTTGTTACAATAACTTTGTAGCCTTTCGTAGCGATCCGCTTAAATAATTCTAAAGTGGAAGAATGCTGGAACCATGATTTGGTAAGGCTCCGGTAGGCCGCTTCGCTTTCTGCCAGTTCACGTATCATTTTGTTTTCAGTACGAGCATGTGATAGCATGTCTACAAAGTTTAATACCACGACATTCAGTTGATTATGGGTAAGTGAACTTACGTTTCCCAGTAGCTTTTCGCCATATTGGGAATCGTGTACTTTGTTATATGAGAATGTATATTTTTTGCGGAAGCGTTCTATCTGAGTCTTGATAAGAGGGGCTTCGTTCAGATTCTTGCCTTCTTCGCTGTCTTCATCTACCCATAAATCGGGGAACATTTTTTCTATTTGAAGCGGCATTAGGCCTGAAAAGATTGAATTTCGCGCATATTGGGTTGCAGTCGGAAGAATGCTGTAATAAAGGTTTTCTTCCATCGTATAGTAATCGGTCAGCAAGTCTTTTACAACACGCCATTGATCCAACCGGAAATTGTCTATGAGGATAAAGAACACCTTCTCTTCGTTATCCAACATAGGAAATACCTTCTTTTTAAACAGGTCGGGACTCATTAGCGGCCGCGACTCTGGATTTTGTATCCATTCGGTATAATTATGTTTTATGAACTTACCGAAGGCATTGTTGGCTTCTTCTTTCTGCATCCGGAGCATGTCTTGCATTTGCACCTGGTTGTTTTCCAGTTCCAGTTCCCAGTATACCAGTTTTTTATATACTTCCATCCACTCGCCGGCAGTGAGCGAATCATTTATTTGCATACCTATGCGACTGAATTCTTGCTGGTAACCTACAGTTGTTGTCTCTGAAATGATTACATTTTTATGGACATTCTTTTTAATAGACAGAAGAAGCTGGTTGGGATTGACCGGCTTTATCAGGTAATCGGCGATTTTATTTCCGATAGCCTGGTTCATGATGCTTTCTTCTTCGCTTTTTGTTACCATGACTACCGGAACGTTCGGGTCTATTTCTTTTATGTAAGCAAGTGTTTCCAGACCTGTGAGGCCGGGCATATTTTCATCCAGAAAGATAATGTCGAAGGATTGCTCCTTGCAACAGTCAATGGCATCTTGCCCACTGATCACGGGAATCACTTCATATCCTTTGTCCTGCAGGAACAGGATATGCGGTTTCAGCAAATCAATCTCATCGTCTGCCCAAAGTACCTTATCTTTCTTTACTGCCATATTTTATTTATTACTGTTTGGTAATATAACTACAAATCTATACCGAATTGTTGAAAATATAACGAAAGGGAACTTTGTTTTGTATATTCTTCGCTGTTTTTTAGGCTCATTAATTTTTCTTGATCGTGTAATCTTTAATACCTAAAGCATTATATGCTTGCAGTAAAGCTTCGTCATTGTCTGAAATCATCAGTAATTTGTCATTTTCTTTCAGCTCGGTGTTGCCTTTGGGAATAAAGTAACGTCCTTCACGTTTTACCATAACTGCCAAAGTATGGTCGGGCAATGTAAGCTCCATCAGCTTATTGCCATGCAGCAGTACGGCCGGTGTTATGTCTATTTCGCTCATTGCACTTTTTATATCCTCGGGAAGTTCGATGCCAAATGCATCCTTTTTGATTGGAGCGGCTATCAGGTTTAACCATTTGGCAGCTAATGTTACGGTAGTTCCCTGGATTAGCAAAGACAAGATGGTGATAAAGAACACGACATTGAATATCAAACCGGCATGTTCTACCCCGGCAATCAACGGGTAAGTGGCGAAGATGATAGGAACTGCTCCGCGTAATCCTACCCAAGATATGTATAGCTTTCCTCTCAGATCGAAGTTCTTGTAAGGAAGCAGGCATAGAAACACACTGACCGGGCGAGCTATAATAATCATAAAGATACCAACTGTTAGCCCGATACTTGCTACCGGTAGCAATTCGTGTGGGTTTACCAGCAATCCCAGCGTTAAGAACATTACAATTTGCCATAACCAGGCGAAACCGTCAAAGAAGGTACCGATACTCTTCTTGTGCACTATCTTTGAATTGCCCACGATTAATCCGGCAATGTATACTGCCAGATAGCCGTTTCCTTTGCAAAGCGTGGTGGCAGAGAAAGTCAGGAATGCTGTTGCCAGTATCATAATAGGATACAAAGATTCGTTTTCTATGTTTATACGGTTAATAATATATACGGCTAATCGCCCGAACAGGTAACCGGCTATACCGCCCACAATCAACTGGATGACCAACGAGAAACCGGCTTCCATCAAATCCATGTCCCCCTGTTGTATATAGGCTATCAATATAAGAGTCAACATGTATGCCATGGGGTCGTTGCTTCCGCTTTCGAGTTCCAGCGTGGGGCGCAGTTTTTGCTTCAGATGTACGCCTTTGCTTCGTAATATGGAGAAGACGGAAGCCGAGTCGGTAGATGACATAACGGCAGCCATCAGCAGCGATTCGGGGAAAGTGAGCGACACGTATTGGGACGCAAAGCCTGATAACCAATATATGAATCCGCCGGTAATAAAGGTGGTTGCAAAAACTCCTATAGTAGCCAGCACTATTCCTTGTGAGGCAATTGGCTTGACTTCGGAGAACTTTGTGTCCATACCGCCGGAAAACAAGATAATACTTAATGCCAGCATACCGATGAATTGTGCAAAATGTGAGTCGCTGAACTGTATACCCAGGCCGTCGCTTCCGAACAGCATGCCTACTCCCAGGAACAAGAGTAACGCAGGAAGTCCGAAACGATAACCGGCTTTACCGGCAAAAATACTTAAAAACAAAATAATAGAGGCTGTCAACAATACCTCTTCGCCGTTATGAAACATAGGTTAAATGATTTATTATATTATTACTTGTTATCAGATGCATAAGCTCTTTGTATTCAATGGAAAATGAAGAACAAAAATAGTAATTATACCCGACAAATCTTCTTTGTTATTATATTATCTGCTGTATATCTAACTTTTATTTGTAAATATGGAACTATTTAGTAAAAGTATAGCATCAAATACTTAAAAAAACGGCATAACGGATTTAATAAACTTTATCTTTCCTATTATATTAACAACCTTTTTATCTGTAGGGTTTTTCCTGTTTTGAAGAAAATCACTATTTTTGACGCACATACGATCGCTATATGAACAAAAAACATTTATTTACACTACTATGTGCTCTGTTACTGATAACCAGTTGTAACCGCCGAGAGCACTTTATTACAGACAATGCTTACAGGGTCGAAGTGGAAAAAGATTTCCAGGCTAAGCAGGCTGCATTACCGGACGGCAATCTGTTCGAAGTATTCAATGAGCAAATGACTCCGAAAGAAAAAGAAGCACTTACGTTTATGTATGCTTATATGCCGATCGGAGATATTACTGATTACAGCGGAGATTTCTATCTGGATAATATTCGCTCATCTTTCAAGGCACAAAAGGAAATGCCTTGGGGAGACAGTATCCCGGAACAGGTATTCCGTCATTTCGTCTTGCCGGTGCGTATAAACAATGAAAATCTGGATAATAGCCGCACGGTCTTTTTTGAAGAATTGAAAGACCGCGTAAAAGGACTTTCTCTTTATGATGCCGTGCTGGAAGTAAATCATTGGTGTCATGAGAAGGTTATCTATACGCCTTCGGATGGTCGTACAAGTTCGCCGTTGGCCTCGGTACGGACAGCGTACGGGCGTTGTGGCGAAGAATCTACTTTTACCGTGGCTGCTCTTCGCTCGGTAGGCATCCCGGCACGTCAGGTATATACACCCAGATGGGCGCATACCGATGATAATCATGCGTGGGTAGAAGCATGGGTAAACGGCAAATGGTATTTTCTGGGAGCATGCGAGCCGGAACCTGTCCTTAATATGGGCTGGTTTAACGGGCCTGCTTACCGTGGCATGTTGATGCATACGAAAGTATTTGGCAAATATAATGGCCCGGAAGATGTAATGGAACGTACGGACGGATATACCGAAATCAATGTAATAGACAACTATGCTCCGTCTGCCAGGGCAGAGATTATCGTAACCGATACGGAAGGTAAACCGGTACAGGGTGCAGAGGTGGAATTTAAGATATATAATTATGCCGAGTTTTACTCCGTTGCACGTAAGAAGACGGATGCCGATGGCAAATGTTCGCTTTCAGCCGGTAAGGGAGACATGCTTGTTTGGGCAAGTAAGGACGGTAAGTTTGGATATAGTAAAGTCTCTTTTGGCAAAGACGGCAGTATAACTATTCAATTAAATAAAGTACCGGGTGATGTAATCGATACGTCTGTGTTGGATATTGTTCCGCCGGTAGACGGTACTATACCTGTCAGTGTAACCGACGAACAAAAGGAAGCAAATGCAAAACGTTTGCTTGAAGAGGATGCCATCCGTAATAAATATGTAGAAACATTCTATACTGTAGACAAGGCTGTGGCGCTTGCCAAAGAATTGGGCACGGATGAAGACCTGACCGCCAAATATATGTTGGCAAGCCGTGGCAATTATAACGAAATAGAGAAGTTCCTTCGCGAAACTCCGTCCGATAAACGTGCTCAGGCTATTGCCTTGCTAGGTGTAATTTCGGCTAAAGATGTCCGTGATACTCCTGCTTCCGTATTGGCAGACCATTTGAACAATACGCCGCAATCTGATAGCGAACTGTTTACGGAATATGTTATGAATCCGCGTGTAGCACTAGAGTTCCTTACGCCGTATAAGAGTTTCTTTGCTGCAAATGTAGATTCCGCCTTTGCAAAACAGGCGAAGGATGATCCGCAGGTGTTGGTCCGGTGGGTGAAAGATAGCATTACGATAAATAATGATTTGAATGCGCAGCGTATTTCTATCATGCCGATAGGAGTCTGGAAGGCACGTGTATCGGATATAAATTCAAGGGATATATTCTTTGTCGCTTTGTCGCGTAGTTTAGGTATTCCGGCACGTATTGAACCGGTAGCCCGTAAAGTACAATATAATAAAGATGGGCAATGGATAGATGTAGACTTTGAAGCTGTTGCCCCGGTTACTGCCAGACAAGGTAAGGTTGTGGCTTCCTATGCTCCGATTAAGGCATTACAAGACCCGAAATACTTCAGCCATTTCACAATTGCAAAAGTGTTGCCTGATGGTAAATTGCAGACATTAAATTTTGAATCGGGAAATGGTGCTGATATGGGCACGGGAGATACCTGGAGCGCTTTGCTGAAAAATCCGTTGACACTGGACACAGGAGATTATGTGCTGGTTACCGGAACGCGTATGGCAAACGGTAGTGTGTTGTCTGAGATGACTTTCTTTAAAGTAGAAGAGGGCGAAACAACACCAATTAAACTGGAAATGCGGGAAAATAAAGATGAAATCCAGGTAATAGGAAACTTTAATTCGGAAGATAAGTTCCGACGCGCTGATAATGGAGAAGAAACAAGCATTTTGGCAACTACCGGCCGTGGTTATTATGTTGTGGCTATTTTAGGCGCTCGCCAGGAACCTACTAATCATGCAATGCGTGACATAGCTGCCGTTAAGAAAGAATTGGAAGAGTGGGGGCGCGGTATGGTTCTGCTTTTCCCTGATGAAAAAGGTTATAAGAATTTTGATCCGAAGGAATTCGGCGAATTACCCAATACAATTACCTACGGTATCGATATTGACAATGCAATCCAGAAAGAAATTGTAAGTGCAATGAAATTGCCGCAATCCAATACGCTGCCGATCTTTATCATAGCCGATACTTTCAACCGTGTGGTTTTCGTGTCTCAGGGTTACACGATCGGTTTGGGCGAACAATTGATGAAGGTGATACATAAACTATAAGTTGGGCTTGCTCAACTTATAGTAGTTAACTACTTAATTATTCGTATTCTTCACAGAATTGTAATATCTGTTTCATTTTACTGAAATATGGTTGATATTATTTTGTACTCATAAAATAATTAGACACAGAAAATGAAAAAGACGATTGTTCTGGCTGCAATGGCAGCTTGTATGTTTGTAACAAATGTATTTGCACAGAAAATTAAAGGTAGCGATACTTGCCTGCCTGTTACACAGTCCGAAGCCGAAAACTTTATGAAAAAGAATAAAGGAGCCAGTATTACGGTAACCGGGGGAGGCTCCGGCGTGGGAATATCTGCTTTGCAGGAAGGAACTACAGATATTGCAATGGCGTCCCGTAAGATAAAGTTCGACGAAAAGGTCAGAATGCAGAAGTCCGGTAAAACACCAAAAGAGGTGGTTATTGCTTACGATGCATTGGCTGTTGTGGTACATCCTTCTAATAAAGTCTCTAATCTGACACGTGAACAACTGGAAGGTATCTTCACCGGAAAGATTAAAAACTGGAAAGAAGTAGGTGGGGCGGATATGAAAATAGTGGCTTATTCGCGTGAAACTTCTTCAGGAACATACGAGTTTTTTAAGGAAAGCGTGCTGAAGAATAAGAACTACATGAATGGGATATTAAGTATGCCTGCCACTGGTGCAATCATACAGAGTGTGAGCCAAACGAAAGGCGCCATTGGCTATGTTGGGCTTGCCTATCTGAATAAGGATGTTAAACCTATTCACGTGTCGTATGATTCGGGGAAAACATTTACAGAGCCGTCTATGGCGAATGCAAAGAATAAAACTTATCCTGTTGTGCGTCCGCTCTTTTACTACTATGAAGTAAAGAATGAAGCTAACGTGAAACCCTTTATTGACTATGTGCTTTCTGCTGAAGGACAAGAGCTTGTTAAGAAGGTTGGATATATTCCGTTGAAATAAAAGAAAAAAAAATGCACACCTTTGCCGGGTTTGTGCATTTATATTGGTTTGTTTTGCACATATATTGGGATATTATTCTACCTTTGCGACCGTTATAAACAAACAACTATTTAATGAAAGCATTGACAATCGGAGACCTAAAGGCTCGCATTCCTATTATCCAAGGAGGAATGGGCGTAGGTATCTCTCTTTCCGGCTTAGCCTCAGCCGTTGCAAATGAAGGTGGGATCGGTGTAATTTCCGCCGCCGGTCTCGGTCTTTTATATAAAAAATTATCTCCAAATTACACAGAAGCCGGTAATCTTGGCCTGGCCGAAGAAATCCGTAAAGCCCGCGAGAGGGCTAAAGGAATTATCGGCGTGAATGTCATGGTTGCTCTTTCCGATTTTGCAGAACTGGTAAAGACGAGTATTGCAGAGAAGGTAGACATCATATTCAGTGGTGCCGGATTACCTTTGGACTTGCCATCGTTTTTGAAGAAAGACAGTGTAACGAAACTGGTACCTATCGTATCGAGTGCACGTGCCGTACGTATTATCTGCGAAAAATGGAAAAACAATTACGATTACCTGCCTGATGCAGTTGTCTTGGAAGGCCCAAAAGCCGGTGGACATTTGGGATATAAGGAGAATCAGTTGGAAGACGAACATTTTTCGTTGGAAGAGTTGTTGCCGCAGGTAGTAGCTGAGGTTTCACACTTCGAACAGAAGTATGACAAGAAGATCCCTGTAATTGCAGCGGGAGGCATTTACACGGGTGAAGACATTAAGCGCATGATAGACCTTGGAGCGTCAGGCGTACAGTTAGGAACACGTTTTGTTACCACCAAGGAGTGTGATGCATCCGAGGCTTTCAAAGAAAGCTATATTCATGCTGAAGAGAAGGATATCGAGATCATTAAAAGCCCTGTTGGTATGCCGGGGCGGGCAATTCACTGCAATTTCCTGGAGAAGGTGAAGCAGGGAATAAAACAGCCGAAAGTATGTCCGTTTAATTGTATCAAGACTTGTGATATATCGCGTAGTCCTTATTGTATTGTGACGGCTTTGTATAATGCATTCAAAGGAAACTTCGAGAATGGTTATGCATTTGCAGGCAGTAATGCCTGGCGGGCAAGACGTATCATGTCTGTACGGGAAACGATTTCGGAATTAATAGACGAATGGAAATCTAAAATGTAAATAAAAAACGCCGTTGGTAATCTGCCAACGGCGTTTTTTGTTGATACTATATTATTACTGTATATCTTTCAGTTCAACCAGCTTGTTAACGATAGCATAGATTGTTAAACCGCTGGCACTATGTATTTGTAGTTTGCGTGCTATATTGCGGCGATGGGTTATGACTGTATGTGTGGATAAGAATAGCCGGTCTGCAATTTCCCGGTTTGTCATCCCTTTTACCACACAAGTAACAATTTCTTTCTCGCGGGTACTTAATGTCTGTTGTTCCTCATTCTCGGCATTGTCCGGGATTTCTTCGGCCAACAGGCGTTCCAGTTTGTGCTTTATTTCGTCTATACTGTCATAAAGGCCAAATTGGTCGTCGTAGGGACGTATCATTTGTGGATCGGTTGCACTGCATATTAAGGCGATACATTTTATTCCGGGGCAGGCACATCCGTCTTTGATAGACTGGAGTCCCGAATAACCGGGGAACACCGGATTTATAATCAATAACTCCGGTTTATGCATCCTTAAAGATTCCTGCAGGCTTTCCATGTTACATATCTCTATTATTTGAATATGAAAACCTTGCAGTTGCCGCAATACAGTTTCTAATCCACAACGGATAATTGTAGAAGGTTCTGCAATAGCAATTTTAAAATTAAAGTTCATGTTATGAATTTAATTGTTTTTCTAATGCCAGGATAGCTGGCACGAATAAATAATCTTCTACGTGATTATGGGCTGCTAAATCTTGTTCGGTAGAAAATATATCGAATAATACACTATTCAGCAGGTAACTGTCTTTTCCCGGATAATATTTGATCAGGATATTTTTCAATTCTGTTATTTTCATTTCTATCTGGTCATGCCGTTTTTTAAAGATAGAAATGTTATACTTAGGGTCTTTTTCTCCTTTCAGCAAATTACGGACATAGGGGAATACGTTTTTTTCTTCGTATGACATGTGTTTATTTACCTCTTCTGTATATCCGTCGAAGAATTGGCGGATAACAAATGCTACATCTTCCGGGCAATCTTGTATAGCGTCAACTAATTTACGACGGATGTGCGGAAGGCGGAAATTGAGAAAATAATCATGTGCGTTGTGTAAATAAACAATCAGTGATTCTATGGAGAGACATTTGTCGATATCTGTGATTAGTCCTTTTCTGTCTTCTACGAGGAAATTTACTACGGTTAAGAAAGTACAAGTATCCACCTTATTCTGCCGGCAAACATCTCCGATATTTTTTTCTCCGAAACCGAGGGCAATGCCAAAACGACTCATAACGAGAACCATGGGATAGTTCTCGCAAATCAAATCGCTCATCTTATCAGTTTCTCTGTATTTTCCTTTTTTGTACATTATTTTTCTGTCTCTTTTGGGGGTTGAATAGTCAAAGATACAAAATATTATTCCCATTTCGCCATCATCGGGGAAAGTTAGATATATAAAATATTGAAAGAGGAACCGCTTCCTGTTGGCATCGGTTGTTATTTGCCGGACACGGGTGCACTGTTGATCATTCTCCTATGAACCCGTTTGCCGGGATTTATGCGTTAAAATCACTATTAATAGGTAACGGCGGAGTTTATTTACTCAGTTCTAGGTATTGTATCTCTTTCTAGGCGAGCTTATCTTTGCAGTGTCAGATGAAAAGATGGCTATTAGTATAATCGCTATACCAGAACCTGTTGCTAATATTTAAAGTAAGCATATAAGATGATTAAACACCGTATGAACAGAGGAGTTTTTTATTGGTTATCCTCTTCATAAAAAAGAAGTCTCCCTGTGAAGGAAGGCTTCTTTTTTGTTAGAAAAAAACATAGCTTTGCATACGGTTGTTGTTAATAATAAAGGGGATTTATAAAATTAAATAAATATATGGCTATGGGGCATCATCACGAACATAATCATGACCACAATCATGAGATAACTTCACTCAACAAAGCTTTTGTTATAGGTATAAGCTTGAATCTCATATTTGTATTTGCTGAGTTCTTTGCAGGTTTCTGGTATAATTCATTAGGTTTGTTGTCCGATGCAGGGCATAACCTGGGAGATGTTGCGAGCTTGATCCTTGCTATGTTGGCATTCCGGCTAGCCAGAGTGCATCCAACTTCCAGTTATACGTATGGATATAAAAAGAGTACGGTATTGGTTTCGTTACTTAATGCGGTTATTTTGTTAGTTGCTGTCGGTATCATTGTTACCGAGAGTATAGGAAAACTTATGCATCCCCGCCCGGTGGAGGGTGAGGCTATAGCCTGGGTTGCCGGTATTGGTGTTGTTATTAATGCTTTGACGGCCTGGCTTTTTATGAAAGATAAGGATAAAGACCTGAATGTAAAGGGGGCTTATTTGCATATGGCTGCCGATGCTTTGGTATCGGTTGGCGTTGTGGCTTCCGGTATTATTATCAGCTATACCGGCTGGTATGTGATTGATCCGGTTATAGGATTACTGATTGCTGTTATTATAGTGTATTCTACGTGGGGGCTTTTGCGCGACAGTATCCGTCTTGCCTTGGATGGAGTTCCTCCGGGAATGGATATTAAAAAAATAGAAGCGATAATTTATGATGTATCCGGAGTAAAGAACGTACACCACCTGCATATCTGGCCGATAAGCACTACGGAAATAGCCCTGACCGGACATATACGTATTGAAGGTTCGGATTGTATGGAAAATATAAAGCATGAAATTAAGCATAGCCTGGCCGACAATGGCATTTCGCATGTTACATTGGAGTTTGAAACATCGGGCAACAAATGTTGTGATTCTAATTGTGCATTAGTTGAAGATAAATAATGATAAGGATCATTTGAAAAAAACATCCCGATGATTTTATAAAGTCATCGGGATGTTTCTGAATTTAGTCAATACCTATTTCGTCAACGAATAAGAAGGCATCGCTGCCGGCTCCACCGTGCCATGCAGGCAATTTGCTGCTGTTGATAATAACTTCCACATAACGGGCTGTTACCGGTTCGAAAGTGATTTCCTGCGGATAGATACCATCCTTATCTTCTTTTGTCAGTTCGGGAATCTTTTTACTTGCCACTTCACGGAAGTTTGTTCCGTCATTGGAAACCTTTACCGTAACTCCGGCAGCGCCCATAATCCAGTCTCCTTTTACTACATTTGTATTAAAGGTGACTTTGTTTATTTCGGCCGGTTCTTTCAGGTCGATCACGGCATCTACATCCTTTCCCTGAAAACCTAACCAATGGCCGGTCTTGTAGTTCTCATTGCCTGTCAGACCGTCTGCAAGTGCCGGAGCACCATTAAAAGAATAGCCTTTGCTTGGTTCTTCCTTCAGCGTGATAGGCTTCATGGTTGCTTTGTTGAAGTGGATTTGTTCATTGAAAATGCGGCTTTCCGTACCGTTCGGACGAATAACAATAGCTTTAAAGTCGGCATCCTTAGTTATCTGGATAGGTGCTTCATACTTCATGCTGCTGCTTGTTGGAGTACTACCGTCTAACGTGTAATAAATGGTACCTTCTCCCAGTTTAAGCAGGCTGATTTCTAAACTGCCCTTTTCTGTATTGGGGGTAAGTACGGCATTTACATCAAATATATGTTTGGCATAGTTGTAACCCAGGCGGTCATACAATTCCGTCATTCTTGCTACACGAGGCAGGAAGCTCTGGTAATCTTTCTTGGAAGGGTCAGTCCATTGTACTTCTGCCAATGCATCCATACGGGGCAGTACCATGTATTCTACCTGCGAGAAAGTAGGTATGTATTCTGTCCACAAGTTAGCCTGGGCTCCGATAATATATTTTTGTTCGTCGGGAGTAAGTTCGGCAGGAACAGGCTCAAACGAATATACTTTCTCTAAAGGAAGATATCCGCCAATGGCTTCAGGATCATTCTCCGTATCGGTAGACTGGTAATAATCAAAATAAACGAATGTGTTCGGAGCCATCACAACGTTGTGTTTCTGCTTGGCTGCTTCCACTCCTCCGGCCATGCCTCTCCAACTCATTACGGTGGCATTCGGAGCCAGGCCGCCTTCCAGTATTTCGTCCCAGCCGATGATGTGGCGTCCTTTGCTTTCTACAAACTTTTCCATCCGTGAGATAACGTAGCTCTGAAGATATTCTTCCGCCGTATGTTTTTTATCTCCCTTGATTCCTTCGGCTTTGATGCGCGCCTGGCATTTCGGGCATTTTTCCCAACGGACTTTCGGACATTCATCGCCTCCCACATGTATATATTCGGAAGGGAACAGGTCTATTATTTCTGCTAGTACATCTTCGAGGAATTGCATAGACTGGTCGTTGCCGGCACAGATTACATCTTCGGATACACCCCATTGTTTCCATACTTCATACGGGCCGCCCGTACAACCTAATTCGGGATAAGAAGCCAAAGCCGCCTGCTGGTGTCCCGGCATATCGATCTCAGGAATGATCGTAATGTAACGTTCTTGTGCATATTTTATAACGTCGCGTATTTGATCCTGCGTATAAAAGCCGCCATATTCCTGACCGTCATACTTGCCGGAATTGTGCCCGATCACAGTTTCCGAACGTTTCGAGCCTATTTCCGTCAGTTTAGGGTACTTTTTTATTTCAATACGCCATCCCTGATCATCTGTCAGATGCCAATGGAATGTATTTATATTATGCAGGGCCAATATGTCCAGATACTTCTTTACCGAATCTGCAGGGAAGAAATGACGACTTATATCCAGCATCATTCCACGATATTTGAAACGGGGATAGTCGTTGATTGTAACGGCCGGGAGTTCGATATTCGCCCCTTTTGCCGTTGCCGGGATAGATTTGCGTAATGACTGAATGCCATAGAATACTCCGGCTTCGGTAGCTCCGGCAATCTCAATGCCATCTGCGGACACAACTAATTTATATCCTTCCAGATTCTGGATATTGCTATCTACAGATAAGTTGATTCCTTTGGACGTTGCTTGTGTCGTGGTGCGCAGCTCATAACCCGTAACTTCATTAATGTAAGCGGCAAGGAATTTGGCGTTTCGGGCCATGTTGTCATTTCCTTCCGGATAAACAATCCGGGTAGAGGGGGATAGCATGAAAGGTGTGCCGTCTGCTATTGTCACTTCTTGCGGCAAGGGTACGATTCCATAGTTGCCCTTCATCGTTTTGTTGTTTGAACATGCCACCATGCCTGCGCATGATGCCAGTATCAATACATACTTGCTGAATTTGTTCATGTGTTTATATTGTTTAGTTTAAGAAATGTGAGGACAAACTTACTAAAAAACCTTCGGATTTCCTACAGAGGTATCACCGGAGCTCCGGCGAAGGTTCCGTAGGGCTGCAAAATGGTTGCCGTTGTTCCTGTAATGGTTTCGTAGGCCTACAAAACGATGCCAGCCGTTCCGGCAGTGCCTCCGTAGGGATACAAACCCTTCGCAGCCGCTCCGGTGATGCTTTTGTAGGGGTTTTACACCGGGACAGCTTTGAAAAAGCTGCCTACTGCGCGGACAAGTGCCATTTTTAGGTAGGCGTCATGACAGAAGACCAGGGTTTGTCCTTCATCGGCTGCTTCTTTAAGCATCCGTACTTTTTCGTTATAAGAAATAACAGGATATGTATCATAGGCGGATATCCATTCCGGCGATACGTTGGCGGCAAGCGGGATGACATCTCCTGCAAAAACCACCTTCCGCTCCGGTGTTTGGATATAGGGTACTAATTGTCCCGGCGTATGCCCGTTGTAAATACGAAGTTCTATATCCGGACAAAGGAAAGTATCGTTGTCTACCAACCGGAGCAATCCGGCCTCCTCTACTGCCTGCATGTTTTCTGCGAAGTAAGAATCTTTTTCCAAAGCGTTAGGATGGCAGAAGTTGTTCCATTGGGAGTGGCTTACCCAATGGGTGGCATTAGGGAAGGCAACAATGAGTTGCCCGTTTGCATTATCCTTAAGAGTTGCATAGCCGCAATGATCAAAGTGCAGATGGGTAAGCACCACATCCGTTATTTGCCCGCGGCTATATCCCAACTGTTCCAGTTCGTCGTTTAAATCTTTTAAATTGAAAAACTGATAATAGCTGAGTTGTTTTAAATGCTTATTTCCTGCTCCGGTATCGATTAAAATAACCCGGCCGTCGTCTGTTGTAACCAGGGCGCTTCGCATAGCTAGTATGCACCCGTTTGTTTCATTGCTGGGATAACGGCGTTGCCAAGCTGTTTTAGGAATTGCTCCGAACATGGCGCCGCCGTCTGCATAGAAATACCCCGTATCTATAAGATGGACATCCATATGTTGTGTTTATTTAGAACTTGTATTGCAAACGAACCGTCAGTACATTATCCTTGCGGTCTTTTTCGTAACCTTTTACAAAGGTACTCTTTTCGTTGAAATTAAGTTCATAATAGGCTTGCAGGCGGATATGTTTGTTGAAGTTGTATATACCACCCAGGCCTAAAGTGCTTTGTGCAAGATCCGTTTTGGAGGTATAGCTGTTTTCGGCTCCTGCTTCGTTTCCTTTAATCTTAGTATTCGGATCATAAGCATCGTACTTGAATACGACAGAAAACGGGGATGCCCCGATGTCTTGCACCAGATAGAAGAAATAACCCAGGAAAGGACGCTTGAATAATGAGTTTTCCGGTAAATCTTCAGGGCGTGAACTGTAATTGGGGCTTCTGCTACTTCCGGCAATACCCGGTTGGGTGCCTAAAAGTCCTTCTGCACGTAAGGTTGTTTTGCCTAGAGAGCTTAAGAAGGAAAACTGGGCGTCCATACCTATATACTGACGTTTCATGTATGTACCGGTCTCTCCTTTGTCTATCTTGACGAAATGCTTACCGTCCATTTCATAAGCCTCTTTTGTCGGATTGTAAACGTAACCGTGATAGTATGAAACACCTAATCCCCATTTGCCCCAATTCCCGATAGGTTTTTCGGCTCCCAGGCGGCCGATAAAATCTTTCCGGCTGTCTGTTTCCCGGTTAATACTGTTTCCTGCGAACAGGCCGGCATCCAGACGAAGAAAGTTTAGCGGACTTTTCTCCGGCGTGCGCAAGGTAAGCATAGCTCCCAGATCTCGTTCATCGGGGAAAAAATACTGAATGATTGTTGCACGTTCGGGAGATTCCAGTCCACTGGTTGAGTAACCGATTTCATAGCCGAAAGGACGATTGAATACACCTGCCATCAGTTGATTGCGTTTTGTCCATGGGTCTTTGACTCCGATGTATAAATCACGAAAGCTTATACCTTTGTCATTTGCCTCTATTTGCACGGCACCTGTACCAATACCGTCGTTGTATTCAAATTTCAGACGTCCGCGACGAATGCCGATACGGTTAAAGCCTTTATCTTCATGTTCGTTCTTATCTCCTACTTTAAGGGTTGCATCTTCCTGCCCATATTGGTATTGTCCCTGGATATAGGCCGATACTTTAAATTTGCTGAGTTTTTTTACAATTTTGTCCAGAGTTGCAGTCTCTTCTGCAAGCGAATCTATACGAGGGTTTAGGTTCTCTGTTTCCTGAGCTTTCATCGCTAAGGGAAGCAGCGCTAACAGAGCGAGCGCCATTCTTTTTCCAATTTTCATTTTAGTTTGTTGGTTGCGGTGAATAAAAATATGACTCACTGTTTCCGCCTGCAAATAAACAGTTTTTCTGTTTCACATACGTTTCGACAGCATTGCAAAGATAGGAACAAATTATTACAATAATATTACAGGGGGGATATCAACCAATATTACCATAATTATATGCACAACATTTTTGTCTTAGCCTCGTCCGGCGTCCCGCTTTCCCCTGTCAGGTCAATGCCTCCTGCAGTCGGCAGCCCTGTAGCAATAGCACTATATTGAGCTTTTTTTCAAAAGTATATTTCATAAAGAATGCACCTCAAAAGTTTTTTATCTAACTTTTGGGGTGCACTTCATTTGATATAACCTCTTTTACTTTTAAAAGATATATGTCTTTTTTACTTCTTGTTTCCTTCGATCCACTTGTATGCGTTCACAAAGGCTTCGATCCATGGAGTTACCTGATCGTTTTCCTTGCGGTCGGCAGGATAATAACCACATTGCCATGGGAAGATGGCACGTTCGGGATGAGGCATCATTGCCAGATGGCGGCCGTCTTTAGAGCAAACGCCGGCTACAGACCAAGGCGAACCGTTCGGATTGGCAGGATAGCCTTCGTAGTTATACTTTGCTACTACATTATATTCCTTCTCTTCATACGGGAATGAGAATTTACCTTCGCCGTGAGCCACCCATACACCCAACTTGTTTCCGCTAAGCGAACCGAACATGATGGAGTTGTTTTTCGGAATCTCCAGTGTTACGAAGTTCGATTCGAACTTATGGGAATCATTATGCAGCATCTTGTGCTTCACTTCGTGTTCCGGATAAACCAGTCCCAGTTCGGCCATCAACTGACAACCGTTACAGATACCCATACTCATTGTATCGGTGCGTGCGTAAAAGTTCTCGATTGCCTTTTTGGCCTTCTCATTATATAAGAAGCCGCCTGCCCATCCTTTGGCTGAGCCGAGCACGTCGGAGTTGGAAAATCCACCGCAGAATACGATGAAGTTTACGTCTTCCAGTGTTTCGCGTCCACTGGCAAGGTCGGTCATATGAACATCTTTCACGTCGAAGCCGGCCAGATAGAGTGCATAAGCCGTTTCGCGTTCGCACTGCGTACCCTTCTCGCGGATTACGGCAGCCTTGATTCCACTCGGACCTTTGCGGTCGGCAGTCAGGCCGTAAGCAGAAAGTTTTCCGGTGAAGTTCTTGTTGTATTTGAATTCAAGCGGTTGCATCTTATAGTTCTCGAAACGGTTGCCTGCGCAAACGTTACCGCTCTGCTTGATATCCAATTTATAGGATGATTCATACCATACGTCGCGCATATAGTCAATGCCGAAGTGGTATTGTACACCGTTTTTCGATACCAGTATATGGCGTTCATCGGTCGGTTTTGCAATGACGGCGAAACCTACACCGGCTTCTTCCATCATCTTTTCAAATGCTTTCTTGTCTTTTACCTGAACCAGAATACCCGGATTTTCGGCAAACAATATTTTGATAACATCCGTTTCGCCTATCTTGTCCAGATTTACTTCCAGACCGCCTTCTACATTGGCAAAACACATTTCGAGCAAAGCAGTAATCATACCGCCGGCAGAGATGTCGTGTCCGGCAAGAATCAAGCCTTTCTCTATTGCTTCCTGTATGGCGTTAAATGCGTCGCGGAAGTATTCGGCATCCTTTACAGTCGGTACTTCGTCTCCCAGTTTGTTCAATATCTGGGCAAAGGCGGAACCTCCTAATTTTAATGTGTCGAATGAGAAGTCTATATAATACAGGCTCGAATTCTTTTCGCGGGCTAATACCGGAGAAACGATTTTCTTTATGTCGCTTACTTCGGCACCTGCCGAGATGATAACCGTACCCGGAGCAATTACTTTATCATCGCCATACTTTTGCGTCATGGATAAAGAGTCTTTACCGGTAGGAATATTGATGCCTAAAGAGATGGCAAACTCGGAAGCCGCTTCTACGGCTGTGTATAAACGGGCATCTTCGCCTTCGTTGCGGCACGGCCACATCCAGTTGGCGCTCAGTGATACACCTGTCAGTTTATCGCTGAGCGGAGCAAATACGATATTGGTTAATGCTTCTGCTATTGCCATTACCGAGCCTGCTGCAGGGTCTACCAATGCTACCTGCGGAGCGTGCCCGATGGATGTTGCAATACCTGCTTTTCCACGGTAGTCGAGGGCTACGGCACCCAGGTCACTCAATGGCAATTGCAGTTCGCCCTGGCATTGCTGGCGGGCAACCCTTCCGCTTACCGAACGGTCTACTTTATTGGTTAACCAGTCTTTGCAAGCAACGGCTTCCAGCTGGAGAACGTTTTCCAGATAATGATGCAGTTCCGATTCTTTGTAAACAACCGGCTGGAAACTTTCGGTAACGGTATGGTCTGTCATCACAGTTCTTGGCGGTTTGCCAAACATATATTCCAGCTTGATGTCGATAGGTTTTTTTCCGTCGGCCTGTTCGAAAACGAACTTCATGTCGTTTGTTGTTTCTCCTACCACATACATCGGAGCGCGTTCGCGTTCGGCAATGCGGCGCACACGGGCTACGTCTTCTTCTTTCATCAGCAAGCCCATACGTTCCTGGCTTTCATTACCTACGATTTCTTTGGCCGAAAGTGTCTTGTCGCCGATAGGCAATTTGCTCATGTCTATATGTCCTCCGGTAGCTTCCACTAATTCGGATAGACAGTTCAGATGGCCACCTGCGCCGTGGTCGTGGATAGAAACAATCGGATTCTCGTCTGATTCGGCAATCGTACGGATTACATTGGCAGCACGTCTTTGCATTTCGGGGTTGGCACGCTGTACGGCGTTCAGTTCGATACCGCTGGTATATTGTCCCGTATTTACAGAAGATACGGCACCTCCCCCCATACCGATACGATAGTTGTCGCCACCAATAACGACTACTTTCTCACCAGGTTCGGGATTACCTTTCAGTGCATCGCGCATATTGGCAAAACCTACACCGCCGGCAAGCATAATCACTTTGTCGTAAGCATATTTCTTATGGTTTTCCGTATGTTCAAAGGTAAGCAATGAACCACAGATTAGTGGTTGTCCGAAATGGTTGCCGAATGTTGAAGCACCATTGGATGCCTTAATCAATATCTGTTCGGGCGTCTGGTATAACCACGGACGCGGGTCAAGAATTTTTTCCCATTCACGGGCTTCCTCCGTACGCGGATACGAAGTCATATATACGGCTGTTCCGGCAATTGGCAACGAAGCTTTACCGCCGCCCAGACGGTCGCGGATTTCACCGCCGCTACCGGTTGCAGCACCGTTGAAAGGTTCTACGGTTGTAGGGAAATTGTGCGTTTCTGCTTTCAGCGAGATAACGGTTTTAATATCTTTTACGGCAAAATAGTCGGGTTTGTCTCCACTTTTCGGAGCAAACTGTTCCACTACCGGGCCTTCGTTGAAAGCTACGTTATCTTTGTAGGCCGAAACCAGTTTGTTCGGATTCTCGGCCGATGTTTTCTTAATAAGATTGAACAGTGAACTTTCCTTTTCTTCACCGTCGATAACGAATACACCGCCAAAGATTTTATGACGGCAGTGTTCCGAGTTTACCTGCGAGAAACCAAACACTTCGCTGTCTGTCAGTTTGCGTCCCAGTTTCTGGCTTACTTCATTCAGGTAGGCAATTTCTTCGGTACTTAAAGCCAGCCCTTCCTGCTTGTTGTAAACTTCCAGGTCATCTATGTAAACGATAGGGTCCGGTTGTTTGCTGATAGTGAATAATTCCTGATTCAGCCCGTTGTAAATACGTTGCAACATCGGATCATGGTCTGCATCCTTGCCCGATACAGGAAAATACTCTTCTATGCGGGAGATGCCGGAAAGACCCATGTTCTGGGTTATTTCTACAGCGTTTGTACTCCATGGGGTGATCATTTCCCGGCGGGGACCAACAAACCAACCTTCCAATGTTTCTGCCTGAACAGGAGTTGCATCGCTAAACAACCATACCAGTTTTTGAACATCTTCGGGTGAGAAAGTTTGTGCAGCTTCTACGGCCAGCACAGTCTTTGTTGAAGATTTGAAAAATAGAATCATATCGACGATTTATTTATATATTCCACTTGTTAGTAAGGAGATGGCAAAGATAGCTATTTTTTGTGTTATATGAAATCAGTTGACAGAATAAGAAAGTTAATCGGATATATCCGGTTGTTTAATTTCTGATAAAGCACAATTTAATAAGATGTATAGGAAGTTGTATTCTTTTTGGCGGCTGGAAATTAATTTTGTCCTTGCTGGAAATTGATTTTTACCCAGGTAATAATTAATTTCGACCCAGGTCAAAAGAATAAATGTATAGGATATTCAACTTAAAATATCAGGTATAAAATATAATTGGCAAAACCACCAGTACAGTTTTTCAGAACGAAAAGTAAAAAAATAGTTTGACGTTTAAGTACCATTTAAAGACTACTTAAACGTCAAACCTTAATCTACCAGTAAAGAGCATTACTGTTCCGTATCCATACCTTGTGCTTTATTCCACTCAGCCTGTTTGTCGGCAGAAACAAAAGGCTCATCCAATATTTTCGTGTATGACTCAATAGTCTCCGCTGAGAACATACCGTTTCGATCTATAAAGTCAACACGTTGTTTAAGATACATCAGTTCATCATCCGTAAAATCGAATGATTTAATGCCGGTCATTGCATCGACAGTCTTAAAAGATACCTCAAACTCTCCATTTCCTACGGGAGTGGTTACAATGTCCTTTTGCTCTGTATCGGATAGTTTAATTTTATCCGTTACGGATATTTTTAAACCAATGTTTTTACGACTGTCGTACATCGGTAGCACGTTGTTGAGTATTAATACTCTGTCTTTTAATGTTAGTTCCATGATTTTGTTTTAATATTTATAGCATACATATTGGCTTTTATTATCCCAGTACATAGGATAAAGCTCCGGTTCTTGACCGCTTATCTTTTTTATTTGATTAAAATCCATTAAAGCCCCCACATTTATACAAGTCCTTTCCTGAGCATCAGCGTTACCCAAATAGCGAGATTCGACTTTAAATTTGCTACCCCATCCCTCTTGATGGTCACAATCTATCCATGTTTGAGGTAAAAGTGCATTAACTGACCGACCTATTCGAAAAGTCGCTAATGTCTTTTTGGATGCACCACCATCTGTTTCACTGTCACATAAAGCTAATAATGTTTGGATTCCACTGGACATTGACAGAGGATATGGCCCCATCCTTGCAAATCTAGAATTTGATTCGTTAAAATAAATTCCACCTGCAGAATCTATAATCATTTTACCTCTATTGTAAGTCATCACAGATTCAAGCGATGTGTCACTAATAGTGAGTCCACCAATTACTCCTTTATTCATATAAACTGAGCCGTCTTGCGTAACTCTAAATGGGGCATTAGCAGGGGTCTCATTTCCCGCCCATATACGTATTGATGTCGCAGATGTTCCATCTCCCGAAAAACCAGCCAATTTATTTCCATTATTATTGGCAATCCACATAGAACCACGGCTTTCAATATTTCCCGTATCATAAACCCGGAATGTAGGAGTTGCAGGAGGTTTGCCATTTGCTCCCGCACGGCCTCCAGACCAAATCCGGACAGTGCCGGAGGATGCCATACCTCCTGTACTACCAAAAGCTATAGCTCCAGTAGTTATAAGTCCTCCATTTATCGAAGTCAAAGTATTATCATAGGCAGATGCTTTAACCCATGAAGAACCACTCCAACGCCAGATATTGGTGCCGTCCACCCATAGGTCATTTACTTTCATTCCGCCAGATGGTTGATAATAATACACCGTCGATTTACTATTTGCCATACCAGCTGCGTTATTAGCTGCATTGGATGCGTTTTCGGCATCTGTCAGGGCATCGTTAACCCCATCATAAAGTGGTTGGAGATTAGGGCGGTCGGTTATGTTGTTATAGCCTGATGCAGACTTAAATACAAACTTTCCCCCGAACTCTCCTTGTGCCACATTAAAGTAAGTTTGCCCATCGGGACTGACGATCATCCCTACCGTAATCCGTCCAGGTAGTATCTCTGTGAAGCCGTACACCGTTACAAAGCTACGTTCCGCCTCATACTCACTAGATAACGCCCCGGTCAAGAAGTAATAATAACCGTCCCCTGGGTCCATCTTATACGGCGTTTTGCTCAGAAGGAATGTTCCGGTGGTCCCGGACTTGCTGCATTTTGAATACAAGTACATCGCTGTCGTATCGTCCAGTACAGGCGATGTATAGGCTGACATATTCCAGTATTTATACTCCGATGCCGTATGTGAGGATGACATTTTAGATATCCCCAGTGTCATGTGTTGCAGGATGGTGGCAGGAACAGTAAATACTTTTGTTTGTTGGTTGTAGACAAAGTTTGGATATATCTCTGTCGGACTTGTCTTGTTGTTCACGAATCGGAACTGCAGGCTTTCATCTCCGATCAACATCGCCATAGTTTGGATGGTAATAGGATTAATTGAAGCACTGAAACCAGAAATAGCATTTTCCAGCATTGAAAGGCCTTCGACCGCATCCCGCCAACGACGTTTGGTGAACGAAAGCGCGTCATTGTGCCGCCCTTCGTCCTTTACTTCGTTACCGTCTATTTTGCCCAGCTCAGAGGACACAAAGCCTGCTACCGGGGTATTTGATAGTTCCAGTTCTGGGCTATGGGGTTTATTGATATAATCCTTTATCCCAGTTATACGGATCAAAAGGCCGTTAGGCTGAAATTGCTTGTCACTAAATAAGACATAACCGCCCGGTTGCAGTTTGCCGCCTATTTCTAGCCATTTCTTTTTTGACCACATGCTGTCCAACTCACCAGTGAAAGTAAAATTTTCTTCTTCATTCTCAAACATGTATTGAACGGCCTCCCGGAACATATCCCAACTGGCGCCTGTTTTAGTTACGTTATCACACACATAGGCATCAGGAAGAGATATGTTAAAGATGGCATACGTATCGCCAACAGAGGGTTTAAAGGTTTCGTCAGGCATGATTGTTCCGTCTATTTCTTGGGGAACTATCTTAAAACGCCTCTCTGCATGAATATAACCGGTTAACTCCTTGTCTGTCTGCTCTATGTCAAACTCTTTCCCTGCCATGATACCCGACTGGAAGATAATAGTTACCTTTTCGCCAGCTATCCGGCATTTGGAATAGTCCAGTGCATCAGGGATCGTGTTGTCTTTGATGTCATAGAAGTTTTTATCCTTATCAACTGTTATCACTTCGCTGATAGTACCAACACGTGACGGGTAGATATTGGTTGCATCGTAACCGTCTTCATTATATACGGTCAACTCTCTATCCGCACGCGTAATATACATACCGTCTGCATCTGTTTTATAGAGCCTGCCTTGATATTCGAGTTCTTGACTTTTAGGTAGCAATAAGGAACCACTACCATACTTTGTTGAATCAATATTACGATCTCCGCCTTGTACATATAATATAGTAACTGGGGCTTTATCACCCTGGTTCTGCCGGGCAACACCAGTCTTAAAGCCGTTCCCTTTTCCGTATGATAGAGGCAAAGGGTCACCTTTATAGTATTCGACCTTGCCAAAATTGATTTTCTTACCAACAAACTCAAATTCGCTATTAAATTCATCTGCCAGCCTATTAAGTACCTCCATGCAACTTTCGTGGCTAAATGCTAAAGCCTTTTCCGTAGCCTCGATACAAGTTCCTAATGTCCATCCTGAATCGTGTAAGTTCAGATTGTCAATCAAAAGTTGCATAAACATACGGGGTGTTGCTGTTAACGGGAATTTAAGTTTATGAGGCTTGCCGGAAAGGAACTTATACTTTGTACGATTCAGTAATTCCCACCATCCGCCAAACTCAACGGTATATTCCAAATTCCGCTCGCCATGCTTTGTCAGGTTTGTAGGTGACCAAAGTGTATAGTGCTGGCCTTGAAACTCAATATAACTATACACAGGAATCTCGACATGCTCCGTAAGGGAGAAATAAAGAAACACCTTATCTCCCTGCCGGATCGCCCGGTAGCGATAACTGGTATCATCTACCGGAATATCCAGTATTTTAACGTTGTTTTTATCGTATATAATCATGGGGTTAATACTATTATAGATATGATTAAAGAAGTTAAAGCAGCTACCTCTACCCAAAACATCGGCCTAGTCCTTATAAAATCGGAAACTATACTATCCGTAACGTGCTTTGCCATATACCAAACAGTATAGATTATGTACAGTGTCCATACCGGGATAAGCACCCACCAAATAGGAGTAAGTGCAACCCAAAGCTGCGAGCATATCAATGTAACGGCTGCTGACGTACAATGCACTTTGTTTATCCATGTGTCTTTAAAGTCGGGAGCTAGCCCGACACCTAGCAGTCCAGCACAGGCAGCTACAGCAAGCAGCTGCATCGTAAAAGATGTACTGAGCTCCCACACTACCGGAAATAAAAACATTGCCGTAAGTGCCATACAAGCACCAAAGATCAATTTATGATCCAGCGTGTAATAGGTAGCCGAGATGGAATATGGAATACCTTTTGTTTTAATACACACTGCTGTTGTATAACCGGCGATTATTAAGAGAGATAAAATTATTAGTCCTATCATAATTTGTTATTTTGTGGGCTTAGCCCGATTTATTATTTTGTTTCACTTATGGGCAGAGTTGAGTTATTTAATATCTTGGGCATAAAGGAGTCACCACCGAAATTATTTTTTTATTTTAAATGGCTTAGTCGGTGGAGTGAAATCTGATTCCCAAAGGATTCCTTCTACTATAGCTACTTCGTCCAATACAGCCCCCATTGAACGAATACTTATCCTACCTTGATTACCATTATAATAAAGAGGAGAAGTTGCTGTCTGTTTTAGTATTCCATCAAGGTATACATTAAACTGATTAACATTTGATCTATATGTAATTGCAATGAAGTGAAATATTCCATCATCGCCAGAAGGGATATCTCTTAATGCTTCAATGGATACCCATTTATTTAATGAGCTGTTAGCCAATAATAATGAGAAAAAGTATTGGCTGCTTTTATATAGATTAAAACCTATTTGAGCAAACTCAGACCAGTCAGAAGTACAATTGACTCTCACTCCTATTGAATTCTCCGATGCTAAATTAATCTTAGAATACCAGCAAGCTATAGTAAAATCCTTACCATACATATTTGCATTTGGAACGTTAACCGTTGCTATTCCTGAAGAAAGGGCATTATCAAATTTTCCGGTACTAAAAGACGAACCACTATAAGTCAGAGCATTTCCTACAGCATCAGTTGCTACTGCTCTATCTAAATGTGTAAGACAAATAGGATTAGACAAATATATTTCTCTACCTTCTTTTTCCGTCATCACTATTCTTTTCGGCATAACCTCCTCCTTACCTTATATCTGGTATAATTACCGTTGTTACACTGTCATTACGCTGAACAACTGTTCCCTCCTCTATCTTTGATTTTGACATGTAATGAGGCGCTGCAGCTTGCCGATAACCGGCAAAAGCGATTGTTGCCACTGCAAACAGGATCATCAACTCCTGCTTAACTGTTTGTCTCTGTAGTATTGTTTGCATTGTCTTGTGTATTTAAATCCAAGTTAAGTTCAAACGTCAAAAAATAAGGATAGTTCGCTTTTACGTCAATTTGAGCTATCTCTTCGACGGTTGTAGCGGCATAAGCTGCAGCCTCGTTACTTGCCTTGAGGTCGTATGTACGCTTTGCGTATATCTCAAGCAATGGCAACTTATCCAATGCCCATACAATAGGTACATCTATAGACTGCGGAGGCGTGCCGGTTGTCCACAACTTAGTAGTTGTTTGACCGTCCGCCTGCAAAGCTGGCAGGGTAATGCTGTATAAGGAATTACGCAAATCCTTATCAATCCATAACTCTACGTTAGCAATCTCAGTACCACCGGATAGGACGGAGACAAAGAATTTATTGCTAAACTCGTCCTGTGCTACTATCTCCTGCAACTTTGCTTGTCTGGCCGTCTTTAACGGATCAGGTTCGGGGGCTGGATCAGGTGCAGGAGTTAATTCCATTTTCCAGACTTCCAATGGTGTAGCATCAGGATGCGCGACATGAAAAGCTGACTGTTCGTCACTGAGGAGTAGAAAAGCTCCGTTCTCGTAATCTTCTATGCTTACCCCCGTTTTGTAAGAAAGAGGAAGGACTTTTTCTGTTTCCCAGAATGGGATTGTTTTGTTAATGTATATCATAATCTATAAATTTTTAAATAAGTTCCCCAAACGGTCTAGTGTAGTAGCCGTTTGTTTTGTAAAGCATTGCTACATAGATATCAGACCAATACACTCCATAACAGCCTACGGTACCATACTGCGTAGAAGCTAAAGAATAATCCGTTTTATCAGATATACCTCCTCCCAGCAAGCTTAATAGTTCGTCTATTTCTGTCTTGTTATCTCGTGCAATAATCCATTCACCAACCGCTGGTAAATATCCTCTTTGCCCATTTGGGAATATATAATTAAAGCAATACCCTGCTGCAGGAGCATTGCCTGCTCCAAGCTGGGATATAATGTGCTCTGTATTTGATTTACCGTTATAATCAGTTTTTGCAGTGTCTATATTTGTAGTAGTAGTAACCCCTGTTAGTAATTTACCATTTCCTCCATAGCTTAATTTTGTGGGTGATTGATTTAATGCTACAAGAAACTCAGCATTAGGATTTATTACTGCTATACCATTGGGTATTAAATCACGTGTTGTTCCTAGCCATTCAGCTTGTGTGTAATAACGCCCTTTAATGTCCTGTATATATACACCTTCGGCTGTAGGCTTTTTTCTACCGGTATCATTTGTCATTATTATCCTCTTTGGCATAGCTCACCTCTTTTCCATTTTGAATTAATTACTCAATGATTCTACAATTTTTTTCTCTCTGTCCGAAAGTTCCCAAACTATGATATTTTCTTTCTCTGCTGCTGCTTTCTCTGCCGCTACTTTCTTCGACAATAAATATCCTGCTCCGAATATGCCCTTCTTATGCGTTTTTTGACTATCTAGTCCTCTTATGTGATATACATCGTTCTTTTTAAATTGCATTGATACACCACGTTCTAAGCACCATTGCATCGCTGAAACGGTAAGCACTTCATCAGGATACTTATATTTTGGTAGATTTGCCTTTTTTAGTTCATTTATCTTTTCCAAATCCCGGTAAAGATCAGGATCAGACATCGCCATTGTATCGTCAAATAGATTAGATATGAACGAAGTCTTAACCTTTGCGCCATTTTCATATGTAATGGAAGCACCTACAACTATTCTGGTATAATCTACTCTTGGCGAAAACAATGTCAAATGTGGAGCAAAAAGAAAGAATTTGATATCATTGTCAATATAAAATCTAGCTATTTTTGATATAATAGAAAATGGAGGATTATCAACAACAATACATCCATCTGGATATTCGTAATTCTCGTAGTCTCCACCTGGATAAAATGGACGCACTATTTCCGCGCCTTTTATATTGCATTTTTCTGAAACATATTTCAACACGCAATTATATACTTCAGAGGGAGTGTAGCAATCATCTGTAGTTTTCTTCGTTTTAAATTTATCTACAAATGCATCATAATCCTCAAACACTGTTTTTTTATTGTTTCTATCCGCCATCATTTATTTATAGTTTTTTCCGTTAATTAATAAACCTTAGTCATAACCCAATAAAGACCGTGCGAATACCTCACTGATATTTCTGCGTGTCCGTTTGCCGGTATAGTTATGCTTGTTTCGCTGCATAACCAAGAGCTCCCGTTTGGCAATGGTATGGCAAGATCGGATGAAGAAGCGCTTTTGATGTTGATCATAAACTCCTCGCCCTCTGCCGGCACGCTAGCAAACGACAGAGCACTTACAGCCGAAAGAGTGGCCTTGATGGAGTAATTTGTAGTCGGTAGATTAGTTAAAGATGTTACTGTTGCTATTGGAGTAAACAATACCACTTTTTTATACATTCCGTTATCCATAAGAGCCTTTGTACCATCACCTTTTGTTGTGAGTTCCAAAGACCCTGCTCCGTCTGATGTAACCGGCTGGTAAGTTAGCTTACCTTCTATGCTAAAGTTACTTAAATCAATTGAGAAAACAACAACCATTATAAATAAAGACCGAGTAACATCAAAAATGTATAATCCTTCTTCTGTTTGATTGCTGGGGTCTTTGAAAAATGATATACATACCGGAATGGCAGACATTGCATTGACTCCTTCAGCAGGGGTTCTAACAAACTTTTTGCCTGCTTCAAATGCTGTTTTAATTTTATTAAATCCATCTATTCCACCAAAAGCATTCAATACTTCATTTGACGTGCTTTCCGTAGTCAAAGCGAATACAGCCTCAGGGATTTCTATAAGATCACTTTCTGACACAACTTCCGCCCACCCTTCATTCTTCCTTCCGTACGTCTTTCCATCGGCTGGTGCATCGACAGAGATAACACCGTCTTGCCCTTTCAAGCCTTCCAGTTGCTCAGGCGTAAACATATCATAAGTAAATGGTGCACCCGTGTTACCTTTTAAAGAGGCAATAAATTCTTCTACTGTTTTACCTTCATTACCGGGCTGGGTTAACCAGATTTGATAAGCAGATTCGCCTTTTAGCTGTTCTAATTGCTCTGGAGTAAAGTCAGCAAAAGTAAATGGATCGCCTTTGCCTCCCTTTAATTCGTCTTTCTCTGCCTGTGTCAAATCAGCAAATGCCATCTTATCACCGGTATTACCTTTCTGAGCGACAAGCGACCAATTTGCACCTTCCGTGGGCGTATTACCTATATTATTGTTTATAAGGCTTACCCAGCTACTACCAAGGTACGACACAACGTCCAGCCTGTTGTATGTTACCCCAGCATCATATACCCCTTTGGGGACATAAGCCACTCTACCTAAATCTACTCCTGCCATATATTATTGTATTTGTGGGTTAAATATTAAATGTCCTGATTCGTTAACCTCAAAAGTTGCCGGATCAGTAATGTTGTTAACGATAAGGTGGGCATCATCGTTAATCTCAAATGTCGGATAAATGATACCGTCACCTGTTGACTGAATTTCTGACCAAGCGCCATCTTGACGGGCGTATTGTTTGCCATCCTTCGGGGCTTCAGGGAAATTATTAGGCTCAATATATTTTACCCAGACACCCGTAGATTCGTCATTCACTGATGGCACAAACAAATACTTTTCATCCTTTACCAATCCTGTTCCGACAGCAGTAACGTTCCCTGTACCCGGCATACCCTGTGGGACAGTTACATTTACTTTATACTTCTGTACACCTTCCGGTGTTTCTCCGTCAGGAACAAGGGTAAACTGAACATCTGTACCAGGTAATCCGGTTGTTGCTGTGCCAGCCTCAAATACAGGAGTATCACCTTTATCTCCTTTGCCGCCTTTCTCGGTAACGATATTGATTTGGTAAATTGGGTTGCCTTGCGCATCTACACCTGTTTGTTCAACGGCAATGGAGGGATCAGCACCGGAAGTATTTGTTCCGGCTTGAAACTGTGCCGTCTTACCATCCTTAACCGTCAACATTTTATTGTCAACCTCAGTTAACTTCTGCTGTACGCTTTCCGCCAATGATGTACGTGCTTGATCCGCTTCCCCTGCAGCCGTATTAGCATCAGCGGCGGCGTCAGATACATCGACAAGAGCCTGGTTCACCTCTTGCGAAATACGAGTCATTTCTGCCCCAGCATCCTCAGCCGCCTTGTCTGCTCTCCCAGCTGCAGTGTTGGCCGCGTCTGTTGCTTTGGTTGCATTACTGATTGCAGTCGTTATATTGTCGGTGGCCGTTTTGAGCCATTCCAAAGAAACCTTTACGCTTTTGTTTGCAGCATCTACGCCAATCGTGTAAAGGCCGACAAGAGACCCAACAAGGGGTAATTCTGATATTTTTTTCTTTTTATTCGCCATATCCTAAATCTATTACTGTTTCGCCATCATCTTCCAATACTATTAATTCGCCTCCTTCGGTGGCCAACAAATATTCTGTTTCGCCAACGCGGAATACTGTAAATACCAGCGTAAAACTAAACTCAACAAGTACAGGATTACTTATGCTTAAAATCTTAAAACCGGAACTTTGCTTGTAATAGCAAGGGTATTCCTCTCCGGTGTAATCTACATACAATTGCCTTTCCTCCGGTTGTATTAATGCAGCAAAAAAAGCATCATAACATTGCCAAAAGGCATCCATTGAAACGGCTTTAAAATGGCATTTAAACGTTACATCCTTACTTTCAAATACGAGGTGATCCACGTCATATATCTGTCCATCCGTTGTGCTGACTTTGCGGCAAAGATTCTTTTTTGCTGCCGGAGCTTTTAATAATTCATTGCGGGCAACATCAACTACAACACCGTAATCGGCAAAAGAAACGCCATCCAGTTCATAACCTGAATCCCGGATAAACAAACCCGGATCAGGAAGTGATGCAACCGGACGAACCGGTGCATCTTCTATGAACTTTAATGAGAACTCGCGGGCAGACGGGTAGACCCTGTTTGCCAGCTGATCTGACAAGCGCAGTTGCCACGTACGTTTTAAGATCGGCACATATAAAGTATGGTACCCCGGATTGCTTACATAGGCTATGAAATCAGACGCATCTATATTGGGATCGCTTGCCAGGAAAGATATTGTAATATCTTTTTCTTGCAATCTTGGTTCGGATAAATCAACCTCTATGCCATCTTCTTCCGGCCAATCGTTTTTATCCGGCTCTTTCAATGCCGGGAAGGTCAGCAAATCTTTATAACCGCCTTTTGTCACCCATACACCGAAACGGCTACGGGCACTTACACCATCTATGTAGCAATTATCTATCATGATTTTCTAAGCAATATGCCGTTATTGATTATCTGTTGGAAATTACTTCGCATGGACGTTATGTCTTTTTCAATGTTTTCCAGCCGGTCTGT
This sequence comes from Parabacteroides chinchillae, assembly GCF_900108035.1. Lineage (GTDB taxonomy): Bacteria > Bacteroidota > Bacteroidia > Bacteroidales > Tannerellaceae > Parabacteroides > Parabacteroides chinchillae. The sequence continues at coordinate 131,689 of NZ_FNVS01000008.1, forward strand.
ATTGTTTGCTATCCGGTTCAATGTGCTCAATCCCTGGACAAGCAACGTGTTGATATTTGTTATCGCCTTACTTGTTTTGTCTTGATAGATCAACAGGGCATTAAAATTGCCGTTTAACTGGTCAGCGCTGTCCTGACTCATGGAAGCAATGCCTTTTGCTGCCGCTGTCCTGCTTGCTTCCGCACCAACCGGTATGCCTGTTATTTTTTCCGTATCTTCCAATTGTTTGGCAGCATCAGCAATAATCTTGTCATATTGTGCTCTCAGGTCTGCTATCTTATCGGCCGTGAGCCCTCCACTGCTGGCGGCGGCAAAACTTTCATACCACTGCCGGAGAGGTTCTTCCAACACCTTCATCTTAATGCCTTGCAATACGGCAGTGTTTAGCATTTCTTGAAAACTATCGGCAAAATCAGCGGCAGAACGTTTCCCTTCTGCAAATCCCTGAATTATACTGTCTGCAATACTGTCAACCGTTGTTCCTGTCCACGCTTCGCGCATGGCTTCCGCTTGGTCTGCCAACATCTGGTTAATGTCCGCACCTTCTTCTTTCAGTTCTTTTAGTTGCTCAAACAGTTTGGCTACTTTATCTTCCAGTTTGCCCTCCGTGTATAGCTTTTCAATGTCCTCATAGCTTTTGCCGGCAAGGCTGCTGTATTCGTTCCATGTTTTCGCTTTTCGGAACCAGGTACCATGTTTATAACCTACACCGCTGATATAATCCTCTCCTTGTATTTGCGCCAGCAAACGTTGGTATTCGTTGGCAGAGGCTTGCTGTTGTTTGGCCAGTTCCGTTGTGATTCGCTTGTTATACGCCAGAGCGCTTTCTCCGATTTCCTGTTGGGTACGTAAACGTTCGCGAAGCATAAGTTGATATTTCCGTTCTCCTTCAATTGCTTCATCATAGTATTTTTGTTGTTCTTCACGGGCTTTGCGGTTCATTTCCTTAACCTTTTTGCCCATAGAAAACACGGAACCAATACCTTTGATGATACCGGAAACTCCCCCAATGATGTCTCCCTGCGTCAGTTTGGCTATGCCTGTGCCTACATCAAACACTGCCTGTGCCAATTCCATCGCCTGGTCAATCGCATAAGTTACATCATCGCCAAATACCTGTCCCAGAGGTTTGCTTAAACTGTTTATGTAATCTTTGGCAGCAGAAAAAGACTTTCCAAGCTTATCCAGTGCCTGGGTTAAATCTTTACCTCCCTTTATGTCGGATATAAGTTCCTTAAAGTCATTAGACAAAGACTTGAACGGATTACGTTCCCTAAGTTCATTCTCTAGCTTAATGACGGCATCCTGAAAGACTTTGATGTCTTTAGGCGAAAAACCTGTCAGATCGGTACTTTTCGCCTGATCCAGTAATTTCTCCAGTTCTTTGGTTGACTCCCTCGACAAATCACTGAACAACCGGGTAAACATATCGCTTTCTTTCAATAGCGCATTACCATACGCCTCTGTACGTGCTTTTACAGCGTCTTCAATCTGTTGTTTTTCTTCTTCCGTTGAGTTTTCATTGATACGGGAACGAAGGAAAGCAACATCCTTCCGGTAGTTTTCTTCCAGGGTGGCTAACTTTTGGAATCCGGTCTGGTATGTTTTCAGTAAGTCTTTAAATTTGGCATCCGCTTCTTTGTCAGCTTCGTTCAATGCCTGATTGATGACATTTCCTTTTTGTACCCCGGTTTCTGATTTGTCACCAGCATTCATTTCCTGCAATTTCAATAATTCCTCTTTAAGCTTTGACAAATCGTTTCCATAGAGAGTCTTTAGCTTTTCGATTTCTTCTTTCATCAGGTCGGCGGCAGACTTTTTACCTTCCAATTGGCTTTTTTCATAATAGAGAAAAGATAGAGCGTCGTTATCATCCTTGGAACGGTTATTCTTCTTTTCCAATTCCACTATTTGCTTTTGCAGGTATTCCCGGTAACTGGCTCCATCCTTAATTAAAGACGCATAGGCTTTATCAGCGGCAGCTTTACCTAAATTCTCAACCTGCTGGTAATACAAAGCGTAAGCCTCTTTTTTCTTATCCAATTCCTTTTTTAACAAATCAATGGCGGTTTTGGCTTCTTCTTTGTTTATCCGGTTTGTAATACCATTTTTTAGACGGATCAAAGACAATTGTTCACGTATTCCGTTTGCTTGTTTATTCAAGTATTCCACTTTCAAACGAGAATCCTCATCATTGGCAGCTCTATCAGAATGGGATAACGTATGTAATTCTTTTGTTAAATCCATTTTCCTTTTAGCTAAATCAGCTTCTTTCCGTGAAGTATCATCAATGATTTTATTGATTTCTTTTAAAGCTGCCAGTCTTTCCTTCTCTGGGACTTGTTCATCTCTAGCTTTTTCTTGAAGTTTTAGTTTTTTGATTTCATCTTGGGCAATCTGCTCATTTAGCACACGCGTTTCATCCTTGATCTTATTTAATTCTCTTTGAATCTCTCCCTGTCTCTTACTTTTCTCAATAGTATCATCCATCCACTCAGACGCCTTCTTTCCGGCATCTTCTATACCTGTCTGAAATTGCAGGAAAGCGTTTCCAAAATCCGCAAATCCTTGTTTCCAATCCTCAGAAAATATCTTAACAATGGCGCTTCCCATCTTGGATATGGAAGATAAGCGGTTCATGAATTGCCCTTTGATAAATTCGGACAGGTCGGATAATGCTTTTTTCGGATTGGTAAATGCTTTATACAGCCATTCGCCTACATTATCCACCACATCCAACAGGCTGTCAAGTACCTGCCCGAAAGTAGCTGTTGCCACAGCCAAAGCATTCTCTCCTTCTTCTGTCCGGTGGAACCAGGACGTTACGGCCGCCAGCCCGGCGGCTATAGCAGCAAGGAACATTCCTAACGGAGTCGCAATAAAAGCCAGCGCCGCTTTTGTCATTTTACCGATAGCCGAAGCTGTCTGGCCAACCGGGCCCGGTGTGGATTGGATCGTCTGTAACAGGCTTTGCCCGCTTCCGGTAGCATCCTGATAAGCCTTATCCAGTCCGCTAAGTTCGGATTTAAGTGTGCTTATCTGTGCAAGTAACTGTTGCCCTTCCTGTCCGTTACGGTTGGCGGACGATAACTTGCGGTAGGTTTCTTCCAACCTGGCAAGGGCTTCCTGTTTGGCTTCAATAGAGCCTACCGCCTCGCGGTCTTTTTGGATGGATTCATCCAAAGCAGCCATATTATCCTGTATGCCCTGCCTCAAATCCGCTTCCTGGACAGACAAACGGGCTTTGGTTTCCGCATAGTCTTTAGCAGAGATAGTACCTTTTGCTAACGCATCATCCGCTGCTTTCTGGGCAGCGGCTAGCTGGCGGAGCGAATTAATATCTTCCTGGATCGATACGGCCAGTTTACGGTTGTTCGCACTCATGGCATTAAAGGCTTCGTTACTGTCTGCCAATAACCGTTTGTAGGTGTTGGCGGATTCATTGCGCAGCCCCTGAATACCCAGCTTAACCTTGGAGACTTCTTCGCCCAGGTTGCCGTTAAATTCAAACGTTACATAAATCGGCTCCGTATTCATATCAAGCTAGTCCTAAAAATTTTAATTCTTCGTCTTCCGTTTCTATTATTTCCTCTTTTGCTTCGGCCGTTTCTGTCTCTTTCAGCTTCCCCTGGTCATTAACCATCATCATCAATACGCACCACGGGATTCGGTTCATTACTTCATCAAGCGTAAACACCCCTTGTGATACCAATCCGTAGATACGCCCGAATGGGCTATGGGGAGGTTCATAATCCTCCTTTAACTCCCGTTTCCTGTCTGGCTCTCCGTCGGCTGCGTTATCCTTAAATTGCTCACCGACGTGATAATACTCACAAAATCCTCCCCTCCGCTAATCAGCACGATAATGTTTGCCAGTTCCGCCAGACTACGCATGTCCATATAGCAACGCAGGTATAAGGCAAGCGGACGGTTTAACATCCAGGAGGCAATGGATCCCCGTATCATTCCATAGGCAATAATACGCGATGCCGGCACCAGGTTCTCAGCGATACATTCCATTAAAGTACCCAATTCACCTGCTTTCAATTCTTTCAGGTTTATACCCATTTTGACTAACAGGCGCGATATACGCAATAGGTTCTGGGCAACCGGACGTTTTACCCATACAGGTATGGTCTTCTTGCCAAACACCCGCATGATCCACGGTGCAGGGAGTATTATTTTAAGCCGCCGATCCATCAGGGCATCGGCGGCGTTCATTTCTACCGTATTCATTATGCAGCCGGTTTAGGTTCGCCTAATTTGTAAATCTCATACGGGCCGTCGTCTTCGCCGTTAGGTGCCATTGCCTTTGCCGTTATTTCAATTTGGGCAATTTCGGTTTGTGTAAGGTTCCAGACAAAGCGGGCTGTTATTTGAGCACGCGGAATGTCAATAACCACATTGTAGCGGCTAATAGCCCTTACTGCCTGTTCTATTGTTACCGTGTCACGGGGGGCAACGTATTTTTCAACGCTGTACGTTTTACCATCAACAATAACATCAACCTGTTTTGTTGCCCCTCCGAATACTGTTATCAAGGCCTGGTTATCCCATTCCATCAAGTTCCACTTCAACTGCTTCAATCCGGCTTCTGTAGGTACGGATTCTTCTGGGGCAGTCGGGACTTCCTCCGAATAAAAATCCTGTGTCTGGTCATTTTCGGTATTAAAAGATGCCGTGCCTTTAAAGGTTTTACCTAGTGCGGCCAATGCTTCCGGCATTCCTCCGGCCGGGTTTACGGCACCTGTCAAAATTTTTTTCAGGCCTACGGATCGTGTTTTTTTTATTTCTGTCATTTTCGTTTGTGTTTGATTATTAAAACGCTTGCTATTGTAAGGATGATGCCTGTTAAAACACCATACAAATACCATTTAAACGGGTTTTCAGGAGGCTTGATCTGTTCCTGCAGTTCGGTGTTTTCTTTTTTTAGTCGGCTTAATTCTTCTTCATAAGTGTACACCAGTTGCTGCAGGCTGTCGCAGGTTGCCGTTGCAATTATATTCCCGTCCTTATATCCCAGTTTAAGGGTTGCCTGCCCGGATTTCTTTTCATAAACCGCCCCGGTGGGCAGATTACGGAGGCTGTCCGTCGGGATTATCAACTTTGCCAGGCTGGACGGGATTGTCGCGAGGGTAACGCTTACCCTTTTGTTCCACTGTAGACTGTCTAGCGCGCTGGTATTTGTTGTTCTGTTTGTAGTTCTGCAACTCGTAACGGGCAGGGCAAGTATCAAAATGCTTGCAAACAACCAGCTTATACAACATGCTTTCCAGCGATGCCAGTTTTTCAAGTATGTTCCTGTTTTCATTATACAAATTGAGTATCGTTTCGTTATCCCGCTCCGCCATGATCCGGGATATTTCGTCCTTATCCAATACGCTTTTACGGCGCGTTGCTTTCAGGTTGATAAGCCAGTTCACAAAAGCAACCAACCCGCCTGTCCCCAGCATGGACAATAATAAATCCCAGTTCATAGCGTCACTTTAGTATTAAGAAAAATATAAATCGGCCTCTGCCTTGCGGCGGCGGATCAGTCCGGCCAATACCATACCACCTGATTTATTCCAGCGGCTGAACTCATGACGGATATTTGTGTTCAGGGGGTTCGCTTTGACACATTTCAGTAAAGTTGATTTGATAAAGCTGCCTGTACCGACATTAAAGCAAAACGACACCAGTGCATCAAACTGGTTCTGGTTGATACCGGGGCATTCCCGGTTTACAACGGCTTCAAACTGTCGTAAGTCTTCCGCCAGCAGTTGTTCCGCTTCCTGTTCGTCTATCTTATCCCCAGGCTTGACACCCTTAGTGTGCCCATAGCCAATCGTCCAGACGCCTGCCGGGCATTTGTAGGCCTCCTGCCGGAGGCTTTCAAATGACTTGATCAGGTTGATTCCCTTATATCCGGTTCTCATGCAATCGTAGAATTTGCCAGTTCAACATACGCGTTACCATCCCACATCAGGGTGGTTACCTTGGAGGCTGCACAATTGGCGCCGCCGACGGTCGCCACTGCCGTACCTTCATTACGGACAATCATCAACGACCCGGCTTGCACCTTCGTTTCCACATCAATTGTCTTTTCGGCTGTGGGTGCAACTGTTACCAGAGCCGGGTTAGCATCATGTACGATACCTGTTTCAGACACTTCACGTTTTACTGCAACGGGGAACGGGATAGTTACCACGCGTTCGCCTTCTTCGTTGTAAGGGGCGTAGAAGTCAAAACTCCTACGCGATTTCATATTGATATAGCTCATTTTATATAATGATTAAAAAGTTAAACATCAGGCTTTCGGGGAGTAAACGGCACCCAGGTATTTACCCGTTACAGGCGTAGCCACGCCACGCATATTAAAGCCAACCACATCTCCACGGTACCCCGGATCATTCAGTCTTGAATACATGTCAACCGTACCACGGGCACGGGCAACTGCTTCCTGGTAATAAAAGAGTGAGCAAGGAGCATCTGTAGCAGAGACAGCAGCATTCCAGGCCAGTTTCTTTCCGGTTGTACCGTTATAGCGTGGATTAAGAGAGGAACGAACAACAGTAAAGGAGAACAGTTTGTTTTCACTGTAGAAAGCCTTATACATATCCATATCCTGCAGGCGCAAATCCATTGCATGCAACGGGTTCAAAACAAGGACACGTTTATCCAGTGGTATTTCCAACTCGTCAAATACCAGTTCCATGTCCATTACCTTCTCGTATGTCATGGACTTATACCCACGGGCATTGGTTTTTCCGTCCGATGCTTTGACAGGCGTAAACTCCCCGTTTTGTGCCGGTGCCCAGTTAAAGGCGGCAAGGCGGGCAAACTTCTGGCGGAGGGAATTACGGTGTCCTTCAATGACACTCTGGCGTTTTTCGGCGGATTCCTCAATCTCAATTGCATTGATATGCACCGTGTTTTCGGTATCAAAGCGTTTGAGGACAATTTCATGAGGTATATCCGTACGGACAGCCACCGGGATGGGGTATTGTTCATTGTCGATATATACAGCCGGATCAACGCCTGCTTCCTGTAGATTCAGTTTGTTATTATCCACCCAGGCATCAAGGCTTTTGGAATAGGTCAAAAACGAATCCGCAGGATAGAACTTTTCAATAATCTCAGGAATCCAGATTTCACGGTTCAGCCCTTCACACAGGCAGCCTGTCATATTCAAGGGAATAAGTGACAATCCCATCTGTACGGCAAACATAGCCCCGTGGCTGATACCTAATGTATCGGCAAATATCCCGCTAGTCAGGGCGTTAAACAATAGCGCAGTTACCAGCGCAACAATAAATTTTGCTTTCATTCTTACATTTTGTTTTATATGGTTTATACTTGTTTCAGGCCGGATATTTTCCGTATGCCTCAAAAAACTTCTGTTTATACAACTCCGGCTCTTTCTTCAGTTCTTTCAGGCGGTCAGCCTTAACGATGTCGGCAAATGCCATATCCGCCAACTTGATTGCACCTTTATCACCGGCATAGGTTTGCACTTGTGCCGCTACCGATCCGCGGGCTGGTATAGCCTCCAACTGCGTTTTGGCCTGCTCATAATTGCTGTCAAACATGGCCAGCCAGGCATCTTTCCCTTTGGCATCCAGACGGCCGTCTTTAATGGCTGCATCTACCAACCCGATAGCAGCAGCTTTAGCGGCGTCCTTCTCCTTTTTCTCAAAGGCTTGCAACTTGGCAGTCAGCGCCCCGTTCTCTGTTTTCAATGTCCCGTTCTCCGTTTGGAGGTTGTCGCGCATCTGGATGATTTTACGCACTTCGTCGGCAATGGCCTGTTCGTTGGCATTATCCGACAGTTTTAATAGTCCTGTTAAAATTGTCATTTGTACTTCATTTTTATATGGGTTACTACCGTTTCCGGTATCGAATAATTTTATAAGCTGCTTTTTGTCGCTCAGGTCTATGCGTTTGTTTTCCTTATCATACATGGCCAGTGCATTGTGGTTACTCCCGATGGGACAAATGGAACCTTCACGCGCAAGCCATTTGGTAACCGTAGGCAATTCCTGTCCGGGTAGCATCAGGGCAGGATCGGAAGATGTTTCAAGGGGAGGCCATGCACCGATACTGGCCGCTTTCAGGTAGCCCCGTTCTACTTTCCCCATGATAGCAGCGACCCGTTCGTCTTTTTCGTCAAAATCAGCATCAGCCAATATCCGGTTGCCTTCTTTGCGGATATTCTCCCATCGGCCGATCGGCAAATCCCAATCATTATGGTTAAGGAGCATTACCGGATTACTGATAAACACGGAAAGGTCAGCCCCGGAGGTGAGCATACGGAATCCCTGTGTGTTAACTGTATCATCGTGTAATATAAATGTCTTTTTCGCCATCGTTTTTTTGATTTTCTACCCCAAAGTTGGAGGCTTAAAATGAGGTAAAAAAATCAGTTTGTAATGGTTACGCTATTTGTGCAGTTTATTTACATATATCTGTAGACCAATACAATACGATTATTCTAGTCGGTTTCAGGTCTGTACTTTTGATGGTGTAAACCAATAAAAAAGGTATATAGATGGGAGCGGATTTAAGCATAAAACAAAAAAAGGACTGGGCGAAAATGCTCTATTTGAAAGAACATCTTACGCAGGCCGAGGTAGCCGAACGTGTGGGAGTGAGTAAACAAACCTTATGTAAGTGGGTAAAGATCGAAAAATGGGAGGAATTGAAGACCTCTGTCAGTCTTACACGCGAGGAACAACTGGCCAACCTCTACCGCCAGGTAGCGGAGATTAACAAGGCCATAGCCGGACGTAAAGACGGCGAACGTTTTGCTACGTCTAAAGAAGCCGATACGATCAACAAACTGGCATCTACCATTGAGAAGATGGAAAAAGAAACAGGTATATCGGATATTATCAGTGTGTCTAAAGGGCTGCTAGACTGGCTACGCAAAACCGATGTGGAAAAGGCCAAAGAATTAAGCTACTATTTTGACGCATACATAAAGGAGAGATTGAAATGAAAACGTTCAAAGCGATAGACAAACAGGCCATTGAAGACTGGGACGGATATCTTAAGGCACTCCGTAAAGATACGGCTGTCGATTTCGACATGGATTATGCCGAACGGCAAAAACGGCTTTCTTACCTGGAAAGCCACCCCTTACTATGGATGAAAGAAATGTTTCCGAACTATGCAAAATATGAGTTTGCCGAATTTCAGAAAAAAGCTATAAAACGGCTCGTATACAGCCCCAAGAACTGGTATGAAGTCTTATCCTGGGCGCGTGAACTGGCAAAAAGTACCATTGTCATGTTCGTTGTACTGTTCCTGGTACTTACCGGAAAGAAACGCAACATCATCCTTTGTTCCAACAGTAACGACAATGCAATAAAGCTCCTGAGCCATTACCGGGCGCAACTCGAAGCCAACCAGCGAATACAATTCTACTATGGCGACCAAAAGGGGTTTAAATGGACGGAAGATAACTTTATTACGAAAAATGGGGTATCTTTTATAGCCGTTGGCGCCCGCCAATCTCCCCGCGGTGTAAAGATCGAAGAAGTACGCCCTGACACAATATTGGTTGATGATTACGATACGGACGAAGAATGCCGGAACCCGGAGATCGTTAATGACAAATGGAACTGGTTTGAACAGGCGCTTTATTTTACCCGCTCTTTTTCCGAACCGCTGCTTACCATCTTTTGCGGTAATATCATAGCTAAAGACTGCTGTGTAGCCCGTGCCGGAAAGAAAGCAAGGGAACTTTCAGAGCGCGAGCATCCAATCGGTAACTGGGATATTATCAACCTGCGCATGGTGGACATGAACCACCCTGACGCAAAAAATGACTTTGCCTATGGAACATCCGTCTGGCCGGAAAAGAACGACGAGGAAACGATAGACGATGTACTGGCACAGGTAAGCGCCGCCAGTGCCCAAAAAGAATGTTTCAACAACCCGGTGACGGAAGGCAGTTATTTTAAAGAGATTAAATGGGGCGCTATCCCGCCTCTACATAAATTCCCGTTCCTGGTCAGTTATGGAGACCCGGCACCATCCAATAAAGTCGCCAATAAAAAGGGGGTAAAAAAACTGGGATCATACAAAGCAAACTTTCTTGTAGGCATATTGGAAGGCAACCTCTATGTGATAACAGGGTATCTGGATCATGTAAAGAATGAAGAATTTGTCAACTGGTACTACTACCAACGTGACTATGTGAAAGACAAAACACAAGTCTATAACTTTATTGAAAACAACAAACTCCAAGACCCTTTTTATGAGCAGGTCTTTGTTCCGCTTTTCCAAAAGAAATGGGAGGAAACCGGATATATTATCCCAATCTCCCCGGATTTACGTAATAAGCCGGACAAGTTTGCCCGTATAGAGGGGAATCTTGAACCCCTGAACCGTGCCGGGCGTATGATACTGAATATTGCCGAAAAGGACAACCCTCACATGGCTCGCCTGGAAGAACAATTCCTGTTGTTTGACGACGGACTGCCGGCACCTGCCGACGGCCCGGATGGTGTAGAAGGCGGCTTCTATGTCTGCCAGCAGAAAATGGTATCACTAAAGGCCGGAAGTTGCACGGTAGGCACCCGGCCACGGAACAATAAACGATATTAATAACCCAATCCATTATAACACATGGCATACCTGACATTACAAGAACTAAGCACCCACCTGCACGATGAACAGGTGGAAACCATTACACGGGGAGACAATACGATTGCCGAAGCGGCTATCGATGCCGCCATTGCCGAGGCGCGCGGCTACCTGACCCGGTTTGATACGGCGCGTACCTTTTCCGCCTCCGGTAGTAAACGGAACCAGCTACTGCTGATTTTCGTAAAGGACATTGCCGTATGGCATCTTATCAACCTGTGCAATGCAGGGAGTGAATTACCTCTCAGGCAAGACCGGTACGAACGTGCCGTTGACTGGCTCAAAGCCGTACAGCGTGGCGATGTTTCGCCCGATCTACCGAGTAAGGAACCGGAAGGAGGAAAAGCCGAAAAAAACAATCCGATCGGCCCGGTTGCCTACGGGAGCAATCCCAAGAGGACACAGCATTACTAGAATGAGCGTTTAAACGCTGTTTAAACTTTTGCACAATCAATCCAAAATAAAAAGATGAATCATGGCAAACAAAAAAAAGAGAACGCTTCAAACGGGCTTAAATCAGCCCGGTAAAAATAAAGCTCCGGTACATACCGAAATACTGGTACGCCCCATACACCGCGGGATAAATGATATTGGTACGTGGCGAAGCGCGCTACGCCTGGCGGATATGGGGAACCGGACAAAACTATATGACCTCTATACAGACCTCCTGATTGACGGCTACCTTTCGGATGCAATCGACAAACGTATCGATGCGGTAACGGATGCCGACCTGGCATTTACAATTAACGGTAAGCGTGCCGATGTGATTGACGACCTGATGGACACACCGGAATTTGAATTGCTCCTGCGCGATATAATGTTATCCCGCTTCTGGGGCATAACGGTAGATGAATTTGACTTTAAGGACGGACTAAGCTTTAAATCAATACCGCGTAAACACATCCGTCCGAAAACAAAAGAGATAGCAATACGCGAAGAAGACGAACACGGCATACCTTATGCCGGCAACGATCTTATTACCCAGTTCGGACAAGATGATGACTACGGCATACTGCTCCGTGCCGCGCCTTATGTTATTTACAAACGGGGCGGCTTTGGCGACTGGGCGCAATTTGTCGAACTGTTCGGGATGCCCCAGCGTATCGGAAAGTATAGCAGTATGGACGAACAAAGCCGCCGCGCATTGATACAGGCCTTTGAAGAGGCTGGTTCCGCCCCGTATTTGGTAATACCCAAAGAAACGGAAGCCGAACAAACCACACTCAGCAACAGCGGTAACGGGGCTCTTTATAATGACTTTCGGAACGCCTGCAACGAGGAGGTACTTATTACTATCCTGGGGCAAACCATGACAACACAGGACGGCAGTTCACTTTCCCAAAGCCAGGTACACATGGAAGTACAGGAAAAGAAACACCGCGCAGATCGCCGTTTTGTGGAACGCATGTTGAATAAGTTCTTTGTTCCGTTACTTGAAAAACGGGGTTATCCGGTATCGGGTGGTAAGTTCAAATTCCTGGATAAGGCACAGGAGATAACGGTAGCAGAGACTGTACAGTTGGCGGATATATTACCTATACCGCAATCTTATCTGTATGACAAGTATAATATTCCATTACCCGAAGGAGACGAGCCGATAGCACGGAAGGAACAACAGCCGCAACTTATTTTACCGCCAGACGATGATCCTGATAATCCGGCCGATCCTGACGGCCAGAAAGACAAGAAACCGGATATAAAGAACCATGACCGTAGCTGGTATCTCCGTTTGTGGGATTTTTTCGCAGGAGCCCCGCAAGCCGGGGCATTGAATGGAAAAGCCCGCATACGGCTGAGTGATGACACGTTGGAAAACAGAATCATTAACCGGATAGCCGAAAGTGGAGGCGGACTTTATTTCGATAGCGAACTATTCAATTTTATTTCCGGCGATCTGGTAGCCGCTATTTCAGAAGGTAACAACAAGAAATTGAGACTTGCAGATACCGGGGTTACATACGGGGCAAGGGATGATGCGTTTACCACGGCTATGGAAATAAACCTCTTTCATTTCTCAGCCGCTAAAACATTGGCAGAATTGCAGGAATTAAACAGCCTGTTCCGGGAGAGCAACAGTTTTGAAGACTTTTATCAGAAAGCATCACAGGTAACGGAAGTTTTCAACAAGCAATGGCAGAAAACAGAGCATGAGACTGCGGTATTAACGGCGGAATCGGCAAGTAATTACCAGCGGCTTGTCAAACAAACCGACCTGTTCCCATACTGGGAGTACAAAACAGCAGGGGATGATAAGGTACGGCCGGAACATGCCGAACTGGATGGATTGATATTGCCGGCTAATGATCCGAGGTGGAATAAGATATTCCCGCCAAACGGGTGGAAATGCCGCTGTTATGTGGTTCCGCGTATGGCGCATGAAGTAGCGGGCGTCAATATTAAGGCTATGCAGGAAAGGTGCGACGCTTATTTTGATACGGCCGAATGGCAACAGAACAAAGCCCAGCATTGGGATGTGAACAGGGGTAAGACGGCAGAGGTATTCACCCGCAACCAGATGTATATACAGAAATTCCCTGACAAGGCATCAAAGCTGGTGGGTAACCTTTATTACAATGATTACGGGTTGGATTCATTCGGGAAGAAACTGGGGGCAGCAACAACAGAAGCCCCCCTGTTTGAAGGCAATACGGATGAATGGCTGGCCTCTCACCGGTTGATAAAGGATTACAAAGGACGGGATGTCGAACTGACGGAGAATGTTTTCAAAAAGCACACGGCTGGGAAGTACACGGAAACACGTATTCCTTTGCTTGATTGCATGGTTGATACGCTTTCCAGGCCGGATGAAATATGGATCAACGATTATGTAAAAGGCGGGGAGTTTAGGAACATGAACTTTATCAAGTTTTACTCCGGCAAGGCTATAAACGTGGTGTGTGACGTAAAGAACGGGACGGTGTACCGGGTGGCAACGTGGTTTGAAATAGAACAAAACCCACGGATCAGGGAGGTATCGAAGAAAAGCCGGAAAATAGATCCCAGATGGAGGTACCGCCGGGGGCTGTTGATAAAAAAATAACGCGGTGACAAGTCTTTGCGTCCGTCCGCCTTATTGGAATGCCTGCACGAGGTTTTCCGCTTTACCGGATTGGATAGCCAGTTTCCTATCGCCGCTTCGGGTTAACGCATCGCTCCGCTGTATAAAGCCCAAGCCTTCATAATGCCCCCATCACCCGCGAGGGTGGCATCGTCTATTCACCCCCGGAACTATGCGCTTCTGATTACAAATATATAAAACTTTTTGATATGGATTTCAACGGATTAGAAAATTATTTAACCACCCTGCCGGACAAAGTGCTGGACAGGGCATCCGCCATAGTGGCGGAGACGGCCACGGAATATTATAAAAGACGCTTTACCGAAAAGGCTTTTGACGGAAACCCCTGGGTGCCGCCCAGAATCCCAAAGAAAACAGGCTCCCTGCTGATAGACAGCGGGAAACTTTTGAACAGCATCCGCCCGGCTTATGTAGGGCGTGATAAGGTTGTTATCTCTGCCGGAAACGATCAGGTAGGCTATGCCAAAGTACACAACGAAGGCTATGCGGGATCGGTGGTAGTGCCTGCACATGTGCGCCGAACGCGAAAATACGGGGATGTGAATGTTAAGGAGCACACCCGCCAGGCAAACATACCACAACGCCAGTTTATGGGTAAATCGGATGAACTGGCAGCGGAAATACACAAACGGATAGAAGGATATATAAACTCATTAAAATAGACAAACCATGAATGCAGAAATATTTATTGCGCTATGCGACCATTTGGAGAAAGAAGTACCGGAACTACGCTGGATAGATGAAGACGAAGGACAACTGAATACGGCAGCAGATATACGACCGGCTGTAGATTTTCCCTGTTGTCTGGTAGATATCCAATACCCTTCCTGCCAGGATGAAAACGAAACGGAGCAACTTGTTACCGCAAACATTACTTTACGTATAGGATTCCAACCTGCCGGAGAAACGAACAGTAAAGCGCCGGAAGCCGTACGGCGTAAGGCACTGGAAAGGCTGGATATAATAGAGAAGATACAAAACTGTATGCAAGGCTGGACAGCAGAAGAAATTATTTCACCCGTTAGCCGGAAAAGTGCGAGATCAACTGTACAAGCAAACAAGGTTAAGGTATATACTATTGTTTATGGGACAACGTTTATGGAACTACAATAAATAAAGCGGGGTGGAGTGCCCCGCTTACTTATTATTCAAAGGTTTCTTTTTCGATTTCCAATTCTGACCAGATGGTATATAAATCAACCGTTTTACTATGTAATCCAATTAGGATATATTTATATCCAAGTTTATCATGACAGTAATACCAAGGGGCATTGTCTTTTCGCTTAAGAAACATCAATTCCTTATTATCATCTTTTTTGTCAATCTTCAAAGAAAGGTTTGCCCCTGAATCTTTAAAATATTTTTCAATGATAATACTATCATTTTTTTGATAAATTTTCCGTTTAACAGTATTAGTGGCTATCACTGTATATCTTGAGCTGTACTTATATTCAGAATCATAATTTATTTTGTCTTGTGACCAAGAAAGAACAGGTATCAAAACCAATAATAACATCAATAGTCTTTTCATATCAAATCAGTTTAATTATTATCCCAATTCCAGCTAGGGAACTCCTTTTTTAGTTCTCTAGCTTCTTTTTTTACTTTGTAAAGGTCGTTTAAATAATCACTCAAATCAAGTAAAGCATTGCTTATTGTTCGTTCTTCTACAAAAAATTCTTGTTTTGAAAGGATATACATTACATCATCAAACCGCCTGCGGCGTATCTCTGTCCAATAATAATAACGAGCAATCAAGGTACGATTACGATCATTTACACGCATACGACGATTCGAAAGATCGGTTTCAGAAGTTGCAGGCATTCTTACCCGTCTCCTTCTGAGTCGTTCCGGGACTGTTGTCCCAACATCAAATCCTAATTCGTATTGTTCCGGCATATTCCTATACTTTGATTACAAAATAAAGGTCATAAACAACACAAGCCAAATAAAACAGTAATAAAAACAAAAGGCAGCAGCTTCACAGCTACTGCCTACCTAAAACTTAAACTATGAAAAAATACTTTTTCAGCATTAAAAGTATGAATTGATTTGAAATTAGCAATAAATTCTAATGGAAAAACATATTCCCTGCCAATACCGCCGCATTTTCTTCTTTGCTTAATCCAATATAGCGCATAAATGCTTCTTCTGTTTTGTGTCCGGTGATTTTCATGATCCGAAGTGCCGGTATTCCGGCTAAAAACATATTGGTCGCGGCGCTACGTCTACCTGAATGAGAACCGATACGTTTCCATTTTTCGACCATCAATGAAACCCGTTCCAAGCCTATAGTACGCTCGTATGGTACAGACTGGGTAATTCCGACTTTTCGGCACACGCTTTTTATGACTTTATTAAAATATTGAATACAAGGACATTTGGGTAACTGGTAGTTGTATTTACGTAAGATTTCGCGCACATACTTCGATTGCGGAATAATTACAAGGGTGCCAGTTTTCTGTGTTTTGATCTGGATTACATTGTCAATAAAGTTGTCCTCAGTCAAACGGGAAAAGTCGGAATAACGCAAAGCTGTCTGGCAGGCAATAACAAACAAGTCACGTACTACAATCTCTGATTTTGTCAAATTACTATATACGTATATCCGGGTGATCTCGTCCCGATCCAACGTAACAACGTCGTGCTCGTCCATTTTAACATTAACGTCAGAATAGGTATAATCAATATCATACCCGCTATAAGAGGCCATCTTTAACAATGTCTTTATATGGCATAGGTGGCCGGCAACGGTGGTACTCATAAGTTTTGCCGTAGCTTGTAAGTAATAAACAAAATCTTCCATCATTTCCATGCCTATTTCGTAGGTCATTGGAGCAATATTGTTGATCCTACAAAACTTGACAAAGTGATCCAGTACGTTTTGGTAACAATGTTTTGCTTTAACTGATTTCCGGCATTTGGCAAGATAGGTGGCTGCAAAATCGCAGAATAGGATGCCTTTAGAACTTGTGTTAACAGATAGATGATTGGAATAGGACGGAAATCTGTTTGTTGATAGGTTAAATACTTGTGCTTCCATAGTTGTATATTTTTCAAAGTAAAGCCCTATCTTTGTAGGACATTGGTTAAACACTGCTTATCCGGCGGTTAAACGCCGCGTGAGAGTTTACAGAAGTCGCCCGGCTGCAACTGGGCGACTTTGCTGTTCTATTTAGAGAATTTCATCTTTTATCTGATTTGAAACAAAAATGTCCGAACTTAGATACCGCCCGGACATAAAAAAGGCGGTAAGTTTTGAATTTACCGCCTACAAACTGTTTGTTACCAACAATTGTTTCTATCCACGCACAGAAGTGCGACATTTATATCTGCAAATATACTAATAATAATTTTTCAAAGAGATAAATCTATGTTTGATAATGTATAATCTTCGACAATGTCAAGTCTGCATCCTAATGCAGAGCATATTTTCTCCAAGGTATCAACTCTTACGTTGTATTTCCCAGCCTCTATCTTTGACAAGTTTGATCTATCTATACCAGCGCGTGATGCCAGTTGATCTTGTGTATATCCTCTTTTATCTCGGATATCACTAATTCTTGTACCTATAGTTTCTCTGATACTTTTCTCGGCTTTGTAAAGATTGATAGTTTTAACTTGTACAATTTCAGGTTCTTGTTTAATATAGGAAAACAACCCATCTTCATCTTGTTTTTTAAGATCAAGATAGTTTCCACTACCTTTTTCGATCATAAAAATTATATCTTCATCTGATAATTGATCTTCGGCCACATACTCGTGTTTATATCCTTCTTCATCTTTTAACTCATAAGCTGTTTTTTCCTCAAATAAATAGGGATGTCCTGTCTTTTCAATGAGGGCTTTTTTTCTCCTGATAGTGTCTATAAGAGCTTCCCTATCTAAATAACAGTCGTTGATAATGTATATGTGTTCTGTCATTGTTTTTTTTACCCGTCATGCCGATAGTCCAGCTTTAAAGTATTATTTGCCTACGTATTTACTTGCTTCTCTAGCGACATCGGTTAGAGACAAATCGTATCTTTTATCAATCCAAAAAGAGGATGATGTATTTTTAAGCATATCGGATTTGTACAAATCAATAACCTGGCGTATTTTTTCTTTGTTAGAATCAGGAGCTTTAGTGTACAATTCTTCAGCCGTTTCAATAAATTTTGTTCTGATGGATGTGGCCCATGATACTTGCTTGTCAGATCCGTTCAGTTCAGGAAGATTCATATCTTCCTGTACCAATTCTTTAGCACTTAACTCTTTTTCTTTCTTGTAGCATTCAGGACACAATCTGCCTGCAAGATATTCAGCCTTTCCTTCTCTTTCAGATACTTTTCCTACGATATTAACTGTGATCTCGTGACCGCATTTGCAAGTGATAGTATATTTTGCCATTTTTAAACTGCAGAATTTATAAGTGTTGCCACCACTTCTAATTGTTTTATATTGTATTACAAATATACAATTAATTTTTCAATGTGGCAAACTTACCACATTATTATTTGTATGTTTTATAACATAAGCGATAAATCCAATACGTCAAAGACCGTTCGATTACCTATACATCGAGAGGTTCATATCTTACAGGTTTTGAAACCATTATAAACTATCAGGTTTATTTTCTCCTTTATAATCCTCCATCTCGCACCATTCAGGAATATTGACAGGATCGACCCCGTATTGATGGTTTAAGACATTATTTATACTTATTAGCCGTTTGGATTTGAGACAAATTAACACATAGCCATGATTTGCTGAATCATCGATAAACCTCTTACTATTCGGGCATTCTGTACAGGTGTCTATTATTTTTGCTATTTTCATTTCTTTATTAAGTTATACGTTAAACACTCCGAATACTTCATTATAAGCATAATCATCCTTCAAATGAAGTTCTTTCCTTATCTTTTGAAGTGCATCTATTCCTTCCTTTATTTCTTCTTTTTTTGCTCTATAGCCTGCTACTGCATTGTTGAATCCTTTTTGTTCAAGCTCTTCTATTTTGAAATCTAACATTGCATTAGCGTAGCACAATGCGTATGATATAGCATCTATATCCTTGTATTTTATATTCATACTTTTTTATGGTTGAACGTTTTTAAATCAGGTATTTCTACGCCTTTATAAATATTTAAAGCAGCCTCTCGAAAACGAATATAATTATGACCTTCAATAATCTCTAATTGATCTTTTGCTATGTCAGAAAGCAGTTCTTTTCTATTTCTTATCCAAAGAATATCATGGTCGTTTTTTGCAAATTCATGATAAAAAGAAACAACTTGATTTGAGCCTTTGAGCGTAAAGAGGGTTAAGTATTCTACCCTTTCATAAAATATTTGTCCGTTTGAACTCCTTTTTAAATAGGCCGCTAATATGATACCCGATTGAGGTGCATATTCTCTATGGAAAAAATAAAGTATTTTCATATCCTTGTTGATTTTGAGGTTCTACAATCAGAAACACGATCTTGATCGGGCGCATAGCCCGGTATATCTTTAAATAGTATTGCATGAAAATCAAAACCTTTATTTTTAGCAACTTTTGCTAATGATATGATTTTGTATAAAAATGCTTTACATATTGATATATTACCTTGCCTTTTACAGATTTCGTTCAATGAACTACAGACATGTTCAATGTCGCAATCATTTGAATTGTAAAAAGTAACCATATGAACTAATTTCATATTATCAGTTAATGCATAATTAACTACTGCTTCATTGCAACCTTGTATCATTTCAGATACATTATTCATTTCTTTTATTTTCATTGTATTGATTTTTTAGGTTACCATTCTATCGTTAAATTGATATTTTTAAGGCTACAGC
Organism: Parabacteroides chinchillae; assembly: GCF_900108035.1. GTDB lineage: Bacteria > Bacteroidota > Bacteroidia > Bacteroidales > Tannerellaceae > Parabacteroides > Parabacteroides chinchillae. Next base: position 151,222 of record NZ_FNVS01000008.1, read on the forward strand.
TATCGACTCGGTAGCCCATTGTTGTTAATTGCTCCATGACCGGAGTAATGAGGTTGACATCCGAAATTTCAGATGTGTAGTTCAGTTTAAAACGTCCCTCTTTTGCAGTACGTTCAATCATTTTAAATACATCATCCAAAATACTTTGGATGGCTTCGGAATTGTCATTCGCAATCTTTCTTGCGTCTTCTGCTCTTAATTTGCTCATCGCTGTATATTTAATAGTTAGTAATATTGTCAATCCGCATCTGGTACCCAGTTTATCGTGATTTCTGCCTTGACCTTGCCGGTACCCTTGCAATAATCACAGGCTTTTTCTTCATACTGGTTATACCCAACTTGTTCCGAAAAACTTTTCTGCCCATTACAGACCGGACACCGATAGCCTGTGAATGATATTTTTTCCCACACTTCCTGATATTCAGGAGGCATAACAAGGATTGAGTTTTGTTTTATGCTCATAATAAATAGTTTATAAAATTTGTTCCCGGTCGGGGAATCGAACCCCGACACAAATAACCGTTCAGGATTAGTAGTTAAATAATTCAGGTTCCTTACTTTCTTTCGTGTATTCCAACAGACAGAGGTCTATTAGCTGAGTTTCCCAGTTGATACCGGGGCGGTTCTTGTACATGGTGCGGAAAAGTTGGCGGCAATCTTCTGGCGATAAACCAGTGTCCAGTTTTGCTATAAACCGGTTGATCTCCCTCAGATAGATACGGCGCACCTCTATTATCTTGGCATTGCCTTTCCACACGCCCTGCAGATATATCTGCTTGATGGCCCCTACGCAATACTTAACCGGATTATGGAGCCGCATCGTAGTGAAGCTGTTGCAGTTCAGCTTTCCGTTCCAATTCGTTGTAAATTCTATTCTTTCAATCATAACTCTGTAATATTTTCCATTTTGTTGTTTGCAGGCAAAGCAATAGACAAAGTATTTTTCTGTTTTCCGTGCCACCCTGGATACCGAATACTGACAACCACAGGGACATACATATATCCAATATCCCGGGATGAGATTTACGGATTTACATCGTTTTACAGCCGGTTGAATGATGGCTCCAGACGTGTCCATACGCCCATTGTGTTTTTCTCGGAAAAATAAAAGTTTACCGAAGTGCCTTCTACCAAATGGCTTTCCTTAAACAGGGACATGATAGCGGAATATTCCGGGTCATTGAAACGTCCTTCCAGGTCATATAATTTACTGATAGACTTGTAGTCCAGATCGCCATACTTATTACGCTCCAGTAATGTCATTGCCAACTGGTACATCGGGTTGTCCTGCCCGTCTTCTTTTCCCTGAATCCATGCTTGCAGGAATTCGATCAGGCGGGTTGCTGCAGCATCGGCACGCTCATCAAACTTCTTTACTTTACAGGCTTTTACTTCTATTTTAAAGTCACCTTCCTGTACCGTATAGTTCATTTGTTCCGCGTTGCGAAGCTGTCCGTATTCAGCCAAGACCTGACGGAAAGCGCCCATTTCGGACACGCAGAAAGTATGCAAGCCCTTTACTTCTTCACATACGGAACGTACTTTTGTAGACACCCTCTGTACCAATTCGGCACGGATACCTTCGTAAGCCTCCCGCTTTTTCAGTGCAGCCTGGCGTTCTTCTTCCCGTTTTTGTTTGAGCAGGACTGCAATTTCTTCACTTGATAGTTTACTTAAATCTGTCATGATTGTAATTGTTTTATGTTATTAATACTCCATTGATTTCTCACCCGACAACCGGACATAGGCAACATCTATCTGGTTAAGCTTATCCAGTAGCCTTTGGTCTGTTGGATTCTCGAAAAGCAAATCCAGAATCCGGTCGCTTTCTTCTTCCAGGCGCTTCATTTCCTCCCGATCGGCAGGAGTGGTAACTTTCCTGTCTTGTTTGATTTTTACCATGACGGCATTAGTTTAATGCGGCAAGCCGCTGTTCTTTTAATTGTGCCTCCTGGCTGGTGATCCGGCGGCGTTCAACCTCGTCACGGATAGCATACAGCTTCATCCGTAGAGCACGCAAACCTTCTTCGTCCAATTCATACAGCATACGGCCACATACATGTGGATTCATCATGAACCGGTTTACGTTTTCCCAATCCTTTGTATCAATACCGATTTCTGATATAATACGTAAGCATTTGTGACGTAATTCACGGACAGTCTTGTCTGTATCTTCTTCTTTACCATACATGATCCGGCGTACACGGGCTATTAACTCGTCCAGTGCGCTTTCAGATAAATCAAGGGTTGATTCGACCCCATAGCTCTCGAGCATGTACGGCTTTGCCTGTAGCATCATACTTTTGGCCAACAACACATGGAATACTTTCCGCTTTTGCTTTAGGTTTTCTTCGTTTGCCTTCATTTGATTGTATTTTAAGTGATTATTATTGTTCCCGGAGGCGGAATCGAACCGCCCCGTTAACCGTTCGGGATTAGTCTTTTTTTTTCCAGACCAGCTCACATTCCAAAGTCCCGTCTTCATTCACATTATTATAAATGGAATCTTCGCAGAACTCGCATTGCCGTTTGTCGGGATCAGCACGGAGGCTACAATAACCTTTCCCACACACTCCACACACTGAAAATTCTATTTCTACCTGTCCCCGAAGTGACTTATCCTTCATCCGGCATACATCCGCATGTACTTTATTTTTCCTGCATTGGGCACAAATGGCCTCCTTGTCTAATTTAAGTTCCATATAAATGATGTTTTAACAGTGAATAATCAGTCTTTTATTGGCAATTGGTATTTCATACGGAAAAAGCGTTCTGTGAACGGAACCCCCATTTCGTCGGCTTCACGCATGGCAGGTACAAGGAAGTCGTGCAATTCCCCGTAGTTTTCACACAAGCTACGGATCGTATTTTTGAATGCAACAGGGAAAGGCTTATCCGCCAGGAATACATTAAAGTCACGATCCATCGGCGTGATATACCGGATTCCGGCTTTAAAGCGGCGATAGAATTGGGGCATGCCCTGTTTGTTTTTATTCTTCAACCGTTCCATTGTATTTATGAGCTGGTCGGTTCCGATTAGGACAATAGCACAACTCCAATTGATTGTATCGTACATGGCTTTCAATGCCTGGAATGTGCTAAGTGTCAGGTTTTCGGCTTCGTCAAAGATGATAACCGGCTTGCTCCCGTCAAAACGCCCTTGTGTGTATAACCATACGTTTAAGATGGTAAGGCGCCTGCCGATGCTTTTACCTTCCGCCGTACGTCCCATTGCTTCTGCCATCTTATCTATCAGGTCATTTACCGTGTCATAGCGGTGGCACGTAATAACAAATACACGGTTCGGAAATTCTTTTTTAAACCTGTCAACTGTATATGTTTTCCCTGATCCGCTTTCACAAATCAAGACACGGGTAGCACTCGTTGCCAATGATTCGCGTAGTTCAAGGTCAATTGCATTATACTGTGGGGTGTCAACATGTGGCCAGTATTCTTTTTGCAGCTTCATGCCGATACATTCGGCCAATTGCCGGAACCAACGTTCGGCTATTTCCTTGTTTTCTCCTGTTTTTGAATCCTTATACGTAAAATCAAAACGTAAAATATGTGATACATACATGACATTCACTTTCGTAAAAGTGGCCATCTGGTTGACCCCGGTTGTCTTATCACTTACCCAACCGTTAGCGGTTGCATAATCAATGCAGGCTTGTGCAATTTCCCGTTTTTGTTCTAATGTTATCATATCAATTGTTTTTATATAGTTTCTTTCTCATTTGCATATATTCGTCTTCGTCTTGGCTGGAAGAAGGGACAACCTCTTTTTTCCGGTTTGCCTTTATTTCAAGGGCACGTTCTTTTTGTTCGTTGGTAACCTCTTTTGCATTCTTACCGCCATTAAGTTTGGCAGCTACGCCGTACGGCAGTTGTTCATCCAGCCAGTCTGCGACTTCGCGGGCTTCGTTTTCATATTGTAAAACAGCCTCTTTCTGGGCTGCCTGGCGCCATACATGGTGTCCCAGGTTATGGGCGGTTTCTTCCGTTTCTTCGGCGTGGCTCTTAACTGCCTTACGGGCAGCAAAGCAGGTAAACATAAAACGTCCGTCCATCGTATAGAGGTCGCATTCTTCTTCATCCCAATACATATGGGCTTCCACTGTGGCAGCATAACCCAGGTAATTACGGATCACTTCACTGATTGAAGCGACATCCGGTATTTCAAACATATATTTTTGTCCTGCTTTTTCGATTACGATATTGCCACGCTGGCGGGTAATTTCCTGTTTGGTATAGTTGCCTGCCACATGCCGCCATACACGGGAATCAATTTCATTTGCTTCCGGGTGGATACTTTCAGCGTATAACTCTGTACGGCTTTCACCTGTACGGGTTACCTGGTTGTTCCAATCGTCTATCTTTCGGGCTATCTGTCCAATTACTTCTTCATAGGACGGAAATGTTTCTTTATTCAGGTAATCCTCATTGGCGGTATTCTCTATATCAGTAGAACCCCAGCTTGACCCAAGCCAGTTAAACTCATTACGGATTGTTTTCTTAAACAGGCGGAACTGGGTTTCAGCATAGTTAGCTTGGGAGTTATGCGCTTCGATGGTTCTAACCTTTCGGCAAACTTGTGTCAAAAACTCTACGCTTTCACCGCCAGTGAATGCACCGTGGTTGTCGCTTACAAACTCCATGATCTCCCGGCGTCCGCATCCTTCCAAGCCCATCAAAACGGCTTGCTTCACCATTTCCGGCGTCTCTTTGTGCTGACCTTTTATGGCAGGTGCCCAGCCTACGATTTTACCCGTTGCAACGTCTGTAACCATAATGATATACAGACGCATGGAACGGAGTTTACCGGTTTTATCGAGATAAGAATAGGCTAATGTTCCGGAACCATCGGCACACCAAAGGGAATTTCCATAACGGAGGGATTCAGACGGTATGTATGACAGGAAAGTAGAAGCATAAGCTTTCCATCCGTGACGTTCCTTGTAGGTTTTAAGGCGTGTATCATACATGTTGGTATAATGGCAGAAGGTGGAATAACTCAGAACCTTTTCGCCCAACCATTGTATATCGCGTTCGTACTGGCTCCAAAGGGCAACCTTTGTTTCTTTGGCTGATCCGCCGAAGTTCATCCATAGCTTTAGGATAAGTGCTTCGTGGATGTCAAAGCGTTTTATTTCGCCTGTATCTTCGTCTACCAGTTTGTATTTACCCAGTTTACGGGCGTTATCGTTACCGAACCGGTTCGTTACAAAAAAGGCATATTGTTCCGATTCATCTGCCGGAAAATAATGTAATTTTTTGCGGAGGCTCCCTCCGGTTGTAATCATAAAACCTTCCAGTTGCTTTTTGTGGAGGATGGTTGCACAGGCTTCATAGAAAGCCTCTTTTGTTTTGATGCCGAACTCTTTGAATCCTCCATTAACAACCAGGGCTTTTATGCAGCGTGCCCATGTAATAGCTTCAGCCAACTCATGGGCTTTGTCAAGGTTGTATTTACAGGTACCATTTATCTTCTTAAAACGGAAAATAGTCACGTCGTTATTGCTGATCCGCTGGCTTACGTATTGCTGGATCATATCCGTTGTACTTCTTTCGACAGCCCTGCGTCCTATTTCCACGGAACTGTCAGCAGCCAGCAACAACGAATCTTTATCGCCCAGACGTGAACGGTACTGTGTATCTTTCCTGTCCGGTATTCTGTCAAAATCATAGTAAAACTGGCCGTTTATACGGGCATAACGCCAGGCTTTCCCTGTATCGGGTAGAATATCCTTTGACTGGTGGCAGGGAGGGACGGATTTCTTATAATTTAATCTACCTATTTTCCATAGATAGTCAGACATTCGTTCTCCCAGCACCTCGCAGATATACCTTTCCGAAACCCACAAGGTTGTGGCTTCCTGGAAGCGTCGTACTACTATGTCATTTTGCCGGATATTCATTGTTTAAATACTGTTTAAATTGTTTCCACCCCGGTCTCGCTCCGGTAATTGCAAGTCATTGGCTTTCCTAGTGGAATTTGTTTATATTTGCATCATCAAAACATTAATTTTCAGAGTATGATTGACCTTGAATTATTTAAAGACCCCGAAAATCAGCTAAGAATAGCTATAGACAGGATTAAACCATCATTGCTTGGTATGGAGTGCCCAATCCATAAGCGCAAACTGCGGTTGCGTTCCGTTCGGTTCTATTATGACGAAGAATATCTTTATGCCGAAATTTGGGATTATTGCTGTACAGAGTTTGCGGAACAAGTGGCGAACATAATCCTTGAAGGAAAGATGTTTGACAAAGTATACATCATAGAAGGAGATCAGAAAAGACTCTGCAGATAGCTCTTTCGTTTCTATTCCGAAGGTATTTGAAGTTAGTTCTTTATCTCCATGCATTCTGAAAAAATCATGGGCATGTTCTTTGGCCTCTTGTCTGCTGTAGCCTGTAACACAAGCTGTCAATATCAATCTTTTGTAGCTTTTAGTTGTCATTGTATTATGATTTAATTATGTTATTTTCCACCGCCTAGCTTATCCAGCAACTTATTCATTCGTTTAAAGTCTCTTTTTGGAAGGTTGGCCATAATGATACACCAAACAGCCACACTGGCTAACATGGCGTATGCTTGCCAGGGAATAGGAATACCTTCATCTATACACCATTCTATAGTTTGCAATCCTCCGACAGCAAACACAACCATAAGTACAGACATAAGGAGTAGAATTAATGCCCTCATATTAAAGCCCTCCAAATAAATCGGGCTGGTTGCTGGCAAATACCTGAACCGCCGTGGAACGGTTATACCTTCCGTGTACAGAGGCAATGCCATCTTTCACGAATACCAAAACATCCACTTCATGTTTATATTTGGTAATGTTTTCACCCATTTGCATGACCAGGTGCCAGGATAATTTACGACGGCTGAATTTCTTACGAAGGCTTACCCACTGGTCTACATTCATCTTTACATGTTGAACGGAATCAATAAAGACAAAGCGGTACCCACCCTTTTGTAGAAGCCTTTCAATTTCATTCAAATCACGCAAATGCACAAACCGCACGTTCTGAGAGGTAACGCCGCATAATTTTATGCGTTGTTGTAAAGTCTTACTATTGATACGTTCTTCTGCAGATATATACAATATGCGTCCGAACTGGCTGACATATTGGGCAAACTTGGCGCAAAATGTACTTTTACCACTTTTTGCCGGCCCTTGTATAAGGGTCGAGAAACGTATATCGGGTTCTCCAAAGATACGTTTCCAGTCTCCTGTAAACGGGTACGTTTCAATTGTACGTTCTGCAATGTCTTTAGGACTCCATGTTTTCATAATTACTTACTGATTACGGTTACATTTTCTTCTTTTTTTACAGAACCGCCTAAGTCTATTGCAACTTTGCGGATGCGTTTTGAGAGGTCGCTGTTAGTTTTGCAGTTTAATGCAAGGCTAACGGTTTCACGCCTACACTGGAATATTGTTTCCAGCTTTTTCCTGATCTCTGTGTCTACTAAAATTTTTGCCATATACAACTCGTTTTGTGAATATTTTCTATCTTTACAGCCACCCTAACAGCTGTTATGATGTTGCAAACATACACACAATTTGGGAATATGCAAACAAAATGGGAATAAATATCACACAAAATGGGAAGTTTTTTTAACAAAGGAGATGTACTTAATAGGATAAAGGAGCGTTATTCTTTAAAAAATAATGCTGATTTAGCTCGTTTTTTAGGTGTTGCACCTAATACTATTACGAACTGGTACAATAGAGGTACTTTTGATATTGATCTCATATACACAAAATGTGAAGGAATTGATTTTAATTGGTTATTCAAGGGAGGTAGTATCATTCCTTCTGAGAATGCGAAAGCAAATAACGCTCCTCTGATTTCATTAGTGTCCAACTATGAAGATTTAACACGTATCCCTATCGTTGATATATCAGTTGCTGCAGGTTCTGGATATATAAATTCAGACTACATAGAGGAAGTAGAATGCATCTCTATGCCGTCTACAATGATCAAAGATGGGAAGCAATATCTTTGTGTACGCGTGAAAGGTCAAAGCATGGTTCCTTCTATCATGGATGGAGGCTATTTGATCATTCGTTTACTAGATAGGTCAGAATGGGAGAGTATTCGTGATAACTATGTATATGTAGTAAGCGATACGGAAGGCAAAGCCTATGTAAAAAGATTAAAAAATCGCTTGCGGCAGCACGGCTTTATTGTCTGCATGTCCGACAATGTGGAAAAGCAACACTATCCCAACTTCAACCTATATCAAGAAGAACTAAACACCATTTGGTATGCAGAGTGGTATTTCTCCGCTAAGATTCCCAACATTCAGGAAACTTATTACCACAAACAAGCCGAACTGGAAGACAGAATAGATGAACTAGCCTTACAATATCAACAACTGTCAAAAGCTATTAATATACATAATTCATAAAATCATGTCGTTCCAATATAATACATTTGATACTGCTTATTCTGAGATCATAAATATAAATCTATTTCGATTTCACATAGCTAAAACAAAAGAAGATGTTTATATTATTAATGAATTATTTCGTAAAAGTTCCTCTTTTTCTAATTTCAAAAATGCAATATTTGAACTATTTCCAAACTATGATATACAATCATTACAAAATGAATATTCATATGCTGTAAATGCTTGCCTGTTGGGTTCTACTTATTGGCGACTAAAAGGGAAAAGCAAACTATTTCCTTATTGGAGAATTGACACCATAAGAGATAGAGAATATCCAGTAGAATTTGATCTAATTGATGGAATAATACTTTCATCTGATTTGGATGCATGGAATAGTATATTTCCTCCTAATTTTTCAGGAGACATATCATATGTTACTCCTTGTATGGCTCATGAAGTAGATCATATAGACCATCATTTAATGAATGAACGATTAAAGCAATTTCAAAGTACGACTTTTTGGAAAGAATGTACATTGAAAGGTTTTGGCATTAATCGTGCTATAATAGAATTGGCAAACAAAGAGAATGAGCAATATTTGTTATCATTATAAAAAACTACTAGTACAACTTTACGCCATAGAAAAAAAGTATGGCATAAAGTATGGCATTTTCTATGGCAAACCACTAGTACAATTTACGCCATACTTTATGCATCATTTGCATACCATAAAAACACCCTTTCAGGGGTCATTCAAAACAACATCTTTAATTTGCCTGTTTTTAGCCCTGTGACACGCGCCAAATTAAACTTAGGTAACTTTGTCCAGAAAAAAGAAAGCCTCCGTTTAAAAGCTGATTCAATCTAGTTCAACTTTAATGAAGGCTGTTCGAAGTGGTTGTTTTCGTCCTAACTATTGTTTTATAATGACTTATCTATTTTTTTATATTTTGTACTATTGGTATTGCCCCCTATAAAAAACCTAACGGATAGTGAATATCTTTATAGTTTTTAAACACGAAAGTGAATTCGGATATGCAACATATAAAAGAAAGATTCTATCTTTGTAAAGTCATACAGTATTATTAAAACCACGAAATATCATGAAGAGATCAAGAACCACGCTGACGTGCATGCTTGTATGCATGCTTTTCGTTTTTACGCACTTGGTGAACAGTGCGGTTTCTGTGAAGAAAAAAAATGGAAATATTATTCTTTCCAATGGTAAAACGGAACTTGTTTTTTCGGATTCCAAGAATTTTAAATTAGTTTCCATGCATGCCGGAAACCGGGCGTTGCTTCCTGCAAAAGGAGTCGATATGGCACCCTGGCAAATCACATATAAAGGAGAGAATGGGGAAAATCCTACACTACTGCCGGTAAACGGCACCTACGAAGGAGTGGAAGTGAAGGAAGAAGGCAACCGTGCCACACTCGTTTTTACCTGGCAGATGGTTTTACGGTATACGCCTACATATCCGGTTCGCATGTCTGTGTCTTTGTCTGACGATTCCGAACTGGCACAATGGAACATCGAAGCTTCTATGCCGGAAGGTTGGGTGGTAAGCCAGTTGGAATTTCCACGTATTCCGGTGTCCAGACCTGAAGGAGCTAAACTTATCATTCCTTTTGGCTGGGGTATAGAATATGAAATGGGACGGCAGAGCGAATATGGAGCACGTTATCCTTCATGCACAGGCGGTATGCAGTTTTTGCTTATGCATAATTCCGAAGGTGCTTTTTATTATGCAACCGAAGACCGTGGCGCGTGCGGTAAATCATTAAAGGTGAAAGATAACGGTACGATCGCTACTTTCCAGACAGATATTGTTGCATCTGAAGGCTGGACAAAAGCGGGGCATTTTAAGTTACCCTGGACTACCGTTACCGGTTTTAACCCGAAAGGCTGGATAGCAGCCACTACTGAATGGTATCGTCCGTTTACTTTTACTACCGAATGGGGAGGCAAACTGTTGACCGAACGTTCTATTCCGGAATGGCTCCGCAATGCGGATATGTGGATCCGTCCGCGTAATTTATCTCCCGAAATCATGCAAGGAGTACGGGATGCTTTGAAATTTTACGGTAAAGGATGCGGCATTCATTGGTACGACTGGCATCAGATTCCTTATGATACACATTATCCGGATTACTTTCCGGCCAAAGAAGGCTTTGCAGAAGCTGTAAAAGAAGCGCAGAAGTTGGGAGGTCATGTTACACCTTATATAAATGGCCGTTTATGGGACCCGGCAACGGAAAGCTATGGCCGGTTGAATGGTAAGGATGCCTCTTGCCGTAAAGCGGACGGAGCTTTGTATACCGAGGTGTACGGTTCTAAAGTGCCTAACTCGGTAACCTGTCCTTCTTCCCCGATCTGGCAGAATATATTGAAGGGATTGGTAGACCGTATACAAAACGAACTGGGAACCAGCGGCGTATATATCGACCAGATAGCAGCAGCGGCTTCCGAACCTTGCTATGCTAAAAATCATTCGCATCCTGCCGGAGGCGGAGATTTCTGGCCTAAGGCCTATCGCAGCCTGCTGACAGATATGCACGCTAATCATCTGAAAAAAGACAATATCTTCACCAGTGAAGAAAATGCAGAGTGTTATATCGACCTTTTCGACATGCTGCTTGTGGTAAATACGGCTCATAATGCCAATATCCGTATGGTACCTCTTTTCCCGATCGTATATTCGGATCGTGCTATATATAGTGGATTTGCTTATCAGCCTTCAAACCTGACCGATGGAGTGTTCCGCTATATCAGTATGCAGAGTTTGTTGTGGGGTTCGCAACTCGGATGGGTGAATCCTGTGCTTCTGATGAAACCCGAATCGCGTACCGAAGCACAATTCCTGAAAAATATGATGTTATTCCGCAAGAAACAACACGACTTGTTCCTGGGCGGACGTTATATGCAGGAAATTATTCCTGCGGGCGATAATCCAACGCGTGATATACCCGGTTACGAAATCTCCCCGGTAGTTCGCGCAGCCGAATGGACAAGCGTAGACGGCAAGAAGGCCATACTTGTAGTAAACATGGATGAAAACAAACATAAAGTGTATTTACCTGGAAATAAAGAAATAGAAATAGACGGACTTAGCTGTATGAGAATAAACCAATAATAAGTAATTCGTTAACAATTTATGAGAACCATTATGAAACATCGAGTAATTACATTCGGAGAAATTATGCTCCGCTTAGCCACACCGGACTATTTACGTATCTGCCAGAGCAACCAGTTCAACGCCACTTTTGGTGGGGGAGAGGCTAATGTCTCCGTGTCGCTTGCCAACTACGGTATCGAGACCGAGTTCGTAACCCGCCTGCCTGAGAATGATCTGGCACGCGCCTGTGTAATGGATTTACGTAAATACGGTGTAGGAACATCGCACATTGTTTATGGAGGAGAACGTCTCGGTATTTATTTCCTGGAGACGGGTGCTGTAGCACGTCCCAGCAAGGTGACGTACGACCGTGCACATTCTTCTATTTCGACCATTCAACCCGGTATGGTTAACTGGGAGGAAGTGTTTAAGGATGCAACTTGGTTTCATTGGACAGGCATTACTCCTGCCTTGTCGGAAGGGGCGGCGGCTGTTTGCCTGGAAGCTATTCGGGTTGCAAACCGGATGGGGATCACTGTATCTTGCGACTTGAATTATCGCAAGAACCTTTGGAACTACGGAAAGACAGCTTCGCAGGTTATGCCGGAACTTGTAGCCGGATGCGACGTGATTCTGGGAAATGAAGAAGATGCGGAGAAAGTGTTTGGTATCAAACCCGAAGGATTTGACGTGGCGCATACGGGAGGAAATGTGCAGGCCGATGCATTCCGTTCGGTTTGCACCCAGCTTATGACCCGTTTCCCGCGTGCAAAGAAAGTGATCATCACGCTTCGGGGTTCTATTAATGCCAATCATAATACCTGGGGAGGTGTGCTTTATGCAGATGGCAAGCTCTATGAATCCCGCCGTTATGACATAACCCATATTGTTGACCGCGTAGGTGGTGGCGATTCGTTTATGGGAGGTCTTATCTATGGCTTGCTTACTTATACAGGCAACGACCAGAAAGCGTTGGATTTTGCAACGGCGGCCTCTTGCCTGAAGCATACGATTTATGGCGATTTCAACCAGGTGTCGGTTGAAGAAGTAGAGAAACTAATGTCGGGTGACGGCAGCGGACGCGTTGCAAGATGATAATAAATAAACATTATGGCAAGATTCAATAAACTGCAAACTATAGAGGCAATGCGCCGCACAGGTATGGTTCCTGTTTTCTATAATAAAGATGCGGCAATAACGCTGCAAGTAATAAAAGCTTGTTACGAAGGCGGTGTACGTGCCTTCGAGTTTACTAACCGTGGCGACTTTGCCCACGAAGTATTTGGCGAAGTATCCCGCCGGCTAAAGGACGAATGCCCGGATATGATACTTGGGGCTGGTTCTGTTGTAGACCCTGCTACGGCTGCTTTATACATGCAATTGGGAGCAAACTTTATCGTTGGCCCCTGCTTTAATGCCGAAGTGGCCAAGGTGTGCAACCGCCGTTTGGTTCCATACATTCCGGGCTGTGGGTCGGTAACGGAAATTGGTACGGCACAAGAAGCCGGCTGCGACGTATGTAAGATATTTCCTGCCGGATCGGTGGGAGGCCCTTCCTTTGTTAAGAATATGCTGGCGCCTATGCCTTGGACACAGATTATGGCTACCGGGGCTGTGGAACCGACCGAAGAGAACCTGTCCGCCTGGATTCATGCAGGTGTGGCATGTGTAGGAATGGGATCGAAACTTTTTCCGGCAGAAACGATAGCTAAAGGAGATTGGGCACACATCAGTGCGCTTTGTTCCGACGCATTGGCCATCATAGACAGGCATAGATAACCTGAAGGAGGATATATAATAAAATGCGCCCCTGCTCTCTTTTTTCAGGAAGGGAGCAGGGGCGGGTTATTAATAATACGAAAACATATTTCTTCTCTCTGCAAATCTGTCTATCTTTGCAAAAAGATGAAGAAGATGAAACATTTGAATATATGGATGATCTGTCTTTCACTGTGTTTGCTGGCGACTTGTACAAACAAACAACAGGATGCAAAGATGATATCTGTAACCATAGAACCTCAACGGTATTTTGCGGAACGGATTGCAGGGGATAAATTTAAAGTCAATAGTGTTGTTCCATCCGGCCAAAGCCCGGAGACATACGACCCGACGCCCCAGCAAATGATACAGATCGATAAAAGCCAGGCTTACTTCCGGATTGGTTTTATCGGTTTTGAACAGGCATGGATGGATAATATTATAAAGAACAATCCGGATCTGAAAATCTTTGATCTTTCGGAAGGAATGGAATTTGTCCGTAATGAAGAAGAGCATGACGGACATCACCATGAAGGCGAACACCACCATCATCATCCGGGAGGTATAGACCCGCATGTGTGGAGTTCTTTGCAAGGTTCGAAGGTGATAGCTCAAAATACGCTGAATGCATTTATTGCTTTGGATAAAGAGAATGAGGCGTATTACCGCGACAATTACGATCGTCTTATGGGTGAAATCAACCAGACTTCTGAGTCTATTACTTCTTTACTGGAACCCTTGAAAGGGACGGCTTTTATTATCTATCATCCGGCTTTGACCTATTTGGCTGATGAGTTTGGATTGCATCAACTCTGTATAGAGATGGATGGCAAGGAGCCTTCGCCGGCACAACTGAAGCGATTAATAGAAACAGCCAAGGAGCATGATGCCAGAGTTGTCTTTATCCAGCAGGAGTTTGACCAAAGAAATGCCGAACTGATTGCCAAAGAGGCAGGCTGTAAGCTGATACGTATAAATCCGCTGGATTATGACTGGAATAAAGAAATGATACATATTGCCCAATCTCTTGCCGATGGAAAAGCTGATTGAAATAGACAATGTAACGGCCGGATATGGAACGAAAACCGTATTGAAGGATATTAAGCTGGATGTATGGAAAGATGATTTCCTGGGGATTATCGGGCCGAATGGCGGAGGAAAAACAACTTTGCTGAAGCTTATATTAGGATTGTTGTCTCCAAAATCGGGAACAATCCGTTTCTATAGCAATGGCGGGGAAGTATCTTCCTTGAAGATAGGCTATCTGCCGCAAATGAATAATATAGATAAAAAATTCCCCATATCGGTATGTGAAGTAATTGCTTCGGGTTTAGCAGCAGAGAAACCTTTGTTCAGAAAATATAATAGTTCGCAGCAGGGACGGATAGAGAAGGTGATAGGGCAAATGGGACTGGAAGATTTGGCTACCCGCCCTATAGGGGAATTGTCAGGCGGACAGTTGCAGCGTGTTTTGCTGGGACGCTCTATTGTTTCACAACCGCAAGTGCTGATTCTGGATGAGCCTAATTCGTACGTCGATAAGCGGTTTGAATCGCGTTTCTACCAATTGCTGACAGAAATAAATAAGGAAAGTGCCATCATCCTGGTTTCCCATGATATAGGAACTGTGCTGACTATGGTGAAAAACATTGCTTGTGTAAACGAGTCTCTGCATTATCATCCGGGAGCAGATGTGTCGGAAGAGTGGCTGGGCGAGAAGTATGCTTGCCCGATCGAACTTGTCGGACACGGAAACTTGCCGCACCGGGTACTGAAAACACATGAACATGAGCATTAGTATCCATTAAATCTTTATTATACAATGATACCACATATCTTAGGCCTTATAAGCATTTCCGAGATCGGATATATTATCGGAATTGCAGTTATTATGTTTGGCTGTACGGCAGTAATGCAAAACCCGTTCATCAGTACGGGCAAGAAAGTGCTTTGGATACTTACTATCCTTTTACTGAACTGGATCGGGTTATTATGGTATTACTATACCTATTATATGAAAGATAAATAATACGGATATGAAGATATTGATAACCGGTGCAAGTGGCTTTATTGGTGGATTCCTGGTAAAAGAAGCCCTTCGGAGAGGATATGAAACATGGGCGGGAATCCGTTCCGGCAGCAGCCGCGAACATTTGCAGGATGAACGAATCCATTTTATTGACCTGAAGTATAATAACAGGGAAGCGTTGACTGCTCAATTGGCGGAGTTTGCAACTGCCGGAGGTGCGTGGGATTATATAATCCATAATGCCGGACTGACAAAGACATTGGACAAACGCAACTTTTTCCGGGTAAATGCGGAAAATACGTATAACTTCGTTGAAGCACTTCATGCTGCCGGTTGCCAACCAAAGAAATTCCTGTTGATGAGTAGCCTCAGTTCGTATGGTTGTGGCGATGAAGATACATTCAGTCCTATCCGCCTGGATGATTCTCAACAACCGGACACGGCTTATGGAAAAAGCAAATTGCTGGCAGAAAATTATGTACGTTCGCAAAACTACTTTCCTTATGTCATCTTACGTCCTACCGGAGTATATGGCCCGGGTGAGAAAGACTATTTTATGGAAATAAAAAGCATTCGTTCCGGACTTGATTTTGCTGTAGGGTTCGTTCCCCAACGCATTACATTTATATATGTGAAAGATTTGGCAACCGTAGCTTTCCTGGCTTTGGAGAACGAGACGATTCTTAACCGGCATTATTTTGTTGCGGACGGAGATGTATATACCGATGAAGAGTTTGCGCGTATTATCCAGGAACTGTTAGAGAAAAAACATGTATTACATGCCCGTATTCCTTTGTTTTTGGCATATATAGCTTGTATTTGTTCTGAGGCTATCGGGAAACTATTGAATAAAAGCATGACATTGAACAGCGATAAATATATTATCCTTAAACAACGTAACTGGATATGCGATGTGGAACCGCTTCGGAAAGAACTGGGTTTTGTTCCTTCTTATCCGTTGTGGAAAGGGTTAGAGGAAAGTATTGCGTGGTATAAAAAGGAAGGTTGGCTGAAATAAATCAGTCAACCTTTATTATTTTTCCCGAATTTATTCCTTCAGTGGAAATCTGAGGATTGCCTTTGTACTTAATAGTTCCCGAACCGGCAATTTCAGCTTTGATAAATTTATTTGCATATACCTCTAAATCTCCACTACCGGCAATTTCACAACGTACTTCGTTTACAATAAAGTCCAGCGCATACACATCTCCACTGCCTGCAATTTCGTAGGATGCTTTTTCGGCTTCGCCTCCTAGAGTTAATTCGCCGCTACCTGCAATTTCGGATTTCAGTTCTATACAGAATAGTTTCTTTGCATTCAGAGTGCCGCTACCTGCTATATCGATAGAGAAATTCTGTACAGTTACACTGTCATTCAGGTTTATTGTCCCGCTGCCACTCATGGATATATTTAGTTTGTCTGATATGAGTGTGCTGTTTACGTTGACATTCATAGAACCGGATGTTTCCAATTCTTCCAACTTGCTGGAGTTGGCAGTTATTGTAAATTCGGTTGGAGAGAAACTAGTCATCCGATATTCGGTTTTCGGCTTTACTTTGAGGGTGTGGTTCTCAACAATAAAGTCGAACATATCGTAAATGTTCTTGTCTGTAGTTACTTGCATGGAAGCTTCGTTTGCAGATTGAGTATAGTTAAGAATCATCTTGCACCCGCTCATATCTATCTCTTCGAAGTCGCTGATGGAAAGCGTTTCGGTAACAATGTTGCCATCTCCATTTACTACTTTGAAAAAGCAACTGTTCAGTAAAAGTAATATGGAAGTTGCACATAAGTACAAAAAGATTTTTCTTGTCATATTGTTATCGATTAGTTATTGACGCATTTTATACTTCCTACTCCGGACTTGTTGGATTGAACATTGGCTGTACCTTTATATTTGATAGAACCGACACCGGAAACATTCGCTTCCAAATTATCCGAGACATTTACTTCGGCTCCTCCTACACCTGATACTCCACATTTCATATCTTTCACAACGCAGTCGTAGCAATAAATATGGCCTACACCAGATACATGGAAGTCTCCTTTGTCTGCCTTACCGGTCAGTTTAATATTTCCTACTCCCGATACGCGGCATGACAAATCACCGCATTCCAGATCGTTCATTTTTATATCGCCAACACCGCTGACGGAAGCTTTAAGCTCTTTAAGTTGTATAGGCCTTTCGGATACAAAGTCCATGCAACCGCTGATATTTACTTTTGTCAGATTCCGTGAAGATCCATTGATTGTTAATTGGGTAGGAATTAATTTGGTCTTCCCGTCTTTGGATTTTATAGTTAAACTGTTTCCGTTTACCTTAATCTCTATAAGAGGCAAAAGATTTTCGTCTGTTGTGATTTGTAACTGTGGAGCATCTTCTGTTAAAACGTAGTTGAATACAGCCGGGTGGCTGGATCCGCCAAATATGTTTTTTCCGCTCTCGATGTTGCTGCCTAAGTCGATTTCTGAAAAATCACCAATCTCTATGGTACGGGTTACGATAGAACCGTTACCTTTTACCTTTTGCTGGCCACTCTTAAAGCTGATGTTTGGTAACACCGTTAGCATGGAAACGATACATACCAGTCCTATTAGTAATGTTTTCATAACTTTTGCCCTTTATGGTTTAATTATTTTACTTCTTCAACGGTTCCCTTGCCAATCACTTTCTGCTGAACTGCCGTGGGACCTTTGTAACGGATATTTCCTTTGCCTATAATGGTAGCTTTCAAGTTATCGGTAGGATGAACTTCGGCAGAACCATTGCCTGTAATCTTGCAGGTCAGATCGGGAACAGCAACGCCAAAGGCGTGAATATCTCCACTGCTGACTATACTATATTTTCCTTCTTTTGCACTGCCGTTTTTCAGAGTAATAGAACCGGAGCCATCCACATTACATTCTATTATATCTACTTTCAGGTCGTCTATTACCATATTGGCACTGCCTGAAACATCCATTTCCAGTTTGCTTACGGTAACCAAATGTTTTAATTGTACCAGGCTGTTTGCATTTGCTTTAATTTCCAATTCATCTCCGGTTAAAGGAGTATTAAGTATAAAATTGCCATTGCCCGAAACCTTTGCGCCTTTTAACCATTTTGAATTTGACTTCACAATGAATTTAGTAAAGTGATCTACCTTTGCACCTTTAAATCCGATAGACAATACACGGTCTTTTACTTCTATGTTTACATATTGATGAAGGTTTTTATCAATAGTTACTTCCATGGATGGTGTCGTTTCAGATTGTTCATAACTAAAGTCGATCACTCCATCTATTTTTATTTCGTTGTAATCGTCAATAGAAATCTTTTTTGTAGTAAGATTTCCATCTCCTTTCACTCTGTCTGCCGCCATAATAGAGGTGGTAGAGAAACATATTACCAATGCCGTAAGCAACCAGGTTTTTGCCTTCATATACGTAATGTTTTAGAATTGTTTCTAATAATAAGACGACTTGTAAACCAAATCCGTTACAAAAATAGCAAAAAAAGTTTCTTTTGTTTGTATTCAAACCATAGAGACTCAGATGAATTATTAATTGACTTTTTTTATCGAACCTGGTCCAAATACAGAGGTGCTTGCTTTGGCGTTTCCTTTGTGATAGATGCTGCCGCTACCAGTTACAGTGGCATCAATGTTTTCTGTTGCGTAAGCTTTTATTTCGCCACTTCCGGCTACACTGCAATCCAGTTTTTTTACAATGCATTTATAAGCATTTATTTCACCGCTACTAGCTACGTTGTAATTGGCACGTGGCGTTTCACCTCCTAAAGTGATATCTCCGCTTCCGGCCAGTGAACATTCAAGATTATCTACACGTATATCATTTGCATTAATATCTCCGCTGCCAGCTAAAGATAGGGCTATTTTGCTTCCTTTTACCGCTTTTGTGAAATTGACAGAACCACTTCCTGCTAAATTTACCGCCAGTTTATTAATGGACAAGTCACTTAATACGGAAAAATCTCCGGACCCTACAGCCTGAATTTCTTTAAGGTTTTTTGAATTGGTTATTATCTTAAACTTACTGGGATTAATATTACAGGTGTTTCTCCATTCGTTATCGGGATCATCCAATGCCTTGGGGGCTACTTTCAGAGTTCCCCCTTCTACTTTAATGGAAATATAAGGAAGCACATTCTCATCAATGATTACAGTTAATTTCGGGGTTTCATCAGATTGCTTATACTCAATATAAGCAGAACAACCAATCATATTTATAGATTCATAATCTGAAATTTCGATCTTTTTTGTTATTATATGCCCGTTGCCACGAATGCTTTTTTGAGCAATGCAACCAACTGAAACTGTTATCAATAAACAAAAAATAAATAGGCAAGTACGTGTTTTCATAATCTAACTTTTTTATTAAGTTCATTCGTTTTATAAGACGTATAATAAAGTTGTACTGTTGCATAATTATAAAAATTAATCAGCTTTAGTGATGATATTAGTTATATTAATACTAATTAACGCAAACAATTGTATGTGTTTACGATTTATTCGTAGATTTGTGATGTTGTCATAAAATATAATTGTCATGGAAAAATTAACACATCAGGAAGAAGAAGCGATGCTCTGGATATGGCATCTGGGGCCTTGCTTTGTAAAAGATATTCTGGCAAAATATGCCGATCCCAAACCTCCCTATACTACGCTAGCTTCAGTAATAAAGAATTTGGAACGTAAAAAGTATGTCAAAGCTAAACGTTATGGCAATACATACGAGTATACACCCTTGATAGAGGAAAGTGATTACAAGCGAACCTTCATGACGGGAGTAGTGAACAACTATTTCAAAAACTCTTATAAAGAGATGGTTTCATTCTTTGCCAAAGATCAGAAAATCTCGGCCAATGATTTGAAAGACATCATCGATATGATTGAAAAAGAGAAAGAATAACGTTAAAATATATATACCATGAATCCGGAATTTGCCTACTTTATGAAGGTGAATATGGCGCTTGTACTCTTTTACGCCTTCTACCGCCTGTTCTTTTATAAAGATACGTTCTTTAAGCTGAGACGTATGATTCTGTTGGCGTTTTTTGGTTTGGCATTGCTCTATCCCTTGTTTAATATACAAGATTGGGTGAGAGGCCAGGAACCTATTGCAGACGTAATATATATGTATAGTGCCGTCATGTTGCCGGATGTGACTGTGCAGGCAGCAGAGCAATCAATAAACTGGAAATTGGTTTTACCAGCTTGTGCTGTCGGTATATATGGAGTAGGGGTTCTTTTGTTGATTATACGTTTTTTCATTCAATTAGGTAGTATTATACGGCTTGCTTTTACTTGCCGGAAGACGATGGTTCATGGAGTGATGGTACGGTTGCTGGAGCCTTCTGCAGGACCGTTTTCTTTTTTCCGGTTCATATTCATTTGTCCTGAAAACTTTTCGGATAAAGAGACTGATGAAATATTGACACATGAATGTACACATGTGTCGCAATGGCATTCAGTTGACGTGATCATAAGTGAGATTATAGCTATTTTCTGTTGGTTCAACCCATTTGTTTGGCTGCTCAAGCGCGAAGTGCGCCATAATCTGGAATATCTGGCCGATAATAAAGTGATACAAGCCGGTTATGATAGCAAAGTCTATCAGTATCACTTGTTAGGATTAGCACATCATTGCCAGGTATCTTCGGATTTATATAATAGTTTTAATGTCATACATCTGAAAAACCGTATTTTTATGATGAATAAAAAACGTTCGCATGGAATAGGGCGTACAAAGTATCTTATATTTCTTCCCCTTGTGGGTATACTTATGTTATTAAGTAATATTGAGGCTGTGGCACGTATAACAACAGAGCTGGCCAATGGAGCTTCTTCCATTGTAAATGAAGGAAAAAAAGTAAAAATAACTGCTACAGTGGTAGATGAAATGTATAAACCGCTGATCGGTGCAAATATCTTAATAAAAGGAACTTCTAGTGGTACGATAACAGATAATAAAGGTGTTTTTGTATTAGAAGCTCCTGAGGATGGTGTCATTTCTGTTTCAGCTTTAGGCTGTCTTGCCAGAGATATGGAAGTCAGTCGTATAAGAGATAATATGAAGATACAGTTAATGACGGGCGGTACATATTCGGAAGGAAGGTATTTCACCGTAGTAGAACAAATGCCTCGTTTCCCCGGTGGGGATAAGGCATTGTTGAAGTTTCTCGGTTCAAATATCAAATATCCGAAAGAAGCACAGGAAAAAGGTATTCAAGGACGTGTAATTTGTAGTTTCATAGTTGATTCGGAAGGCGATATTCGTGATGCGCAAATAGTACGTGGAGTAGATCCGTCATTGGATACCGAAGCACTGCGCGTAGTCGGTTTATCCCCCAAGTGGACTCCCGGAATGCAGAGAGGGAAAGCTGTTCCTGTAAAGTATACGATACCTGTTACGTTTTCACTTCAACGCTCAAATAACCAATCTTCGGAAAGCGGGAAAGTACAAACTGTAGAGCAAAACCCTGGCAATACCGTATTTCGTATGGTAGAACACATGCCACGTTTTCCTGGTGGTGAGAGCGAACTGTTGAAGTTCCTCGCTTCAAGTATCAAATATCCGAAAGAAGCGCAGGCAAAAGGTCTCCAGGGACGTGTGATCTGCCGTTTTATTGTGGAAAAAGACGGTTCGGTAACAGGTGCTGAAATTGTCCAGGGAATAGATCCGTCATTGGATACCGAAGCGCTGCGCGTGGTCAATTCATTTCCTAAGTGGACTCCCGGAATGCAGAGAGGAAAAGCTGTTCGTGTAATGTATACCGTACCTGTTACGTTTAGACTGCAATGATTAAGATTATATCCATATTGTTGTTGGCTTGGGGCTTTTGTTTACAGATAAAAGCCCAGTCTTCTACTTTGCAACAGCTAGTAGATAAAAAACGGTATGCAGCAGTTACTGCCCGGGCCGATAGCCTAACGGCTGCCGACTCGGCGGATTATGCTACGATGTCTGCTATCGGACAAGCTTATGAAGGGATGCTTCAATATCGTAAGGCCTTTGGTTTTTATACTTGTTGCCTGAATATGGATACATCTAATATCGATATGCTTAATACGTTGGCTCGTACTGCTATAAACTTGGGGCGTGTATCAGATGCCAAGCGACTTTTCTATAAAGTGTTATCAAATGACAGTACAAACTTTTATGCCAATTATCAGTTAGCCAGGCTTTATCAGCAATTGGGCGATTACCGTATGGCAATAGATATGTATCACCAGTTAATGGATTGGAACGGGGTCAGTTCTGCCCTGTATCGCAATGTGGGTGACTGCTATACGAGACTGGAAGAATATCCGGCCGCTGCTTTATGTTACTTTCAGGCATATAATCAGAATCGTGAAAATGCCAGCCTGGCAAGTGCCTTGATTAATACAATGCTACGGATAGGAGGAACTTATCAGCAAGAGGCTTTGGCTATATGTGATACGGCTTTGTACTATAATCCGGATAACCGTTTGTTACGGCAAAACAAAGGGATGGCACTATATATGAATAGAATGTATTCCGAAGCCGATACTTTATATGCTCAACTTCTGGCAGAAGGCGATTCTTCTTACTTTACTTTAAAATATGGAGGTGCATCCAAATATTATGCCGGACAGTATCTGGATGCTATTGAGCCGTTGGAAGCGGCATATAATAAAGATACTACAGCTGTTGAGGTAAATCTTCTGTTGGGTTCTGCATTAGGAAAAACTTTTGATCGAAACAGGGCCTATGTCTTGTTAGACAAAGCGGAAGAAGGACTTAAGCCGGATGAATTCCTTTCTAACCAATTACTTGGTTTCAGGGCGGAAACGAAAATGAAAGATGGCCATTTCAGGGAGGCTTCACGTTTGTATTATCAGATGTGGAAAAATGACCCCGGGAGACTGGATGTCTTATTCAATATTATGAAAATGTATAGCGGTGGGTTTGATGTAAACCAGTATAAGAATGAAGAAGACCGCCAACGCGGGCTTTTTATATATGTACTTTACCTGAGTGAATATTTAGAAAGCAAAAAAGATAAAGAATCTCTTTTTTATTACAGGCCATTACTTGAATCTTTTTATCAGGATATGTTTTTTAAGAGCGTGACCGAAGAAACAATGTTGGCACCTGACGGTAAAAAAAGTAAACTCACTGTGATAGACCTTCGCAATCTGATCTGTAAATTGCCCGAAATGCCTGATGACTTTCGTAATCAGCTGAATAAAGTAAAGAAATAGCCCTTGTCCATTTAAGGTAAACCATTACTTTTGTTGCAAAGATTGCAAGGATGAAGAAATGTCTTATCTTTTTGTTGATGATGCTTTTTGCCTTTTCATCTGTCGCTACGGAACGCAAGAAAGTCGGTCTTGTTTTAGGCGGTGGCGGAGCAAAAGGGGTTGCCCATATAGGAGTGCTGAAAGTACTTGAAGAAGCAGGCATACCTATAGATTATATTGCGGGTACGAGTATGGGAGCTATTGTAGGCGGCTTATATTCCATAGGGTATGCTCCGGCTGAGATAGATAGCATGGTGGGCTCGTTGGACTGGCAAATGCTTTTGAGTGATAAAGTGCAGCGTAGCAATCTTTCCTTTCCTGAAAAAGAAAACTCTGAACGTTATATCATATCTATCCCTTTTGGCAAGGAGAAGAAAGACCGTTTTATGAGCGGGGTGATAAAAGGACAGAATTTGCAGAACCTTTTTTCCAGCTTGACAATAGGTTACCATGATTCGGTGGACTTTAATTCCTTTCATATACCGTTTGCCTGTGTGGCATTGGATATTGTAGACGGTAAAGAGAAGGTATTCCATGAAGGAAGTCTGCCTACTTCGATGCGTGCCAGCATGGCGATACCAGCCGTATTTACTCCCGTACGTTTGGATAGTATGGTATTGGTAGATGGCGGTCTTTGTAATAATTATCCGGCTGATGTTGCCCGTGCAATGGGTGCTGATATCATTATCGGGGTAGATTTGGGTACCAGCGACCTGAAAGATATAGATGGCATAAATACGCCCAGCGACGTAGTGGGGCAAATTGTAGCTCTGTACGGATATGATAAATATAAAAACAATAAGGATAGTACAGAGTTCCTGATTCGCCCGAACACAGTTCCATATAATTCTGCCAGTTTTAGCGTATCCGCTTTAGATACATTGATAAACCGCGGTGAAATTGCTACCCGTAAACGGTGGGATGAGCTGATTGCCCTGAAACAACAAATCGGATTGATTGATTCTACAGGCCTGCAAGTTGCTGATGTTCCTGTGTACCGGGATAGTGTGCATACTTATCCGGTTTCTCCGAATGATACGCTTGTTATCCGCCACATTCGTTTTGAAGGTATTGATCCGAGGGATGAGAAATGGTTGACGGGCATAACACGCCTGAAGGAAAACAGTACTATAACAATGAAACAATTGCAACAGGCGATGAATATCCTTGTTGGGACAAATGCGTATTCTAGCGTAAGTTATAAACTGACGGGGGAAAAACAGGATAATCTGATATTTACCGTTCAGGAAAAATCTATTAGTTCTATAAATGTAGGGCTTCGTTTTGATACGGAAGAAATAGTGGCTGTTTTGTTGAATGCTACACTTGACTATCGTACCCGCTATCACTCTAAGCTGGCTTTTACGGGGCGGGTTGGAAAGAAAACGTATGTTAAGTTAGACTATGCAATACAAAGATCTCCTCTCCGGAATTTTGACCTTTCGTATAAATTTACTTATCAGGATTTGGATATATATAACAGAGGCGATAAAATATTCAATACCACTTACCGGCATCATCTGGCCGAATTTAGTTATACGGATGTAAACTGGCTGAATTTTAAGTTTCAGGCAGGCCTTCGCTATGAATATTTTGATTATAATTCCTTGCTTTATACGGCCGATGATCAACGGTTTGATATTAAACCTGCAGGTTTTGTAAGCTACTTTGCTCTGGCTCATTTGGAAACGTTGGACCGTCGGTATTTTCCAAATAAAGGTGTTTCTTTGCAAGCCGATTATTCAATCTATACAGATAATTTTGTAAGTTATAAAGGGCATGTCCCGTTTCAGGCTTTGGGGTATCAGTTTCAGGCAGTTTTACCGTTAACATCTCATTTTAGTTTAATACCTTCTCTTTATGGAAGAGTGCTGATAGGGCGCAATATTGCTTATCCTTTCATGAATGCTGTCGGAGGAGAAATGCCTGACCGCTATTTACCGCAGCAATTGCCGTTTGCCGGTTTGAATCATGTAGAGATATTTGATAATACGGTTACTTTTGCACGGTTGCACTTCCGGCAGCGTATCGGACAGAATAACTATATCTCTTTCATTGCAAACTATGGAATGACCGATAATAACTTTTTTAATCTTTTTAAAGGCGAACATGTTTTCGGAGGTAGTCTGGGATATGCGTATAATAGTTTTGCGGGTCCTTTAAGTGCCAATTTCGGAATGTCTAACCGAAATCATAATGTGCAATTTTATATGAACCTGGGATATTATTTCTGATTTTGTTCTACATTTGTATTCTGTCAATCATTTATTTAAACGAAGCGAGCGTATGAATACAGAGATATTGCAGTTTCTTGAGGAACTTAAACAGAATAATAACCGTGCATGGTTTCAGGATAATAAAGAACGTTATGATGCCTTACGCCAAGGTTTTATTGATGAGGTGCAAGAGTTGATCGGACGTATTTCATTGTTCGATCCGGAGGTTGCAGGGCTGGAGGCTAAAGATTGTTTATTCCGCATATACCGTGATATCCGTTTCTCGCCGGATAAAACTCCTTATAAAATACATTTTGCGGCGTATATAGCCCAAGGGGGGCGTTCCAGTGAACGGAGTGGATATTACATTCATCTTGAACCAGGAAACTGTATGTTGTCGGGAGGCGTATGGTGCCCTCCACCCGCTTTGCTGAAGAAATTGCGTCAGGATATATATGACCATATTGAAGAATTTGCAGCTATTCTGGAAGATCCTGTTTTTAAAACGACTTTTCCGGTATTGGAGGGCGAAATGTTGAAACGCATGCCAGCCGGTTATCCGGCAAATTCTCCCTACGATTATATTTTGAAGCATAAGGATTTTAGTGTGGTAGCCGTGAAGCCGGATTCTTTTTTCTGCAAGAAAGGTTGGATTGAACAGGCTGTTGACTGCTATAAGCTGCTTTTACCTTTTAACCGTTTCCTTAATTATACGGTAGACGACTATCAGGGACGTATCTGATAGACTATATATTTCTTTTTTTGAAATCATCCCGATCATTTTTAGAAATCACCTTGATGTTTTTTGAAAATGATCGGGATGATTTTTTGTAACATTTTATTGGAAAGGGAGGCTGTAATAACTACTGTTTTTGTATTTCGAAAAATATTTATCGAAAAACGATAAAAAATATTTGGTGGAATAAAAAATAATATATTCATTTGCATATCGAAAAACGATAAAAATTGATTGTAAAACAAAATATATTATGAAACAATTTTTCAAAATGATGTTCGCCTCCACATTAGGAGTGCTAGTTGCAGCAGGTATTTTTTCTGTTTGTTCCATATTCTTTATTATGGGAATTCTTGCCAGTGCCGAAGGTTCGTCGGAATATATGCCTGAAAAGAACACTGTGTTCAAGCTTTCTTTGAAAGGAACTTTGTCCGACCAAGCGGTTAAAAATCCTTTTGATGAGATTATGGGTGAAACAAATAGCCGGATGTCCCTGGTTGATATAACAAAAGCAATTCGTTGTGCAAAAACGAATGATAATATAAAAGGTATCTATTTGGAAGTTGATGGCCTATCCGGTGGTTTTGCGGGCTTTGAAGCTATCCAGAGAGAACTTAAAGATTTTAAGGAAAGCGGTAAATTTATTGTGGCTTATGGAGACTTCTATACGCAGGGTTGCTACTATTTGGCCAGTGTTGCCGATTCTGTTTATTTGAATCCTCTGGGTGCTGTAAGTTTGACCGGGCTTGTATATCAGGGAATTTTCTTTACCGGACTGGAAGAAAAACTAGGCATAGAACCTCTTATTTTTAAAGTGGGAACTTATAAAAGTTATACAGAGCCTTATGTGTTAAAGAAGTTCAGCGAAGCCAACCGGGAGCAAATAACTTCTTTTTTGGGAAGTGTCTGGGGAAATATGACATCGGTTATTGAAAAGAACCGTAATATACCGGCTGCAAAATTGGAGCAGTTCTTGAATGAAGGCCTTGCATTGGGCAGTGCCGGAAAAGCGGTAGATTATAAACTGGTAGATGCGTTACTCTATCGAAATGATGTTGAGAATATTGTAAAGAAAATGGCCGGACAAGATGTAAAAGGTAAGCTGAAAGTTGCTGGAGTGGATAAAATGGCATCTATAAAAGTGAAAGAAAAGGAAAGTAAGAATAAAATTGCTATCTATTATGCAGAAGGAGAGATTACAATGGAAGAACCTTCCTCTCCATGGGATGCTGACGCAAAGGTAATTACTGAAAATATGGCAAAACAAATTCGTAAATTAAAAGATAAAGATGACGTGAAGGCTGTTGTGTTGCGTGTAAACTCTCCGGGAGGGAATGCTTTCGTTGCCGAGCAAATATGGAAAGCAATAACGGAATTGAAAGCTGTTAAGCCGGTGGTTGTTTCAATGGGTGATTATGCTGCTTCCGGGGGATATTATATTTCAGCTCCGGCAAGTAAGATTATAGCCGAGCGTACTACCTTGACCGGTTCTATCGGCGTATTTGGTATTTTGCCGAATTTGGCAGGCACGTTCGAGAAGATCGGTTTAACTACGGATGTGGTAAAAACAAATACTTATGCAGACTTGGGTGATATGAGTCGTCCGATGCGTGAAGATGAAAAGGCTTTGATTCAAAATAGTGTGGAACGTACATATGACCTATTTATCACTCGGTGTGCCGAAGGACGTGGAATGACGAAAGCCCGGATTGATTCAATTGGACAGGGACGCGTATGGACAGGAGAACAAGCAAAAGGTATTGGCCTTGTCGATGAATTAGGTGGAATAGAAGATGCGGTTAAACAGGCAGCTTCTTTGGCTGAAATTACAGATTATACCGTAACGGTAGCCGATGCTCCGAAAGATTTCATTACCAAATTTATGGAAAAGAAATTGGATGAAGCGAAAGTTTCTGTGGTGAAGAATCTGATGGGAGAAGATTTTGAAACGTTCCGCCTTGTTCAAAAAGCGAAGACTCAACGTGGTATCATGGCTCGCATGCCATTTGACAAAGTAGGTTTATAATCAAGATTAAGGCCATAAGTTATGAAAAAGCAATTAAATATTATCTGTATACTGATATTCGTTTGTCTGGGACTGTCTCTGATACCCAATGTATATATGATAGGAGATTCCTTTGTTCAAGGGTTTAAGCATGGATATTCACAGTCGAAGGAAGCCTCTCTGCATCTGGAAAAACCGCAGATATTAATGCCTTTGGAATTAAGCTTATGGCCTGAGTCGGTAGCAATTGCCCCGGATACAATCTTGAACCAGAAAAGCGGTGAACGCTTTCCGGTGCAACATATCCATAATATCGTATGGGTAGATCAGGCTAAGTCCGATACAACCACTACTCGCGGTTTGTTATCTATCATTCGTTTGATTGCTATCCTGTATGCTATAATCCAGTTCTATAAATTAATAAATGCAATAAACCATCAGGTTATTTTTGAGTGGGTGAATGTGAAAAAGTTGAATAAGATCGGAGTAGCCTTGCTCCTCTCATATGTGATGACCATGTTGTTTGTCGGATTAAACTATCTGTTTGCAAAAAGCCTGATTGAAATTCCTGGATATCATTTTAATTATTGGTGCGAATTGAATACTGTTAATTTGATATTAGGGTTGATTGCTTTGCTGGTAGGACGCGTTTTTGCTATGGGGATAACATTACGCGAAGAGCAGGATCTTACAGTTTAACGGGGGGATAGATATGGCTATAGTAGTGAATTTAGATGTGATGATGGCAAAACGAAAAATCTCGTTAGGCGAATTGGCTGAACGTATTGACATTACTCCTGCTAATTTATCTATACTAAAAACAGGGAAGGCGAAAGCGATACGCTTTTCTACACTTGAGGCAATATGTAAGGAGTTAAACTGTCAGCCG
Source organism: Parabacteroides chinchillae (assembly GCF_900108035.1). Lineage (GTDB taxonomy): Bacteria > Bacteroidota > Bacteroidia > Bacteroidales > Tannerellaceae > Parabacteroides > Parabacteroides chinchillae. Next base: position 180,649 of record NZ_FNVS01000008.1, read on the forward strand.
GCAGATATACTGGAATACAAAGAAGAAGAATAAGTCTCTTATTTTTTATTAATCATAAACACATTGAAAAAGGCGCGAATAACACAAGACGTGAGTCCCTGTTATTAGTGCCTTTTTCATTTTAAATCAATTATTTTATTATCTTCTCGAGTTCTGCAAGGTTTTTAGCTACATCTTCGTCTGTAACTTCATAGTTTGTTAAGTCTCCTGCCAAATATTGGTCGTAGGCGGCCATATCGATTAATCCGTGGCCCGATAGATTAAATAGGATCGTACGGGGCTTTCCTTCTATCTTTGCCTGTTCTGCTTCCTGGATTGCTGCAGCAATAGCGTGAGAAGATTCCGGAGCAGGGATGATGCCTTCACATTGTGCAAATAATGTGGCGGCTTTGAATGTATCCAATTGTTTTATATCAACAGCATCCATTAGCTTATCTTTCATCAACTGGCTTACGATGGAACCGGCACCATGGTAGCGTAAACCACCGGCATGTATGTTGGCAGGTGCAAAATTATGACCTAATGTGAACATAGGTAATAGTGGTGTATAACCAGCTTCATCGCCAAAATCGTATTGGAATTGTCCGCGCGTTAATTTAGGGCATGATGCAGGTTCAGCGGCAATAACACGTACGTCTTTTCCCTCTGTAAGTTTATGACGTAAAAATGGGAATGTGATACCCGAAAAGTTAGATCCTCCACCAAAACAGCCAATAACGACATCCGGATATTCTCCCGCCATTTCCATCTGTTTTTCGGCTTCCAGCCCGATTACGGTTTGGTGCAACATTACGTGGTTTAATACACTGCCTAATGCATATTTACAATTTGGTGTTTGCATGGCCAGTTCAACCGCTTCCGAGATAGCAGTTCCCAAACTACCCTGGTAATTAGGGTGGTCGGTTAATATTTTGCGGCCGGCCTTTGTGCTCATACTTGGCGAAGCAATAACCTGGGCACCGAATGTCTGCATGATAGAACGGCGATATGGCTTTTGATGATAGCTTACCTTAACCATGTAGACAGCCAATTCTAACCCAAAGGCTTTGGCTGCGTATGAAAGGGCTGCTCCCCATTGACCGGCACCTGTTTCTGTAGTGATGTTGGTAACGCCTTCTTTTTTACAATAATAGGCTTGTGCAAGGGCCGAATTTAATTTGTGTGATCCAATCGGACTGACGCTTTCATTCTTAAAATAGATGTGAGCTGGTGTGTCCAGCATCTTTTCCAGTCCGGTTGCACGTACTAGAGGAGTAGGGCGCCATACTTTATATAATTCACGTACTTCTTCCGGGATTTCAATCCAGGCGTCCGTCGTATTCATTTCCTGATGTGAAACAGCTTTTGAGAACAAAGGATATAAGTCTTCTTCTTTCATCGGTTGTTTGGTCTGGGGATTCAAAAGAGGAAGCGGTTTGGTCTTCATATCGGCAACAATATTGTACCATGAAGTAGGTATATCCTGTTCTTGTAGTAGAAATTTTTTAGTACTCATAATTCTTTATGTAGTTTACATTATTAATCATATTAGCCTAAAAGGCTTACAACTTGGAAGCAAAGGAACAAATAAAATTTCATTCTTCAAATTGAATAAACAAAAATATGTACCTTTGCACCCTGATTATTACAAAAATAACAAACTAAGAATATGAAACGAGTAGCATTAGTGCTGGTGGCTATTATTACTTTATTTCCAGTATATGCACAACGGAAAAACTTTACTTATAAGTTTTATGGCTTTGTTCGTGGCGATCTGTTTTATAATACGCGTGCTAATATGGCTCCTGTGGATGGAAATTTTTATTTGTATCCTCTCGACAAAAATCCGGATGCGAATGGAGAAGATCTGAATGCTACGCCTAATGGTAGTTTCTATACCTTTACCTCCCGATTGGGCATTGATGTTACAGGGCCGAATATAGGTACTGCTAAAACAAGTGCTAAGTTGGAAACTGATTTTGGCGGGTTTTCGGGCAGTACTACTATGTTGCGAATCCGTCAGGCTTATGTAAATCTGGATTGGGGGAAATCTTCTGTTTTAATCGGACAAACCTGGCATCCTTTATTCGGAGCGGTTATGCCGGATATTCTTAATCTTTCAACAGGGGCACCTTTCCAGCCGTTCAACCGTCAACCACAAATACGGTATCAATATAATGTAAAGGGATGGAAACTGACAGCTTCTGCTTTGTGGCAATTACAATATCTTTCCAGTGGTCCTAAAGGAATGAGCGAAGATTATATAAAAAATAGCTGCGTGCCGGAGTTTTATGTGGGTGCAGATTATGTATCGCATGGCTGGTTGATGGGAGCGGGTGTTCATTTGATTTCTTTAAAACCACGCACTTCTTCCGAATGGCAAGACAAAACCTATAAAGTAAATGAAAGAATGACAGCATTGTCTTATGAGGCTCATTTTAAATATACAGGAAAAAATTATACTTTTGCGGCGAAAAGCCTGATGGCTGCTTGTTTAGATCATACGGCTTTACTGGGAGGATATGGAGTAAGTTCAATTAATCCGGAGAACGGGGAGCAGGAATATACACCTTTTCGCCATTCTACCACTTGGATAAACTTTACATATGGCAAAAAGTGGAAACCGGCTTTGTTTGTTGGCTATACGAAGAATATGGGAACCGGGAAGTCATTGGTTGAACCAACAAAGGTGTATGGTATGGGATTGAATATAGATCAGTTACTTTCTGCTAATGTGAACCTGTCTTATAATTTACCGCATTGGCAGATTGGGTTGGAATACTGTCCTAGCATTGCCTGGTATGGTTCAAATGATCCTGGTACTGGTAAAGTGAAAGATACCCATTCTGTTACCAACCATCGTATCCTGGGGTTGGTGATGTATTATTTTTAAGATGATTATTTATTAAGTACGAATGAAATATTTTTTACTTCTTTGGGCGAGTTGGTTGACTGTGTTCATTGGATATGCTCAAAAGAAAAACTTTTCTTACAAATTTTACGGACAAGTCCGTGGTGATTTATTTTATAATTCGCGTGCCAATGCGGAGATTGTGGATGGATTATTTCATTTATATCCTAAAGATGTTTCTTTAGATGCTGATGGAAATGATTTGAACGCAACGCCTAACGGCAGTTTTTACTTGCTTTATTCCCGGTTAGGTATTGATATTACAGGACCAAATATTGGTAGTGCAGCAACTTCTGTTAAGGTGGAAGGAGACTTCCGCGGTTCGGGAAGCAACTGGGCTATGTTGCGTATTCGTCATGCTTATGTGAATCTGGACTGGAAAAAATCGGCTGTGTTGATCGGACAAACCTGGCATCCGCTTTTTGGTGAAGTATATCCTCAGATGTTGAATCTTTCTACAGGTGCCCCTTTCCAGCCTTTCAACCGGGCTCCTCAAATACGTTATCGGTATAAAAATAAATATTGGCAATTAACGGGAGCTGCAATGTGGCAGTTACAATATTTGTCTACCGGGCCTAACGGAAAGAGTGAGGAATATATAAAGAATAGTTGTGTTCCGGAGATTTACCTCGGTGTTGATTATAGGAAGCCTACTTGGATGGCTGGCGTTGGAATGGAAATCCTTTCTTTGGTTCCGCGTACGCAAAGTGAAGTTGATGGGAAAGTCTATAAAGTGAAGGAGCGTGTGACTTCTGTTTCGGGAGAAGCTCATGCGAAATTTCAGGATGGAAATTGGACTGTTATGGCAAAGACTCTGCTGGCTTCTAATCTTGCTCAGACTTGTATGTTGGGAGGCTATGGTGTTACTGCTATTGATCCTCGTACAGGCGAACAGGAATATTCTCCTTATTTGTATTCGACAACGTGGTTGAATATTGTATATGGAAAGGAATGGCGACCAGGACTGTTTTTAGGTTATTTGAAAAATCTGGGAGCAGGTAAAGCTATTCTTGGCAAAACCTATGGTGTTGGTTTGGATGTAGATCAGGTATTTACTGCAAATGTCCAGTTGTCATATAATTTACCTCATTGGAAGCTTGGTGTCGAGTACAGTCCCTCTCTTGCTTGGTATGGGAACGTGGATTGGCAGGATGGCGGAACGATTCATGATACCCATTCGGTAACTAATCATCGTGTGTTGGGCGTTGCAATCTTTATGTTCTGATGAAAGTTCAGGATTGTTTTCTATATAACTTCCTATATTCGGCGGGTGACATGGATTTATATTTCCGGAATATCCTCGATACATTTTTGTAATCATCAAAGCCAACCTGAATAGCAGCATCCGGCAAATGCAGGTTTGTTGTCAATAGCAGTTTGGTGAAATGATTAATTCTATGGTCAAGGACACATTGGTATATGGAAGTGCCAATTTGATCTTTAAATTTCTTTTCTAAAATTCTTCTGGACAGAGGAACCAGATTTACCAGATCAGAAACAGATATCTTATTATTATAATTGTTGGTGATATAATCCAATACTATTTTTACGTGAGGATCTGATACTGCATATTTGTCTGTTGAAGCTCTGTTTTCAATATATAAAGGTCTAACTACTATATTGAAAGCTTCTTTTTGTTCATTTTTTATATACTGATCCAATAGTTTGGCTGCCTGGTATCCGCCGTTTTCTACATCAAGAACTATAGAAGACAGTGTAGGTGTTGATAAATTACATAACAGAGTATCATTGTCTACCCCTAAAATGGCAATATCATCGGGTATGGAGATGTTGTATATGTTGCATGTTTCTGATATTTGTAAGGCATAGAAATCGTCACAAGCGAAAAGGGCGGTGGGTTTAGGCAAAGCTTCTAACCATTTACCCATGTCTTCGGTGTTATATAGCCATTCTTTATTATCCGGATTTTTGTTTTCAAGCATGTTGCATGTATAGCCATGTTTTTCAATCCTTTCTTTGTACCCTAAAGCTCTTTCTCTAGACCAGATTGCATTTTTATATCCATAATATGCAAAATGGCGGAATCCTTTTCCTAGAAAGAAATCGGCGGCTAAAACTCCTGTTTCATAATAATCCCCTGTAAGGTTAGAAATATTTTTGTTCCTATGGCGGTAATTCTGTACTATAATAGGAATATCCAGGCTTCTGAACAAATCTATATTTACATCACGAAGTTGTGCAATGATGGCATCTGCCTTCCATCGTTTAGCGAAATCTACAACCCCGTTTTCACCATTCATCATAAGATAATATAGCGGCATGCGTATAAAAGACCAAGGTCCTACTTCTCTGGAGTAACGTATAATACCTTCAAGTAACCTGCGGCTGTATCCGCTGGAGAAGTCTGTTAGTACAAGTATTTTTAGCATATTTCCCGATGATTATTAGTAGTAGATTAAATTGGTGCTAATTTACTATGTATAATAAGAAATATGATCAAATTTACCTCAAAAACAATCTGAATAATTGTTTAATTTCTGTAACCAAGTCTCATTATACAGGGAATGATCGTTTCTTTGATGTGTCAATGAATGTTGACGTTTTTTGAGAATAGTAAGGCGTCATTTGAGTTTTGTTTTAATTCAAATAAGAGTTCCTTTGTATTGCTTGTTAAGATTAAGTTTATCTACTATAAAAATAGAACCATGAGTACACGACGTGAATTTTTGAAAAAAGCAGCACTGGGTGCTTCCGCTCTTTCTTTTGGCGGAATACTGGAGGGTGTGAGTGCTAGAAGTTATTCCAATATCAAAGGAGCAAATGAAAAAATAAGAGTAGCAGCAATAGGTGTTAATTCCCGTGGCGGAGCTTTAGCTGCAAATTTTGCGAAGCAAAAAGGCTGTGAAATAACTTATATTTGTGATGTTGACAGTCGTGCTATTGCTAAATGTTCGGATGCTATTGCAAAAATACAGGAGCGTAAACCAAAAATTGAGAAAGATCTGAGAAAGGTTATCGAATCCAAAGACGTAGATGCCGTTATAATAGCAACACCGGATCATTGGCATGCCCCTGGAGCGTTGATGGCAATGCAGGCTGGCAAAGATGTATATCTGGAAAAACCTTGTAGCTATTGTCCGGAAGAAGGCGAGATGCTTATTAGAGGAAAAGAAAAGTATAACCGGGTGTTGCAAATGGGTAACCAAAGACGTTCATGGCCTAATGTGCAAGAAGGTATTCAGGCATTGAAAGAGGGCATTATAGGTAATGTGCATTTTGGTAAAGCCTGGTATACAAATAACCGTCCTTCCATTGGCATTGGCAAAGAGGTGCCTGTCCCGGAATGGCTTGATTGGGATTTATGGCAAGGTCCGGCTCCCCGTGTGGCCTATAAAGATAATGTTGTTCATTATAACTGGCACTGGTTTTGGAGATGGGGAACTTCCGAATCGTTGAATAACGGTACGCATATGATTGACTTATTGCGTTGGGGTATGGATCTTGATTACCCGACAATGGTTAATTCTGCAGGAGGACGTTATTTCTTTAATGATGACTGGGAAACTCCGGATACTCAGATTATAAATCTTGAGTTTGGCGGTAAAAAATCGATGACATGGGAAGGCCGTAGTTGTAATGGAAGAACAATTGAAGGAAGTAGTGTTGGCGTTATGTTCTATGGAGACAAAGGTAGCTTGCTGATCACGGGAAGTGATGGTTACCGGATTTTCGATATGGACAATAAGGTGATAAAACAACAATACAGCAAACTGGAGATCGACCCTCGTAACCTGATGAATCCGGCTGAAAGTTTGGATGCTTTACATATAAATAACTTTTTTGATGGTATCAGAAAAGGTGCTGTTCTAAATTCGGATATTGTTTCGGGACATAAGAGTACATTGTTAATGCAAATCGGAAATATATCCCAGCGCGTAGGACGTTCTCTTAATATAGATTCTGCTAATGGCCGTATTATTCAGGATGCGGATGCTATGAAATATTGGAGTCGTGATTACGAACCGGGATGGGAAATGAAATTATAATCCGGAAAAAGAAAACCATATCATTTCAAATAATAATTTAAACCATGAATACTCAAAATTTATCTCGTAGAGAGTTTCTAAAAAATGTAGGTACAATCGGCGGTAGCGGCCTATTGTTGTCTTCATTGCCTCAGTTGCATCTCTTCGCTCAGGAAAGAGCGAAGCAGGTGAAGGGTCAAAAGGC
>NZ_FNVS01000036.1 GCF_900108035.1 Parabacteroides chinchillae
ATTCTAGTAGTGCAGTATAAACCTATATAATCTGCCAGTATGAATAAAATCCATAAAGCCATCTGTCACTCCGGCTTCGTTATTGCCCTTATAGCGGTAAGCGTTTGTTGTACGAAACCTATGCAAGAGAGTTTCCCCAATCGGGTATCTTTTGTTATTAACCCTAAAAGTCTAAAGATGGAGTTGCCGGTACATTTTAATGACAGTGTAACTGCAAACTTAATTTTTGATACGGGAGGAACGGCTTTGGAGTTAGATTCTTCTTTTTGTATAGCGCATCCCGCCATTATGCATTCATCGCCAGATGCTGTATTTCCAACAGGGACTGGATGGTCTAAATATAGTGTACCGGCATCAATCTATTATTCTGCAGCAATGACTTTTCATGTGGGAGAAACGAGCCTTCTATTTGATAGGATGAACGTTTATGATTGGAAAGGATTTACGCATATGAGTTGTTCTGATGGACTGTTTCATATTCCACAAAATGATACAACACATATATGGGAACTGAATTTTGAACATGGTTATATAGAGATTCATTCTGACTCAAACTTCGTTATGCCGGAAAACTGCCAGACATTTCCTTTGACACGAGGTTCACTTTCTCGGGTTTACGTTGACTTACCCCTGCAAGTGACCTTCTCAGATGGAGATACTTTAACGCTTAATCATACATATCTGATAGATACCGCCATGTATTGGGATGTAGTTCTGATTTCCGGAGTACCGGAATTTGATTTTTTCAACAGCCGCCAAGATGCAGTCTGGGTACAAGAGCCCTATTATACCCGACGTTTTATTGTGGGTGCTACACTATCCAATCAAGTACAATTGGATTCATTGAGAATTCATACAGCCGACTTTCCTACTTCAATGCCTGGTCAATATTTGGTAGGACTGAACTTTCTCAAAAGATTCAATGTCTATTTTGATTTGAAAAACAAACAACTAGGCTTATTGCCAATCAAGAGCTTCCAGCGTATTTTCAATCCATTGTCCAAACGTTTTCACATGTCTTCCAACATGAATAAACAAGGGAAGTTTATTATTGATAAAATAGCTGATTATGATGAGAATTATTGTAAGAAAGCGGGATTAAAGGAGGGGGATGAAATTATTGCTGTTAATGGGAAAGATATTAAAACATGTACTACTGAAGAAAAGAAGGAATTACTACTGCAAGATACGCTTATGTATGATATCAATCGCCAAGGAAAGCGATTGAAAATAAAAGTGATTGTGGACAGGAGCGAGAATTTTGAACTCTGATATATAAAAAAACAGAACGTTTATAATCAAGTGATTTTATGAAGAAGTCAATTTATGTTTCACCATTTATCCCTTCTGGTGACATTTGGACACTAGGGAAAAATAAAATTAGCACGTAAGGTATTTATTGA
>NZ_FNVS01000034.1 GCF_900108035.1 Parabacteroides chinchillae
TTTAAAACCAGTTTATTATACCATTGCTATATGTGAAAATCCGTTCTTGTATTTTGGGAGCAATAACTTTATAGATTGTATTTTGAGGGATTTGTTTAAAGGTTATAAAGTTATTATTTCCTTTAATTGCTCCTGCACTTTTCCATTCATTATCCCAATAGTAAAGTTCAAAATCCAATGAATCGGCTACTTCATTTTTTTTATAAGGGATATAAGATATTTGTTCTAGTTTACATGGTTTACCTAAATCAAATATAATTCCTTGTTGCCTTTCTTTTTTCTTACGGAAAACGCCTTTAAATCCGGTTGCAGACAAATGATCTGTTAGCATGTTCAGTGTTTCATCATCCTTAAATCCTTTCACATTGGCAGAAACCTTCACATTCGGAATCTCAATCAGCCGGCCATTCTGTCTCTCTTTGAATACAACTTCACATAACGAAATTGTATCTGACGGAGGAAGAAACCGTATATATCTGTAAGGTTCTTTGCATGATATTTTTATATCATTTGTCCACATATCCATGCTGTCCGTCAATGTAAATAAACTTTCATATTGGCTTTCTGCGTTTCCCGGATCATTGCTTCCTATAAATTGCCCTCCAATTAATGGTTTTTTATTATCTGCGATCAGATTTTTATATAAATAAGGTTTGGGGGTACGGATTGTTATATCTGTTTTTGTGTTAGCACATTCCAGTTTCTCGACAGAACCATCCTGTTTTAAAATAAATAATGGTGCTGCGGGAATGATCGTTCCATTTTTATAAAATGCCGGAAGGTAAGCAATATCACGTCCCATGTCTTTAAATGTAACCTGTTTATTTCTTCCAATTTTACCCCATTGTACAGGAATCCATCCTTCAAAGCTATAAACACACAAATAACAGTAGTTGGTTTTATCCGGAATATCTTCTGTGATTTCCAGCGATACATCTGCTGTTTTAAAATATTGAGAAGAAACATCTTTGATCCGTGGATTCTTAAATAAAGCAGGTATATCATACGAGGATATTTTCTGATCCGCTATAGGTCCTTCTATATTAAATTCGTATGTATGACGATAAACTTTAGGTAACCTGAATTTTCCCCATACCAGATCAAAACATTCGTTATTGTAAATTCTTTTATATTTCCATCTGTCATTATCATAAAATGGTTCAAAAGGATGGCTCTCTCTATTTATTATAATCGTGTTCCAGCTGTGCGCTTCATTTCTATTTCCCCATTCGGGTACAAAGTCTATGGCAACAGCCATCCCTAAAGCAGAAAAAAGCAGACAATTATACCATGTCATCTGTTCGCACAACCCTCTTTTTATATATTCAAATGTGGCTGCACTGTAGATCGGGACAGAGGCGGCGGCATTATAATTATATTGAAGAAAGCTATATTGATAACTTAATGAATCTACCATCTCTTGAATAGTCTTGGTTGAATCATTAAAATATCCTTGATGTCGTTTGTAAAATATTTGCCGGGCATCATCTAAACATACTCCATTCTGAAATCTGTAAGGAAGAATAGTTGAACAAAAGTCTTCAAAAGAGATGTCTTTTGTGTATTTATTTTCTTGCCAGGCATTGAATGCAAGGTCTATTTCTTTAATGAGCCAATCAGCTTTGATTGTAGAAATGTCTTGTTGCATGGAAAGAGGTGAAATATTTATTCGTATGTTTTCTCCAAAGGCTCTGGTTTCTCTTGCCCAT
>NZ_FNVS01000005.1 GCF_900108035.1 Parabacteroides chinchillae
ACGAACTACAACAACTATATCCGCTGTGTGCGGGGTACATTAGTACCGCCAAATAAGGTCACCATCGACCAGTCCGTAGCCGATGCTTATAAGGCAGAACTGGATGCCCAGGGGAGAACCCTTACTCATTTTCCTCCATTCAATTACGATGGTGGTACAGTTACAGGCACAACCGGTTCCGATTATAAAGGTGTATCTTCTACTGCTACTATAAGTACACCTTATTCTATCGAGGTGTCTAAGACTCAGCCTTCGGGTGCTTATCAATATGATAATGGCAATGCCAAAGCTCAGTGTACAGCTTTGGGTAGCGGTTGGCGTCTTCCTACTCAGATCGAGTTGTTCGCCATGTATCAGAATAAGGCTACGCTAGAGAATATATCCGGCTTCGCTGCGTTCATCGGCTCTGGCTACTGGAGTAGTTCGGTCTACGATGGTTATGCCGGTGGCCGCTGCGTACTGCGCTTCAGTGATGGCAGTTTCAGTGGCAACGTCACGGTCGACAGTCGGTATGTTCGCTGTGTCCGGGATATCTGATCAATGGATAGAAATGGCTTTAGCCCGGTTTCAATTGCCGTCGGTTTCAACCGACGGATAGTAGAGCCATCCTCTTTCAAGGGCTTTAGCCCAATTGGAATGTACATCCCTTAATCCGTCCACTAAAGTAGACGGCAACCGAACTTAGGCTAAAGCCTACAAAGAGAACATACTTTAGACCGTCCGCTGAAGCGGACGGTAACTAAAACCAGGCTAAAGCCGACAGTGAATGTACATCCTTAATTTCGACTTTAGACACACCTTCTTGTCTTCATTTGAATTGTCTACCGGCTACTTACTCCTTATAATCTATCCACACTTTCATCTTACCGGCGTTGCGGTTATCCCAAGTATAGTAAGGAACCAAGCGGATGTTTTCGTTGCCATTGGCAGCCTGGATAGCTACTACTCCATCCAACAGGTTTGCATCGAATCCTTCGGTAAAAGTGGTTGCCGCAGAGACGGCCAATTTATCAAAACCTTGCTTATTGTCGGTTTCTTCCATACAATAAACAAGCGGTCCGCGCTGAATGGCACGTTTGCCAATGTTCTCTTTCACACGGGAATCGGCTTCAACCATTTCGACAGGCATAGCCATATCCAATGTAATGATATCGCCGGACTTCCATTCGTTATCCAACACTGCATATCCCTTTTCTATCGCAGGGCTAACCTGTTTACCATTTACAGCAAGCGTATATTGTTTACACCAACCCGGAATACGCATACGTATCTCTTTCTTCAATGGAGAAGATGTAGAAACCGTAAGTTGTACTTGTCCGCTCCATGGATAGGAGGTTTCCTGTTTCAATACGATATTACCTTTGTCGGTCGGAACTTCGGTGGTATTGCCCATATACAAGTTAACCCATATAGCCTTGTCGGAAGTACCATAAATATAGTTACCGATAGAAGGCAGGAAGCGTGAAATCTGGCTCGGACAACATGCACAACCATACCATGCCTGGCGGTGGTGCTCGCCTTTCGATTCCAACGGATTTACATAGAAGAAACGGTCACCCGCCAATGAAATACCAGCCAGAGCACCGTTATACATCGAACGTTCAAGCACGTCTATATACTTTGAGTCGCCGGTGAACTGGTTCATACGCTGATTCCAGTATACCATACCCACCGAAGCACATGTTTCGCAATAGGCATCCAGATTAGGCAGATCATAGTCTTCGGTAAAGCCTTCGTTATGTCGCGACGAACCTATACCGCCGGTAATATACATATTGCGCAACACCACATCATCCCAAAGGCGGTCTAATGCCTTTATATATCCTGTGTCTTTCTTCAGGGCAGCCACGTCGGCCATGCCGCAATAAAGATACATGCAGCGTACGGCATGTCCGGCAATATCCGTCATCTCTCGCACCGGCATTTCATCCTGGTAATAGTAAGGATTCCATTCACCCTCGCCTCCCATTGTTCCGTGGCCGTGGCCGCGTTCTTCGATCAGCCAGTTGGCAAAGTCGAGATATTTCTCCTCCTGTGTCACCTCATAGAGCTTGACAAGCGCCAGTTCTATCTCCTCGTGCCCGGGAACCCAATGGCGTTTATCAGGGCCAAACTGCGTCATCATGTGGTCGGCCATGCGGATGCAGACATCCAGCAGTTTACGCTTTCCGGTGGCTTTGTAATAAGCAACACCGGCCTCGGTCATGTGTCCGGCACAATACATCTCGTGCTTATCCATATTGGTCCACCGCTTATCCAGTCCGGTGAGGGTGTAGAACGTATTGATGTAACCATCCGGTTGTTGGGCGGCGGCAAACTTGTCGATCCATTCATCGGCTTTCTTTTCAAGTTCGGGATTGGGGTTATTGATAAGGCTGTAAGCTATGCCCTCAAGCGCCTTATAAACATCGGAGTCGTCGAAGAAGATACCGGAGTGCTCCCCTTCACCTTTCGCGGCATTCTCGAAGTTGCGGATGCGTCCCGTCTGGTTTTCGATCTGATCGATACAAACCGGAAGCGTGGCCGATATGTGTTTAGCCAGGCGCGGCGACCAGAAGTTATCCTGTATCTTTACATGTGAGAAGTCTACTTGCTCAATCATCTTAAGCGGCGCTTCCTTTGTAACTTGCTGTTCCTTGCATCCCCACAACGAAAGGCAGGCAAGGGATAATAATACGTACTGTTTCATGCTATTAGAATTAAGTAATTAAAAAATGGTATAAATAAACGGAGCCAAAGCCGTGCCCTGCGTGAGCACAACCAACAACGAAATAAGCAGCAGGATGATAACGAGCGGTATCAACCAATACTTCTTCCGGTGTACCAGAAAACCGAAAAATTCCTTTATAAAGTCTGTCATCTTATCTATGTGTTAATACTGTTTTTCCAAATCCGAAGCTTCATATAGCTTATTGCGCACCACAAACACGCTACCGGTATCTTTCTTAAACTTCCGGAGGCACAAGGCATCTTTGCCCAATATTCTCCGTAACAAGCCAACCGGAGTTACGACAATGCAGAAGATCAGCAAAAGAAGTATTTTGGTAACTACCACATTCAATATCTCGCCCAGACGAAACCACAGCCACGTAAACGGGGTGAAAAGCTTCGGAAAAAGCAACGTGATCAACAGCACTATAATAATAACGGCCGAAAGCTGCAAATCCCTAAACCGGCCGGCAACCAATAATACCAATGCAGCAAGAATACCAAACTCCATATTCTTCCGTCTATCCGCCATAACCTGCCTGTTTTAAATAATAAGACGCTTTTTCCTGTTGCTGCAAACGAAGAGCCAAAGAGGCCGCCTGTTTCAGGAAAACCTTTTCGTGCGGAAGTTCCAGACACATCTGTTCAACAATGCGAAGGGCACCGGCATAATCCTTATTCTGTATATAGTGATTATTCAACTGCTGCATGGCTTGTCCCCAGTTCAGTTTGCGAACAAAAAACTGTGCAGCTGTTCTGTACTCGCGGTTGTTTTTATCATAATTCAGTTTTGAGGCCGGCTCGTTGAAAGGCCATTGCTGCCGGAGCTTCCATATTACCAGATCGCCGTAGATGGTATCAAAAGAAGTTACCGGATATTCCGTAGCCAAATCGACAGTAGTACCCACCTGTGCAGAAGTTTTGAATGCCGGAAAATCGGCTAGCAAAGCATCATAGAAGGAGTCGGCAATGAGCCGTTGCCCCGCCAGATTAGGATGCACATGTTCTAGCATAAGTTCATTTCCAACAATGCCGTTGGGCGAGTTGGCGGCAAAACGGGCGGCAATATCTGTCACATAAACATTCTGTATCTGTTTACCATACTTGCGAATAATGTCATTGAATGCCTCAGGAGCACGAAAACGCAAGCCGTCATACTCTTTGGCCAGCATATAATGCTGCTGTGCCTCGTGCCATGACGAGTCGGCATACGCCTTTTCCGCCAAATTATATTCTTGTATGGCATTATTTCGGACAGAAACAGAGTCTTTGCTTAATGGTTTTTGTCCTTTCAGATTGCAGGCTAATGTTCCGATAAAAACAGGGATATGATGTTGCTCAAACAAATACAGCATATCACCCAGATTGCGGTCGAACTGTTCGATCCCGTCCTGCCATGCTTCGGATTGGTAAGGAATTTGCTGACGTGCAGCCATACGTTCCATTAAAGTCAGGTCCTGGTCAGTAACAGAAGTATCTTTGGGTTTGAAACTACCGGCCAGTTGAGAAAAGGCTTGTATCAGTTTCAGGTTGCGGGCAGCAAGCATCGTCCGTATTAATAACGGGTTACAGCCTATCCGGCTCGAAGAAGCAATACCCAACGCACCGTAATATTCGTTATGTCCGGCATAAACAAGAACACCGTCGGGTTCATAATCTGCCAACTGTCTGGAGAAGTCGTATAAGGCATATGTATTAATAGCGGTAAGGGAAAGGTTAATGATTTCGATATTGTTCTGTGGAAAACGGAATTGCAGTTTATATTTCAGCATCCGGGCAAAGGAGCCGTTGTGCATATAAGGAAATCCGATGGAGGAAGATGCACCAAGTACAAAGAAGCGAAACGTACCGGCCGGTTTCTTTTTATAGAATGTTTCCCGGTTGCCAATAGTGGCATTCTGGTGTGCGGTAAAGTATTTTTTAGAGATGTCGTGGTTCATCACCCAAAAACGGGCGTCCTGATCGGTAACAAACAAGCGGGTATCATATCCGTAATTAACTATACGCAAAATGATTTCTACCACTGCCACCAGGATGAACGGCAAAAGTATGGCAATCAGTTTATATGTGTGTTGTCTTTTCATACTATGTTTCACTTTGTTTTATGCCTGTGAAACTTTTGTTTCGTCCTAACAAAACTTTTGTTTCATGCCGATAAAACTTTTTTGCATCGGCATGAAACAAAGTTACATTGAATTTATTTCAGAAGCAATCTGCTGTTACTTTGAAGTATAATTCGGATTTTGTGTCAGATTCGGATTGGATGTAAGTACACTTTCCGGAATAGGGAATACGGTACGGTAATCGCCTTGCGGTTCGTGTGACAGCCAACTCTTTTTCGTATAAGTTCCGAAGCGGATCATATCGCGGCGACGGTGGGTTTCCCAAGCAAACTCCCAACCCAATTCGTCATACAGACGTCCGAACTGAACAGGATCAGTATTGCCATCTTTCACAATCTTGTAGTTTTCTACAAAGCCATAGCGATAAGAGGTGTTTGCTTTCAACTGTTCGTCGGTAACGATAGCCTTTTCAGGATTATCCTTAAAGTTACGTTGACGAACTTGTGTTACCAAAGCCCCTGCACCCGGTTTGCCTGTGCGCAACAAACATTCGGCCTTCATCAGCAACACTTCTGCATAACGCATCAACGGGAAGTCGGTATCGGAAGAACCCGGTGTACGTGGCAGAACTTCAAACTTGTTCATACGGTAACCGTCTGTTTCGTTTGTATAGTTTCCGCTCATTACCTCTTTCTGGAAGCTCAGTGGCTGGCCTTTCTTATCGTATGTACACATCAACAGCGTTGTTCCGTCGTATGAATATTGGTCACCCATCAACCATGTGTCCGACAAACGTGTATCGGCAGGATCATAGGTGTCGATAAACTGCGTAATACCCATAGCCGATCCGCTGCCCCAAGGAGTTGCTTCCAAGTCGAACTTCTTCTGCAATTCACCATGCCAAGAAAACATGTGAATGCTTTGGCCACCGGCCAGTGTCTTGTCATACGGAATGGTAAACAGGATTTCTTTTGAAGATTCGGTTCCTGTTGCACGGAACGAGTCTTTGTAATTTGGAGACAATGCGCATTTGCCGCTGTTGATAATATCATCGCACTGAGCAATACAATCATCCCAATGGCTCTCGCCAACATACACTTCTGCATTCAGATATACGTTTGCCAACACACATTTGGCAGCCCATTTATTAAGACGTCCGTACATCTTGCCGCCTTGTTCTTCGCTCAAGTCAGGAATTGCTTCATTCAACTCGCTTACCACGAAATCAAAAATTTCTTTACGTGTTACCTTTCCCGGTAAATCTACGGTAGGTTCGGTAAGCAACGGAGCATCGCCGAAATTATCACAAATCAACCAGTAGAAATAAGCACGCACGGCTCTCAGCTCGGCAATACCTGCTTTTTTTTCTGCATCGGATGCAGCCGGCAATTTGCCTGAAGCAATCTGAGAAAGTACAGTATTTGACAACACAACGCCCTGATAGAAACTATTCCACATGTGCAACGGATGCTGCTGTTCGGATGTCCATTTATGATAGTGCATCATACGATATGTCCCACCATCATCCCAACCGGAAGAGTTGGGTGGCATAACAATTTCGTCGGAACTGATTTCCTGTGCAGCCCAATATCTCTCGTGGGCAATAAAACGGAAATAACTGTACACACTTGCAACCGTAGGCCCGAAGTCTTTTTCGGTATAGTTATAGTTTTGTTCGGTTACCTTTGAGAATACTTTCTCATCCAGATTATTGCTGCAGCTTACGGCAGAACCCATACAAAACAAAGCAACAGCTAATTTAATATATGTCTTCATATTCTTCACGTATTAAAATTTAACAGATACACCTAACGTATACGTTCTTGCTGCCGGATAACGACTCTTATCATCAACACCCGGAGTAAGGCCACCAATGCTGACTTCAGGATCGATGCCCGAATATCCGGTGATGGTAGCCAGGTTAGAGATTGTTCCGTAAACACGCAAGCTCTTCACCCAGGTATTAAAGTTGAATGTATATCCCAACGTTACATTGTCGATCTTCCAGTAATCACCCTTTTCTACATAATAACTTACATATTGCAAGCCCTGATCGTCGGCCAGAGGAGTTTTGCCATATACTTTATCATAAGAAGTATTGAGGATATTACCACGAGTCAACATGATAGGAGCGCCAAATTGCAACTTAGCGACATTCAGGATGTCGAATCCGAATGCACCGCGCATCGTTACATTCAAGTCGAAGTTTTTCCATCTAACGGTATTGTTCCAGTTCAGATAATGCTTAGGAAGACCATTACCGATTACCTTCTTATCGTCGGGAACCTGATCGGCGATAGGTTTCGGATTGCCGTCGGCACCTTCAATAATCCAGTGTCCGGTTTCATCAATATCAATACTCTTATATCCGTAGAAATTACCGATAGGCTGGCCTACTTCAATACGGTGTGTGGCCATCTGCATAGGTTCGGGCAACCATCCCTGATCTGAATAATCATTAGACACATACATATCGCTCGACAAAGAAAGCAACTCACTCTTGTTGGTAGAGTAGTTCACAGATGTCTGCCATTGCCAGTCTTTTGTCTGTACAGGAAGAGCAGAAACCGTTACTTCAATACCTTGGTTACGAACCGAACCACCATTTGCTGTCATATCAGAATACAAATACGGAGGAAGAGGAACTTGGTATCTCCACAACAGGTCGCTTGTTGTACGATGATAATAGTCTACCGTAGCTGTCAAACGGTCGTCCAAGAAACCGGCATCGATACCCACGTTGGCCTCTTTCTTACGTTCCCATCTTAGGTTTGGGTTGGCATTGGAAGCCGGACGGATTGTTTTAATAAAAGAGCCGTTATAATATACATACGTACCGAAATCCAACGTATTCAATGACATATAAGCCTCTTCCGGAGCCGTACCGGTTACACCATAACCCGCACGCAGTTTCAACTGGCTTAACGGTTTAACATCCTCCATGAAATCCTCATCCTTAATGCTCCATGCACCTGATACCGATGGGAATGTACCCCATTTATGGTTAGCACCGAACTTAGAAGAACCTTCGTGACGCACACTGGCAGCCAACATATATTTGCCCTTGTAGCTATAGTTGAAACGACCGAAATAACCAATCAATAAACTTTCGGTTTGTTCAGAATTTTCAGCAGCGCGGCCGTCTTTCAATGCTTGCCCTGTCTGCATACCATTATAGGTGTAATCGTCAGAAGGGAAGTTGAAGTTCTGCATCCAATAGAACTGATAGTTTGTACGCATCCAGCTATAACCTCCCAGTAATGAGAATGTATGATCTTTAAACAAAGTCTTTTTCCAGGAAGCAGTCACTTCGGACAGATCGTCTACTTTACGTTTTGTACCTCTTGAAGCAAAACCGGTTCTGCCGTTTTTATATGAAGCAATATGATTTGTTGTTTCATAATAACCGCGTGTCTGGTTATAAGTATTGGATGATACAAGGTATTTAATATCCAACCCCTCAATCGGAGTCAATGTAGCGGAAGCAAACATACGGAGGTTGGTCGCCTGGTTTTCACCTTCTACCTCTTCCAAAAGAGCCACCGGATTCAAATAGTCTGTTTTTGAAGGGCTTTCAGACCACTTACCATCTTCCCCCCTAACCGGAGTAGTTGGGTTATAAGTAATTGCATTACGGTATACTTCTTTATTATAACCGTTATCATCATCCGAACCGGCAAAATAAGATTGTTTGTATCCGCTCAAACTAGCATTCAATTTCAACATATTGTTAAACATGCGGTGAGTAACTTCCACACGCGGATAATACATCTGGTTCTTGGTACGTTTAATAATACCTTCGATACCACGATATTCGAAACTGGCCACATAATTAGTAGTTTTCGTACCGCCACGCAAGCTGATATTATATATCTGGGTCAGAGGAGTCTGCATTACTTCGTCCAGCCAGTTCGTACTTGAACCGTCATCCTGTGCTCCCGGTTTTCCCTGAGCCACCAGATTACGGTATTCATCGGCAGTGAAGAAAGGCAGTTTTTTTGTTATCTGCTGAGTGGCAAGATAAGCATTTACATCTACTGATGTAGGCATTTCACCTTTAGCATTCTTTGTTGTGATAAGGATTACACCGTTTGTACCACGGGTACCGTAGATGGCCGCAGCCGAACCGTCCTTCAAAACGTCGATCTGTTCGATATCGTCCGGTGAAACCATATTCATATCACCTGGTATACCATCAATCAGCACCAGAGGTGCTGCACTTTGCAGCAAAGTGTTGGCTCCACGCAATGAAATCTGTGAATTCCCCACCGGGTTAGCATCAGGAGTAACAATGCTCAAACCGGCCACCTGGCCACGGATAAGCTGAGCAGCATCCGAAGTCGGAACCTTCACAAAATTATCAGATTTAATGGTAGAAATAGCGCTGGCTACTTCACCCTTTTTCTGTGTACCATAACCTACAACAACCACCTCATCCAGACTTTGTGTATCATCAACCAGACGGATAGTCATCACATTTTGATTACCTACAGGAATATCCTGTGTCAGATAACCAATATAAGAGATCTGAAGAATTGCTTTATCAGGAACATCCAGGGCGTACTTTCCGTCGATGTCCGTTACAGTTCCGTTTGTAGTACCTTTTACTACAACATTGGCACCAATAACAGGTTCGCCGGATTTATCAACCACAGTACCTGTAATCTGACGAGTTTTTTGCTGTGTAATCATAGGACTCGCTTCGTTCTGTACATTACTGCCATCTGCAGCATATGTACCAGTAGCAAAAATAAAAGGAGCGATTAAAATTAATTTTGCTATTCGTTTTTTTTCGTTGTGCATTTTTCGGAGAGGTGGTAAACTCTCTGTACAAATTCTTTCCATACAATTGTAGTGTTTTTATTTAATACTCAGATTTAAGGAGGAGAGTCTTGTACTGATTTTAAATTAAGTAGTATGACTATTCTCTTTGATTCAAATTTTGTCACTTCCTTACTCCATAGGCTAACAAATTATAAGTTTATATTTATCTCATTTCAGATGAAGCATACATAAATATCATTTGTTCTACAGCGTCCTATTCATTATCATGAATTATGGTTTATCCACAGCAAATCTTTTATTCGTTTAGAACTTTACAAATATAGATAATAATATTCCAAACTGATACGAACTGGTATGATTAATTTACAATGTTATACAACATAGACCAGTTCGTACCTGTTGAAAAGAATAAATTATAATTTTGTAGACTAAAAAGGAAGTTTTATTTTTTCAAAAATTCCACAAAGAAAGGTTAACACTTGATTTACAACATATCTTGCACTTTATATACAAATTCCATCCATACCCAATAACGAATGGCTTTTCCTAAAAACATGGAGATAGCAACAATCCATATATTTGCCCGAAGAAATCCTAAAGCTACTGCAATAAAGTCTCCTATCCCAGGAAGGAAAACAAAAAACCCCATCCAAGAGCCTTTATCTTTTATCCAATTTTGCACTTTTTCAAGTTTCGAGGGATCCAACTTCAAATACTTTTCAATCCACTCTACCTTACCGAGCATACCCAGCCAATAGCAGCTCATACCTCCCAGGAAATTTCCTAAAGTAGCAGCAACCATACAAGGCCAGTATGCGGCTCCGGCAAGCAATACTCCCGTCAGAACAACCTCACTGCTAAAAGGCAATATAGTTGCAGCTAAAAACGAAGCTACAAATACGCCGATATATCCATATTCTATAAGAAATTCCATAAGCGGATAAATAAAAGTGCAATAAACAGCAATACTGTAAAATGAAACAACCAGAATATATATTTGTTATGTACTACAGTAAAGAAATGCGCCATTAATATAGAAGAAGGAACACAGGCCATTTCCAAATATTCTTCAGATGATTGTTCATATATAAAAAACAAGACAAATGACCATATAGCCAAAACAATAACAAAAGACAAAAACTGCCGCGTACGTAAATTATCTTCATACTCATGCGCTAGGATGTTAATGGAAGCAATAATTGTTATCAATGCCACATAGATAAGGCCTATCCAATCTATAAAAGTTCCTTTTATCTGCAAGAAATGTATTTTAAACAATGAAGTAAAAGGAATAATAAATGGTGAAAAATCTTTTTGCCAGACACACCATCCCAAAACAAACCAATAAACAGTACTAACTCCTAAAAAGGATGCCATAAACGTACGGACATTCAACGAACGAAACCGATACATCCCATACCAGAATAATGGCAGAAACCATAATATGTGTATCCAAAGCAGACTACCTACTCCGATTAACAGAGCGGCATTGTATGCTTTATCCATTGATTCCGGATTATGATAGGATGTGAACAATTGATAAACAGCAAAAATCAGGCAAAAGACTCCTAAAGAAGTAGATTTAAGAGGGAAAAAGTCCGGGTTTGTACTAATAAGCAAAATAAAAAAAAGAAACGGGAGCAACGTCTTTTCCCTGATAAGCATAAGAGCATAATTAGCTCTATGTAAAAGAAACGCACCTCCAATCATTAACGCCATACCGATTACATAGGTAAATGCCTTATTAGGCAAAAGCTGGCAAATAGCATTCCAGAGAGGAGGAGCAGCTACCTCGCCATATACAGGATAGCCTATTGAATAAACATAGCTCACTATCCAACTGGCTATACATGCAATAAATGCATATAAATAGGCAGTTGGAGTAGCAATTGTATATTTACGATATTGTGACGTTCCTCTCATTTATACAGTATACAGAACTTCCGCCAATTCTATAAGTCAAAACCAATATCACTCCGGAAATATTTCTTTTCGAAGTTTATTGCTTTTGCACCTGCAAACGACCTATTTAAAGCATCCGCTTTATCTTTACCATACGAACTAACTGCAATAACACGGCCTCCGTTTGTCAGAATCTGTTCTCCGGAAACTTTTGTGCCGGCATGGAAAATTATATTTTCCGACGATACTTTATCCAGTCCGGAAATAACTTTATCCTTTTCATAAGTTTCAGGATAGCCCCCGCTGACAAGCATCACAGTCACGGCTGCACGAGGGTCGTGTACTAATGTGCGCTTTGCTAAATTTCCTTCGGCAATGCCTTCCAACAACTCAACCAGATCGCTCTGAATACGAAGCATTACTACTTCTGTCTCAGGATCACCCATACGGCAATTATATTCTATTACCATCGGTTCGTTCTTTACGTTGATAAGCCCTAAAAAGATAAAACCTTTATAATCGATCTTTTCAGCCTTCAGCCCTTCGATAGTAGGACGGATAATACGTTCGTCCACCTTTGCCATAAATACTTCATCTGCAAAAGGAACCGGAGAAACAGCTCCCATACCACCCGTATTCAAACCTGTATTGCCTTCTCCTATACGCTTATAATCTTTAGCAACCGGCAGGATTTTATAACCGTTGCCATCTGTCATTACAAAAACAGAACATTCTATCCCATCTAAAAACTCTTCAATAACGACAGTCTTACTGGCATCACCAAACATACCGCCCAGCATATCGCCCAACTCTTTCTTTGCTTCATCCAGACTATCGATAATCAAAACCCCTTTTCCTGCTGCCAAACCATCAGCTTTTAATACATAAGGAGCAGACAACGATTCAAGGAATGTATATCCTTCCTGCAGATTTTCAGCAGAAATACTTTTATAGCGAGCTGTCGGGATATGATGACGCATCATAAAAGATTTGGCAAAGTCTTTGCTTCCCTCCAACTGGGCACCTTCTTTACTTGGTCCGATCACAGGAATAGTAGCCAAGGCAGAATCTTTTTTAAAGAAATCGTATACACCTTTTACCAGAGGATCTTCCGGGCCAACAACAACCATATGAATATCATTTGCCAAAACAAATTCTTTAATAGCAGAGAAGTCATCGGCCTTCATATTTACATTCGTACCAATAGAAGCTGTACCGGCATTACCGGGAGCAATATATAACTTATCCGTTTTCGGACTTTGTGCAATCTTCCAGGCTATTGCATGTTCGCGGCCGCCGGAGCCCAATAATAAAATGTTCATATATCCTTTCTTAGCTTTAATAAATTGGGGCAAATGTACAAAATCTATTTTGAATACCCTCTGTTACCGGATAATAAGGTCGGTTGTTACTGTCCGTTTCAGCGGTATCCACAGGATTAATTTGTCGCCGTAGTCTTCCAGGCTCTGATCTGTCATCCAGATATTGTTTTCGCTCACAATTGCCGGGATATATCCTGCACCTTTCCAAAAGATATACTTGATCGGTTTATCAGGGAGCAGTTGCAGACTATTTCTTCAGATAGTCATCGAAATACCGCGTGATTTTCTCATAAAGATGCGGACGGTCTTTTCCGGTTACATTATGAACATGGCGCGGATAAACAAAATAATCAGGATAAGTATCTGCATCCACACATGCCTTCAAGAAACCTAAACTATGCTGCCAGACAACTACCGGATCAATATCACCATGTATCAGCAACAAATGCCCTTTCAGATTTCCTGCTTTCAGTTTCAGATTGGCATTCTTATATCCTTCCGGATTATCCTGCGGACGATCCATATAGCGTTCACCGTACATAATTTCGTAATTGCTCCAATCGATCACCGGACCACCTGCTACTGCTACTTTAAACACGTCTGGATATGTCAGGATCAGGTTTGTCGTCATAAAACCACCATAGCTCCAGCCATGCACACCAATACGGTCAGAATCTACGTAAGACAGACTTTTCAGGAAATCCACACCTTTCATTTGATCTGCCATTTCATTCACTCCTAAATTACGATGGATCACACTTTCAAATACATGTCCACGATTAGCAGAACCCCGGCTATCCAATGTAAAAACCACATATCCGCGTTGTGCCATATATATATCCCAACCACGCACACCATTCATCCATTCCCCTGTTACCAGCTGTGTGTGCGGACCACCATATACATATATAATAGTAGGATATTTCTTTGTCCTATCAAGACCTAACGGTTTTACTAACCGATAATTCAAATCCGTAATCCCGTCATCAGCTTTAATTATACCTGTTTCAATCTCCGGCATTGCATATCCTTCATACGGATTCTTTGCTGACAACAACGTTTTAACAGATTGTCCGTCCTTCGTCCTGATAACATCTATGTCACGGGGAACAGACGGGGAAGAATTACGATCTATTGCATACAAACCGGAAAGGCTGACAGACACGTTATGCACACCTTTCTTTATATTCAGACAGGTCCGTTTGCTATTCTTCAAATTTACTTTCCAAGCATACACCTCCATCGGGGTCCCGTAACTGAAAGAACTTAACGGGTGCGGAGCTGTTGCGGAAATAAAGATATTTTCTCCTTTTTGATCGAAACCAAGTATATCCAAAACCACCCATTCACCAGAAGTCAGTTGTTTTAGTTGTTTGCCAGTGGTGTCGTATAAGTAAAGATGGTTATATCCGTCTCGCTCACTTTGCCAAATAAACTTGCCCGGATCATTTGGCAAGAAAAGAACCGGATGCAAAGGATCAACATAACGTTCATCCTTTTCCGTAAATAACTCAGCTTCTTTTTCTCCGGTCAGAGCCGAATAGCGGACTAATTGCATATCGTTTTGATCACGATTCAATTCGGCAATATAAATACTCTTTTCATCCGGACTCCAAGCTATATTTGTAAGATATTTTTCTTTGGGTAACCCCGTCTTAAGCCATATTGTATTTCCTGTAGACAAATTATAAACGCCCACTGTTACCTCATGGCTTTTCATACCTGCCATCGGATATTTATGCGGTTCAACCACTGCACAACGGGCATCAATATTAACAAAAGGATAATCGGTAACCATACTTTCGTCCATCCGGTAAAAAGCCAGTGCAGAACCTTTAGGAGACCAAAATGTCCCTTTCACAATACCGAATTCATTCTGATGTACCGACTTACCACAAACAACTCCATCCTGTGTTTCACATGTAACAACACTTACTTCATTATCGGGAGAAAGGATACGAAGATTATTTCCTTCCGTAAAAGCAAGATAACCATTAGCCGGACAAAAGTCATAATTCGCTCCATCCTTAGGCAAACGATAGTCTGCAACTATTTTATTCTCTTTAAAGTTATAACAAATCCGATGTCCTTTACTTTCAAAAGAAACAACCGGCTCTCCGGCATAAGGCAAAGATAACACGGGTAAATTTCCTGTTGTTTGCAAACCTGCTGCAACCAAGGCGTTATTCAACTGTTCACGTGTAAGCACTACCTTTTCTGTATTACCAGGAACAGTTCCCAGCAAACTATCACCTTTGGCATATATATACATATCACCACACCACTGCAACTGTTCCAGGTTTCGGGGAACAAAACGATTATACGTCTTTCCTCCTGGAATCAGATCATGTAAGGTAAGAGTATCTTTATTTTGAGCTATAAGCGACATAGATACAGAAACGATCAGCAGACAGACCAGCCTTATTCTTTTAATCATCGAAATCATTCTTTCCTCCCCTTCTAAAAGGTTTTTTAAATGAACGTTTATCATCACGACGCCGACCTTCATCACGATAACGCATTTTTCCAACCTTTTTACCCGGGATAAAATTAGAACGTTCTTCATCATTCTCACCATGAGCTGCTGCAAAACGGCGATCCGGACGATCCATGCGTGCAGTACGGAAATTTGTATTTTTAACCGTTTTCGAACCATCAGAACGCTTCACTACGGGAGAACGGCCGGAACGATCTTCATCTTTTCCTTCATTCAAAGCTTTCTTATAGTCTTTATTCTTTCCATCAAACATTTCATAGCAACGATATTCACATTCCAATGAGCCATTCATCAACTTCATCTTTTCACTCGGACGAAGTCCTATCTTATCAAAACATTCGTCTTTATAGCTCAAGATCCATGCCTGATAACCTGTAAATACATGCTTCAAACGTTCACCTATCATATTGTATAATCCCAGTAGGTCACGAGACGAAATACGTTCTCCATAAGGAGGGTTCATAACCAGTATACCAGGCTGTGGTGCTTCATTATATTGCTGTAAAGGCACTACTTTCAGATCAATATATTTTACTAATCCCGCACTCCGGATATTTTCCAAAGCAATATCTATAGCTGCTTGCGAAATATCGGAACCGTAACACTTAAACGTGAATTCCCTCTCTTTACTTTCATCATTATAAATACGATCAAATAACTCCTGGTCAAAATCGATCCATTTCTCAAAAGCAAATTCCTTACGATGAATACCTGGTGCAATATTAAGAGCAATCATGGCAGCCTCTATCAGCAGCGTACCCGATCCACACATCGGATCAACAAAATTAGATTCTCCTTTCCAACCTGTTTTCATAATCATACCGGCAGCAAGCACTTCATTCAGCGGAGCTTCTGTTTGATCCACACGGTAACCGCGTTTATGCAAACTTTCGCCCGAGCTATCAATAGAGAGCGTACAATCATTATGCGAGATATGAATATTAATATATAAATCAGGATTATTCACACGGACAGAAGGACGCTTCTGCATCTTTTCCATAAAATAATCGACAATAGCATCCTTCGTGCGATATGCAACAAATTTAGAATGGTTAAAATCTTCGGAATAAATCACAGAATCTATTGCAAACGTCTTGTCTAACGACAAATATTTTTCCCATTCTACTTTCTTTACTTCATTATATACGGTATCTGCATCTTTGGCTTTGAAGTGATAGATCGGTTTTAGGATACGAAGTGCCGTACGACAACAAAAGTTTGCCTTATAAAGCAACTCTTTATCTCCTGTAAAAGAAACCATACGACGACCTATTTGCAAATCGTTGGCACCCAAGGCTAATAACTCACCGGCCAAAATATCTTCTAACCCATAAAGGGTTTTGGCCACCATTTCAAATGTCTCGTTCATTTCAATTGAAAGTTGAAAACAGATTCACAAATCTGCATTTTGATTATTTATATTGTTTTTAAATTCATCCATCCAAATCAACAGCCATTAACCAACGATCTGCTGCACTATCGCTCCGGCCGGAACATCTTCCGATATCCATACGTTACCGCATATTGTAGCGCCCTTGCCAATTCGTATCTTGCCAATTAATGTTGCATTCGAATAAATAGTAACATGATCTTCCAATACCGGATGGCGTGCCACACCTCGTATTGCATTGCCATTCTCATCCGGAGGCAATTTTTCTCCTGCCAGACTGACACCCTGAAATATACGAACAAAGTTCCCTATCACACTTGTCTCGCCAATCACTGTACCTGTTCCATGGTCTATTGAAAAATGATGGCCGATCCGTGCTCCGGGATGGATATCTATTCCTGTCTCAGAATGAGCCATCTCTGCAATGATTCGTGGAATATAAGGAACATTCTGTTTGTAAAGCTGATGAGCAATACGATAATTGACTATTGCCCTAAAACCGGGATAACAAAATATAACTTCACCCGGATTTTGCGCAGCAGGATCACCATTAAAAGTAGCTTCTATGTCTGTTGCCAAAACAGCCCGTATTTCAGGAAGATTAGAAATAAATTCTTCAGAATGCTTTTCCGCAATCCGAAACACTTTTTCCTCCGGACAAGTAACACAAGAAGCATCTGCGAAACAAAGTCCGGCATAGATTTGGCGCGAAAGTAAAGCGTGAAGTGTTTCCACATTCACACCCGTATGAAAACGAATGGTTTGTTTGTTAATACGTGCATTTCCATAATATCCGGGAAATAAAACAGACCGGCACAAATCTACGATTTCCTTCAAAACCTCAGCCGAAGGAAGCGCCTCTTCATCCCGGTAAGCATGAAACAATTGCTTGTACGATGCCTCATCCGATAGTTTATCCACCGTGTCACCCAGTACTTTGCTATGCTCCTGCAAATTCATTGTTTCTCAGAATATTCTTTATGCTTCGCAAAGATAACTTATTTTTCAATTCAATAATTCAAGACTACCCTAAATTGCAATTCCCCCGGCGGTACATTAACTGCAAAATCACTATATGTTACATAGAAAGCAATTGACCCCGGCATAAAATCGAAGTTAATAATTTCAGACCATCTTGCATCCTCTGTATTTTCCAAAGGTAATGTATATGGTAATGGGGTTTGCACTTCATTATTTTGTCCCGGATTCTGGATCAGATAAGCAAATACATTTCCGTCCACATAAAGATCGTTTGTAAGCTCCTTTATCGGAACTTCACACATATAATACGGATTACGCCCATCAGGATCAGAATACATCTTCCAATCTTTCTCACGTATTGTATATGTATCTACAAACCAGTACATACCAGAACCATCCTGCCCCGGAGGGCCAGCCGGACCTTCACAAGCCGTAAAGGCAAGCAAGATCATAAAAAAAAGTAAAAAATTTTTCTTCATTATTATCTCTATTTTTATAGTTTACTTCTTATGCGGTGCTCCAAACTCCTTGCAGGTCACTTCGTCCATTTCCACCTTCCATATCTTAACATTCACAACGGCCGGATCACTATACTTGAAAGTCTTATCTGAATATTGTTTCATTATAATATCCAACGCTTCCACTTTCCGGTCAAAATTTTCTTCGTAAGCCACCTTGCCCCAACAGATTACGCTTTTGGAACGCATTCGGTAACTGCATGCCACTTCGGGGTGCTGAAACACCAGTGCATGATCAGTGCTGAAGGTGATACAAACTTTCGGGTTTCTTTCCAGAATAGAAATACTGCGCCCTTCCTGTGCAGAATGCAGATAAACAACACCATCGCGATAGCCAAAATTCATCGGCAAAACATAAGGCGTTCCGTCCGTATCGGCCAGGCCTACGTAGCAAACATCACATTTGCTGATTATAAATTCTATCTGTTCTTTCTCTGTATGTACAAGCGTCTTCATCTCTTATTCCAATTACGCTCACAAACATAATTAAAAAAGTTCAATCCTGTATTTTCTATTTATGCAATTCTTGCGCAGGATTATCTTAATCACACCGGCCAACACCGCTTTTTCCCGGCAACAAAATTCATGTTGATAATTATCAACCGAACGGTTGATAGTCGTCAGCCATACGGTTGACAATTGTCGGCCGCTTGGTCGATAATTGTCAACTCAAAACTTGTCCGTCACAAAAACAGATTTCATCACCAGGCCATTTAGAACCGGCAACGTCAGAAATTTTTCATTACAGAAATATTTCCTTATTCTTATTGCTTGATATGCGGATTTAGCATACCTTTGCGTGATAATTACATAGTTTAAGGTTGAAACTTCTAAACACAATTAAATAACTTAAATTATTATCTTATGTGGTTACTTAATTCTTCTATCGGGAAGAAACTGATAATGAGTATATCAGGTATCTTCCTTATTCTGTTTTTATTGTTCCATATGTCCATGAACGTGGCGGCTGTATTCTCCGGGGCAGCTTACGACGCGATCTGTGCATTTCTGGGAGCAAACTGGTATGCCGTAGCTGCTACAATGGTGTTGGCTGCAGGCTTCATTATCCACATCATTTACGCATTCATTCTGACATTGCAGAACCGTAAGGCTCGCGGAAACGACCGTTACGCTATCAATGCCCGTCCGAAAGGCGTAGAATGGGCTTCTCAGAACATGCTTGTGCTGGGTATTATTGTAATCCTGTTCCTGGTATTACACTTCACTCAGTTCTGGTACAACATGATGTTTGCCGAATTAATGGGACACCATGAAGTTATGCTGGGCGATGGTACAGTAGCTTCTCCTCAGAGCGGCGCCACTTTTATTAATTATTATTTCAAAGGTAACATCCTTATTACCGTGTTATATCTGATATGGTATGTAGCTTTGTGGTTCCACCTGACTCATGGTTTCTGGAGCGCAATCCACACATTGGGTTGGAACAACACCATCTGGATGAGCCGTTGGGAATGTATCTCTAAAATCTTTGCAACCGTAGTTTGTGCTATCTTTGCAATTATCACTATTATTTTCTATCTGAATGGTGTTGGCGGTTGCTAAGAAACCGGTTTTCTGCATAAGCTGACAATTAATAATCAATCATTGAAAATAAATTATTATGACTGAAATAAATTCTAAAATACCTCAAGGCCCGTTGGCTGAGAAGTGGAGTAATTATAAAGCTCACCAGAAATTGGTGAACCCCGCAAACAAACGTCGTCTGGATGTAATCGTTGTTGGTACAGGTCTGGCTGGTGCTTCTGCTGCCGCATCACTGGCTGAAATGGGATTCAACGTATTGAACTTCTGTATCCAGGACTCACCTCGCCGTGCACACTCTATTGCCGCGCAGGGAGGTATCAATGCTGCAAAAAATTATCAGAATGACGGCGACTCTGTTTACCGTCTGTTTTACGATACAATCAAAGGTGGCGACTATCGTGCACGCGAAGCCAACGTATACCGTTTGGCTGAAGTATCTAACAGTATTATAGACCAGTGTGTAGCACAAGGTGTTCCTTTCGCCCGCGAATACGGCGGCCTGTTGGATAACCGTTCATTCGGCGGTGCCCAGGTATCACG
This sequence comes from Parabacteroides chinchillae, assembly GCF_900108035.1. Lineage (GTDB taxonomy): Bacteria > Bacteroidota > Bacteroidia > Bacteroidales > Tannerellaceae > Parabacteroides > Parabacteroides chinchillae. Next base: position 20,253 of record NZ_FNVS01000005.1, read on the forward strand.
TACATTCTATGCCCGCGGTCAGACCGGACAGCAATTGTTGCTGGGTGCTTATTCTGCATTAAGCCGTCAGATCGGATTAGGTAAAGTAAAGATGTACACACGCCACGAAATGCTGGACGTTGTTAAAATTGATGGCCGCGCCCGTGGTATCATCGCCCGTAACCTGATTACCGGTAAGGTTGAGCGTTTTGCTGCCCACGCAGTAGTTGTTGCAACAGGTGGCTATGTAAATACCTTCTTCCTGTCTACTAATGCAATGGCATCCAACGGTTCAGCTGCATGGCAGTGCTATAAGAAAGGTGCTTATTTTGCAAACCCATGTATGGTGCAGATTCACCCGACTTGTGTTCCTGTACACGGCGATTATCAGTCAAAACTGACTTTGATGTCCGAATCTCTTCGTAACGATGGACGTATCTGGGTTCCAAAAAAACTGGAAGATGCAAAAGCATTGCAGGCTGGAACAAAGAAAGGTAAAGATATTCCGGAAGCAGACCGCGATTACTATCTGGAACGCCGTTATCCGGCATTCGGCAACCTGGTTCCGCGTGACGTGGCTTCACGTGCAGCTAAAGAACGTTGCGATGCAGGCTTCGGTGTAAACAATACAGGTTTGGCTGTATTCCTTGACTTCTCCGACGCTATCAACCGTTTGGGCAAGGAAGTAGTGAAAGCTAAATACGGCAACCTGTTCGATATGTACGAAGAAATTACCAATGACGATCCATACGAAACACCAATGATGATTTATCCTGCATTACACTATTCAATGGGTGGTTTGTGGGTAGACTATGAATTGATGACTTCCATTCCGGGCTTGTTCGCTATCGGTGAAGCAAACTTCTCAGACCACGGTGCAAACCGTTTGGGAGCATCAGCCTTGATGCAAGGTTTGGCCGACGGTTACTTCGTATTGCCTTATACTATCCAGAACTATCTGTCAGACCAGATTCAGGTTCCGCGTTTCAGTACAGACCTGCCTGAATTTGCAGAAGCAGAAAAGGCTATCAACGCACGTATTGCAAAACTGATGGGCATCCAGGGTAAAGAGTCTGTTGATTCTATCCATAAAAAGCTGGGACACATCATGTGGGAACACATCGGTATGGCCCGTGATGCCAAAGGTTTGGAAGAAGCTATCCAAATGTTGAAAGACCTGAAGAAAGAATTCTGGACAAACGTACATATTCCGGGTAAAGGTGATGACCTGAACGTTGAACTCGAAAAAGCACTTCGTCTGGCCGACTTCATCGAAATCGGTACATTGATGGCTCACGATGCATTAGACCGTGCAGAGTCTTGTGGCGGACACTTCCGTACAGAGCATCAGACTGAAGAAGGCGAAGCCCTTCGTCACGACGATAAATTCATGTACGTATCTTGCTGGGAATACCAGGGTGAAGACAAAGATCCTGTTATGTTGAAAGAAGATCTGAATTATGAATTCGTAGTACCTCAGACACGTAACTACAAGAAGTAATCAACCAATTACAAAAATTAGAATCATGGATAAAGATATAAATATTTCAGTTAAAGTTTGGCGCCAGAGAGGTCCGAAGGAAAAAGGACAATTCGAAACCTATCAGCTGAAAAACATTAACCAGGGTACTTCTTTCCTGGAAATGTTGGATATTCTGAACGAACAGTTGATCAACGAGGGGAAAGAACCTATTGTATTCGATCATGACTGCCGTGAAGGTATCTGCGGTATGTGTTCTCTTTATGTAAACGGCCATGCACATGGTCCGGCTACAGGAGCAACAACCTGCCAGCTTTATATGCGTCGTTTCCACGATGGAGAGACAATCACGATCGAACCTTGGCGTTCTGCCGGATTCCCGATCATCCGCGACTTGATGGTAGATCGTTACGCTTACGATAAAATCATTCAAGCTGGTGGTTTCGTTTCAGTAAACACAGGTGGTGTACCTGATGCCAATTCAATTGCTATTCCTCGTGATGATGCAGAAATGGCTATGGATGCCGCCGCTTGTATCGGTTGCGGTGCTTGTGCCGCTGCTTGCAAAAACGGTTCAGCTATGTTGTTCGTTTCTGCCAAGGTTAGCCAGTTGGCTTTATTACCTCAAGGCAAAATCGAAGCTTCACGCCGTGCAAAAGCTATGGTAGCCAAGATGGACGAACTGGGCTTCGGTAACTGTACAAACACTCGTGCCTGCGAAATGGAATGTCCGAAGAACATCTCCGTCAGCAATATCGCCCGCATGAACCGCGAATTCATTTGGGCTAAGTTGAAAGACTAATATCCGTTATATTCGGATTTATAATACAAAGGGCTGCAGGTGTCATACAAAATAATGACATTATGCAGTCCTTTATTTTTTCAAACCACAATAATACCACATAAGACCTATCACAACATGGAATCACTAAAAATAGCAACTGCCCAGTTTGAAACACGTGACAACGACAAAGCCTATAATCTTTCGGTAATCCGGGAAATATGTAGTAAAGCATCTGGCGAAGGTGCCCAGGTTGTAGCATTCCATGAATGTTCCGTTTGCGGATACACATTTGCAAAAGAGTTGTCAAGAGAAGAACTTTTAGCCATTGCAGAGCCAATCCCTTCGGGCAAAAGTACGCAAACATTAATCAGCATAGCAAAAGAATTTAATATCACCCTGCTGGCCGGATTCTTTGAAAAAGACAGTAACGACAATATCTACAAAGCACAAATTTGTGTAGATGGGAATGGACTGAAAGCAAAATACCGAAAACTCCATCCATTTATCAATCCTCATATTCTTCCGGGCGATCGATATGTGGTATTCGATATAAAAGGATGGAAATGCGGTATTCTGATCTGTTACGATAACAATATTATTGAAAATGTCCGCGCTACAAAATTGTTAGGAGCAGACATTATCTTCATGCCCCATGTAACCATGTGTACACTTTCTCCACGTCCGGGAGCCGGCTTGGTTGATCCTGCTTTGTGGGAAAAGCGCGATGCCGATCCTACCACCTTGCGTCAGGAATTTGATGGGCTGAAAGGTCGTTCCTGGCTAATGAAATGGCTCCCGGCCCGGGCATACGACAATGCCGTCTATGTAGTCTTTTCCAACCCGATAGGAAAAGATTATAATGAAATAAAAAATGGCTGCTCTATGATACTAGATCCGTTTGGTGATATTCTGGCCGAATGCCGGAAACTGGGAGACGACTACGTAACAGCCACCCTTATCCCCGAAAAACTAACACAAGCCGGAGGGCATCGTTACCTCAACGCACGCCGCCCTGAATTATATGCAGACATCATCAGCCAACCTCACACTTCGGTCCAAAAGGTAGCTTGGCTGACAGAGGAATAGGTAACCGATTTTTGCTGCAACCGGATATTGAAAATGCTTTTTACAAAAAGCATTTAAGTTATAAATGAAATATAGTACATTATTATATACATTTGCAAAGTCAATATTTGTCTTACAATCTATACTATTTACTTATGAACGGAAAATATATGTTTATTCTTTTGGCCAGTGCATTTGTCTATACAGCCTATCCACAATTATATAAAGACCCGAAAGCTTCGATAAAAGACCGTGTGGAAGATTTGCTTCAACGAATGACGCTGGAAGAAAAGGTGGAACAATTGTCGATGACTAGCCTTGCCGACTTCCCCAAGTCAAAATCCGTATATGGCGTATGCGAAAGTCCTTTTATCGACATAAAACAAATTGCAGAACTATCAGCCAAAGCAAAAAAACATGCCCGCGAAAATACCCGATTAGGTATTCCTCCCATTCAAATAGGCGAATGCCTGCACGGACAACTGGCCTACGGAGCCACCATATTTCCGCAAGCCATTGCGCAGGGAAGCACATGGAGTCCTTCATTGATAGAAGAAATGGCTTCCGTAATAGCCTACGAAGCTTCGGCTTCAGGAGTAGATCAGGCATTATCTCCGTTATTCGACCTTATCAAAGATCCGCGTTACGGACGAAATGAAGAATGTTATGCAGAAGATCCGTATCTGGTAGGCGAGATGGGATCAGCTTTCGTTACAGGAATGCAAGGCAAACCCGAACAAACACTTAAAGCCATTCCTGAAAACAAACTGATGTGCACAGCCAAGCATTTTGCAGGATACAGCCAACCGATTGCAGGGATCAACCTTGCTCCCTCTTCACTGGGAGAACGCGAAATGAGATCGTTACACCTACCTCCTTTCCAGAAAGTAGTGCAAAAGGCAAACATTTATTCCGTTATGCCATCTTATAATGAGGTAGATGGCATGCCGGCCCACGCAAATCATTTTCTACTGACTCAAATATTGCGTAATGAATGGAACTTCCAGGGCTATGTATTCTCCGATTACGGAGGCATATCCATGCTACATTATTTCCATAAAACAGCCAAAGACAAAGCAGAGGCAGCACAACAAGCCATAACCGCAGGAGTAGACCTCGAAGCAGCCCGGCCGGAGAATTATGCAGAACTGGTGCATTTAGTACAGGAAGGCAAAGTATCGGAAGAACTAATAAACCAATCGGTTCGGCGCATACTGACCGTCAAGTTTAAAGCCGGGCTTTTTGAAAAACCTTACCCCGACATAGCCAATCTGAAGAAAAGAGTTCATCTGCCTGCCCACGTCGAATTGGCGCAGAGGATTGCCGAAGAATCTATTATCCTCTTACAGAATGACAACAACCTGCTTCCGTTGAATCCCGATAAGCTGAAAAGTATTGCCGTGATAGGCCCCAATGCCAATCAGGTACAATATGGCGACTATTCGTATACCCGTGACAACAAATCCGGTGTAACTGTGTTGGAAGGTATCAAACAATTGGTTGGAGACCGTATGCAAGTACACTATGCCAAAGGCTGCGACATATCAGGACTAAGCAAGGAAGGCTTCGCCGAGGCAGTAGAGACTGCTCAAAAAGGTGATGCCGTAGTAGTTGTCCTGGGAGGAACCAGTGTGATTCTTTCCGGTATAGGTTGGGGAAAAGGGCCCGGAGAACAAGAAGCAGGCGATCCTTTCACCTGCGGCGAAGGGTATGACCTGACTGACATCAATCCGTTAGGTGTACAGCGTGAATTAATACAAGCACTGAAAGAAACGGGAAAACCAGTCATCCTCGTATTAATACACGGACGCCCCTGGAGTATTTCGTGGGAGAAGGAAAACATACCGGCTATACTGGAAGCCTGGTACCCGGGCGAAAGAGGCGGTGCCGCCATCGCCAACATACTATTCGGTAAAGTAAACCCTTCGGGCCGGCTAAATGTAACGATACCCCAATCAGTGGGACATATTCCGGTCAGTTACGATTATAAACCTTCCGGCAAAGGTATTAACCGCAAACCGGGCACAAAAGAGAAGCCGGGCAGAGATTATGTATTCTCTTCTCCCGCCCCGCTATTCCCATTTGGTTACGGATTATCTTACACCTCTTTCGCATATTCGGATATGCAAATCTCAAAGAAGACATTTGGTAAAGAAAGCATAGAAGTCTCCGTTAACGTCAAAAATACGGGTCAGTTAACAGGGAAAGAGGTAGTACAACTTTATGTAAACGACCTGGTAAGCAGTACAACTACTCCAGTTATGTCGTTAATACGTTTCCGGAAAATAGAATTAAAGCCGGCAGAAAGCAAACGAATCTCATTCACAATACCTTATCAGGAACTGGGTTTATGGAATGCCCGCATGCAATATGTTACGGAACCGGGACTGTTTGAATTTATGTTTGCCAAATCGGCAGAAGACATCCAATGCCGGGAAATAGCAGAATATAAAGGTAATTAGCCTAAAACGAGGATAAATAATAAAAATCCGAACATAATTACAATTTATTATCTGTTTTACAACACAATTTAGCATTTTAACTATTGATACTTATTGAAAAAGCCATACTTTTGCATTGTGGTTTTTTCATAATAGTATTAGATTTAAGGTTAACAAAGTTTGGTTAGGGCTTGTCGTGAGACAGGCTTTAATTGTTTATAAGAGGCAGAATATTTCAAACAAGTCCGGAATCTACGCATTACAACACCGGAAGCATGTAAGCCTAAAGAACTTTTATACCCCTTTATGTAAAAAGGAGTCCAAACAAGAAGAAAACACACCCCTGAAAAGGTCAAGGCAGCAACGTAATGTGCAGCCTTTTTTCATCCCTTATCTTAAAATACCATCTCTTTTTATCGGGAATATTCCGTAATTCACCGATATTTGTCTGTAATCAAGCGGTTTTATATTGCATGTACTTTACATCAAACTTACATTTGTATCAAACGAATTTAAAATAAGATATCATGAATACAAATAACAAAAGTGTATTTTGGGCAATTCCGTTCATCTTTGTCGGCATTGTCTGGTTTCTGAAAAACATGGGGATAGTTACATATAGCTTATTTTCCATACTTATTTCATGGCAAGTACTTCTCATATATGTAGGACTGTTTAATCTATTAAGTAAACGTTTTTGGGCAGGATTGATTACCACTGCAATAGGAGTTGTATTTATTCTACCGGAAATAGGTTGGTCAAGCAGTAACTGGCTTCATGTTTATTGGCCTCTTATCTTCGTAATTATTGGTGTATTCCAACTATTCAAACCCCAAAGAAGGCCCAACACAAATTTCCATCAAAAACATTTTCAAAGAAATTTCCAAAAACATTGGAAGGAAGAAGCAAACACATACTCCAACACAGATTATTCCAGTCAGGATGGTTTCGTTATATCCTACAACACATTTGGCTCTGTTCAGCAAATCGTATTAGACCCGGTTTTCAAAGGGGCGGATATCCGAAATACATGTGGCGGAACAGTATTAGACTTGCGCCGAACTAAACTGGAAGCAGCGCAGACCTTCATCGATGTAGAATGTACTTTCGGAGGTATTGAAATCTATTTGCCTGCCGAATGGAATTTACAATCACAAGTCAATACAGTTATTGGCGGATGCGATGACAAGCGTTATCACTCTTCAGCCGAAACAGATCAGGAACATGTGCTGATTATCCGGGGGAAAGTAACTTTTGGCGGTATTGAATTTAAGAATTAATCATATGCAAACACATCCGTTTTTTGGATCAGTCATAAACCGGATGACAGGACTTCTGGCAACGGTAACAACATGGGCAATTTATTCCCTGTTGCTATATTGCTATGGAGGTCTCGAATGGTGGATGGCAGGTATAGATGGATTGATCTCCATTGGGCTTTTAGCCATAGCCGGATATCTGTACGGATACATTTTTGAAGTAATTCATTCATTACAAATGTATCTGTTACTAGGCATTCTGATCCAGATAATCAGTCTGGCGGGTGCGTGGGAAATAGAATTATGGCTACAACAAGAAGCGATCACAGATTTTTGTGCCACCATTCCGCTCCGGCTTACTCTGGGAACCTTAATCTGGGTAATCTTGTCGATGTGGTATCGCATATATAACCTGGAAAAACAAAGCCTGGAAGAATCCATTGAGCCGTCCGAACCGGAATATGCAATTAATGAATTATCTGTTGTAAAAGCTGATGAAGAAACCATACTCGACCGCATTTCCGTAAAAGACGGTTCACGCATACATATTATCCATTTAGAAGAATTGCTCTATCTACAGGCTTGCGGGGATTACGTTACCCTCTTCACTTCCACAGGACAATATGTCAAGGAGCAAACGATGAAATATTTTGAGGCACATTTGCCCCAGGAAATATTTGTGCGCATCCATCGTTCTTGTATCGTTAATATGGAACAAATTCTACGTATCGAATTGTTTGGAAAAGAAAATTACCAGATACGTTTAAAGAACGGTATCTGTCTCCGCGCAAGTTTATCCGGTTATAAACTGCTAAAAGAACGCTTGTCTTTATAAGCTCTAAGAGATGTCTTATCTGTTAATTTTACAATATTTTGATTGGAATGTATTTACTTTTATGTTGAATAACACTTTTTGGCAACATATAAGATATTGCTTAACATATATTATCCGGGAAACTATTGACAAAAGGGATTGACAGGTGTATATTTGCATTGTGGTTTTTTCATAATAGTATTAGATTTAAGGTTAACAAAGTTTGGTTAGGGCTTGTCGTGAGACAGGCTTTAATTGTTTATAAGGGTCTCATTCCCAAACACTCATCTCCTCCTTCATCTTAGTCACGTAAACAACTCCTCTTCGAGTTATCTGCTCCAACTTTTCATAGTCTATATAGGCCGGTTCATAGTCATTATACCATCTTTTGGGATAGAAGGAAGAAAACAGGACTTTTATTAGTAAAACATATATCCTTTTATACCCTGCTTGCTATAAATACAAAAAGAAGGTTGCTTCATTATGGTTTCGAAACAACCTTCTTTTTTATAAACTACTATAGATTTGCCTATTGTTTAACTATTTCTGCAACTTCCAACTCAAATATCAATGTCGTATATGGAAGTATCGTAATCTGACCTGCCGCTTGCGCTTTTTTTCCGCTGGCACCATAGCCTAATTGCTGAGGAATCCAAATTTCCCATTTATCTCCTACATGCATATGTTGCAAAGCAGTAGTCCATCCGTCCACAACTCCGGAAACTTCAAATTTAGATGGAGCTCCTTCTTCAAATGTATGAGATTCAAAAACTGTTCCATCAATAAGGGAGCCTTTATAGTAAGCTTTAACCGTACTTGTATAATAAATAGGTTCTTTACCTTCGCCTTCCTTTATTACTTTATAAAGAATAAAGCCTTCATTACTTTGCGACTTCAGTTGCTGAAAACCCGGAGCAAATATCTGTGCCTGAAAGGCCTCATCATTTTCAATTTTCCACGCTTCATCTACTTCTAATGCATCTTCATTTTTGCTGCAGGAGGAAACCACCAGCACGCAAAACAACATCAGGGCTATTTGCAGGTACTTCTTCATTCTTCGTTTTTTATTCTATTACCTTTTTCAATAAATTCTTCAAACTAACTTTCTCAGAGATTATATCATGCAACTTATCGATACTTACACGTTCCTGCTCCATTGTGTCGCGGAAACGGATAGTTACACAATTATCTTTCAAAGTATCATGGTCTACAGTGATACAATACGGAGTACCGATTGCATCCTGACGGCGGTAACGCTTGCCAATCGAATCTTTCTCATCATACTGGCAACGGAAATCGAAACGCAACATGTTTACAATCTCTTCTGCCTTTTCGGGAAGTCCGTCTTTTTTTACCAACGGCAATACAGCCAGTTTGATTGGAGCTAACGCTGCCGGCAATTTCAGTACAACGCGGGATTCTCCATTTTCCAAAGTTTCTTCGCAATAAGAACCTGCCATAATACTCAGGAATACACGGTCTACACCGATTGAAGTTTCTATTACATACGGTGTATAGCTCTGGTTCAGCTCAGGATCGAAGTATTGTATCTTCTTACCTGAAAATTTCTCATGCTGGCTCAAGTCGAAGTCCGTACGGCTATGAATACCTTCTACTTCTTTGAAGCCGAAAGGCATTTCAAATTCTATGTCGGTAGCCGCATTTGCATAATGCGCCAGCTTTTCATGATCATGATAACGATACTTCTCATTACCCAATCCTAAAGCCTGATGCCATTTCAAACGGGTAGATTTCCATTTCTTAAACCATTCTATCTCTTCGCCCGGACGAACAAAGAATTGCATTTCCATCTGTTCGAACTCACGCATACGGAAGATAAATTGACGGGCTACGATCTCGTTACGAAAAGCCTTACCTATCTGTGCGATACCAAACGGTACTTTCATACGTCCGGTCTTCTGTACATTCAAAAAGTTGACAAAGATACCCTGAGCTGTTTCCGGGCGCAGATAAATCTTGGTGGCTCCATCGGCTGTAGAACCCATATCGGTAGAAAACATCAGGTTGAACTGGCGTACTTCCGTCCAGTTGCGGGTTCCCGAGATAGGACATACAATCTCACAATCCAGAATCAGCTGGCGAAGGTCTTCAAAGTTACCATCGTTAAGCGCTTTCGAAAAGCGTTCGTGTATCTCGTTCCATTTTGCCTGATATTCCTGCACACGTCCATTTGTAGCACGAAACTGGGCTTCGTCAAAAGCTTCTCCAAACTTCTTGGCTGCCTTGGCAACCTCTTTATTCATCTTTTCTTCTATCTTAGCCAGATGGTCTTCAATCAACACATCGGCACGATAGCGTTTCTTAGAGTCTTTATTGTCAATCAACGGATCGTTGAAAGCGTCTACGTGACCGGAAGCTTTCCAGATAGTGGGATGCATAAAAATAGCCGAATCGATGCCGACTACATTCTCGTGCAACAACGTCATACTGTCCCACCAATATTTTTTTATATTATTTTTCAGCTCAACGCCATACTGTCCATAATCGTACACTGCACCTAAACCATCATATATCTCTGATGAGGGAAATACAAAACCGTATTCCTTACAATGCGAAACTAACTTCTTAAAAACATCTTCTTGTGCCATGATAAAATAATTAATGGCGCAAAGTAAGTGATTTTTCATCAAAATACGATACATTTAGAACGCTTCTTTCTGATAAACACTTAATTTACTTTTAAAAATAACAATACAAATCCGTATTTTTATTACATTTACGATTTTTCAACCATGCATTTATTTTTTCATATATGAAAACACCCACGAAAACATTTATCTTCTTTATCTCCATTTGTATATTCCTGGCTTTTACATCAGGTTGTACAAATACTTTACACGGAGACGTCGTATCTATTAACAACGGGAAAATCAAATTAGGTTTTGAACGATCTACAGGAAAGCTGATCTCATTTTCCGACATTGCAACTTCATACGAGTATATAGACTCGGCAGCCGTAGAGGGTTTGCCCTGGCTATTGGATGTTGCCGCCGGAACTCCGGCACCGGAGAAACTGCCAACAAAGGTAAGCTTCCAAAAGCCGGACCCACTCACCCTCAACATTGAATGGCAACAAGCAGACGGAACCAACGGCTTAAAAGTAATAGCATCCGTATCACTCGATAAAGAAAAAGCTTTATCTTACTGGAATATCAAAGTAGAAGGAATGGGAGAACAAAACATTCAGAATGTTAAGTTTCCCGTTATTGCCGGTATCAAAGACCTGGGTAATGAAGAACTGGCTGCAGCTACCTGGCTGGGCAGCCTCATAAAAAACCCCAGGGCAGAAGTAGTAAAACAGAAAACACCGGCAACCTACACATGGAACCACCCGGGACACCTGTCTATGCAACTAATGGCTTTATACAACAAAGAATCGAGCGGCATTTATTTCTCCTGCAACGATACGCTTGCCTATACTAAAAACTTCTCATTGACATTCGATACGAATAACAAACTGGAATACAGCATAACCAACATTCCGCCTTTCGACAATCGGATAGACAGCTATCAACCTGCCTACCAAGCCATACTCGGATCTTTTCGCGGAGACTGGATTACAGCAGCAAAAATGTATCGCGAATGGGGTATCCAACAGAAATGGTGCAGGGAAAGCCGGTTCAAAAACAACTTAACGGCAGAATGGCTACCCCAGACAGGTATATGGGTTTGGAACAGGGGCAAATCACCAAATGTACTGCCTGAAGCTATCGACCTTCAGGAAAGAGCCGGAGTGCCGGTCAATGTCTTTTGGCATTGGTGGCACAATTGTTCTTACGACGATTATTTCCCCGAATACCTCCCTCCGCGTGAAGGAGGCAAATCTTTTATCGAAGCTGTAACCGCCGCCCGGCAGAAAGGGGTACGAAGCATTGTGTATATGAATTCCTTTCAATGGGGAACATCCACCGATAGTTGGAAATCGGAAAATGCCGAACCCTATTGTGCCAAAACCATAGACGGGAAGACATACGAGCATGCTTACAATATATTTACCAACAAATCCATCACCCCGATGTGTATGGCCACAGAGTTCTGGCAAAATAAATATGCTTCCTTGTGCGACAGTGTGATAAACTTCTATCAGGCCAGCGGCGTATATATGGATCAGGCTTGCATGAACTTCCAGTGTTATGACAAAAGTCACGGACACGACCTGGGAGGAGGCAACTACTGGATAAACGGATTCCAGAAGCTAACCTCCCTCATCCGAAGTAAAATCACCGACAAAAAACAATCCATTCTTGCCGGAGAAGGTTCGGGCGAAGACTGGATTTCGAATCTCGACCTCTTTCTGACTTTAGAAACAAGCCGCGAGCGTTATGCCGGTATCAGCAATATCGAATCTATTCCGTTATATCAGGCCGTTTATCACGACTACGCTATAACCTATGGCAGCTATTCTTCGTTGGTATATCCCCCCTACGACGAATTATGGCCGGCCCAATACAGCCCGGCCAATAAAGAAAAAGCATTGCCTGAAGACTTCAACTCGCAGTTCCTGATGGAACAATCGCGTGCTTTCGTATGGGGAATGCAGCCTACCATTGCCAATTACCATGCCTTCTTGGCCAAAGACCGTAAAGAAGAAATAGACTTTTTAATCAAACTGGTTAAAACACGTTATAAGGCACTCGGTTATTTACTTTATGGCGAATACTGCCGTACTCCGGAGATCAACATACCAAATCAGGAAATCGACATATCGAAACTTTCCATCTACGTAGGCCGCACCGGAAACAACGTTTCCAAATTCAAGAAAACAGTTCCTTCGTTATATACCGGAACATGGAAGTCACCCGACGGGGCTATCGGAATCGCACTGGCCAGCATAAGCGATAAACAGCTACCGGTGGACTTCACAATCAACCTATCCGATTATGATTTGCCTTCGGAAGGAGAAGTGTATGTAACAACAGACAGTACGCGCCTTCTTTTGCAAACATACGCCCACAGCAAGGCCAACATTCATTTTGACATGCCGGCCCGTGGAGTTTGTGTTCTGGAGTTTATTCCCAAACAATAACATTACATGCTGATCAAACCGCTGATTCCATCCAACGAATCGGCGGTTATTTCCTTAGCCATAACATATTCGACCGGGAAGCTTTCGTGATTAATACCGAACAAATGCGATAATCTATATCCGAAACGTTGGTAGTAATTAGGATCACCTATCAGAAAGGCCGATCCGTATCCCAGCGATTCCGCTATGCGAAATCCCTCTTTCATAAGCGCCGAGCCAACCCCATGGCTTCGATACTCCAACAACACGGATAAGGGAGCAACCAAAAGAGTGTCATACTTGCTGCCGTCCGGTTTTGTTACATACGTTTTCGTAAACATGATATGCCCGATCAGTTTGCCGCCAAACTCAGCCACTAAATCCAATTCCGGAATATACTTATCGCTGTTACGCAAACCTACGGCATAGTCTTGCTCGTTTCCATCACGATGTTCGGCCGTCAGGAAAGCTATCTGTATCAGGTTATATACTGTAGAATAATCCGCTTCTGTTGTTTGTCTTACTGTGAAACCAGTTTTCATCTCTATTATTTTTAAGATGTTATTATATGATATGATTAATAAGTTCGATACGTCCATGTATCAAAAATACGGAGTAGTCCAGCCTGAAAAAGAAGTTATCAGGCTGTATTATGCGGATATCTTATCAGTTTTCTGTTTCACGCCGCAAATATCAATAATATTTTCCATTGAAACAACAAAGCAGAATAAAGAGTTTTTCCTACATTTGTTTGATCAGACTTATTAATATCTAAATAACTATATCATGAAATCAACAGATATTTCACGCCGCCTATTTTTGAAACAAACACTTGCTCTTTCGGCAACCGCCGTTATTCCTTCTATTTGGACGCCGGCTAAAGGACGCACGTTGCCAACTTCTCCGTTTGTCAGTGCAAACGACCGAGTCAACATTGCCTTTATCGGCATAGGCAACCGGGGAGGAGAGATTGCAAAAGAACTATACAATACCGGCCTCTGTAACGTTGTAGCCCTATGCGACGTAGACATGGGCGCTCCGCATACGCAGGAAATCATCTCCATGTTTCCGGATGCACCCCGTTTTCAGGACTTCCGGAAGATGTTCGACAAAATGGCGGATAAAATTGATGCCGTCACGGTAGGTGTGCCCGACCATGCCCATTTCCCCATCACCATCGAGGCCATGGCACACGGCAAGCATGTATATGTAGAGAAACCGATGGCACGCACCTTCAACGAAGTGGAGCTGATGATGAAGGCCGAAAAGAGGTTCGGAGTAGTAACCCAGATGGGAAACCAGGGACATTCCGAAGCTAACTACTTCCAGTTTAAAGCCTGGCAGGAAGCCGGCATTATCAAAGATGTAACAGCCATCACCGCCCACATGAACAATCCGCGCCGCTGGCATGGATGGGACCCGAAAATAACCCACTTTCCGGTAGCCGAACCCATCCCCTCTACGCTGGACTGGGATACCTGGCTTGGTGTAGTAAAACATCACGACTACAATCACGATTTTCATTTGGGACAATGGCGTTGCTGGTATGATTTCGGCATGGGCGCTTTGGGAGACTGGGGAGCACATATTCTGGACACAGCCCACCAGTTCCTCGATCTGGGGTTACCCACGGAGATCAACCCAATCTACCTCAAAGACCACAACCCGTTCTTCTTCCCCATGTCGTCTACCATCCTGTTCAAGTTTCCAGAGAGAGGAACCATGCCGGCCGTAGATGTCACCTGGTACGACGGACTGGACAATATACCGGCCGTACCCGAAGGATATGGCGTATCGGAACTCGACCCGAATATTCCCACCGTGGCAGGAGGAAAAATACAGCCTGCCAAATTGAATCCGGGTAAAGAAATTTACACAAAAACACTCACATTCAAGGGAGGCTCACACAGCAGCACCCTTTCCATTATACCGGAGGAAAAGGCAAAAGAGATGGAACCCCGGTTGCCGGAAGTACCGCAAAGCCCTTCCAACCATTACGCAAACTTCTTACTGGCTTGCCAGGGAAAAGAGAAAACGCGTTCGCCATTCTCTGTTGCAGGTCCGTTAAGCCAAGTCTTTTGCTTAGGCGTACTTAGCCAGCAACTAGGAGAAAAGCTGATATTTGACAGAGAAACCAAACAAATCAGCAATAACAAGTTAGCCAATCAAATGCTGGTAGGTGAACCTCCACGAAAAGGTTGGGAAGAATATTACAAAATAAGTTAGCCTACCAAACAAAGGTGGCTTGCAAGATTTAAAATCATCGGGATGTTTTAGAAAAATGATCCCGATGATTTTCTAAAAACACCCTGATGATTTTTTGAAAGGACCAGGGAAAGCCGTATTCGACAAGCTGCCCGACATTGCCAATGTCAGCAAGATACAGTCAATATCAAACCATTTTATAATTTAAGGACAGCCCCGAAGATGGTGGCAGAAGGTGACAAAGTGAAGAATATCTAATCAATTTAAAGGATACTAAAAAAAGACCGGAAGAGGTGCCTCTCTCCCGGTCTTACACACAATCCAAATCCTTGAAAAGTACTTATTACTTGCCTTTAACAGGAAGCCAAACTTTATATGCATCTCCCTCCGTACGGTTTCCTACCGCATAATACGGAATGGCAGACACGGCAATCTCCTTCTCATCCTTATCGAATGCTTTGCCTTCTATCACATTAATCCCGCTCAAAAGGTCGCTGCGATAGTTCAAAGACATAGGAGATCGGGTATCAAACCTGATATCTTTCAGGTCTGTATTATCGCAACCCTCCAGACAATACACCAGCGGACCCGAAGCAAGGGCTACCATACTATTCAGGTCGGTAACAGATCCATCGGCAGTGATGATACGGGGTTGCATCGGCAACGACAGTTCTACCTTATCGCCTTTAGCCCATTTACGATTGATCTCAGCATAGCCTTTTACAACGTTCATTTGCACCGGCTCGCCGTTCACCTTCAGTTCTGCAGGAGAGTTTACATCTGACTTATAAAGTCCATAGGGATTCTCGACGCCTTGTGCCCATCCGGGTATGCGTACACGCAATGCGAAATCGGCCGGCTTAGCCGGATCTACCGTCAGCGTAACAGATCCGTCCCACGGATATCGCGTTTCTTGCTTAACGGCTACAGACAGGTTTTTGCTAAGGTTAACGGTAGCTTCACTGCCGATAAACAGATTCACAGAGATTGTGTTGCCCTGATGTGAATAGATAAAGCCGGGAACGGCCGAAACCATCTTCAGGAACATGGGCGGGCAGCAGGGACATTCGTGCCACTCCCAGCGTGCATGCTTTTCGGCATTCAGGGGGTTCTGATACGTATAATGATCGCCGGACAGAGAAATTCCGGTCAATACGTTATTGTAGAGGGAACGCTCGAACTCATCCATATACTTACCATCTCCGGTGAGTTCGTTCATACGCTGGCTAAAGAAGCCTGCACCAACAGCAGCACATGTTTCCAAATAAGCATCCGTTGGTAAATAATAGTCGGGGCCGAATTTTTCGTCGAAATGAACGGCTCCAACACCACCGGTTACGAACATACGCTTACCCACCATGTTATCCCACAAACGGGTTACGGCAGCAATATAATCAGGGTTCTTATTTTCCAGAGCAGCGGCAGCAACACCTGTTGTAAAGAGGGTGGCACGAACGGCGTGTCCTTCTATTGTTTGTTGCTGGAACAGGGGAAGAGAATCTTGCGCATAGTCGCCGAAAGAAGGGCGCGAATGATTGCCGAACTGAAGATCGGCATATTTATTATCGCGGATCCACTGCTCGGCAACCGGATTACCCCAAGTCAGCCACAAAGGCTGTCCGCAGTTATGGCCACGGTTCTCGATCCAGAACGTAGCCAAATCAAAATAGGCTTGTTCGTTTACCGGAACACTTACTTTTTGTTTAAGGTCCGGATTATTCTTGTATAACCAATACAGTTTAACAAGCGGTTCTTCCGAACCGGAATGAGCCGGAACAATGTTCTTTTTAGGATACGGCCCCATGTAATCGCACATATGGTTGGCAAAGCGGGTAGCCACTTCCAGTAATTTAGTCTTACCTGTAGCATTATAATAATGCACACCTGCCTCAACAAGCATACCGGCATTATATACATCATGCTGCCAACGGAGCATACCGCCGTTTTCACCCCAGCGATGATTGTCTTCCATCAGCTGGGTATAAGTGTTGATAAAGCCGTCGGGGTCGGAGGCCTGTGCCTTGGCAATAAGGTCGATATAACCGTCCACACGCTGTTCGAGAGCCTGATTAGACTGTTGGGCAATAAGGTCGGAAACGCCACGGATCGTCTCATATACCAAACCGTCAAACCATGGCATACCGGCATGGTCTCCCACATTACGCTCGCCATTAGCCACACGGTCGAAGTTTTCGAACGTATTGTGCATCTTCTTAGGGTCCGGGTTATGAAGGTGTTTGCCTTCAAACTTGTCGAACACATCGTTGGTGGTAACCTTATTCCACTGTTCAAATTTAGGTTTCCAGAAAGCATCCTGAACCTTTACCTGATTTACTTCCAGAAAATGAATACCTGTATCCGTATTCTCCTGCTCGCCCGGAGAGCAAGCAACGGCTCCCAACAGAAGGCAAGCCGGTAATGTGAGTGCATGTAGTTTCATATATCCTGTTATTTATTATTTCACTCCGAATTTATATACGCAAATATGTTTATACTGTTCCCCCGGTTTCAATACGGTAGAAGGGAAGTTCGGATGATTCGGACTATCGGGGAAATGTTGTGTTTCCAAAGCCAGCGAAGCCCTGTAATTGTACTTTTGTCCGCGTTTGCCAATCATCGAACCGTCAAAGAAGTTGCCTCCATAGAACTGGATGCCCGGCTCGGTAGTCCAAACTTCCATATATCTGCCCGAAACGGGTTCGTGAACGGAAGCAGCCAGTTCCAATTCGTTGGCTGTCTTGCGCTTTAGTACCCAGTTATGGTCATATCCATGTCCGAAGGCAAGTTGCTCGAAATTGTTGTCTACCCGCTCACCGATAGGGGTTGCCTTGCGAAAATCCATCGGGGTATCAGTTACATCAGTCAGTTCTCCGGTAGGAATCAGCACATTATTCACCGGTGTAAATTTATCTGCATTAAGCATCAATACATGGTCGTTGATCGTACCGTTGCCTGCGCCATGCAGATTAAAGAAAGAATGATGCGTGAGGTTGATTACGGTATTCTTGTCGGTGGTAGCCTCGTGCGTGATAACAAATTCGTTGTCATTGGAAAGGTGGTAGGTCATCTTCACCTTCATGGTTCCAGGATAGCCCTGCTCGCCATCTTTGGACACATAAGACAGCACCAATGTCTGGGGGTTTGTTTGATCCGCATCCCATACTACCATGTCGAAACCTTTGTCGCCACCATGCAGACTGTTAGGCTTATCATTAATAGGGAGCTGATAATCTTTACCGTCCAGCGTAAACTGTCCCTTATCGATACGGTTGCCGTAGCGGCCGATCGTTGCACCGAGGAAACGTTCGCCCTTGTAGTTCGCGTAAGCGTTTACATTGTCGTGTCCCAGCACAATGTCTGCAAACTGTCCGTTCTTGTCGGGAGCCCATATCTCCACAACCCGGCCTCCGAAGTTGGTAACGGCAATCTCTACCCCGTTTTTATTTGTCAGATAATATAAGTCGGTCTGTTTACCGTCTACCTTTGCCTGAAAGTCTGCCCTGCCCAACCTGGAGTGGCGGGCTTGTCCGTCTTGTATACCCATCATAGATAAAAGAATTAAGAATAATATTTGTTTCATGTTTTCCTGATTAAAGATTATTACTTTGTTACATATCGCATCTTACAACCAAAGATCCCTCCGGCTATATTGCCGGGAAGCGCTTGGAGTTTCACAGTAACCTTTTCTCTCCCCCGGGTAAGCACTTCGGGAAGAAGATAAGGATGATCAATAAACAAATCAAATGTTTCGGTGCGGAGGCTTTGCTCTGCTATCTTGGTGTCACCCACCCATATCTCAAACTGGCGGTTGCCGCCATCGGTGCTATGATAGGTCAAAACCAGCTCCATCGGTTTGTCGGGAAGTACTTTCAGGTCGTATGAGAACCATCCGTCCTGTGCATCGCGCCAGCCGCCCGATTTGTCGGCCCGCGTATTCTCTCCCCGAAGGTTATGAGCAGCCTCCGACTTTTCCTGTCCGATCAGCACCTCATCTACCACGCGCAGTTCCTCCTGCAGGCTGGATACGATCTTTTCGCCGTTCCGAGGTAGCCAGACTTTCATTTCGCCGGCTCCGCGATAAGCCCGGGCATAGTAGGGAATAAAAGTAATACGGGTATCCTCAGACTGTATTTCTTTCCCTCCTGCCTTAGCGGTATACTTCTTTCCGGCAGCTATAATCGTATAAATACCATTCATCAGGTCGGGACGCTTTTTCACTTCATACGAAGTCTTTCCGGGCAGCGACAGATTACGGACTTCGCCATTATTATCGACAAATTCTGCACAATAAACCAGCGGACCCCGTTCTACGGCAACAAGTCCATTATTTGTCTTAACGGCATCATTGGTTATAACCTGACGCGGTTCCATTGGAAAGGAGACGGTTACTCTATCGCCTTTTTTCCATTTATTTGTAATGATGGCATAGCCTTTTTCCTGCTGGTACTTGTATGGCTTACCATTCAAGAATATCTGCACATTGCCCTTCTGCTTTCCAACGAAGCTATACAGGTCGGAAGGAACAACACTTTCTTTGGCCCATCCCGGAATACGTATTTTCAGATCAAAGGAATTTGTTTCTACCGGATTCACCGTGATAGCCACATCACCACTCCAGGGATAATCGGTTTGCTGTTCAAGCAATACCTTACGGCCATTAAACTGTACCTCACCCGAACCGCTTACAAAAAGATTGGCATAAATAGATTTATCGTCTACCGCATAGATATATCCCGGAACGGCGGGGATAAACCGGGACAAGTTGGTAGGACAACAAGAGCAATCAAACCACAGGCTGCGTTCCTGTCCGTTTTTATTTGTCTCCAACACATTCGGATAAAAGAACATATCACCACTTATGGATATACCGCTCAAAACAGTATTGTAGAGCGAACGTTCCAGTACATCTATATATTTGGCATCGCCGTGAAGCTTAAACATGCGGAGATTGAACATGCAGTTGGCAATAGAAGCGCAGGTTTCGCAATAGGCAGTTGCATTAGGCAGTTCATAGTTCTTGCCGAAAGCCTCGTTATTGGCTGTCGATCCCAATCCTCCGGTCAGGTACATCTTCTTGCCTACTATGTTGCTCCAGATAGAATCGATAGCGTTCAGATAGGCCTTATCCTGCATGTGCAAGGCTATGTCGGCCATCCCGGAATAAAGGTAGAGGGCACGTACGGCATGTCCCACAGCCTCGCGCTGTTCGGTAACAGGCAGATGATCCTGCCAATACATACCGTTTTTACGTATATCGGCCGAGGTTTTATCAAAAACTTTATGCCCGCGGCTTTCAAGGAAATAACGGCATTGTTTGAGGTATTTCTCATCACCGGTTGCTTCATAAAGCCTCACAAGAGCCATTTCGATAACTTCATGTCCCGGGGCTATCTTCAGACCTCCCTCACGGAATACACTGCAAATCAGGTCGGCATTCTTAATGGCCACATCCAGCAAAGAGCGTTTGCCGGTTGCATAGTAATAAGCTATGGCAGCTTCATAAAGTTCGCCGGCATTAAATGTCTCATGACTCAAATTCCAATCCTGAACCCATCTCTCCTTTCCAACCCACGGGTGGAGCGGATTATTGATGGTATGGTTCGTGAAGAGGTAGCCATCCGGTTCCTGCGCCGAAGCTATAATAGCAATAATGCTATCCATATATGCTTCCAGTTCCGGATCTTTCTTTACAGTCAACAGGTAAGAAGCTCCTTCGGCTATTTTATATACCTCGGCATCATCAAAAGGAAAGGCCGATTGGTATTTTCCTTGCTTCAAACCGCCGGCTATAGCGAAATTATCTATATATCCGGCCTTTTCACTACGTTTGAAAGCGTATGGAATTGTTTTTGTACGGATTGTATCGATCCGGGGTGCCCAGAAGTTATCCGTACAATGTACAGAGGTAAAAGGGACTTCATGTATTTTACTTTTCCCTTCATTTGCGGCATACCCACTGAAAACAGAGAGCAGGGTAATGACAAGGATTGTTATTGTCTTTTTCATGATTATATGAAGTTATGTAAGTTCTTTCTGAATCTGTTCGAGCGACTTATTACGTGTCTCCGGCAACTTAATGGCAAACACAAGGCTTCCCAGGGCAATAACCGAGAAGAATCCGAAAATATAAGTCCCCCCTATGGAGAGGAAAATCGGGAAGAACCACGACAACAGAGCCGACCATACCCAATGCGTCATACTTCCGAACACCTGTCCTTTAGCACGCACACTATTAGGAAACACTTCCGAGATTACCACCCAGATAGTAGCACCCAATGATACAGCAAAGAAAGCAATGTACCCCATCAAGCTCAACATCATATAGTAGCCTTCAAACTTCTCAAGATAGAACCCTCTGGCTACAAGAAACAACGACAAGAACATGCCGATAGATCCAAAACCTATCAATTTTTTTCGCCCTACTTTATCTATCAACAGCATGCCGATCATTGTAAACGTCAGGTTAGTCAGCCCGATAACAATGGACTGCATCATCGCACCTTCACGGAATACACCAGACAATTCAAATATACGCGGAGCATAATAAAGGATCGCATTGATGCCTGTAAGCTGGTTGAAAGAAGAGATAAGAAAGGCTATCAATACGGGATAAAAGTATTTCTTCTGGAAAAGATTTTCGCCGACAACTTCCGTATCTTCAAGGGATTCTTCAATAGATTTCACTTCTCTATCCACATCCGGTTCGCCAATCTTACGAAGCACCATGCGGGCTTTATCCACAAGGTTTTGTTTGATAAGCCAGCGGGGACTTTCGGGTACGGTCATTAACAGCAACCCGAACAGAAGGGCCGGAATGGCTTCTATGCCAAGCATCCATTGCCAGTCGTGAGGTATACCTACAATATTATAATTCGCAACGTATGCTATCACAATGCCCAATACGATATTAAACTGGAAGAAAGCTACAAAACGTCCTCTCCAGTGTGAAGGAGATACTTCGGCAATATACATAGGTCCTACAACAGAAGAGGCTCCCACTGCAAGTCCACCCATAAAGCGGAAAAACATAAACGAATACCAGTTCACAATAACAGCACTGCCTATAGCCGAAACGAGGTAAAGGTACGCAATCACAATAAGTGACCAACGGCGTCCGTATTTCTCGGCAGGTTTACCGCAGATCAAAGCACCGATAATAGTACCGATCAGCGCCGTAGCAATTGTGAAGCCGTGGGCAAAATCCGAAAGGTTGTAGACGGCCTGGATTGACTTCTCGGCTCCCGAAATAACCGCCGTATCAAATCCGAATAAAAGGCCGCCCAACGATGCTACAAAAGCGATGTAAAACATAAAACCTTTCACTGTAGTTTTCATAATAATATAGAGTTTAAAGATTAAAGTCCAAATTCAATCCGGTTGATTACATGATCCTGGTAACATTCGTCCAGCTCCACAAAATAACCGCTCCATCCCCAGACACGGACAATCAGGTTGCGATAGTTCTCCGGATGCTTCTTTGCATCCAACAGTTTCTCCTTGCACACAGTATTCAACTGGAGTTGATGACCGCCTAAAGTAATAAAAGTTCTGACAAGCATACCCAGCTTGGCCACACTTTCATCGTTGCGGAATACAGATTGATCGAATTCCAGGGTGAGAGGTCCACCGTTAACCACATTCTTTAAATCGGGCTTTGCAAACGATTTAATAACGGATAACGGCCCCTTTTGCTTAATATACAAGCTGGGAGAATAATTAGCCGGAATTTTCTCATCGGCACTTCTACCGTCGGGAGTAGCTCCCAACTCCGTTGCATGGAATATATAGTACATAGCTGTTCCGGTTCCGGCGCGGTAAACGCCTCCTTTCTCATTGATCCGGCCTTGCAGTGCCCGATCGAAAGAGTTTAGAAGGTCTCTGGCAATCAAATCGACATAGTCGTCGTCCTGCCCCATCTTGGGAGCTTCTTTACGAAGCAACTCCTGCAGTTCTTTTTCTTCTTTGAAGTTATGGGTAAGCGCATTCATCCAAGCACTATAATCCACCTTCTGCTCCTCATAATAATATTTTTTGATGGCAGCCAATGAATCGGCAGCCGTAGCTATACCTGTTCCATGGATTCCGTAATTATTATATTTGCCGCCTTCAGATATATCTTTTGCCCGCTCAATAGTTCCGTCCATAAGTAATGACATCATAGGAGCCGGAATCATATAAATGTTATGATGCTTTTTACACATCGCATCCAACCGGTTTGCCATTTCTTTTTCTATCAAACTGTAGAAAGAGGCATAATCCGGACAGTCTTTCAGTTGTTC
The DNA here is from genome assembly GCF_900108035.1 of Parabacteroides chinchillae. Classification (GTDB taxonomy): domain Bacteria; phylum Bacteroidota; class Bacteroidia; order Bacteroidales; family Tannerellaceae; genus Parabacteroides; species Parabacteroides chinchillae. Next base: position 43,585 of record NZ_FNVS01000005.1, read on the forward strand.
CATGCAATCTCTTACACACTCTATTAAAGACAAAGCGTCAATATTAGGTATGTCCATAGCTACTCCGGGAATAATAAACTCCCAGCAGGCCGCCACTACATAATTATAGGCGTCTTCTTCAGCATATCCTTTCCGGATCAGGCCGGGGATAACAACATCGTCATTACTGTATTGCGGGAAACCCAACCCTATCTTGGTAAGTTGTGAACCCAGTTCGTAAATTTCGGCAGGAGTATCTCTGTCTACGCGGATATTGATTTTAGGATCGATCAGTTCCAGTTCGTAGCTTGCCTGCAAACACATACGGGAGAGTTCGTTAAACAGGTATTCACCCGTCATGCTTCTTCCGCCCAACACCATGCTCTGCCCATTGTCTCCTTGCTGCATGCCCGGATACAGATCGCTGTCTTTATTACATACCAGGAAGAACTCTTCCAACAGATCAAATGCGTCTTCTTTCGTTAACACACCGTTCTCAATATCCCGGATATAATACGGATACATATACTGGTCGAAACGGCCTAACGTATTATGATAATTGCCGGCCTCCCAAATAGAAAAATGAAGAATACGCAGCAATTGAAGGGCTTCGCGGAAACTGGTAGCGCCGTTACACTTAATAGCCTGCAAAGTCGTCGCAATCTCTGTTTCTCCAACCGACAACGCATATTGCGCATACTTTTCGATACAATCCTGAAGAGACACAAGACTGCTATAGGCAGAAAGCAGAAATTCTTTTTGATCCTTTGTCAGGCCGGCATCTTCCAGTCTTTTGCTTATTTCTTCCTTTCGGGCTTCAAGGCCGTATGTTAATGTATAGGCATAATCGGGAGAAATATTGCAAACATATCCCTTCTCATGTATATAATGACTCGTTTTAATAGCATCCCATTCCTCTTTTGTAAACACTTCGGGCACTTCTGTAACCGTACGTGTAAAGACTATCTTTTCTCCCGGTAAGATAACAGGCTGTTCTTTCTCAAGCATAGCAGAGAAGCAGGCGGCAGAACGCTTTACCGGAGAAAATCCGCTTGCCTTATATTCGTCACTCAGGTTTTGTATTCCCAACTCACCGGGAGTTCTGCGAAACTGATGGTGCTTCTTGTCCAGTAAATACTCCCGTAGATTTTTTATTCTTTCATTCATAAGACTATCGTATTTATATTATTATCTTCAAAGACATTATAAACTCGTGGAGGTATTTCCGGATCAAACGGAGGATTATATTCTTTGCCTATCATGGAATACTTGGCACCGGCCATTTTATGGTAACGGAGTATTTCTACTCTTTGTAATGACTTTGCATCCCTGATTATATCCAGAACAGCAAGCATATTTTCTTTTGTATCGTTTATTCCCGGAATCAGGGGTATGCGTATAACAAAGTCTTTACCGGAGGAGCACAAACATTCCAGATTTTTACGTATTAACTGGTTATCCACCCCCGTATATTTCTTATGTATCGCAGGATCTGTATGTTTGACATCAAACAACACTAAATCCAGTAAAGGAAGAACTTCACGAAAAACCTCCTCCGAAGCGAAGCCACTTGTTTCAATTGCCGTATGTATTTCAGGCTTTATCTTACGGAGTACATTCAGCAAGAAACCGTATTGCAACAAAGGCTCTCCTCCCGTAAAAGTGACCCCGCCTTTATTTAATGAATAAATTTCTTTATTCTTCAAAAGCCGGCTTGCCAGTTCATCTGCAGTAATCCGATAACCACATACAGTTGTTTCATCCTTCTTCATCATATACTGTGGCTCAGGAGAGATTCCTTCCGGATTATGGCACCACACGCAATGCAACGGACAGCCTTTCAGAAAAACGGTAGTCCGGATACCTGGCCCGTCATTGACGGCAAACTCTTCAATGCTAAAGATTGTTCCTTGTTGTATGGAGTTCAAACTATTCATGCTATATCAGATTGGTATTAGACTTAACACCGCAAATATAGAGAATAATATTCCAACTGATACGAACTGGTACGATGTTTTTATCATGTTATTAAACATAGACCAGCTCGTACCAGTTAGCAAGGTTTCCACACTCAAGTTTAAGGATTCGGAGCTGCTCTATTTATACCTCATAATCATAACTACGTTTTTTTCAATTCATAATTATAATTTTCAAAAACCATAGTTATGGTTATTTTTACAACCGGATAACCTTATATCCGTTAAAGCTATTCATTGCTTAACAAACTTCATAACAACATATGAATGAGAAGGAAATTCATAATCCATTTTGTTATCTCCCAAAAGATTTCATGATTCACATCCTCAATGCAAGCTCCGTAAAGATATGCAGGGATCTCATTCATAACTTTGGAAGCATCTACAGTAATCTTAGAATTTTGAGCAAATACCTCACATGGAATGTTTGTCTATCTTCATGGTATCATAATAAATGGTTTTCAATACAATTGGGTCATCGCAACAAATATAAACAAATCATTCACACTGGTACGAACTAGTCTATTATTTTTGTCTGTGTTATTAAACATAGACCAGCTCGTACCAGCCAGAACTAATTAACCATATCTTTGTACAATAAAATAAGAGAAATGAGAGTTAACGAATCAAAGTACAAGTTAGTGGTAAACCACGTTATAGAAGGTATTAATAACGGAACATATAAAAAAGGAGATTGGATTCCTTCTATAAATGAATTCAGGAAAAATTATACCTTATCCAGAGATACCGTTTTTGCCGGATTAAGCGAACTAAAGTCAAAAGGTATAATCGATTCCAATCCCGGAATAGGTTATTATGTGACAAGTACAAGAATAACCCAGAAACACAACATATTCCTATTGTTCAATGAACTTAATGAATTTAAAGAAGACCTGTATAACTCATTCATGGAGTCAATAGGAAAAGTTGCCACTGTAGATATCTATTTTCACAATTATAACAGGAAAGTATTCGAAACGCTTATTAACGAAGCAAACAATAAATATACTACTTATATCTTAATGCCCGGAAAATTTGCAGGCATCGATCCTTTACTCCAAAGCTTATCAGGTAATGTATTTTTACTAGATCATTTCCATTCGGAACTAAAAGGGAAATACTCTTCTGTTGCACAAAATTTTGAAAAAGACACGTACGAAGCACTTGTCCACGGTTTATCCCATATAAAGAAATATCACCATATAATTATGGTCCAGAAAGAAGAGAAAGAACCGGTTGAACGTTATATAGGACTCTGTTCGTTTTGTAAAGACTATAATTTCACGCACGAGTATATTGGTTCCATCAAGGACAGAAGCCTTAACGCAGGTGAAATCTACATGGTAGTAAACGATCGTGATCTGGTAGACCTGTTAAAACAGGCAACCAAACAAAACTTCATTCCCGGAAAAGACTTCGGTATCATATCTTATAATGACACTCCTTTAAAAGAGATTCTGGCAGGAGGTATCACTACGCTATCTACAGACTTTAAGCTTATGGGTCAAACAATGGCTTCCCTGGTTAATAAAAAAGGAATCGAAACCATTGAAAATCCATGGCAACTAAATTTAAGGAATTCATTATAACTGAGAATATCCAATACCATGAAATAAAGAAAAGGCGAATAATTTTGAATTATTCGCCTTTTCTTTATTTACACAAGCAGATAAAAACTCTACTCAGCTAACCATTTATTTATCTGCCTCAGTATTTTTTCTTTCATATCCTCCGGCATGTTACTTATACGGGCACGATGGCTTCCACCGGGCTGGATATAAATCTGTTCATTCTTTTTTCCTTTGAAAGAAGGAACGCGAGTTGCACTCCACGGGTCAACTTCACCATAAATGAATATCATCTTGGGATCATTTTCTTTCAGAAAGTTATATACCTTTTGATAAAGCCCGGGGCGGAATTCTATCGTTCCGGCACTTTCGGGCAGCATAATACGGCTTAAATAACCATCACTGTTCTTAATTGTCAGATACTTTTCAAATGGTTTCGTATCGTAGCCATAATAACCCAGTTCGCGAGCTGCTTGTACAAAGAAAGAGGTATTGGGTTGGTCTTTCGCAAAATAATCGGGACCGCTGATAGAAACCAGATGTTTAAACAGTGTCTCCGTATCTGTTGATAAGGGAGGGATAGTCTTTACGGAAGTTCCCCACTGCCAAAGGGCAAAAGGATATTCCAATACGCAATAATCCAGAACTTCCTCCACCGGTATGCGGAACTGCAAGTTATTTTCCTTACAGAACGATTCTAACATGGAAACAATCTCCATTTTACGTTTCAGCACCTCTATTTGGAAACTTTCTATTTTAGCACGTTCAGCTTTTGTTCCCACTTTACGAAGAAACGGCTCATGGCGCCCATCTTCTACTGCCCGGTTTAAAGGTGCAACATAAGGAACCGAAAAATCTACATCATCCGGAAAAAATGCACGATATAATATAGTAGTCTGACCGCCCTTGCTGATCCCTGTACTTATCCATTTCCCCGTATTATATAGCTCACGGAAAGTCTGGTTCACATGATGCAAATCATATGCCGAATTTTCGGCTGTCAGATAATCCCAGTTCAGCGGATCGGGGGTTGACTCAAGGAAATAACGATATTCCACAAATATCAGATTTGCATTCAGCAGCCGGGTTAATTCTTCTTGATAACGGGGATTCAGGGCATAGGCTGCACCATATCCTTCGGTAACAAGAACCGTAGGACGGTCAAAACCCACATGTCCTATAATTACGCGCTGAGTAAATGTTCCAAGTTCAGGATGTTTCGGATCTAGCGGTTGGGTAATACGTACCACATATTTTTCAGGATAGCAGTCCGATTTCAATTGTTCAACACTTTCAATGCCTTTCAGTGCTTCCAGTTTTCCTTTTAAATCTTCGGAAGCAGCCATTGTGACTGCCGAATAGCAAAACAGCAGTACCAGCAGATGGATCATTTTCTTCATGGATTTATTCTTTTAAGTATTTTATTGTGCGCAACAGACCTTCATATTTTGCCCTTTTCACAGCAGAATAAGCAAATATACAATTATATTCCTCTTTCGTCAGCATACGCAATTGTTCTTTATTAAGAGACAAAAATGCTTCGGTAGGACAAAACTGTTCCTCTTGCGTCGGGGTTGCAAAGCGGTTCCAGGGACAAACTTGCTGACAGGTATCGCAGCCATATAGACGATTGCCCAATCTGGCTGCCTGTTCCGGTGGTATTTCTCCTTTGTGTTCTATCGTCAAATAGGATAGGCATCGGGATGCATTCAGATGCCGTTCGGATTCCAACGCGCCGGTAGGGCAAAATTCGATACATCGGTTGCAGTTTCCACAACGGTTCTTTTGGGGCGTATCGTACTCATCGACTTCCAAAGTAGTAACAATCTCTCCGAGGAAGAAATAAGAGCCTTTGCCGGGAATAATCAGGTTGGTATTTTTTCCAATAAAACCAATGCCGGCCCTCCATGCCCAATAGCGTTCAAGGATAGGAGCCGAGTCGGTAAAAAATCGGGCTTCATGCGTTTTATCCAACGAAGATGTAATGCTTTCCCACAACAAGCGAAGTTTATTTTTCAGTACAATATGATAATCCTTTCCATAGGCATAATAGGCAATATGAGGCATATCCGGGGAAAGCTTTTTCCCTGGATAATAATTTAAGGCAACGGAAATAACGGAACAAGCTCCTTCTACTAATCCGGAAGGGTTGAAACGGATATCCCGGTAATTTTCCATATACTTCATTTCTCCGTGGCAGCCGTTTGCAATCCATTGATCCAGATAAACAATCTCGGTATCAGCAGGTTCCACACGGGCAATACCACACGCGCCGAATCCGTGTTTGCAGGCTAGTTCTTTTATTTTGGAAGAAACAAACATTTACTCAAAGACCTTAAACTCATAGCCCTGCTGCAGCAACCATTCGACGGCGCGAGGCATGGCTTCACGCATATTTCCTTCCGCTTTCAAAGAATCGTGGAAAACGATTACCGAGCCATTACGGGTATAGTTCTTCACTACATTGAAAACCCCGTTAGGCGTCATGTGCGGACTATAATCACGCGTAACTACATCCCACATAATTATTTTATAATGCTGGCGAAGCGTAAGTATCTGCGGCAAACGCATGTGCCCATGCGGAGGGCGGAACAAATCTGTTTTTATATACTCGGCCGCCTTTTTTACATTTGCCAGATAATTATTCGTCCAATATTGAATACCCTGGATATGGTTATACGTATGGTTCCCTACACGATGGCCTCTATCTATTACCATCTGATAGATATCCGAATATCTACGCACATTGTCTCCTACCATAAAAAAGGTGGCTTTTACCCCATATTTATCCAGTATATCTAAAACCCAAGGGGTAACCTCGGGAATAGGGCCATCGTCGAAGGTAAGATATACACACTTCTTCTCAGCCGGTATTCGCCAGATTACCCCGGGAAACAGAACCCTGTATAACCAGGGAGGTTGTTCTATAAACATATTTCGTTATTCTGCATTTTGAGGAACACCGTAAGCCATACGGTAGTTGTCAAACTCTTCCTGATACTTCTTAGCAAACTCAGGGTTGTGCTGCTTGTTTACACGAAGCACTTCCTGCAGTACTGCCAGATTGTGTCCGAGTTCGTTCTCTACAGACGACAGTTGTCCGGGTTTCAAGCGGAACAACCAATTCAGATTACGAACTGCATTATCGGCTATTCCGGTATATATTCCTTCTGCTTTTTCTTTTTGGCCAAGCACATAATAAAGCTCACCAATTGAAAGGGCACTGTAATCCAAAGGAATATTTTCGGCAGGAAGAACCTCCATTGCCTTATCAAGTACTGCTAACGCTTTATCATTCTTCTGTTCGTTAACCAACGCAGCCGCCAACTTAGCAAACAATACAGAGCGGTAGCTCTTGCACATACGCATTACGTTTTCATCCAGATAAACGCCCTTCGTATTTACGCCGCCCCATTTGAACTTGTTCATCACATTATCGTACATCTTTTCGGTATTAACCTCCTTAACAGTACCTTTCACCTGCATCGGGACAATCTGGTTAGCCAGACCTGTCTGCTGGAAATATGGGTCAAGCTTCACCCATTGATCGCTTGCAACTGTTACAGCATAATACATCGGACGTTTCCAGTCATTAGTCTGCAGCATATCCAGAATCATCAACTCCTGTTTACCAAGAACATCTTTACCCTTCAAATCAATAGTCATATCCTGCACATACCGGATATCAGCCGTATCAACTACACCGTTATTCACAGCCGAATTAACATCTACCTTATATACTAAGCTCTGCGAAGGTATATAATCGAGTTCCTGACTTATATTCGGAATCTTTTTGTATTTCGGATCGTTACTACGGACAAAGTCCAATGCTGTTTTCAAATCAATCGACTGATCAGTCAGAGGGAATATAAAAGCAGCATCACGCGTACCCTGTATATAATCTGCACGGTTCCACGAAATAGGCAGTGGCTGCGATTCGTATGCCTGTTTCTTCATCTGGTCGATATACCAATCTGTTTGCAGATAACTGGTGTTGCATACGCGAACATCGGTACGTATACCCTCAACTTCCTGGGCATACCACAGCGGGAAGGTATCGTTATCTCCATTTGTGAAGATGATAGCATTCGGCTCGCACGATTCCAGATAATTTGCTCCAAAATCGCGGGCAACATAGCGGTTCGAACGATCATGATCGTCCCAATTCTGCGCACCCATCTGCATAGGAACGAATAAACAAACAACGGAAGCAATAGCTCCTGCCGCTACAGCAGGCAACTTACCATATTTTTCGAGGCCTTTTGCCAAAGCCGCCACTCCGAATCCGATCCATATACAGAACGCATAGAACGAACCGGCATACGCATAGTCTCGTTCACGCGGCTGATAAGGTGTTTGATTCAAATACAATACAATTGCAATACCCGTCATAAAGAACAGGAAGAACGTAACCCAGAATGCCTGAATACCCTTCTTTCCTGCATACGCCTGATACAACAGACCTAAAATACCCAGTAAAAGAGGCAGCATATAATAGACATTATGCCCTTTATTATTTACAATATCAAAAGGCATATCTTCCTGAGGACCTACCAAAGCCTCATCTATAAATGGAATACCTGTTATCCAGTTACCATTCAGCACTTCGCCGTTTCCTTGAATGTCATTCTGACGTCCGGAGAAATTCCACATAAAATAGCGCCAATACATGAAATTAAGCTGGTAAGCAAAGAAGAAACGCAGGTTTTCCATGAAAGTAGGTTTCACCACAGAAACCATTTCACCACAGCGGTTAAATTTAACAGGTTGTCCTTTTACCTGTGCCCATTCCTTATAGGCGGCTATATGGCGTGCATCATTGCTATACATACGTGGAAACAACATATCCAGTTCGTCCACATATTTATATTCCGTCTCATGACGGGAAACATAATAGCGATCTTTCTCATTTTTATCCTTCTTGATAACACGGCTCCAGGTAGGTGCTCCCTCTTCAGTAACAGGAACACAGGCACCATCCTTAACCTCACGCAATACTTCCGATGCATAAGTCTGACCATACAATAACGGAGTTTTACCGTATTGCTCGCGAGCCAGATAGGTACGCAAAGTAAAAATGTCGCTCGGAGCGTTCTGGTTCATTGGGGTATCTGCCGAAGCGCGAATCAACGTCAGTGCATATGAAGAATAGCCTACAACAACTACCATCAGGCAAATCAGGATTGTATTCAGCATCTTGATATTTACCTTCTTACTCATAAACAAATAAGCCGTAAGGGCAGCAGTAAGGATCACAGCCAGTACATATCCGCTACCAATAAAAGGAATACCTATCAGCACTATAGCCAATATAAAAGCAATTTTCATACGTAACGGATTGATCTCGTCGCGCATAGTTTCCCAAATCGACCAAATCAACACTCCGGCTAATACTATAACATAAGCAAAAACACCCGAATTATAAGGCATTCCCAGTACGTTAACAAACAGAAGTTCAAAGTAACCGCATACTTCAACCAAACCCTGTACCACACCGTACATCATCAACGCAACAATAGCAAAAGAAACCAAAAGGGCTATTAACGTTCCCTTCATGGTAGGATTTTCAAACTTCTTATAATAATATACCAGTACAATAGCCGGAATACACAATAAGTTCAACAAGTGGACACCAATACTCAATCCCATTAAATAGGCAATCAATACAATCCAACGATCGGCATGAGGTTGGTCTGCCATATCTTCCCATTTCAGAATTAGCCAGAATACAACAGCCGTAAACAAAGAAGAAGAAGCATATACTTCACCTTCTACCGCACTGAACCAAAATGTATCACTGAATGTATATGCCAACGCACCCACAACGCCACTGCCCAGAATAGTAATCATCGTTCCGAGCGGCATATCATAACTATCCCCTACCATAATCTTACGGGCCATGTGCGTAATACTCCAGAACAGGAATAAGATTGTCAGTCCACTAAAAAGAGCAGACATACTGTTCACCATCATGGCTACTTTAGAGGGATCGGAAGCAAACTGTCCGAAAAGGTTAGCTACTAACATAAAGAAGGGTGCTCCGGGAGGATGTCCTACTTCCAGTTTGAATGCTGAAGAAATGAACTCACCGCAATCCCAAAAGCTGGCAGTAGGTTCGATTGTCATCAAATAAACGGTAAAAGCGGCTGCAAAAACAATCCACCCCAACGCGTTGTTGATTAATTTATACTTTCCCATGTTGTATAAAGTGATATAATTAGTTTCATATAAACTACCCTTACGCGGGCAATCGGGCGCAAAGGTAAGCATTTACGTTTAATACGTAACGTTCAGATTCCTTATAAATTGTAATTACAAAATTAGAAATATATTAAAGAGAAGGCAATTACACAAAAATCACACACTTTTTTTATATAAACAAAGCTGTATTCAAAACTGTTCTATATGCGTACGGACATTAAAAATTAAAGATTAAAGATTAAAGATTATGGCTGAAGACTACGAATTAATAGACAATGAAACACATCATCAATATGAATTTCATGTCGACAAATATATTCCAAAGATTGAATATATAAAATCTAAAAACGGAGAAATCTATTTAACCCATACCGAAGTTCCAATAGCTCTTGAAGGTAAAGGTATCGGATCGCAGCTTGTAGAAAAAGTTTTAAAAGATATAGAGAAACAAGAGCTACGACTGGTTCCCCTTTGTCCTTTTGTTGCAGGTTATTTGCAAAAACACCCTGACTGGAAGCGTATTGTTATGAGAGGAATTAATATTCAGTCATAAATTAAGAAAAATACAATGGCAGAAAAAAAAGAATATTCAAATGGCGAACTGACCATCATTTGGCAACCCGGATTATGCCAACATGCAGGGATCTGCGTAAAAATGTTGCCCCGAGTGTACAATCCTAAAGAAAGACCTTGGATCAAAATAGGAAATGCTACCACGGAAGAACTGATAGCACAAATCAAACAATGTCCGTCGGGAGCTTTAAGTTATAAATTAAAGAAGAAGTAAAGTAAATAAAAACCGTTTTAAATAAAAGTAGAAGCCGTGTCAAAAGTTTCCCTTCTGTCGCGGCTTCTTTTTAATTTACATTAAAATAATATTGTATTCTCTATTTTCTACAGAAATACTATCTTTGAACACATCGATAATGTTATAATATTATGATTAGAAAATATTCTTTATTAGCATTTCTCTTACTTTGCCTTACAGCCATTTCATCGGTAATAAATGCACAAGAGGAAATACAGCCGTTACCTGTTGATCCAAAAGTACGGTATGGCAAATTACCCAATGGATTAACGTATTATATCCGTCATAACGAACAGCCCAAAGAAAGAGCCGATTTTTACATTGCCCAAAATGTAGGATCCATTCTGGAGGAAGATAACCAGCGCGGTCTGGCACATTTTCTGGAACATATGGCTTTCAACGGTAGTAAAAACTTTCCCGGACAAGGGATGAAAGATTTTATTGAAAATGCAGGTATGCGGTTTGGTGAGAATTTTAATGCTTATACTAGCTTTGACGAAACAGTTTATATGATAATGAATGCGCCAGTCAGCAAAGAAAGCATAGTAGATTCTTGTCTGCTGATACTTCATGACTGGTCAAACTTCATTACTCTGGCTGATACGGCCATTGAAAAAGAACGCAATGTAATACGCGAAGAATGGCGCACGCGACAGGATGCACAAGCACGTCTCTGGGAACAGCAACTCCCTCAAATGTACCCCGGTAGCCGCTATGCTAACCGTATGCCAATCGGCAGTATTGATGTAATCAACAACTTTAAACCGAACGAACTGAGAGACTATTATAAAAAATGGTATCGTCCCGATTTGCAAGCCATCATTATTGTTGGAGACATCGATGTAAATAAAGTGGAAGCTGCGGTAAAGCGTATATTTACAGATATCCCGGCACCAAAAGCCCCTGCCCCACGCGAAAAGTTCAATGTGCCGGATAACGACATGCCACTTATATCCATAGCTAAAGATAAAGAAGCATCAAATACTATACTTTATCTTTTTTATAAGCATGAAAAGTTACCTGCAGATCTTTACGCTTCCGTCACCGGGTTAGTAAAAGATTATATACAGGCAGTGTGTGCAGACATGATAAACGAAAGGTTTGAAGAAATACTGCATCAGGCCAATCCTCCATTCGTATATGCCCAAGCTTATGACGGCGATTATATGATCTCCAAAACGCAAGGAGCATGGACAGTTGCAGCAATAGCGAAAGAAGGGGAAATAGACTCTACGTTAACAGCATTGGTAAACGAAACAGAACGGGTCAAACAATATGGCTTCACTGCTTCAGAATATGACAGAGCTCGCATCAATGTGCTAAAACAATACGAAACAGCTTATAATGAACGTGATAAGCAAAAGAACAGTGCTTATACAAAAGAATATGTCAACCATTTCACTAACGGAGGATATATTCCCGGTATCGAAACGGAATATTCTTTAATCAACCAAATCGCACCATCTATTCCAATAGAACAAGTAAACCATTACATACAGGATATGTTGAGCAGTGACGACAATATTGTAATAAGTCTTACCGGCCCGGACAAAGCAGGTATTGTTTACCCTACGGAAGAAAATCTGTTAAAAACGTTCCTTAAAGCACAACATATGACAGTGGAACCATTCCGGGAGAATGTTTCCAACGAGCCACTAATACCGGTACTTCCCTCTCCGGGAAAAATCATAAAAACAGAAAAAGACCAACGTTTCGGGGCTACTGTTTTAACTTTAAACAATGGTATTAAAGTCGTTTTGAAACCTACAAACTTAAAAAAAGACCAAGTAGTAATGACTGCCACCTGTCCCGGAGGAAGCACTCTGTTCGGGGCTAAAGACATAGATAATTTAAAAGTCTTTAATGACGTTATCGGAATAGGAGGCTTAGGCAATTTTTCTGTAATAGAGTTAGGAAAACGTTTAGCAGGAAAACAGGTTTCATGCACTCCATCACTCGGGCTGGATAACGAAAGCATAAATGGTTCATCTACTCCTGCAGATTTACAAACACTTTTCGAACTAATCTATCTCAACTTTACAGCTCCTCGTACAGACGAAGAAGCTTACGCCTCATTCGAGAACCGTATAAAGTCACAGCTGAAAAACCTGGAACTGAATCCAATGGTAGCTTTTAGCGATTCGCTTGCCAGGGCAGCCTATAATGACAATCCCCGTGCCATGCGTTTGCAAGCTACAGATTTTGAACATATCAGTTATCCCCGCATCATGGAAATGTATAAAGAGCGATTTGCTGATGCCTCCGGTTTCGTTTTCACTTTTGTCGGGAATATTGATCCCGATAGCATTCGTCCATATATAGAACTATATTTAGCTTCTTTACCATCAAAAGGACATATAGAAAAAGGGGATCCATCCAAGGTTCCAGCCTTACGCAAAGGTGTTTATACAAATATCTTCCAACGTAAGATGGAAGTACCCAAGGCAACAGTAGCAAATCTCTATTCTGGCCAGATTGATTACACCCTGGAAAATATCATCTGTGCTACAGCATTGAAACAAATTTTAGATCTTGTCTACACAGAAAAGGTACGCGAAGATGAAGGAGGAACTTACGGAGTACAAACTTCTGCCTATATTTCTCCTTTCCCGCAAGGACAAACAACATTACAAATCTTTTTTGACACCGATCCGGACAAACGTGAACGGATGAATACAATTGTACGAAACGAATTAAAACGTATATCAGATATGGGGCCACGTCCGGAAGATTTCAGAAAGAGCCAGGATAATATGATAAAACGTCATGCAGAGAATCTACAAGAAAATAATTATTGGTTAAATACTTTAGACAATTATTATTACAAAGGTTTTGACGGAGAAACAGATTACGAAAATCTATTACAAAACCTGACTCCCGCAAAAATACAAGCATTTACACGGCAATTACTTTCTCAAGGCAACAGTATAGAAATAGTAATGGAACCATAAAATCCATTCATCAGGATCTTTTTTCGAAATCATCGGGATGAAATGGAAAAAACATCCCGATGATTTTTTTATTATACAAAACGCTGCTTATAACCTAAGTTCTGGAAGAACTAATTTTAGTACCCTGAGAAAACTTACTCTTCTTGGTTTGTGTGCAGCCGCTTTCCAGTTTCAGGTGATAGCAGCTTCATCACAAATGATTACCTTGAGTATCACACGGGGAACCATTTCTGACGTTTTTAAAGCAATAGAAAGTCAAAGCGATTATAAATTTTATAACAATTCGATATGAGTGTAGGATTCCAATCCGCATCAAAAAGATACGATATGTTGGATGCCGAAGGTTTAATGGAATATAAGAACCGTGCCTATGCCGCTGCAGGAAAACAACTAACAGAAGACTTTGCCACACCGGAAAAGCGTGAAGCTATTTATCTTTCCTGGAAAAGAATGGAGGACGTCAAGGTACAAATACAGACTACTGGGTATTTGATAACTATTTAACCTATAATCAAAAGTTTGATAAACATAATGTGTCTGTAATGGCTGGTACTTCTGCAGAAAAGAATCGTTATGAAATTATTAATACTTATAAAGAAGGCATGGTAAATAATGACCCAAGACAGCACAGCCGTAAGCACTGGATTGATTATTCAAGAAGGCCAACCAATGACTTAACACAGACAGACTGTTTGATTGAGACAGGCGGTGATAAACAATTAGCTGTCGATTTAATTAATAAGGTTCGTTATCGTGCATTTGTAACCACTTCTCCTACTGATAAGTTTGCTCAGTTCCGTAAGTTTAATGTACCGGGTGATAAAAAGGTAACGGAAGAATTGACTTTGTTGGTGGCTCTTTAATTCAGAACGATAATTATTAGTAATTGATTATTTCCTTATCTTTAAGGTCATATTCCAAATAAGGATATGGCCTTATTTTTTACTATTTAAACCATTTATATATGAAGAAAATCAAATTAATCATTTTGGCATGTTTAATGCCATTCCTGTCATTTGCTAAAACAGTATATCTGGATCAATTAGATTTAGGGTATATGTTACAAGACTGGGGGATACCTTTAGCTAATAAGTCAGTTATGGGAACATCTCTGCAAGTAAATGGAGTGAAGTATGAGCGCGGTATAGGATCTCATTCCGTCAGTCGTTTTTTATTAAATTTGGAAGGAAAAGCAAAAACGTTTTCCGGTCTGGCTGGTGCAGACGATCATAATGACTTTGGAGGGAACCTCGAGTTTCAAGTCCTTGCTGATCGACAATTAGTATGGAGCAGTGGGACACTTTGCAAAGGGATGCCTGCTGTGCCTTTTAATATTAACCTAAAAGGAGTAAAGAAACTGGCATTGTTGATTAAAGAATCTGGAGACGGGATTATGTATGACCATGCAGATTGGCTTAATGCAAAGATTGAAACCTCTGGTTCTGTAACACCTGAGCCGGTTATGCCCAAACCTCGTAAAGGCGAAAAGTATATCCTTACACCATGTCCTGACGCAACTCCCCGTATTAATAGCGCAAAAGTGTTTGGAATAAGACCCGGAAGCCCCTTTTTATATACTATAGCAGCCACAGGAGATCGTCCAATGAAGTTTTCAGCAGTTAATCTTCCGGAAGGACTGACTTTAGATCCTGAAACAGGTTTTATACGGGGCAAATTAATAAAGCAAGGCACATTTAATGTAATCCTGAAAGCTGAAAATAGTGTTGGCCAAGATATACGTCCCTTACGTATCGAGGTTGGAAATGAGATTTGTCTTACTCCTCCGATGGGGTGGAATAGCTGGAATTGTTGGGGATTACAGGTAAACGACCAAAAGGTAAAAGATGCTGCAGATTATATGGCCCGCAATTTAATTAACCATGGATGGACTTATGTTAATATAGATGATGGATGGGAGTCAGGAGAACGTACTTCTGAAGGTGTGTTGATGGGCAATGAGAAATTTCCTGATTTTAAAGACTTAGGTGATTACATTCATAGCCGTGGGTTAAAGTTCGGAATCTATTCATCCCCGGGTCCGCTTACTTGCGGAGGTCATTTGGGCAGCTATCAACATGAGCAAATTGATGCCGATACATGGGCTGCCTGGGGCATCGATTACCTTAAATATGATTATTGCTTGTATACACAGGTTGCTCCGGTTCCTACGGAAGAAATAATAAAAGAACCTTATACTGTAATGCGTAAAGCATTGGATAAAGTAAACCGCGATATTGTTTATTGTGTTGGCTATGGAGCTCCTAACGTATGGAATTGGGGTAGTGATGCCGGAGGCAATCAATGGCGTACAACTCGTGATATTACAGATGAATGGAATGTTGTACGTAGTATCGGCTTCTTCCAGGATGTTTGTGCACAGGCAACCCGGCCAGGTAAGTATAATGATCCGGATATGCTTGTGGTAGGTAAACTTGGATTGGGTTGGGGAGCAAGAGCACACGACTCTTATCTTACTCCTGATGAACAATATTCACATATAAGTTTATGGTGCATCTTGTCTGCTCCGTTATTAATAGGCTGTGATATGAATGAAATGGATGAATTTACCACCAACTTACTTACAAATGATGAAGTTTTGGCTGTAAACCAGGATCCATTAGTTATGCCTGCATGTAAGATTATAACTGAAAACGGACAAATCTGGTATAAATACTTGGAGGATGGCTCGGTTGCAATAGGATTTTTTCATGCCAATCCGTATGCTATCTATTGGGATCAAACAGATGATGTACAAAGTCGTAAATATAAATTCGACCTGGATTTCAAGTCTATCGGGCTGAATGGAAAATATACGATACGAGATTTATGGCGTCAGAAAGATATTGCATCGTCTCAAACTTCCTTTAATACCGAAGTCCCTTATCATGGAGTAACATTTGTTAGATTAATTCCTGAATAAAGTCTGTAAAATGATTCAAAATCAGGCATGTAATAACGTCTAAAGAATTATTGCATACCTGATTTTTTCTATTTTTTCACTTTAATATGATCAAAACCTTCTCCATAGACACCAATAACTGCACTTTGCGAAACAAAAGCATTCGGATCAATATCATTAATAATGCGAAAAATAGTTGTGGACTGCCGTTTTTTAGCCAGAACAAACATTATTTTTTGCTCTTGTCCTGTGTAAAGACCTGTTGCATCAATAACTGTAACGCCACGGTGCAGTGCATTAATCTCAGTCCCGATCTCTTTATATTTTTTCGAGATAATAAAAAACTGGACCGATTGGCGGGCACTATTCACAATCTGGTCAAGTACAAAGCTACATACGTATAATGTAACAAAACCATAAACAACTTTTTCCCAGTCTTTCAACACAAAATAACTGGACGTAATAATAATCATGTCGCATATCATTACCACACGTCCTAAAGTAATATCCCGGTATTTATTGATAATTGCAGCAATAATATCTGTTCCTCCCGTACTTCCATTGGATGAAAAGGCTATACCTATACCGCTACCACAAAAGGAGGCTCCTAATACACAAGCCATAAAAGGCTGATCATGTAAAAGATGTAACCCGGCAGTCAGCTTTTGAATCACAGACAAGAAAAAAGTCAGCACAAATACTGCAAAAATAGTTTTAATACTGAAACGAAATCCTAAAATCTTCAATGCAAGCAGGAGCAGAATACCATTTATAACAAAATAGGTATACTGCACCGGAAACCCTGTAGCCCAATAAATTATAGAGGCAATGCCCGGTACCCCGCCTGTTGTAATGTCATTAGGCAAAAGAAATACAGTCCAGCCGATACCGTAAAGTATCATACCGAGGGCTATCATCAGATAATCCCTCATTTCCCTCCACATGACTTGCCGTGAAGTCGTTAATAAAGTAGGATTCATTTTATTTTTGAATTTATGCGGCTGCAAAAGTAGTGAAAGATTATTTATGCCGGAACATCCAGTCCAGATAATCAGGTTCCGCAAATGCATTATCCCAACTATTATGATCGACACCCGGATATTCTTTATAACGAACATCTACACCTGCCTTTTTCAATGTTTCATAAGCATCACGCGAAAATTGTACATCTACCACACTATCATCTGCCCCATGGTAGATACTAAAAGCTGTTTTACCTTTGAAATTTGTTAAACGTTGCAAGTTTGCCCCGCCACATATAGGAGTTGCAGCCGCAAAAAGATTAGGGTAACGGCAAACCAAATCAAATGTTCCCATTCCACCCATAGAAAGACCGGTAATATAAATACGTTTTGTATCTACAATTCCTTTAGCTATATAACTGTCTAAAAGTTCTTTAACGGCAGCCATTGTTTTTGTAATCGGAGCTACCGTAGGATAATAACGTTTTTCGCCTTCTTTTTCAGGTCGTTGATAAGATGACCACCATAGATCTTTCGGACACTGCGGAGCAATAACAATTGCCGGATATTTGGACTGGTTAGTATATGAAGCAAACATATCACCTCCATGAAACAATTGCGCCTCATTATCATCTCCTCTTTCCCCTGCACCGTGCAAAAATAGGATGACAGGATATTGCTGATCCGGACAATAATTTTCAGGATACAATACCCGATAATTCAATTTATAACCATTTGCAGCAGTAAACTGTTTTTTAAGAAAACTGGCTTTATCTCCGGCATACGAAGTGATAGAAAATAACAGGCATAGTGCCACGAAAAAAAATGAATTCAATGTTTTCATAATACTTATTTTAGATTAATGATAGAACCAGAAAACAAATGTAATTGATTATCTCTTAGTTGGTGGTTTGTATCTTAATAATTTTTGTTTTAAAACAAAAAGCCATGCTCTTTTTGAGCATGGCTTTAAGATCAACAACTTATTATTTAATTGTAATTATCATTTTGCGTTAAAGAACCGCCTACATAATCAATTTCAGCTTGAGGAATAGGATATGGCCATGTTTTATCTGTAACATTTGAGCCTACTCCAGAATATATTCCTTCTTTTGTTTTGCTGAATGCCTGCATAGTTGAAACAAAAGTTCCCCAACGAAGCAAGTCGTAAAGACGAAGACCTTCTCCTGCTAATTCAACACGACGTTCGTGACGGACAGCTTTTCGTAAATCGTCTGATACTTTCACTTTGTATTTTGCATTAAACACTTCTTCCGTTACCTTTTTATCATCCGGTACATTAAACTTACGGAACTGAGCAAACTTATCTTTAGGAGAAGTGGTTACAAATGCACGATAACGAACCTTATTAATTAAATCGACAGCTAATTGTTTATCACCGCCTGTCTCAATCAAACATTCTGCGTACATTAACAATACATCAGCATAGCGGATATGATAGAACGACCAGTCTGTGTCCATTAAACTACCTGTAG
Organism: Parabacteroides chinchillae; assembly: GCF_900108035.1. GTDB lineage: Bacteria > Bacteroidota > Bacteroidia > Bacteroidales > Tannerellaceae > Parabacteroides > Parabacteroides chinchillae. The sequence goes on from NZ_FNVS01000005.1 coordinate 62,425, forward strand.
GTCTCCTTGAATAATCAACCCAGAACTTACGATTATGTTGTTGTGGAAGGTTATCATAACCTGAATAATCGTGAGTTTCTGTTGTTACGCCATCTCCTTTATAGAAAATATCACCGGATGACATAACTGTATGTGTCAAACGAGGGTCACCTACTTCATATTCATTTACCAAATTCGTTGTAGGACATTCTCCACCCCAACCACCGGTTGTGTTACGACCGATACACATCTGAGGAACAACGCTACCTCCTGTATAATTAGGAATATAAGCACGGGTAGTGATAAATACAGCTTCTTTAGACATATAGCCTTCTGCCGCACTGTTAAACAAAGTCTGGTAGTCATTAATCAAATCAAACTGACCTCCGTCAACAACAAGTTTTAAGTCTGCTTTTGCTCCTTCATAATCACCAAAAAACATTTTTACGCGAGCGCGGAAAGACAAAGCAGCCTCTTTGGATACACGACCTATATCAGAAGCTGGAATAGCATTTGCACTTGGCAAGTTTGCCTCAGCAATAGCTGCATCTAAATCCGAAAGAATAAATTTTCTAACCTCTTCTTTATCAGACTTTGTAATCGTATTTTTGTCTACTGCATTCAAAGGTTTGTCTATAATAGGAACATTAGCAAACATCATAGCCAAGTCAAAGTAATAAAATGCGCGTAAAAACTTAGCTTCTGCTATCCAACGTTGCTTTTCAGCAGTCGTAACTAATGCACCTCCATCTTTTATCAATTGCGTTTCAGGAGTAACCAATGATAAGAATACGTTACATGCAGAAATGGCTGATTGATAACGATGATTCCATAAGCTTAGCAACATACTGCTGGATGCGGTCGGATTGCCTCGCGTTACTTCGGTAATAACAACACGGTCTGCAGCATCAGATCCTCCCTTGGTACAGTCATCTGTTAACTGGTCGCCCATGTCGAATTTCATTTGCTGATAGTCCCAATGATTAACGATTGGCTGATAACAATTTATTAATAGCTTAAAGCCTCCATTTTCAGAATTCAGATAAGTTGTCTCATCTACCGAACCTACAGTAGGACGATCCAGAAAATCTGCATTACAGCTTGTCATCAAAGTACCTGCGAATAAAGCTACCGCACATACTTTTCCTAAATTTATTATTGATTTCATAATACATCCGTTTTTAAAGTTTCATACTGATACCAAACATAAAGGTTCTTGCCTGCGGATAATATCCCATATCAACTCCTCTATAGATAGGATTTTTATTAAACTCACCAATTTCAGGGTCCAGACCGGAATAACCTGTGATAGTAAATAAATTCTGTGCAGCAACGAATACACGAAGGTTATTCAATGTGATCTTCTTTGTGATAGAAGACGGAATCGTATAACCAATCTGCAGGTTTTTCAGACGAATATAAGAACCGTCTTCAATAAACCATTCAGACATTTCACGATTCAAACGGCTGTCAGCATCGATTGCAAAGTTCTCATTTGTGCTACCCGGACCATTCCAGAATGTTGTTAGAATGTCTTTAGGAGCATTATACCAACCAACACCTCCATAGATGTCATATTTCAAAATATTCAACAGGTCATTTCCTACTGATCCCTGGAAGAATGCAGAGAAGTCGAAGCCTTTATATTCGGCACCTAATGTGATACCAAATGTAAAGTCGGGATGCGGGTTACCTATCATTGTCCGGTCTTTGTCATCCAACTGTCCGTCTTTATTCAAATCCTGGAATTTTAAGTCACCCGGTTTTGCATCCGGCATAACCATTTTTCCATCATTTTTATAGTTGTCAATTTCTTCCTGAGTTTGGAATACTCCATCAGTTTTGTAACCATAATAATAACCTATAGGTTTTCCCACTTCGGTCATAGTATATGTGTAGTATCCTAAGTGAACTCCTTTACCCGGAATATTGGCATCACTACCAAGACTTTTTACTTTATTCTTGTAAGTAGAAACATTAGCGTTTACATGGTAAGTAAAGTCTTTCCCTGCTTTTCCATCATAACCGATAGAAACTTCAAAACCTTTATTACTGATACTACCCGCATTTACCCATGGAGTATTTGGGAAACCTAAACTGGCAGGGTTAGGAACTTGTACCAACATGTCCTTCGTTTCACGATTATAATAATCTAAAGTTAATCTCAACGAACCTTGAAGAAATGCTAAATCCAAACCAAGGTCAAGCTGACGGGTTGTTTCCCACTTCAAGTCTGGGTTTCCTACTTGATTTCGTGCACCACTCAAGATAGTATTACCACTTCCAAACAGATAATAACCACCATTTGCAAATGTATTCAGATAGGCACCATCACCAATGGTCTGGTTACCAATTTCCCCCCAACCGACTCTTAATTTACCTTGAGACAGCCACTTTTCAGCAAAACTCTTCACGAAACTTTCTTCTGAGAAATTCCAACCTCCGGATACGGATGGGAATACACCCCAACGGTTGCCATCTGCAAATCGGGAAGAACCATCCCAACGGATATTGGCTGTAACCATATAGCGGTTATCAAAAGAATAGAAAGCACGGCCGAAGTATGAGTTCAGAGTGTTGATTACATGGTATCCTCCAGCTCCCGGATTCATTGTACCTGCATTTATAATCTGTTGGTTAGGCTCATTGTTAATCATTCCTTGCTTAGAGGCGCTGATTACTTCATATTTTTTCTTTTCTGCAGAAGTACCAGCCATTACAGACACATTATGTTTGTCAAACTTTTGATTATAAGTTAAATAGTTGTCAAATACCCAGTAATCTGTGTTATAGACATTCCGGCTTGCAGTTGCAAAAGAATTGTATTCATCGCCATCCAGATAATATTTAGGATTAAAACCATCAGATTGTGCACGAATCAAGTCAAGAGCAATACTTGATTTGAATGTCAAAAATGGAAATAGCTTGAACTCTCCTGCGATATTACTCTTTGTTGATACTTCATGCCAAACATTTAAAGCATGACGATCAACCTGAGCTACTGTGTTTGGCTTGTTTGAATAGAGAACACCTGTGTAACGTGACCATGGATTAGCCGGTTCATAGCCATTATAAATACGATCTTTCAAAAAGTCAGGAACATCTACCAGATTATCTCTATAAACAGGAGTAATAGGGTCTGCAGCAGCTGTAGAAAATACGGTTGCCGTATATGAATCATTTTCTGTAATATTTCTTCTGGCTTCATAAGCCACGTTCACATTAGCAGATAAGTTAAACCATTTTGTTACTTCTGAATCTACATTCAAACGGCCATTCAAACGTTCATATTCCGAACTTTTTACAAGACCTTTATGATTCATATATCCAAAGCTGGCACGGTATCTCAGTTTATTTGTTCCACCCGATAATGCTAAATTATAAGTTTGATTCATAGCATCTTTCGGTTTATTTGTGATAGCATCCCACCAGTTGGTACCTTGACGTCCTCCATTCTTTTCCAGGAAAGATAAAATAGCTTCACGCTTTTCCGGTGTGGCAAAGTCTTCTGTTAAATCTTTTCCTGCAGCAGCATAGGCACGGTTTTTATATTCCATGAAACCTTCGGCATCCAACATATCATACGTTTTAGAAGCAGCTTGGAATCCTACACTCATATCGAATTCGATATTACTGCGATAAGAGTCACCACTTGCACCACGTTTGGTAGTAACCAAAATCACACCATTTGCAGCACGCGAACCATAAATTGCCTGGGCTGATGCATCCTTCAATACTTCAATGTTTTCAATATCGCGTGGGTTCAACCAGCCGATAGCATCTTGAGGCATACCGTCCACTACATATAGCGGATCATTACCATTTAATGTACCGATACCACGAACACGAACGTCTCCTAATGAACCCGGACTTCCTGAGTTTGCAGTAATAGATACACCGGCTACCTTACCTTGTAATGCATCGGAAGCACTTCGAAGAGGTAACGCTGCGATCTCATCCCCTTTAATCTGGGAAATAGCACCCGTTAAATCACTTTTCTTGAATGAACCGTAACCTACTACTACGACTTCATCCAGTTTCTGGGTGTCTTCTGACAATGTAATGTTTACACTGTTTTTATTTCCTATGTTAATATTTTGTGAGTTGTAACCGATATATGAAAATTCCAAAACGGCATTGGCTGGAACACCGTTCAATGAATAATTTCCGTCTATATCAGTGGTAGCACCGATTGTTGTACCTTTTACAAGTACATTTACGCCGATCAGTGGCTCTCCATTCGGATCCACAACCTTACCTGTTACAGTTTTTCCTTTTTGGTTGACAATTGAAACTTTTGCTTCTTTCGAAGTCTTATTTGTAAGGACTACGTGGTTGTTTACAATCTTATAGGTAATATTGGTACCTGCAAAAACATTATCAAGAACGCTTTCTATCGAGCCTCCTGAAACATTTACATTTACCTGGTCGCTCAAATCGACCTGGCTGTTGTTATAAAAAAATTTATAATCGCTTTGACTTTCTATTGCTTTAAAAACGTCAGAAATGGTTCCCCGTGTGATACTCAAGGTAATCATTTGTGATGAAGCTGCTATCACCTGAAACTGGAAAGCGGCTGCACACAAACCAAGAAGAGTAAGTTTTCTCAGGGTACTAAAATTAGTTCTTCCAGAACTCCCTGTATGATTTGCCATAATTAATGAAATTAAGATTATACAATAAAATCTAAAAAAAATAGGTTAACTGTGTAATAAAAATGATTTTTTCAATTCTATCTCATAGGCTGTTAGATTTAAAGATTAATATTCCTGTTATTTAATTATTATAGTATCTTTTACAACTTGATAAGTTATTGATGTATTAGTTTTTATCACTCTCAAAATCTCTGATAAATCTTCACTATTCCGAAAACTTCCACTAAACTTCAGTTTTTTTATCTTTTGATTCTGATAACGGAATACTACATTATAATTCCGCTCCAATAATTTTGTTATGTCTTCCAAATACATCATTTCAAATGATAATGCTCCTCCTCTCCATTGAGCAAACATTTTTTTATCATATGGTACAATTTCTATTTTATTTCTACCTTTATAATAAACTGCCACTTGATTTGGCTCCAACAGTATTTGTTGCTTCGTTAATGTCGGCTGAACTACCACTTTTCCGCTAAACAATGTTGTTATTAATTTTGCATCATCACTATATGCCAGAACATTAAATGCCGTACCAACAGCTTTTACGTCAATACCTCCACTAGTTTTTACAATAAACGGAAGTTCTTTATTTTTTGCAACTTCAAAATAAGCCTCTCCATCCAAATGAATATCCCGATTACTTTTTCCGTAATCAGGAGCATATTCTATTGTAGTACATGAATTAAGCCATACATTTGTTCCATCTGGCAATTGCAAATAACTTTTCTCACCTTTATCTGTTACCAACTTATAAGTGCCAACCATAGCCAATGGCTTTTTTTCCACAAAATAGAAAGCAGAAATCGAAAGGACAACTCCTATAAACATTGCTGCCGCATAACTCACCAATCGAAGAAACACCTTTTTTTTTGAGCCACCTGACAGTCTATTTATAGAAGAAGCCAAACGGCTCCACTCATTATTAATATCTACCTCTTCTTTTAGGCTTTCTCCAATCATATTTTTAATATATCCCTTCATCTATCAACTGTTCTTTCCTCACTTTTTAATATGACACATCTAAACAAAAGATTACTTACAAGCATAAATATTATTTTATCTAATTTTTTCTTAGGAAGACATATAATCCTTCAATTTACCTTTTAAAATTTTAAGTGCTCTATATATCTGCGTATCTACAGTTCTGACAGAGATAGTCAATTTATCAGCTATCTCTTGATTCTTTAATCCATTTATCCGGCTTAATTTAAAAATAGACTTACATTGGTCCGGCAGTTTATCTATTGTATTTTCTACTATTTTTTCGATTTCAAGTGCAGCTAAATCAGAGAAAGGAGAAGGCTCATTATTATTAAAATCATTTCTTATATTATCCGGCAGACCTTCTTCTAAAGTAGTTGTAATTCTATTCGAACGGATATAGTTCAAACATTCGTTCTGTACAGAACGAAACAGATAGGCATTCAACGAAGTATGAATGTCTATCTCGCTCCTTTTTTCCCAAAAACGGAGGAATACATTCTGTAATAAGTCTTTGGCATCCTCAGAGTCGGGCACAAATTTCCGACAATGAAAATACAGCTGGAAATAAACCGAATCAAACAAAGATTTGAATGCAGTCATATTACCATTCTTAATCTGTATGATCATTTCTTCATCAGAGACCATAAACTATTTGATTTTAAACAATTAAGCAACTAAAAATCAATCTTTCAGTTTTTCAAATAATCGTGAAGATTATACTTCACAATCCTGACATCTGGCTCTATATAAATTGATTTAATATCCTGTTTTGTGTTAAAACTATTGGCTGACGAATATAAAAATCCATATATATCTTTCAAATCATCTATCTCGCGTCTCCATTTCAAAGACATTTCCCAACTATACTTTTCTGAAATCTTTACGTGTTTGTCATACACTTTCCATAAGGAGCTATCCATTTCCTGCTTAGCAGAAAAATGAAAAGGCATATTTTGTATTAAAAAGCAAGCCGCTTTTAATTTCAAAGTATCTTGTTTGTAATGTTCCAAAACTTTCTCAAGTTTCGCACGATTATCTCCTGCAATAGACAATGCTCTTTTCAAAGGGTCATCTTGTTGCGAAATACAAGAAAATCCCATGATAAAAATACTCAACAAAAAAATAAGGTCAACCTTTATTCTCATTTTTCATATTAGATCTAATACACATTCTCTATTACGAGGCAAAGCGTACAGGTTCAGAAATCATTCCTTACCTGTACGCATAACTACCTATTAACCTATGCCTATCCACTTATAAGATCTCATCGGCAGTTTTGTTGAAATACTTGATACATTCTTTAATATCAGGAACCGAATTATCCCAGTTGTATTCATATTCAATAGAGAATACCCCTTTAAAATTCTGCTTTTTCAACTCTTTCAGCATTCCCTTTACATCCAGAATTCCTGTTCCCCAAATCACATCATGCTGTTCTTTTTCACCTTCAACTTTCGGAGCTATATCCTTAAAATGTAATGAGACTATACGACCCTTCAATTGTTTCAAGCAATCAATCTGATTCAAACCTTCTCTACGCCAGTGTCCAACATCAGAACATGATCCCAACAACTTACTACGATTTGAAATTGCATTCAACAAGTTCTCTGGCTTCCAATAATCAGAAGGTTGCGGGTGATTATGGACTGAAACTTTAATATTATACTGTTTTGCCAGTTTTTCTACTAAATCCCAATCCTTAAGAGCCGGTTCGCAAGTGATAAATTCCATATTCATCGCTTTTGCAAACTTGAACATCTTTTCCCAATCAGATGGTTTATCAGCTATATAAACTCCTGTACCAACAATCTTAATTCCCTTAGAGGCTGCCAGTTCTTTTATTTCTTTCTGAGTCTGAGTATCCAGATTAAAATCAAAAACTTTATCTCCCCATTTACCTCCTAATTTATGTCCGGGAAACACCTCAATACATTTTATACCTAGTTCATGAGTCTTATCCAAAGCTTCCACCAATGTGAATTTGTGAAATGAATAAGATTGTATACCTAAGCGCCAACCTTGTTTTTCAGCCTTTGTTTGTGCCAATGAAGGCAATGCCAACAAACAACAAACAGCGGCAATTATTATCTTAGAAATTCGTCCAATCATAATTATTTATTATTAAAAGTTTTACTTCGGCATATCAGGCAAAGAGAAGCCATTATTATACGTATGTTTTATCCATTCGTTTGCCATATCTTGTGCACTGAATTCAGCAAAACGACGATCAAAACGCGGATCACCATCAATAACCTTGAAATCATCTACCGTTACTATTTTTATCTTGTCAGTCGGAGAGATATTTGTAAATTTCATATTTTCACCATCCCACTGCAATTCGCGGTGCAAACCTTGCAGACCTGATAAGCGAACAGCCAAAACACCCATAACCACCATTTCATTAAACGGACCGGAGAACTGGAAATTTGAAGACGCTTCTGTTCTGTTTTCCGGAGATTCTTTACAAGCACGAATCCAATCTTGTTCATGGGCATTAGTTGACCAGATATTACCATTACCACCTTTTACACGTGCAATGGTCGGCTTAGGTTGATTGAAATGATCCATATCAGATACTGGTAACAATGTAGGATTCATACCGTAACAACCAGTCATAATCTTACCTTTTGTTCCAATAAAAATTATACCACCATTTTCATCACCCATCATTTGTCCGTCTTTCAGTTCTTCCGGCCGAGGAGGCATCAAACCGCCATCATACCAATAAACCTTCACTTCCGGCATTTTAACATTTCCCTTCGGAGCACGAGCCGGGAATGTATAAGTTACAATCTGTGCATGAGGAGGCGAATAAAGGTTGCTCAGCGTAGAACTACCGATAACACTTGTCGGATATTTCAAATCCAAAGCCCAGTATAACGGGTCCATAATATGGCAAGCCATATCACCCAAAGCTCCCGTACCAAAATCCCACCATCCGCGCCAGTTCCACGGTGTATAAACCGGATTATACGGACGTTTTTGAGCCGGACCGATAAATAAATCCCAATCCAATGTCTTAGGAGTCTTTACAATTTCACTCGGTTTCATTAACCCCTGTGGCCAGATAGGACGGTCAGTCCAGCAATGTACTTCTGTAACCTCGCCTATTACACCAGACTGAATCCACTCTGCAATCTGACGGCACCAGTCAAATGAGTTACCTTGATTACCCATCTGAGTAGCGACCTTATATTTCTTTGCCAATTTAGTCAGCAAACGTGACTCGTAAACAGAATGAGTAAGAGGTTTCTGTGTATAACAATGTTTTCCTAAAGTAATAGCATGTGCAGTAACGCCAGCATGTGTATGGTCTGGGGTAGCTACCATAATAGCGTCAATAGAATTACCAATTTCGTCAAACATCACACGCCAATCTTTGAAACGTTTTGCATTTGGATAATCTTTGAAAGTCTTATCTGCATACTTCCAATCTACGTCACAAAGAGCAACAATGTTTTCTGTACTCATATTTGCCAGGTTGCGGCGCCCCATACCACCTACACCTATTCCGGCAATATTCAATTTATCACTAGGAGCCGTATAACCAAACGACTTGCCAAGTACCGAACCCGGTACAATAGTCAGGCCGGCAGCAGCCATAACACCCGACTTGAGGAAATTTCTTCTGGATATGTTTTTCATAACTATTAAATTATAAAGTAATATTTTATATTATAAAGTTTTTAAATGCAGATTACGCCAAAGTACTTTTATACCACCTCCATCATGAATTTGTAAGGCTATACGTCCTTGCCCTGCACCAATTTTTTCATCGCGGATATTAACCATTTCTTCACCATTCAACCAAGTTTGAACATTATCACCTTGCACTTTAATGCGCATTGTATTCCAATCGCCACATTTTAAAATATCTTCTTTCTCATCAGGAATCTGAATCAACCAACCACGACCATACGACTCATAAATGCCTCCTGTATCTTGCCCTTTCGGAGCAACCTCGACCTGCCATCCATTAACCTTTACATCAGGTTCTACAAAAGAACGGATAAAGATACCTGAGTTACCATCTGCTTCTTGTTTGAATTCGACAGTCAAATCAAAATCATCATAATATTCGCGTGTTGCCAAATAGCCATATTGCTTATCAGGACCACTCGCACAAATAAGCAATCCATCTTTTACATACCATAATTCCGTTCCATACTTATCCCAACCTGCCAGATCCACTCCGTTAAAAAGGTCTACTTCTTTCGACTTCCGGGGAAGTTCTTTAACCTTAATATTACGGAACCATGCCGGATATCCATGATCTTGCAAACAAAATACTCCTTTGCGGGCTAAACCATATTCCGGAGCATTTGCCCACTTCCCACTATTTTTACGGGAGAACCAGTCATCTGTCCAGGCGTCAAACTCAATCGTTTTTTCACCATTCATGAAATAAGTTACATGCCCATTATCAAATACGATTTTTGAAGTATTCCATTCTCCGGCAGGCTTTACCTTTATTTTAGAGAAATCAGGAAGGTACATTGCATAATCAACGCCACAACGTTGCCATTCTTCCAAAGGCTCTGTAATATTCGCATCATCTAATAATTGATATTCAGGTCCGGTTACATACGGTACGGCAAACTGAGGACGTTCAACTACATGGTACAACATTCCGCTATTTCCTCCCTTCGAAATTTTCCAGTCCCAAGAAAGTTCAAAATTTTCATATTGTTTATCGGTAACAATATATCCGCTGGCATCACTTCCTCTGCCATCGGCTCGTATAGCTCCATCTACAACTTCCCATGGACCGGTAAGTGCAGTACCATTATAATCTCTCCATCCGTCCAGCGTCTTTCCATCGAAAAGGAGTTCCCATCCGTCCGCTTTTTCCTGTTCTGTCAATATATTTTGCCCAGCATCCATACATGATGGTAGCAAAAAGCCTAAAGCTATTGTACATACAAGTAAAAATCCATTTGTGCGTGTTCTGTCAATTTCCATCTGAGTCTTTTTAAATTGTTCACGATTTAGGTACTAACTTCATCATTCTATTAAGATAGACACGCTTATTAAAAATATTACGTACGGCCTATTTTGTTTTTTAATTATTTTAACCAGACACAGCGGTTGCAACAAAGATATTAAATAATTAAATATTAGAATCATTTTTAACAGAAAAATCAAATAAGCCTAATTATTACCCTCAGCTATAAAAAGCCCGGAAGGTCGACGTACTGTCTTCCTTCCGGGCCTGCCATTATAATTAACCCAAACTACTTTTTATTTTTGAGCATCCCACCATATACGGGTTGTAGTTTTATCACCACCTATACGGGCAACAGCTTCATTGTAATTTGCTTCGTTTACTATCTGTTCTCTTGCCGGATAAATAATACGGCGTAAAGAACCTCTCCAACCCATTGCGCCTTTCTCAATAACATAACCGGCTTCGGGCATAGCAAACGGATCCAATGTAGGCAAACTTAAACGACGATAATCATTCCATGCTTCCCAACCATTATCCGGGAAACCTGATAAATATTTCTGCGTAATAATTTTTGCCAATTGGGTATTATTTTCTCCCTTAGTATCATTAAAGGGGACAGTCGTTCCATATAAATTAGGCATGGTAGACTGCATATAATTAGCAATTACATCATCCGCAATCTCCACTTCTTTCATAGAAGCTTTGATTCCTTCCTCATAAAAGCTCTGAGCAGAACCACCCATGTCCCAGCCACGAACGGCACCTTCGGCACGCAGGAAGCATACTTCAGAATAATACATCAGTGTTTGGTCGCGGTCCATATTTACAGTAAACGGTACATCCGTTTCTTTGGTACTACCCACGAAATAAACACCCACGCGGGAATTATTCTTATTTACATTGTTTGGTTCCAAACTGACAGCCTGTGTATAACCGGCAGGAACACCTCTCCAACGTCCGCGATACTCTTCGCCCGCTCCGTTATACTGGTTGGTTACGTTAAAATAAATAGGGCCGCGCGGATCGCAATATTCAGGTACTTCTTTATAGGTATCTTTCTTCGGGAAAGGAATACCCCCTAAGTTTGTAAGAAGTTTCTGCATAGAATAACTCATGGTCATACGTCCGCCATTAAACAAATGGGACACGGCATTATAATAACCGTAATCGAATTTGTAATAAGAATTCTTACGGACAATCTTCACATCCTCATTGATACCTGATAACAGGCCGCCATCAGCTTTTACAGCAGCTTCAGCTTCCTGCTTTGCTTTGGCAGCATCTACCTCAGTCATACGCATAGCCAAACGAAGGCGCATGCTGTTTGCAAATGATTTCCAACGGGCTACATTACCCTGGAATATCAAATCACCCGAGCCAAGATTATCGCCGTCCGGATTAAGAGCAGCCGAAGCTTCAGCCAGTTCTTTCACCATATCATAATAGATATCTTTTTGTGTATCATACGGGGCTGCTTCGCCTGAATCATCACAAGCCTTTGAATACGGGATATCACCGAACAGATCCGTAGCACGAGCAAATGTCCAGACTTTCCAGATACGAGCAACCTGCACCAGATTATTATGTGCCGGATTATCTTTACAGATACGAATCACTTCATTCATGTTGGCAATCCATCCCCAATGAGCATCCCAATACTGCTGTGTCCAGTCATTATTAGGAACACATACGTTGGATGAATATTTATCATTAGAGAAATATTGGGCATAAGTATCTACATATAGATTGTGAATACGCTGGTATAAGTCTACATTATAAACGCTCCTGATAAACACTGGAGAAAGCAGATAAACCGGATCAATCTTTTCCGGGGTCGGAGCATTTGGATTTTCATTGATGCTGTCGAAACCTTCACAAGAAGTCAAAGCAGAAGTTCCTGCCATTACAAGCATCAGTAAATAAGATTTTATTTTAGTCTTCATATTGATAATTCTTAATAAAGTCTGACATCATTAGAAAGATACGTTCAGATTAAAACCGAAACTACGCATAGAAGGGAATGAAGCATATTCTATACCACTTGCATTACCGGTACTATAGGAAGATTCAGGATCATATCCCGGAACATTATTTTTAATCAACCATAAGTTACGTCCTACAAAACTTATTTTCAGATTTGTAAACGGAGTCTTCGCCAACATACGTTTTGGAAAAACATATCCCAAAGTCAATTCACGTAAACGCAAGTTAGTTCCGTCATAAAGGAACTCTTCTCCTGAGCGTGATACGCGTGACCAATATTCCTGCGGATTTACAGCTTTCGTATTTACCTGTCCGTCTTCAGTAACGCCATCCACAACAATACCGCCTGTTCCGGCATACCATTCGTCACGTCCGGCCAATGACATTTCTGTTGTACCATACACAGCACCACGAGATAACGAATTCATATAGATATCACCACCTACACGTAAATCAAGCATAAAGCTGAATGTAATATTTTTGTAAGTAAATGTATTATTCATACTTCCTGTCCACTTCGGTAAATAGTTACCAACCGGATTTTCAGTGTCCATATTGGCTTCCAGTACAGGAAGTCCTTCACTATCTACAATTTTACGTCCCTGATCGTCACGTTTGTAACGATAACCAATAATATCACCATAGCTACCTCCTTCGCGAGCAACAACCTTCACAAAGCTTGTTGAACCTAATTCATAAACAGACAATTCAGGATGTAATTCCTTAATTTTATTTTTATTCTTTGAATAGTTAACTATTACGTTCCATTCAAAATCTTTGGTTCTTACAGGAGTTCCTGTCAAAACAAACTCAATACCCTTGTTCTGAATATTACCGGCATTGATCAAACGAGACGTCTTACCAGTTGTAGAAGAAATAGGTAATGTCAAAATTTGATTGGTTGCATCTTTCTTATACCAGGTAAAGTCTAATCCAACACGATTGTTCAGGAACCGAATATCGAAACCTGCTTCTGTAGATTTAATCGTTTCCGGTTTCAATGTAGACAATGGAATAGTTCCGTTTACTTCTGAGCCTTTAATGCCATCCGCAACATCAAAAATACCATAAGTCGCAGCCAGGCGATACGGATCTGTATCATTACCTACTTCCGCATACGAACCTCTCAGTTTTGCAAACGACAGCCATTCCGGAACATTTACATCATAAGAACGTAACATATCAGAAACAACCCAGCCTAAACCAACTGACGGGTAGAAGAAAGAACGATTTGCACGAGGTAGTGTTGAAGACCAGTCATTACGGCCTGTTACATCCAAGAACACCCAATTGCCATAGCTTAACTGAACAAATCCATAAATAGAGTTCACAGCTTTCTTGCTTAACCAATGGGTTGCCGTCTGCAACTCTCCGTTACTAATAGCAAAGAAATCCGGAATAGCCAAACGGCCGGAATTTTCACTGAATGACTCGTTTTGGGTAAACATCATATTTCCTCCCACACTTACACTACCAGAGAACTTAGATCCCCACCAGTTATCTTGTGTTGCTGTAATCAAAGCATCCGTATTACGTTCGCGGAAATTTGAAGTACCTATATTATAATTACCATGGCCTTTATAATCTTTTGAATAAGGAGTAGCAGCAACCGTTTTACTTTCACTTCCAGACCAATACATATCTTCACCATGACGCAACTTGATAGTTAACCAATCGGTTGGCTGATACTGCAAAGCAATAAAGCCGATAAAACGGTCACGATGATTATTATTTTCGTTGTTCGGAGTAAAATACGGATTTAATACGTAATTGATTTCCTTTGAAGTCCACTGCTTAACAGAGCCATCCGGATTAAACGGATCCTGCATATCCGAATAATGCACACTTCTCGGCATCATCAGATAGTTATTCATCACAGAGGTAGGATCACCAGCAACAGCAGGAGTATTCCACATTTTCTGCTTTACATAATTTACTTTTGTATCCAACGATAGTTTTTTACTCAAGTTTAATGTATTACGGAAATTAATAATATATTTATCCTGATAGTTACTTGGCACAGCACCATCCATACGTTGATATGATACTGTTCCTAAAAAAGTAGCCTTTTCTGTAGCTGCAGATGCTTCTAAAGTATTAGTAGTGGTAACCCCTGTTCCCAGATAGTCCATAATATCATTATCATATGGAGAATATGGACGAGACTGGCCAGTCCAGTCTGTTACACTGCTGCCATCCATTTTCGGTCCCCAGCTATAATTGCCATCCGGATCATATACATTGTTTGTACCTTGTCCGTACACATTCTGCATCTTTGGCTTTACCAATGGACGCTCCATCATTACATTCGAATTTAATGTAATACCTAAACCTTTCGGTTGAGTACCACCCTTTTTCGTTGTAATCATCAATACACCATTACCAGCACGTGTACCATAAAGTGCAGCAGCGGCAGCACCTTTCAACACGGAAATTGATTCAATATCGTCAGGATTTATATCCGACAAACCGTTTCCTGAATCTGAAACACCCCACTCACCGCCGGTTGTTACACCTCCGTTAAAGTTATTAATAGGCACACCATCTACTACAACCAACGGTTCGTTATTTCCGCCCAAAGAGTTATTACCACGAATAACAATACGGCTGGATCCCATACCGCCATTACCACTCTGGCTAACCTGTACACCGGCAATTTTACCACTCAAGCTATTCATTACGTTGCTTTCACGAGCTTCTGTCAATGATTCGCCTTTCAGTTCCTGAACTGAATAACCTAATGCTTTTGTAGCACGCTTCAAACCTAAAGCAGTAACAACCACTTCATCCAGATTCTCTGTTTCCGGTTCCATTGTTATATTAATAACATTACGACCGTTTAATGCTATTTCCTGTGTCTTGTAACCAATATAAGAAATTACCAACGTAGCATTCTGAGAAGGAACTTTCATAGCAAAATGTCCGTCCAAATCAGTAATCATACCTGTTGTGGTTCCTTTTACAACGACATTAGCACCAATAATAGGTTCGCCGGTATTATCTTTTATAACGCCCGATACTTCTTTTGCCTGCTGGGTTGAAGAGGTTACAGCGGAAGCTTCCTTCCGGGAAATTATGACCTGGCGATTGTCAATTTTATAAGTGACATCTGTTCCTTTGAAAAGATTATCAAGAATTGCAGTTACCGGTTGTTCCTGCATATTTACATTCACTAATTTGCGGGAATCGAATGTATTATCAAGATAAACAAAAATAAACTCACTATTTTTTTCAATATAACTGAATACATCTTTAATAGTTTTGTTATTCAGTTGTACAGTCAACGTTGTTGACTGTGCATACGTATTCGCTGCGAATACGTCAGTCGTACCCAAACTAGCTATCAAGCAAAGCATACATACCGATTTGGGAATCTTAGGAAGTCTTCCTCTAAATAAAAAATGATTTTTCATACGTTTGTGTTGATTTCTTTAAACAATAATTAGCAAAAAGTTAACCCAAATGCGACCGGATAATACTCAAACACTAAAATATCCGGTTTAACGATTTTACTCTACACCATAAGCATCCTGTTTTTTATAAGTTCATATATTTTTCCTTTTGATTTATTTCCTCAATTTTACCGTTATGGCATTATCCGTATTAGCGAAAGTCAGTGGGGCAGCCGTAGTAACAATACTCATTACATCTTCTACATTATCACGCAAGTCTAGTTTTCCACTGATTGTCATTTTACCCAAATCGGCATCCCAGGCTATCTCTTTGCCATAATAGCGAGATAACCTGGTTAGCACTTTACTTAGTGGTTCGTGTTTGAATATCATCATATTTTGTGTCCAACAAATATATTCGGATGCATCAACTTTACGGGTGCTGACTCCCGTTGGCTGCATACTGAACAATTCATCCGGAGACAATGTTACTTTTTCATTCTTTTTTGTCTCAACTTCTACCTTTCCATTAACCAGAACAACGGAAGATTCCATATCTTCATTATAAGCACATACATTGAATGTAGTACCCAAGACACGAACATCCATATTATCTGTTTTTACATAAAAAGGACGCGATTCATCATGTTTTACTTCCAGATATATTTCGCCGTCCACATATATTTCACGTTTATCTTTAGCAAAAACAGCCGGATAAACAACACGTGTTCCGGAGTTAACATAAATACGCGTACCATCAGCAAATGTTACATTCGTTCTCCTCCCTTTAGGGACAATAATCTGGTTATATACGGGGACTACTGTTTTTTCTTTTTTCTTCGCAATCGTTTGATCGATCTTTTCCGAATTTACGACAATACTACCATCCGGATTGTATTTTACATTTGTATTATCTTCTACATTCAACTTTTGATCATTTGCTGTAACCAACATAATTTCCAGTGAAGAATTTTCAAGAACTGGCAACTTTGTCACGACCTGTGCCAAAGTTGGACTTTGAGGTTTTTCAGAAGAAAATCTAGAAAACATTCCCCCAATAACAAGCAAAACACAAGCGGCAGCCGAAGTAAAATACAATATACGTCTTTGCAGATTACGGCGCTCATAAACGTTTATACGCTGGCTTATCGCGTTCCACGACTCAATCTCGTTTTTGTCAAACGCTTTTGTTTCATAGCGTTTAAATAAGGGAACAATCCGGTTAACAAGGTTTCTGAATTGTTGTTTTTTATTTTGTCTACCTTTAGGCATACTTCTATTATCTTTTCTTATATAAGGAAAACGGGATTTTAACAAATCAGTACTCAATTCACAAGAAAAGTTTTATAAAAAATCACGAGAAGTATTTATCAGACCGTCAATTTCGTTCAATTCCCCTCCATATAATATTGTCGCAACTTTACTAAAGTACGTGATATAAGATTTTTTGCCGACTGATAATTAATTCCCAGAAAATCACCTATTTCATTATAATCCAGTTCACGGATAAAACGTAAATAAACAATCTCCCGCTGCCGGGCAGATAATTTTTCTATTGCTATTTGTAATTTTTTTCTTTGGAGTAAATCATCATCACTTTCCTGGAAATGAGTTAAAAAAAAATCTTCAACGGCAAAGTCGAAGGGCAAATCATCAATCGTCATTTTATCCACATGAACAGACATTTCATCATACAAACGGTTGCGCAATGCACGGATAAGGTAAGAGTTTATGTGTGGTGTTGAAGAAAGATTTTTACGAGTTATATACAGCTTGACAAACATATCTTGCACACAATCCCTTACCAGTTCATAATCAGGCAATAATTTCATGCCATAAGCCAGCAAGGGTTTATAATACAAGCTATAGATATATTCCATAGCCTTCTTATCTCCCGATAAAAAGCAATTCCATAGCTCTATATCCGCTAAATCAGAATAAAGCGTCATCTCTCCCTGTCTCTATCTTCTCTTTTAAGGCCGTTTTTGTATGGCAAGCCAATTAGAATAATCAGTATATAACTTTTCAGCACGTGGTTGACCGATCGAAGCAATAGAACCCGGCTTACTCATTAAGCCGCAATATTGATAAATTAAAACATTCTCCACAAATGGAGAAATATCCGCCAACTGGGCATGAATCCTTTCAAAAGAAGATGGAATAAGCGGACTATTATAAACATCTCCCTCAAAATCGAATACTTCAAGGTCTGCCCACAAACGTGCCCGACCAGCTTTGGCGTGTGCATGATAAAGGGCTTCATAATACTTACCAGCCGTTCCGGCCTTTGCTTTCCGCACTCCAACCTCATCCTGATAAGCCACAATGTCAACATCCAGCCGTTCCAACTGCCGTACGTATTGATCATCTAATCGAATAGATTTAGTTCCATAAGGGGCAATAAGCGTTGTCGTATGAGGAAGCAAATCATGGGCCATACGCGAACAATCATTTACATAGGTAATCGTCGTTTCGTCAATGGTACGGAATAACCCCGATTCATTCGGGAAATACCAACCGTAAAAACTCTTATGATGTCCATATTTTTCTGCAACTTCTTCCATTCCTTTGGCACGAAGAATTGCAACTTCCTTATTGGTCATCATTTTATTTACATCCCGGTAATCCGCCCAAAAATCATTACTTATAAAAAATTTAACATTACATTCGTCAGCCGCACTCAATACGGCTTCCAGCGGGTCCGGACAAGCCAGATCATACATTGGTTGTAATTTGGAAGGATATAAGGTCTTCCCGTTATCTGCTACCGAAAGCAGCACCAGGTATTCCATTCCCAACCCACTGATATCTTTTATCAAAGTCTTCCACTGGTCTGCTGTAAAAGAAGCAAACTGCGGATTCCAATAAGTCCCTTCTATTTCGGAATGATGCTTAAACTCGAACCAGGATCCCATAATAGGCTTTATATCCAAATTGCGTTTGTACTCAAAAGCCTGTAATTTACCAGCCATGCACGCAGAAGCAAGAGCCAGTCCGCTTGTATATATAAATTTTCGTCTATCCATCTTGATTCTTATTTTATATCCATTACCGAAATACCCAAACTTGTTCCCACATACAATTTATTGCCATGTTGTTGCAATACCTGAATTTTATTATCCGGCAGATTACTATTTTCAACCGTATATCTTTTCCATTGTGTACCGTCAAACATATCCAGCCCTCTCCAGGTTCCAACCCAAAGCCGCCCTTTGCTATCCTCAAGAAGTGAAATCACAACATTATCCGACAGCGGAGAATTAGATGTATCATATACTTTTTCCACAACACCTTTCTTATTGAATAAAGCAACGCCTTTGCATGTACCAGCCCAAACACGATCATTCTTGCCGGTAGCTAGGGCGTATACAATATAATCAGGCAACCGGCTATTGTTTACAGTATAACAAGACCACTGACTGCCATCATAAGAAGATAATCCCTGATAAGTGCCAATCCATATTTTATTATTAGAATCACATGCAACGGATAAAATCGAATTATCCGCCAAATTACAATTCTTCGTTGTAAAGTTTGTCCAGTTATCCTGATCCCCCATCATTAATCCATCTCGCCACATTCCTGCCCAGATGCGCCCTTTGGCATCTTCAAACAAAACATTAGCCGATGTCGGTATTCCTTTCACCTTCTCAAAAACCTGCGTTTCTTTATCAGCGCGATATACTCCTTTTCCCCAACCTGACATCCATAGATTATCTGTTTTGTCTACGATAAACGATTCCAGATAAGTATCTTCATCCGAAAGAAGTTTCCATCCTTCCGGCACTTGTTTATAAATTCCGGCATAAGTTGCCACAAACATATTGCCTGCCTTATCAAAAGATATGGAACGGACATCATTTTTAGGCGAATTGTATTCAACAACTTGCAAAGAGGTGAATTGAGCTTGTAAATGACACACAAACAGACAAAAAGAAAGGATTACGAATAGCTTTTTCATGGATAATTACTCTCTAAATAAATTCTGTATTCTGCAAATATACAGAATAATTCCAATCGACAAAATAAAAAAGCTCCCCGACAACATTCATTATCGGGGAGCTTTTTAAATTACTTCTGTTGTCTCACGAGGATTCGAACCTCGACAGACAGAACCAAAAACTGTAGTGCTACCATTACACCATGAGACAATCCGGCGCTTTATCTAAAGCGATGCAAAGGTAACAATAAAATTTTATTCTGCAAGTCTTTTAATAAATTTCTTACTATAGAACTTTATTCATATAGTACGTTTCTGACTGGATTTCATATCAATCATTTTCCGTAACCAACAGATTTCTTTCTTCCTCTAAGTCCTTTATCAGCTTATCCAGGTCCACAACTTGCTGGTTGAGATACACTGTTATATTGTGAATTTGATTTTTACTTTGCGACATAAAAGCAACAAAGTCCATCAGTTCCGTAGTAAGATTTATTACTCTGGTACGGCGGGTAGATTCGTTAACATGTTGCAGATATTGCATAAAACCACCGTACAAAATCGGGATATATTTCTCTCACGGAAGTACGGAACCGCCATCTGTAAAGCTATAGACGAAAAAATCCTACAACCAAACAGGATTGGGGCCACTGCCTCGTCAAACCTATTTAATACTACAAATATACTATTATTATTCAGATAGCTTCTACGTACAAAGAAAAGAGGAACATTAATATTCCACACAGAGATACGGAACCGTTATATTATATAATAGTTGAAAACAAATGGTTCGTAATTCTACAGAAATAAAAAACGTGGCGAATAAATTTCTTCACCACGTTTCATCATATATTTAAATAATATTTACTTCGCAATGAGTAAATAATAATTCTTCTTACCTCTTTGTACCAGCAGATACTTATCATCAAGCAATGATCCGCAATCTATTACAGTATCTGCTTCAGTAAGTTTTTCTTTATTCAAACTCACTCCTCCACTTTGAACCAATTTACGCATTTCTCCTTTTGACGGAAAAACAGAAGCTTTTTCGGTAAACAAGTCCGCAGCCTTGATTCCGGCAGAAAGTTCAACACGGGATATTTCAAATTGAGGAACGCCATTGAATACATCCAACAACGTATCTTCATCCAGTTTCTTTAAAGTCTCAGATGTGGAGTTTCCGAACAAAATATTAGAAGCCTCTACAGCCGCTTCATAATCTTCTAAAGAGTGAACCATAACAGTCACCTCTTTTGCCAGACGTTTTTGTAACGGACGTAAATGAGGAGCTGCTGCCTGCTCTGCTTCTAAAGATGAAATCTCTTCTTTATCCAGAGCCGTAAATATCTTGATATATTTTGCGGCATCGTCATCACTTACATTCAGCCAGAACTGATAAAATTTGTAAGGAGAGGTATAACGACGGTCCAGCCAAACATTTCCGGATTCAGTTTTACCAAACTTGCCTCCGTCGGCTTTCGTAATAAGCGGACATGTTAAGGCAAAAGCCTCACCGCCCAATTTACGACGGATCAATTCCGTTCCTGTTGTGATATTCCCCCACTGGTCAGAGCCTCCCATCTGCAAACGGCAACCTTCATGTTCATATAAAAACAGATAGTCGTATCCTTGCAACAACTGGTAAGAAAATTCCGTAAACGACATACCGACATTCGAATCCGAACTCAAACGTTTCTTTACAGAATCTTTTGCCATCATATAATTAACAGTAAGATGCTTACCGATATCGCGAATAAAATTAAGGAAAGAATAATCCTTCATCCAGTCGTAATTATTTACCAACTTGGCCGCGTTGGGAGCATCAGAATCGAAATCAAGAAATTTAGCCAACTGCGCTTTGATTGCATTCTGGTTATGGCGAAGCGTTGCTTCATCCAGCAAATTGCGCTCGGCCGACTTCATAGAAGGGTCGCCAATCATACCTGTCGCACCTCCGACCAAAGCGATAGGACGATGCCCAGCACGTTGAAAATGCTTCAGCATCATCACACTTACAAGGTGGCCAATATGTAATGAATCTGCAGTCGGGTCGATACCAACATAAGCGGAAGTCATCTCTTTTTGTAATTGCTCTTCTGTTCCGGGCATCATATCATGAATCATGCCCCTCCATTTTAATTCTTCTACAAAATTCATCGTATTAAATTATATCGTATTAATTATTATACTGTTTTATATTTGAATGAGGGCAAAGGTAAGATTTTTTAATTGAGAATAGGCAACTGACTATTGATAATTATTTGATTAAGCCTAAACGGGCAACGTTTTCCGCCACCTGCTCAACAAGTCGGGACTCTTCAATAAATAAGGCTTCCGCAATTTTCTTATAGACAATACGTACATCCACTGGCTTATCGTCCGTCTCTACAAACAGACGTCCAGGCCAGGCCATTCGCACAGCTTGCAGATTAAAATATTCACCAAACGAAAGATAAAAGCCCTGACGAATCAATTGAGTGGCTAAAATATCATTCCCCCGGAATCCATGAATGATCCACGGCACCCGAGGTTTTATTTTGTTTTTTGCCGCCTCTATTTCCTGCCATGCTTTCACACAATGGATAATCATCGGTTTACAATATTCTTCAGCCAAATCGGCTTGGGCAAGAAAAACATCCTGTTGTAAAAAAACTGATGCTTGTGCCAGTTTATCAAAGCCAGCCTCTCCCAACAACACAACCTCCGGTAAGGAAAGATATTTCTGCAACTCATCCAATTGCCTTTCCACATCATCAATATACCGGGGATGGATTCCACACGAAAAATAGTTCCTTTCGGAAGGAATCCCGGTTTCTTTCGGAAGAAACTCAAATTTATTCCGAAAGGAATCGATATTGACTATTGCAATGTCGTTCGGACGGACAGATGGCTGATGTGTATGTATATCGAAGTATTGCATTTTACGGAACAGGATCGTATCCGCTTCCTCCCCACGGATGGCAACGGAGTATTCGTTTAATCGCCAAATATAAACCTTTTACCGGTCCGTGCTTCTTCAGTGCCTGTACAGCATATTCCGAACAAGTAGGAGTAAACCTGCACGAAGCCGGTGTCATCGGGGAGATACAATATTTATAAAAATAAACCGGCAACAAAAGAAGGACTGTAAAGAAGCGTTTCATTTTATTTATCCCGAAGGATAGCCAATGCTTTATTCATTGCCTTTTCCATATCGGTAAACGGGCGGATTTCTTTATCTAAATAAAGAAAGGCAATCAACATATTTTTATTTTTTTCGGAAAGTGGTTCTATCAAATCATATTTGCGAACTCTATAAGCTTCCCGTACCTGACGTTTTATTAAATTACGTTTTACAGCACGTTTGAATCTTTTTTTGGGGACACTCACCATTATTGAAACAGGAACAGGCATTTCCTCTTCTGTGGGCAAATAGACAACTCGCAATGGAAACGCTACAAACGACTGCCCTTGGGCAAATAATAAATCAATGTAGCGTTTCCATGACAAGCGTTCTTCTTTTGAAAGGGTATTCTTTTTGTTAGTAATCATCCTTTCTTTTTATCACCTAGCTCTTTTTTCAGGAATAATTCCAATGCTGCTGTCATAGAAGGGGCTTCTGGAGTAGGCGCTTCCACATCCAGACGAAGTCCGGCTTCTTTTACAGCCTTTGCTGTTGTAGGGCCAAAGCAACCAATCCTGATATCATCTTGCTTGAAATTCGGAAAATTCTTCAATAAAGAAGAGATTCCGGAAGGGCTGAAAAACACCAGCATATCGTAATCGAATTTTTCATCTTTTGAAAAATCATTACTTACCGTACGATACATGATTGCCTTTGTATAGTTAATCTTCTTAACTTCCAGCATAGAAAATAAATCTTCCTTATGGACATCTGATACGGGAATCAGATATTTTTCCTTTGCATGTTTAGCAATAACAGTAACCAAATCTTCCGGCTTGCCTTGTCCATAAAATATTTTACGCTTTCTATAAACAATATATTTTTGAAGATAAACTGCAATTGCTTCAGTCATACAAAAATATTTCATCGTTTCCGGAATAGTAACTCTCAGTTCTTCACACAAGTGAAAAAAATGATCTATTGCCGTACGGGCTGTAAAAATAACAGCACTGTAATCTAAAATTGAAATTCTTTGCTGTCTGAATTCTTTCGAACTTAAAGGTTCAACCTTGATAAAAGGGCGGAAATCTATTTCCACACCATACTTCTCTGCAATATCGAAATACGGTGATTTCTCTGATGCAGGCTTCGGTTGTGACACCAGCACTTTTTTAATATTCAATGCCATAATAGAGTACTCGTCTCGATAAAATTATACAAATAAAATATACCTTTGTACAAGAATATTAAAGGTAAAATTTCTTGGCCACAAAGGTACAAACTTATATACAATAAACCAGAATTTTTCTTGTGAAATATCCGTATTGTCTTATAAATTATTACAAAACGACATAATATATAGAAAATTGCAAACAAGATTACAGGAACAAAAATATGGGTTCCCACAAAGACCAACCACAAAACCGGAATATACAGCAAAACTCCCCATGCTCCCATAACAGCATTGTAATTTGTCTTCCACAGCTTATAACGTACCGGATCGGCAAACACGCTGCCAAACAAAAAATAAAGAAATTGCTTAAACTGGTAAAACAAAAAAAGAATTATAAAAATAACACCGATAGAAAGCAATACCGTACTTTCTTTCAAATGGTTAATATACCCATAAACTCTTGCTATAGCAAAAAGTGAAACGCTGGTAAGAAATAAGGTCTGAAACAATATAAAATTACGAAAAAACCATTCGCTACCTACCGGTTTTTCAAAAAGGCTTTGTCGTTCTTTCAAAAAAACAATATCTTTCAGCATTTTTATAAATAGACGGAAATTGGAATGGAAAACGATGGAAAACGCTATGAATAGCAGAAGAAGCATGGAAAATATCACATCATCCACCAACTGTCCGTCCCATAAACGTATACCAACATATCCTTCGAATACTCCCATCTATTTCAAAATTACGGTGCAAACTTACATAAAATCTTTATGAAATAAAGTGGAATACAATCCTACCATTCAATAAATTTGCCACGCATACGGCGCTTTTCCAATTCTTCCTGCAAATGGCATTGACGATCTTTAGCAATATAGCGACGGGCAAAAATATTGGGTACGGCCACGCCAAGCGAAATACAAAGAATGATAAGTGCAGAATTAATACCATTAAAAAAAGCGTTGGTCACTTCGCCTACAACTCCATGTAAATTAATGAATGCCAATAAAGAACGGTACATCAATACTCCCGGAATCATTGGAATCACCGAAGGGATAGTCAATACATGATTAGGCACATGAAACCAATGGACAGCCTTTACCGCAATAAGGCTAACCACAAAACTACCCATAAATGAGCCGATTACAGGACCATATCCCAATTCAAAATTTACAAAATTGCGTGTACATACGGCAATGATGCCTCCTACTGCCACCACCCATAACAAACGCCTTTGTATATTGAATATCATAGAAAATCCCATGGCCGAAATAGCTGCCGCAATTGCATAAATATAATACGGGTCGTGAGGGACCATACTTAATTCACTGAATTTATGATCTATTGCAACATCATTCATTACCAATATACGCATTGCAAAAGCAATACCGAAAGTCATTGCCATCACCATCATAGCTGTATTTGCAGCACGTGTGATGCCTACCAGCAAATGATTATCTATCATATCATCCACAAAATTAATCAAAGGAACTCCCGGCACAATAAACAAGGCACAAGCTAATAACGGATGACAAGGTGTATCGGACAATCCGGAATAAGAAGAAGCATAAGCCAGGCAAGTAGAAACAAAGGCTGCAATAGCGATACTCATGTAAACATTAATACCAAATTCTATACAACGCGCACGTATTCGGAATCCGATAAAAGCACATATAGAGGCAAAAAGAAAAGCAATCCAGTCGCAACCAAATAATTTACAAAAGCCTCCACATGCAAAACCTGCGCCGATAGCTACCAGATAGGGTGTGTAATTCCGGGGTTGACAGGCTATTTTTTCCAATTCTTCTTCATATTTATCCAAAGAATAATCATGTTCTATTGCATGCCACGATAACTTACTAACCTGTGAAATCGTAGTCATATTAATACCATGTTTTTCACATTTCTGGAATTTGGAAAATGAATGCCTGTCATCACTCACATTTACAATAATCATCGTCCACCGGATATCCAAATGCAATTTTTCTTCAGGAATACCCATAAAAGCAGCTACACGCTTCATATTCCGTTCAACACGGTTTGTGTCGGCTGCACTTTCCATAAGTAATTTTCCAGTACGAAGCAAAAGATCTAGTTTACGCCGTAATAAAAATACTTCTTGGTCATTCAAAGAATCACTTTCCATCTTCATCTATATCTTATCTTAATCTTACAAAGACTTATCATCATGTTTTTTTGAAAAATTCTATAATCTTTTTGCATTTGCGTCCTAATCCACGAAGATATAAACCTTTCCGGCCAGACGGCCAGCAGTAAAAGGTCTTTCCTAATAAAAACAAGGCATCAATTCGGAAGCAAATATAGGAATTTTTCGGAAGCCGATTACAAAGAGGAAAACATAAGAACCTATTTTTTATATCGAAGCCAAAAACAAATCATCCCGATGATTTAAAAAAAAGATCGGGATGATTTGCAAAAAAGATCGGGATGAAATTATAAAGCTTCTTTTATTATTTCTCCTACGGTAGGATGAGGGAATACGATAGACTTCAATTCTTCGGCCTTCATACCTTTTTCAATAGCTATACCGGCAATCACAATCAACTCGGAAGCCGGATTACCTAATAAATGGGCACCAACTATCGTTTCATCTTCCAGAAGCACTAATTTGCAAACACCATTACCCATTTCATTTTCTGCTACAAAACGGCCGGAAAATGACATTGGAATCTTTTTTATTATATAAGATATACCTTCCGACCGCACTTCTTCTTCGGTCTTACCTACACCTGCAATCTCAGGATTAGTATAAACAACACCAGGTATGGCCTTGTAACTCATGCCTTCCCCAGCCTTCCCCAAGATATGTTTAATTGCAACTTCTGCTTCGCTCACTGCCGTATGAGCCAACAAAGAAAATGCCGTAATATCGCCACACGCATATACATTCGGTAAAGAAGTCTGCATATATTGGTTTACTTTAATACCATTACGGAACGGCTCAACGTCTAATGTTTCCAGCCCGAAACCTTTTGTCACCGGACGACGCCCCACACTTAGTAATACTTTATCGCCATGTAATGTAAAAGTTTCGCCATCTTTTTCAACAGAAACTTCCGTACCATGTACACCTGTTACTTTATGACTCAAATAGAATTTAATGCCACGTTTTACATATTCGGCCTGTAGCATTTCAGACAACTCCCGATCCATCGGACCAAGTATTTTATCCAACATTTCAACTACGTGCACTTCCGTACCCATACTGTTGAAGAAGGAAGCAAACTCCATACCGATAACTCCACCTCCTATAATGACCAATGAAGCAGGAAGTTCTTTGGATAACAACGCCTCACGACTTGTCCAGTACTCTGTTTCAGACAACCCGGGAATAGGAGGAATAACCGTTTCAGAACCCGTGCATATTAACAGATTAGTTGCTTCAAAAGTATCTTCGCCGCAAAGAATAGTAATCGTTCCATCAGTTGCACGACCTTTTATTTCAGCTTCACCTGCAACCATAACAACTCCATGCCCGGTCATCTTCATACGAATACCGGCTGTCAGTTTCTTAACTACTTTATTTTTGCGGGCAATTATTTTCGGAAAGTCAAAAGAAGGATTTTCAGCAGATACGGCATACTTGGAAGCATGTTTGATCGTATCATACATTTTAGCCGAATAAAGGAGTGTTTTTGTAGGAACACATCCTTCATTCAAACAAACACCTCCCAGTGCGTTCTTTTCGAAAAGAACGGTAGAAAGACCCGCTGCAGCCGCTTCTCCGGCAGCCGTATAACCGGCAGGACCTCCACCGATTATGGCAACATCGTATTTCATGTTTTCAGATTTAATTAAGTTTTATATTAGGATTAACTTTCAGCAATGCAAATGATTTATATCACAGGCTCCTTGATCTGTATATCAGGATTATGTTTGCGAAGTAATTTTAGAAATTCTTTTTTATTAGTTGGAGAAACCAGCATCCATTGGAAACCGTTTTTATAAATAATAAGGCGGTCAAGAGAAAGAGCATAACTGGAAACCGGCATCACAGTTGTCTCTACGGCTGTTATATCCGAAACAGCAATACGTTTTTCGGGAAAAATGCTGCAATGTACTACCAGTTGTCCGTCTTCCGTTATTTTATACCACGTATTAAGCAACATGTGTATTAATAACATACAAGTTAACAATCCGACAATCATACCGGCAACATTCGTACTCAGAAACGCCCTGATGCAAACGGCTATTATAATTAACAGTCCCAAATGAAACCACCAACCAACTTTTGATTTAAATACTCTATCCATCTTTCCTCAAATTTGGCGCAAGGTAACGAAAAAGATTCATATAAAGCCTATAAATAAACAGGCTGGCAAATACAACTTATATTTTACTTCAGCTTCCCAATGGCCTATTGAATAGCGAATACCAACTGAGGGTAATAAGGAATAAGCATTTTTATTGACAGAAGATTCCCAATACGCTTTAGTTTGAAAATCAGAAGGCAATTTGTCAGTTGAATTTGCACTTCCAGATACCTTATTCTTAAAATGGGTATATTTAAAACCGATACCTATAAAGCCGGAAAGATGAGAATAAATAGGTATATTATAGTCATATCCGGCGCCTACGCCATATACATTCTTTCTTTCCCAATTGTGTTTGATATATTCTTCTCCAGATGAATCTTTATGTTTCCTGGATATCTGAAACGGAACATTCAAGTATAGTTTAATATAAAATGTCAGCAAACCTTCCATATTTTCAGCTCTTCAGTTTCAATATCCCAGTAACACTTTTACGGCCATACGATTTGAAAGGCTATACGAAAATACGCTGTCACTTTTCAGCAACAGCGTATCCACTTAAACCGGTTTATACAACGTAAGATTGTAAGTCACCTTTATTTTAATTCTTCCAGGACAGTATAAGATTGGAGAACATTGTTTTTATCGTACTGTTCGGTACGCACCAAACCAACGTTAGGAGCATACCATTCATATCCGTAACCAGTAATTACCTCTTTGCTTTTTGGCGAACGGCTGTTCATTTTATATTTTACTTTTGCACAGTCGAATGTTCCGGCAGGAGTAGTAATGCTTTCGTTAGTCATGTATTCGCGATCGTAAATATTGACATCACGACGGTCTTTGCGGTTCTTTTTATCGTATATCTTTACCGAAGCATTATCCATGTACACATCGTCGCTATTGAAACTTGGGACAAACGTATTTGGGTAATTCACAAAATTATCAGTAATATCCACATCCGTATTCATTTCTGAAACCACTCCAGGATATGACAAAACCTGTTTCATATCCATAAAGAACTCACCATTCTGGCAATAAGCCTCCACATCCCCTTTGTTTACAACTGTTCCGGCAGGGTTTGTAAATACATAATCAGCCTCTACCTGCGTACCCGAAGGAATCGCTTCGACTTCATCTACTTTATAAGTCATTATAGTTTGTAAATTTCCTTTTGCATCATATCCTTTACGCACCAGAACAGTTCCTTGTGTCTGGGGAAAGAAAAATGTACAATCCTGAGCCATTATTGTTCCTGCTCCAAGCATTGAAAATAAAGTGGCGAATAATACTTTTACATTCATACTACAATATATTAAATGATTAATTACTAGTCACATGACGGTTATAGAACACAAAAAGAGAGCGAATGTTCAAAGCCATAAGTTTAAAATATCCAAAGAAAAGGCGCCTTATCCTGAGTTAATTTCTAACTTTGTGAGCCTAAACAATATGGACGATGGTACAACGATTTGATTTCTTAGTAATAGGTTCCGGTATTGCCGGAATGAGTTTCGCGCTTAAAGTTGCGAGTAAAGGAAAAAAAGTAGCCCTTGTTTGTAAATCCGGCCTTGAAGAAGCCAATACATATTTTGCACAAGGAGGTGTAGCCTCTGTTACAAACCTGATTGTAGACAACTTCGAAAAGCATATTGAAGACACCATGATTGCCGGCGACTGGTTAAGCGACCGGGGTGCTGTAGAGAAAGTCGTTCGAGACGCGCCTCAACAAATCAAAGAACTTATCAGTTGGGGAGTAGATTTCGACAAGGATGAAAAAGGAAACTTCGACCTGCACAGGGAAGGAGGCCATTCAGAATTTCGTATTCTCCACCACAAAGACAATACCGGAGCTGAGATACAAGATAGTTTGATAAAAGCAGTTCAGCAGCACCCGAATATTACCGTATTCGAAAATCATTTTGCCATTGAAATATTAACCCAGCATCATCTGGGGGTTAATGTTACCCGTCAAACACCGGATATCCAATGCTATGGAGCCTATATCATGGATCTGAAAACAGGAAAGATCGATACTTTCCTGTCTAAAATAACCTTGATGGCTACCGGTGGTATAGGAGCTGTATATCAGACTACGACTAATCCTATGGTAGCAACCGGTGATGGTATAGCTATGGTTTACCGTGCCAAAGGAACTGTAAAGGATATGGAGTTTGTACAATTCCATCCTACGGCATTGTATCATCCGGGCGACCGTCCGTCTTTCTTAATCACCGAAGCTATGCGTGGATATGGCGGTGTGCTCCGTACATTAGACGGAAAAGAATTTATGCAGAAATACGATAAACGCCTTTCCCTGGCTCCACGCGACATCGTAGCCCGTGCAATTGACAACGAAATGAAAAACCGTGGAGATGACCATGTTTACCTGGATGTAACTCATAAAGATCCGGAAGAAACAAAGAAACATTTTCCTAACATCTACGAAAAATGCCTGAGCTTAGGTATTGATATAACCAAAGACTATATTCCGGTAGCACCGGCGGCCCATTATTTATGCGGCGGTATTAAAGTAGATTTGGATGCCCGTTCATCCATTAATAGGCTTTATGCTGTCGGAGAATGTTCGTGCACAGGTTTGCATGGCGGAAACCGACTTGCTTCTAATTCTTTAATAGAAGCTGTTGTATATGCTGATGCAGCGGCAAAGCATAGTTTAAGTATTGTTGACTCACTAAATTATCAGGAAGATATTCCAACCTGGAACGATGAAGGAACCCGTTCTCCCGAAGAAATGGTACTTATAACCCAAAGTATAAGAGAAGTAGGACAAATAATGAGTACATACGTAGGTATCGTTCGTTCCGATCTTCGTTTGAAACGTGCATGGGATCGTCTGGATATTATCTACGAAGAAACAGAAAGTTTATTTAAACGTTCCGTTGCATCCAAAGATATCTGTGAACTGCGTAACATGATTAATGTGGGGTATCTGATCATGCGTCAGGCTATCGATCGCAAAGAAAGCCGTGGCCTACATTATACGTTAGATTATCCACCAACAAAGAAAAGCTAAATATCCGTTCTAAAATAAAAAACAACAGGAAAACCTTGTCCCTGACCGGATGAAATATAAGTAAGGAAGTAAAAATAAAAAGATCCCGGTCATTTAATAAAACCATCGGGATGATTTCAACAAATGACCGGGATCTTTTAAATAAGACTTTGAATTAATAATTCTGTTTCATCGGTTCAAAATAAGCTTGCGGATGCAAACAAGCCGGACACTTCTGGGGAGCTTTTTTGCTTTCAATTACAAAACCACAGTTACGGCACTGCCAGAAAATAGGTGAGTCTTTTTCAAAAACTTTGCCATCCTGTACATTAGCCAATAATTTGCGATAACGTTTTTCGTGTTCTGCTTCCACTTTTGCGATCATACGGAAAGCTACTGCAACTTCAGGAAAACCTTCTTCGTCTGCAACTTTTGCAAATTCAGGATAAAGGTCTGCCCATTCTTCATATTCGCCGGCAGCTGCTGCAGCCAGATTTTCTGCTGTAGTAGCAATAACGCCTGCCGGGTAAGAAGCTGTAATTTCAACCATTCCGCCCTCCAGGAATTTAAAGAAACGCTTTGCATGTTCTTTTTCCTGCTCTGCAGTTTCCATAAATACACCTGCAATTTGTTCGTAACCTTCTTTTTTAGCTACACTTGCAAAAAATGTGTAACGACTTCTTGCCTGTGATTCTCCGGCAAATGATTTCAGTAGATTCTGTTCGGTACGTGTACCTTTAATACTTTTTTCCATAATGCTAATATATGTTGTGAATTGTAAGCCCTGATAATACCCCCGTAATTAAACAGTTCAAATATATACATTTGTTTTATAATTGCATGATTTTGTTTACTAAATAAAATCTATACGATCATAAATAAAATTTATAACTATCTTTGCAGCTTTATTAAACAGGCAGAAAGAAAAATGACAAGTAAATTCGATTTTCAGCCGAAACTGTTAACCGCGCTGAAAAATTATTCGAAAGAAAAATTCATGTCCGATTTCATGGCGGGCATCATTGTTGGTATTGTAGCTCTCCCTTTAGCAATTGCATTCGGAATCGCATCGGGGGTAAGTCCTGAAAAAGGAATAATTACAGCTATCTTAGGAGGATTTATCGTCTCTTTTTTAGGCGGCAGTAATATTCAGATTGGCGGACCTACAGGAGCATTTATCATTATTGTTTATGGCATCATACAAAACTTCGGTATTGAAGGGTTGGCCATTGCAACAGTTATAGCCGGAATATTGCTTATTCTGATGGGCATATTCAAGTTAGGGACAGTTATTAAATTTATTCCTTACCCTATTGTAGTAGGCTTTACCAGCGGTATTGCCCTTACTATCTTTACTACACAGATGAAAGATTTGTTCGGACTTACGATGGATAAGGTTCCGGCCGATTTTATCTCCAAATGGATCGCTTATTTTGAAGTTATCCATACTATAAATTTATGGCCTTTATTGATAGGAGTCGCAAGTATTATCATTATTGTTTTAACTCCTAAAATATCTAAGAAAGTACCCGGATCGCTGGTAGCTATTATCACGATGACAATAGTTGTTTATATCCTGCGAAGCCATTTTGGCATTACTTCTATCGAAACTATCGGAGACAGGTTCACCATTCAGGCACAGTTGCCTCAGCCGGAAACGATCCGTTTTAATATGGAGACGATTAATTTATTGCTCCCTTCCGCATTTACAATTGCATTGCTCGGGGCAATAGAGTCTTTGCTTTCGGCTACGGTTGCCGATGGAGTAACAGGTGACAAACATAATTCCAATACGGAACTGATTGCCCAAGGAGCAGCCAACGTCATTGTCCCTATATTCGGGGGTATTCCCGTAACAGGAGCAATTGCCCGCACTATGACAAATATAAACAACGGAGGAAAGACACCCATAGCAGGCATCATTCACGCCATTGTATTACTACTGATCCTGCTTTTCCTGGGACCGCTTACAAAGCATATTCCAATGGCTTGTCTGGCAGGCGTACTTATAATTGTTTCTTATAACATGAGCGAATGGCGTACATTCCGTTCGTTAATGAAAAATCCAAAGAGCGATGTTTCCGTATTGTTAGTAACTTTTCTGCTAACCGTCATATTCGATCTTACCATTGCCATCGAAATAGGCCTTCTTATCGCTATGCTGCTCTTCATGCGACGGGTGGCCGAAACAACCCGCGTGTCTGTTGCAACAGACAGTATAGACCTTTCCGACGAAGGGGAAATCCATCATGACGAAGAAGTATTGATTCTTCCCAAAGGTGTAGAAGCATACGAAATAGATGGTCCTTTCTTCTTTGGTGTAGCCAATAAGTTTGATGACGTAATGCAAATCATAGGAGACAAGCCAAAAGTACGTATCATCCGCATGCGCAAAGTTCCGTTTATGGATTCTACCGGGCTGCATAACCTGGAAAGCCTTGTACGTTTATCCCAGGCGGAACATATACATATAATTCTGTCCGGTGTAAACGAACAAGTACACCGCATCCTAATTAAATCCGGCTTTGAGGCCAGGATAGGAGCAGAAAACATTTGTAGCAATATAGACGAAGCAATCAGGAGAGCGGAAGATTTTATAAAAAAATAAAAGATACCGGAAGGCTTTTCTTTCCGGGTTTCCGGAAAAAATCAGAATATATCACAGCAGTCATTTTGTTTTATGCCGATGAAGTTTTTTCATCGGCATAAAACGGAATCAATGCTCTACAGCAATTACCTTGTTTTCCTTACGGCTCCGTTCGGCAGCAAACGCCATGAGATGGCTTTCCAACGATTCGTCGAGCGGCGTACTCATAAGGGAAGCGTCTTGTTTACGAATGGCTTCTATCCAGTCGTGTATCATTCCGGCATCACCACCACCGTGGCCTACACCTTCATAATTCAACGCATCCACAGCATCCGCCCGGTATGTCTTGGAGACACCGGAAGCGAAATCGGTATGGGTAAACGATTCCATATCTCCGACAATATCACCATGTGTACCCATGATACGGGTACGGCGGCCGCTATACGAAGTAAATGCCTCGATAGAGAAGTTGACCGTTACACCACCTTCAAACTCCATCAGCATCATATAATGGTCCGGTTGATTATTCTGGCAATGATAAACACATTTGCCGTAATTGCCGTTCTTCAGATTTTCAAGGATTACCTTACCTTGTTCGTCATAATCTTCAGGCAAATCAAATACATACAGCCACGTACGATCACGATAATAGATCTTTAATGCCGAATAAGGGCAAGTTGCTTCTACCGGACAACCATCCGTACAACGGGCCGGAACTCCTGCAGGAGCTTTCTCTGATTTGAAATGTGCCAGGTCGCCGAAAGCTGCCACCTTTGTACACGGTTTACCTATTATCCAGTGAAGTATATCAAGGTCGTGGCTCGACTTGGCCAGAACCAACGGAGTACTTGCTTCCGAATCGCGCCAGCTTCCGCGTACATACGAATGGCTCATGTGCACATGGTCTACCGGTTCGAAATGCTGGATACTTACCAATTCACCAATTCTCTTGCTCGACACCATCTCTTTCAGCATCAAGAAATAAGGAGAATAGCGTAAAACATGTGTCAGGCCTACTATCTTTCCCTTCTCTTTGGCATATGCCACCAGCCGTCGGCATTCTTCTTCTGTCTGGGCAATAGGTTTTTCCAAAAGAATATCATAACCTAAATCAAGCGCTTTCATGCAGGGAGCATAATGCAGATGGTCTGGGGTTGCTATAATCACAGCATCTGCAAACTTGGGGCGGTTCAACATTTCTTCCCAGGTTGCTACACAGTTTCCGGCAGGAACGTGATATTTATCCCTATACATATTACGGCGCAGTTCCACCAATTCGGCAATGCCGACAATTTGAAGATCGTCCGGATGTTCAAGTGAATAATCGCCATACAATTTACCTCTTCCGCTGGCTCCTAGTACAATGGCCGTAACGGGGACAGTTGTTTTTTTCTCCATCGAATATTAAGTATTAGATTATTGAAGTTTTCGCCAAATATACAGGATTTTATTCTAAAACAGATCAGACTGATACCATAAGCTTGTTTTGATTTTCAAATAATCCGAATTATTGTCTATTTTTGCATCCGTATTTTATTTTTAATATTATCTCAATTCTTTTAAAATGTAATATTTATGTTAACTACGAATCCTTTACAAAACAATCGTATTGTTTTTTTAGACTATCTTAGAGTACTTGCGTGTTTTATGGTGATCATGGTACACGCCTGCGAGTTTTTTTATGTAGGAGCCAATGGCTGTTCAATTGCAAACGATACCGATCGTTTTTGGGTAAGTCTTATAGACAGTGCCTTGCGTGCAGCCGTTCCCTTGTTTGTAATGACCTCTTCTTACCTGCTGTTACCTTTGAAAGAAAGCGGTGCCCCTTTCTTCAAACGTCGTTTCAGCAGAGTTCTTATTCCGTTTATTATTTGGTCAGTATTATATGCGACTGTACCCGTATTATACGGAGATATGACTACAGAAGATATGAAAGGAAGCCTTACCCGTCTGTTATTGAATTTCAATATGAGTAGCGGACACCTTTGGTTCATCTATATGTTGATCGGTTTATACATGTTTATGCCGATCCTTTCGCCCTGGTTGAAACAAGCCAGTAAGAGAGGAGAACAAGCAGTATTGGCCGTATGGGCATTTACCACGCTCCATCACTACATACCAACATATACGGATGGTTGGTACGGGGAATGTTTCTGGAATGAATTCCACATGTTCTGGTATTTTTCAGGATATATAGGTTATCTTGTTTTGGCACATTATATCCGTACTTACATTAATTGGAGCTTGCAGAAAAGTATGCTTATCGGAATAATTTCATTCCTTATCGGCTACGGATTAGCCTTCTTCTCATTCTACAACAGAACATTGGAGTCAATAGATTTAGGTTATATAGAAGTTTCCTGGCGTTTTTGTACTCCTCCTGTCGCATTAATGACTTTCGGTATTTTCATTATACTAAAGCAAATTTCATTCGATAAAGAATGGTTGTATAAACCGATCCGTACTATCTCCCAGTTAAGTTACGGCATTTACCTAATGCATATCTTTATCCTGAATTTCTTTTATAAGCTCATTCATGAGAGTTGCACGACTCCCGTTTCCATCTTATTGATAGGAATATTTACTTTTATAACCTGCTGCATCGTTTCTAAGCTTTTATCATATATCCCCGGAAACAAATACATTCTGGGATAAACATAAAATCCCTTCACATCATTTGCCAACCAAGACAAATGAGTGTGAAGGGAGTACATAAAGACTAATAGCCAATTATAAAGCAAATTTATATCCTACTGATATCCCAACTTGAGTATCTTTTTTGTTCAGACAGTTCTGGAATATTGCAGCTCCTATATATACCTTCTTTACTTCCACTCCCGTTTCAGCAGAGAATCCTAGTTGCCCGAGTGAAGCAATTCCAACATAAGGACCTGCACTCAGCCTTATGTTTGTTGTCTCACTAACCGGCAAACGAAACGAAGCATACACAGGGATGTTAAGGCCTATATTCCATTTGGAGGAAGAGTTTTTCCAGTTATCCCCACTATACAACAATCCTCCTGTTTGGATGGCAAACACATTAGAAACCGGGAATGAAACATACGCACCGGCATGCAATCCCCACTCATACACTCCACCAATACCCGCACGAGGTTCTAATTCAATTGATTTTACCAGCTGAATAGATAAAACAGCGAATAAAATTAAAAATACTCGCTTCATCATTATTTGTTTAATAAGATGTATTTATTAAACGATTTACTGATAAATTTATTACTAACTTATTCATATTTATGTTCATATCGTAAATCCAACATACATATTCCATGATCTATTCTGCTGCTTTCCGTCATATTTTATAGGAAAATGTGAAGACAAATCCTTCAACCCCATTTCATAAGAAACACCAATATTAAAACGATAAACACTCATTTCAACACCAGCATTAATACCCCAATCCCATTTAGTAAAAGAAGACAAATCTTTTTTTCCATAAGATTCTGTTTCAAAAATAATCCGATCAAAGGGAGATGAACTTATTCCATATTCTCCATCCATACGTTGCAAATTATACTTACCCTTCAATCCATATGCAACATAAGGACCAACATTAAGCTGAACAGCAACATGATCATATATAGGCAAACGATAAGAAGCTAATACCGGAAGCTGCATATACATCAATTTGGCATCCATTGTAACCAAGTCTGTATTGACAGGATATTCATCAATATTTATAGCACCTTCCATATTATAAGTACCTTTTTCTTTTAAAAAAAGTCCACTCCTTATTCCCCAACGATTGAAATGATAATCAATACCCACACCAAAATTATAACTGATATAATCATGACTATTTCGTGTGTTTGAAATATCAGAAATACAAATTCCTACATTTGGAGTAAATGAAAATTGGGCAAAAGCAATAGTATAACTTCCGAGTAGCAGTAAAATACTGAATATAAATTTTTGTTTCATTATCTTGCAATAATAGGTAGATTATACGAAACTCCATTTTCAACATACGTTCTCCATCCGCTTAACTCTCCCGGAGGGTTTATTAATCCAATTCCTCTATTTGACTGAGAATTAATAAAATCTCTATCAAGTATAACCTGTACGATCTCATCATCTTCATTTTGAAATGGAATACTTGCTGCTTTTATTTGGTATATTATCTACCAACTCATCGTTAGAACATGCAGTAACATACAACAATATCGCCACTGCAAAAAACACATTCAACTTTTTCATTTTCTTAAATTTAAAATTCAAACAATCCATAAACATTATTCATATTATCTGATATAGAAATCACATATTCACCTTGTAATTTCTTATCTAGTTGTATTGTATACGAAGAAAATTCAATCGCATCTAACACTTCATAATATATTACTTCTTCTGAAAGGCTATAAATAGTCACATATACCAATCCTATATTTCTATTAAACTGTAAGGATAGCTCTTTCATGTTTTCATCTACTGTAGCAGTAATGGGAATATCAATTCCAATGGACTTCTGCTTTCTATCCCAATTTCCATTCAATCTAACCCGTTTTCCAAAACAAGGAATTACACACAATAATGAAATGGCAACCAATAAAAATCTAAAAGCTTTCATATTTTCTTTCAATGTTATAATTTTGGAACAAAAGTAAAAGCTATAAAAGAAAATAAATAAAAAAAGGTATACTTTAGATAGGACAAGATAAGATTGATTATCAAAATATTAGCAGTATTTAGATAGGACAAGACTAGGTCAGTAAATAACTATATCACATTAATAATAAGATGTTTATTGTGCATTCTTTAAAAAAGTACACAAATCAAGATTTTGACCTATTATTCCAAGTGCCCGACGCACACGTTGGCGACGTTTACTAACTGACTCAGGATTTATGTGCAACAGTATAGCTTCTCCATTTGTATCAAGCCTAAATATAGAGAGATAGGAATAATTGCGCTCAGAGTCTGTAATATTGACATTTGACAAATGATCTTTTACTGATGGATAAATTTCATCGACTATTGAAAAGATAGCTTGCCAATCTTTTTCAGTAAGAGGTGATTTATCTTTCCCGGGACAGACTCCCTTAGATAGTTTTAATATCTTTTTTCCGATAGAAGAAGAAAACAACAGTTCTTCTTGTTGCAATTCTATTCGTTGTGTAAGTGTTTCTATTTCGTTTTGTTTCTGTTTATATTTTAATTCTAAATTACTATTTTCTTTTGTTTGCCTATTAGTTATTATTTTATGCAATTCTTTTTGCTTGAATTGCAAATCTTCTTTTAATCGTAATAAAATAATATCTTTTTGTTGTAAATCTAATTGCTGTTTATTCAACTTCCTATTTTTTTGATTAATTCTTATATAGTATATAAATAACGAACATAAAGAAAACAACACAAACAGTATGACCAATATAAATAATCGCTGCTTCTCCGAGCGTAAATTCATATTTTCCATAGATATTTTCAGATGATTATATTCCTTTTCTACCTTATATATATTCATCTTTTCTTGTATACTTTCAGCAGAATCGGTTACCTCATAATGTTTTTCCAAATAAGCAAGTGCTTTCTCAGGACAATTATCCGCCTTTTCTACCAAATAATACTGATAATATATTCCTATCGGAGTATATTTATTTAATGTCGGAATCTCCGCTTTCTTTAAATATTCACGAGCTTTCTCATAATTTCCTTCTTCGCGGTATAAGCTTGCCAATGACAAATAATTAGGAGCATTATCAACACTATCCAACCGGATTGCCTGCATCAGGTATTTTTCGGCTAATTCTAAATCACCTAACATTCCATACACATTGCCCAATCCGTTACTTATAGCAGAAATAGCTGCCGTATCATTTAAGTTCCTTACAATTGTATCTGCCTTCAATAGATAATTCAAAGCCAACATACAAGAATCAGAAAAAGCATACATACACCCAACGTCACGTAAAGCAAAAGCCTGACTTCGTTTATTGCCTGCTTTCGCAAAATAATATGAAGCCTCTTCATATTTATCTTTTCCTAATGAATAGGTTCCTTTCAGATCATACAAATCCCCCATATAGCTGCAAATATATCCTGCCTGGTTATAGTCTTTAGCCCGCAAAGCCATTTCTAATGCAGGTATATAAGCTTTCATTGCATCTTCGTATTCTTTGTCTTCAACATACGAACGACCCAGATACAGACCTATTTCGGCTTGTTGTTTCCGTGTTCCATGCTTTTTATAATAAGACAAGGCACGCGTTAGCTGAGTGGTATAAGGCATTTCTTCACCCAACGTATCGGCTACCTGCCCATATATCATGCACCAACGGGCAAGCAATTTTTCACTTAGCAGATCAGGAAGCTCTATTGTATTCAACAAGGCGTACGCACTGTCGGGATCGGATTTATATAATGACTCGGCTTGAATAATTATTTTTTTCGCGGCAGTTTCGTCTTTACATCCGGCAGAAAATAACAATAAGGTTAGCAATAATATGCTTATAATGCATTTCATTTGGCGTTCGTTTAGATTGTTGGTAAATATAGAACTAAAATTACGACAATAACATTTCATCGTAATGATTTTTTCAAATTATAACGATGATTTTTCTAAATCATAAGTATGAAATTTTCCGATACATGTAAATTGTAGAAAAAAATTCATGTATCTTTGATATCTGTTTCTAAACTAGTTTACAACTATTTGGATGAAACGTCTTTTAAACCGGATTACGGGATATTGGCCATATAGAAAACAAATATATATTAAGTTATAGTAAGATGAATAAAAAGCACTTTCTCTTTCTTACTCTTCCAATGAGTATTTTATATTCCTTTATTATAGGTATTTCTACTGTTAATGCACAAATCAGCGAAGGCGGACTACCGCCCAGCTTTAATAGCCAAAACACCCTGAAAAATACATTGGCTGCTGTTGAAGTACCCGTTAATTTTAGCGTTGAAGATTTGAAAATTGTAGATGAATGGCAAGTAAGCCAGGGTGCACCTTTACGCGTAGCTAAACTTATAGATGCCAATCTCGATATAATTAAAGACGGAAACCAAATTTCTCTGACCGATAATCAAACAGTATGGCAACTCCGCATACAAGCAGAAGGTGCTATAGCAATTATGCTATACTACAACGATTTCTATATTCCAGAAGGAGGTAAATTATTCATTTATAATACAGATAAGACACAGGTATTGGGAGCATATACATCTACAACAAATCCTTCGACACAAAAATTTGCTACCGAATTTATAGCGGGTGATGACATTGTGCTGGAATATGTACCTGCAGCAAACAATGCCGAACAACCTCGTATTAATATCGAATCTATCGGTTATGGCTATAACCACTTATATATAACTAAAACGTCTTCATTGAAAAATGCTTCGAACGATTGCATGGTAAACATTAATTGTGAAGAAGGAGACGCCTGGCAAGCCGAAAAAGAAGGTGTCTGCAAAATGATCCAGAGAATAGGAAAAAGCTCTTACATATGTTCCGGTTCGTTGGTAAATAATACAAAAGAAGATCTGACCCCTTACGTTTTATCGGCATTTCATTGCAGCCAGTCAGAATCTAACGTATCAGCCAGTAAAGATGATTACAGTCAATGGTTGTTCTATTTTGGATATGAACGTACTCAATGTACAAACTTATCGATTGCTTATAGGCCTAATACAATGACCGGATGTATAAAAGTAGCTTCTACTCCCACCAGCGGAGGTTCCGACGGTTTATTATTGAAACTGAATCAATCCATTCCGGAAAGTTACAATGTGTATTACAATGGATGGGACAGAAGCGATAAAGCGGCTCAATCCGGTGTTGGTATACATCATCCCAATGGCGATTATAAAAAAATATCGACATTCAAATCTCCTGCCAAAACAATAACCTGGAACGATATAAATGGTGTAAGAGGGTATAACAATGCACATTGGAACGTTATTTTTGATGCAACAAACAATGGTCAAAGTGTAACTGCCGGAGGTTCGTCCGGATCTCCGTTGTTTAATCAGAATAAACTGATTGTAGGTACCCTGACCGGAGGAGATTCAAACTGCAACGATAAACCGGACG
Organism: Parabacteroides chinchillae; assembly: GCF_900108035.1. Taxonomy (GTDB): domain Bacteria; phylum Bacteroidota; class Bacteroidia; order Bacteroidales; family Tannerellaceae; genus Parabacteroides; species Parabacteroides chinchillae. The sequence goes on from NZ_FNVS01000005.1 coordinate 104,519, forward strand.
GCAGTAATATTTATGGCAAATTATTTTACCACTGGAATAAATTCCCCGGTTCGGATACAACCCGCATGGATATTTGGTTGGATCCTATCAATAAAGGAGTAACACAACTAGCCGGACGTTATGCATCCCAAAACAAACTAAGCCCTACCGATTTAACTCTTACGTACAATAATAAGACAGTTACACTGAAATGGAAAGCACCTGAGAATGCTTCGGATATTGAAAAATATGCTATTTACAGAAACAACATATTATTAGACTACACAACTTCAACTACATATACAGACGAATCTTTTGAAACAGGTTCCCAAATTTATGGAGTTTCGGGCATATATACGGATGGAAAAGAATCGGGCACTACCAATGCTACTATTTTAATTACCGATTATAAAGGCCCTACAAATGTAATTGCAAAAGAAACGGCCGAAAATACGGTATTAGTAAGTTGGAAAGCTCCTTTATACCAGCAAACCATATTCTGGGGAAGCAATACAAATTTCGTATCAATCGGATTGAAAGGTAATCCGTTCTATTTCGGACAAACATGGGATGCAAACGATTTGGCACCTTTTAATAACAAAAAGCTTACAGCCGTCAAATTTACACCTCTTGCAGGAACTTACTCCATACTTATTTTCCAGGGAGAAATGGAAAACAAATATCAACAAAAGGTCAGTAATCCTCAATACAAACAGACAAACACAATTACATTAAAAACTCCGTATGTAATAGATGCCACTAAAAATTTGTATGTCACTATCTATGCCGAAAATTACAAAGAAAAAGAATATCCGGCTTACGCAGACAAAGGCCCTGCCATAAGCGGTAAAGGGAATGTTATATCTTACGATGGAAAAAAATGGGAATATCTATATCTTCCCGAAGGAAGCGGAAGTACCGTTTTCGATGCCAATTTTGTTGTTGCAGCAGTCGTTACTTCCGAAGAAGGTAGCTTATCAAATGATAAGCTACGCAGCAATCCGGTTGCTGCTTTTCCGGAAGTCACCGGATATAATGTCTATCGCGACCAAATAAAACTAAACAGAACGTTTATAACCGGGACAGAATATCTGGATAAAAATGTCCCTTTAGGAAAACATACTTATTCCGTTTCTGCCGTTTATAATGAAAACGATGAAAGTGTTTTAACAAATGCAGAAAATGAAATAAACGTAAGTATCGAAGATGCAGGCAATAATGCTGTAAACATAGTGCCTCTCATATTTAATGAACAGGTAAGAATAAACAATGCACAACAGGTTACATTGATCGAAATAATTTCGGCCGACGGTAAAGTTGTAAAACAGATAAAAAATCCTGAAGAAGTTATTTATACCGGCTCGTTTGCTCCGGGCATATATATCTTTAAAATTCATACAAACAATGATATAAAAATTATACAAGCAGCAAAAAGACGGTAAATCAATACATATTAATATTTATAAAATATGAAAAAGAACATTTGTATTGCATCAATCATTATTGCATCAGTGTTTAGCATGACAGCATGTAAACAAAACACCGAGTCTAAAACCATAAACGGGACTGTTCTTGATGCCAGTATGAACAATATCGTACTGACTACTTCCGATGGAAGTACTGTAGATATCAGCACAATGGATACAAGCCCCGAAAAAGTTCCGGGTGTATTAATTGATGATTCCGTAAAAGTCACATGTATTGAAAAAGATATGGATGGTACAAAAGTATTAACTGCAACCGGGTTAACAATACTGAGGCATTCTCCTTATTACTACATACAAGGTACGTGGGTAGAACCAAACCCAATTAATGCACAGGAAGTACAAGGTTTTACGCTAAATCAGGACGGAACAGCTCAAAGCGTAAATATGGCTACTTTGGATATTAACGGATGGAGTCTGGATGGAATGCATCTGCAATTGAATTACAAAAGCATAGGAAACAGAATGACTTTTAATGGCATCGATACTTTATCAATAGATAAAATTGATGCGGATTCGCTCGTTTTATCACAAAACGGAGCAATAGCATGGCGTTTAAGCAGAGAAAAAGAAGAGTAAACTATATTCCATACATAGCCAATAATAGTTTTTATTATTGGCTATAAAGACAGTTGCCTAAAAGAACAAAAAACAAGTTTTATCATGCAGAAACAGTCACATCAAATCCTTCTTTTCTAGCTACTTCTGCAATTATTTCCAAATCTTCTCCAGATACTTTCTTTAGATTTTTCACCGGCGTTTCCCGGTCTATAGTATAGATCATTACTTGCTTAGGACGGATTTGTTTTAATGCGTTTACCCAACCTTTAATTTCAGATTCAGAAGTATTGTCAATATGTTCTCCATTTATTTCACCTCGCAAAAACATAGTTTGTATAATAAGCTTACCATTAAAACGGCATAACTGTTTCAGTAACGAATCAAAATTAAAAGAAGAAGAATTAGGAGCATTTAATTGACGAATCCGGCTATCCAAAACAGAATCTAACTTCAATATATTATCTTCAATCTTGTTTAAAGCCTGAAACACTTCTTCTTTATGGAGCATAGTAGAATTAGAAAGAACGGCAATTTTAGCTTGCGGAAAAAACTGATTGCGTGTATTTATCGTATCATCAATAATACCTCCGAATTCGGGATGCATTGTAGGTTCGCCATTTCCGGCAAAAGTAATCACATCCGGAGCTATTCCTTCCGATTGCATATAAGCCAATTTCTGCACTAAAGCTTCTTTTACTTCTACACGGGTAGGAAGTTTACTACGTGTACGACGTTCTTCATTCAGTCCGCATTCACAATAAATACAATTAAACGAACAAAGTTTCCCGTCCGTAGGTAAAAGATTAACACCTAATGAAACACCAAGCCTGCGGCTGTGAACAGGTCCGAAAATTATTTTATCAAAAAGAATCGTAGACATAACTGTATTTTTGTTTAAGCGGTTCACAATTAACCATCCATAATATGATACAAAACTACAAAAGCCTTTTAAAATTTCCATCTTAACATGGCATAAATATCCGTTTTATCTGAACCTTCTATTTCTTCAAGGTCCGTACCAATAACATTTCTATCCATATAATGTGTGTATGCGAATTTGGCAGATAATGATACTCTCTTCAATATATCCCAACGAAAAGTTGTTGATAAACGTAACCCTTTTCCATAAAATGAAGGCATATTGAAAACATACAATATATTTTTCTCATAAGAACTCACACGACTGGAATAATCGTCTGTAAAGAAACAGGCAGTATATAAATCTATCTGAACAGGTAGTGAAGAAGGTTTCCATCCAAAACTTTGAGAGACCATATAACCTTTACTGTTTTTAGTGCTTTCATTGTATACAACAGCATCAGCAGACGTTTTGAAAATAAATAAGGAAGATAAATGATAATTTGCCTGAATCCGGACACGCTGTTGAGTATAAGGTAAAACGACAGTCGTAAATTTATCGGAAAGACTCTCATTCTTTTCTTTTCGTCTGTATTTATAGCGAATATAAACAGAAAAATTTTTTCCGCCTGTATAATCAACTTGCACCATATATTCACGTCCGGTAGAAGGTGAGTCTACTCCATATTTTAACCAGGGAAAACGGAAAAAATCAGCATAAGCCGAACATTTCCAATAGGCGAATGGAGTTAATTGTATTCCCATATACAAACCTTGTTCATTTTGAACAGATGAATTTTGAGAAAAAGCATTACCAAAATAAGCCTGATAACGTCTATCATAATACCTGTATAATAGCAACAAGGAAATATAAGAAGCCGGCATTAATTGAAAAGCGTTCAAAGTTGCAAACGCTTTATTCCGGGAAATAGCTGTTTCACCATAAAACTTCATTTTGTTATTTTTCAAAAGATAATTGACACTTGCATTTATATTTTTGTCACCTCTAAAATAGAATATATTATAAGGTTTCGACTCCGGCATAATTTTATCTTTTCCAAAAGAATAAGATAAAGCAGTGATTCCTAAACAAACATTTGAAGTATTATATTGTATGTTTCCACCTATTGTTTGCATTTTTATGTTATTCATTTTTTCTCTGTCTCTTTCCAAGCGGTGATATCCGTCTGTTTTAATTGAAGTAAAAATATGGTCTTCAACTTTTGCGTCCAGTTTACGTAAAGAATAGAAAAGACTAATATCTATGTTTTTCAAATTAACCGTTGCTGCAGTTCCCCGAAAGAAATCATTTTCATTTGTTGAAAAGTGTCTCCTAAATCCGTTTGTGCGTCTTTCCGCCTGAGTAACAATAATGGTACGACTCAAAGAAAAATCATTGCTTACTACCAAACCCTGACCAAAAGAAACTTTATAATCACCAATCAACAAAGTTTTCAACATCTTTATATCTCTCAAAAGAAGATGTAGAGAATAATAATCATATCCTTTATGATAACCATTCCAAAAAGGTTCTCCGGCATCCTTTTCAGCGACAACACCAAAATATATTTTATCTTTAAATGAATAGCTGTAACGGAGAGAAGTATAAAAAGATTCTCCTATATATTTCCGGTTTGGAAATTCCTGTAATATACTATCAGGATATGAACTATATCCCTTCTTTTGTTGAAAACATTTATCATATCTGATATATAATTCATTAGAACCATATTTCAACATATTTTTCACAGTAACAGGGCAATTATCAACAGGGATAACACCTATATAAACAAAAGGAAGCAGCAATTCTATTGTTTGAAAATCTAATCCTTCAATGTTCTTCAGTTCATATACGGTAGCCATATTGCCATAACGTTTTCTGTATCTCATAATATTATTAATCTGGAAATCCGAAAGGAACGGTAATTTTTTCAATTGTTGTTCTGTTACAGTATTCAGATCAAAAGGATGTTCTGTAAGATAGGATAATTCGGAATATAATGTTTCTATCTTTTCATTATCGTCTGTATTTGCAGCCATTTCTTCCATATATTCCATCCACTTATCAACAGAAAAAGAAGTCTGGCCATTAACATTATAACTATTAATTAACAAGTATATTGACATAGTTATAAACATGAACATAAAGTGTCTCATAGTAAGGTATATTTAAAAAGAAAATGATAAACCAATTCCTGTACTTATTCCTAATTCCGGATGATATAAAGCAGCTACATCAATAATAAAATGATATAAATTATATCCCACACCCAAAGAAGGTAAAACCGGATCGCTTCTAATTCCGGCACGAACAAAAAATGCGTCAAAAACAGTATATTCAATACCAGCATTACATATTACAGTATGTTCATTATTAGTACCTATACTTCCAGCTATCAACATATTATTAATAATCTTCCATTGAAAACCTATCTGTATTAAATAGAATGTAAAATCCTTTATTTCAGTTGTATTATTTTTAATAGATACAGAAGGTAAATTGGTTATCAACATACCTACTAACAAATTATCAACCGGATGAAATGTACTTCCGATATCGGTTGAAAGGCGTGAAATATTTTCTTCACATAATTCTGTTTGTAATATAGCATATTGAACAGATATCCCTAAAGACCATTTATCTCCTAAAAGTTTACTGCCGGACAAACGAAACATGCTTTCCCTATAAGCATCGTAACCAAAAGAAAAGATATCAACACCTATTGGTAATATAGGATTAGGACATTGAAAACTTCCGTTTACTGTTTGTAATTCTTTTAAAGAATAACGATTGAAATAATTGATTTGTAACTTTCTGTTACTTTGGAGAGCTATTAAAGAAGGATTTAATAACGATGATTGGGTTACTTCATTTCCTCCCATTCCCATACTACGTATATCAGATAAACGTAAGTTATTAACAGCACCGACACGGGTATAAAAGATTACTAGACATAACAGGCAAAATGCAATTAATTTCATAGGTAAGGTATTGTTTCTATTATAAATACAAAAATACCATTTTATATTTATCTGGCAATTCTTACTGAACTTATTAGTCAAATAGTGTAAAACCAGTACAACAAACCAGTAAATCAACTACTTTTGCAATGTATGGTAAGAATCATATTATATATATTTCTGTTATTTTTGGTTTGTTGTATAAAGATAAATGCACAACAGACGTTTAAAATGAACACTCTTCCGGAAAATTACTACAAAGCTTATGTAAACGGAAAAGATACAATAGCTATTATTAATCTGAGAGAAGTATATGTTTTTCCAAAGGTAAAATTCAAAAATAAACGAGAAGAACAAAAGTATAATAAATTGGTACGTGATGTAAAGCGTACGTTACCTTACGCTAAAATGGTTTATGAAACACTTATAGAAACATACGAATACATGGAGACATTGCCTAATGAAAAGGCACGACAGGCTCATTTGAAGCTGATGGAAAAAGATTTGTTTAAACAATATAAACCGGAACTAAAAAAACTATCTTTTTCCCAAGGAAAATTACTTATTAAATTGATTGACAGAGAATGCAATCAATCCAGCTATAACTTGCTGAAGGCATACCTGGGAAGCTTTCGCGCCGGATTCTGGAACATCTTTGCCGGAATGTTTGGAGCCAGTCTTAAATCCGAATATGATCCAAAAGGAAAAGACGCCCTTACCGAGCGTATAGTTATTATGGTTGAAAACGGATTAATCTGACAATTGTTTAAAAAAATCCCAAATAATTATACCGGTAGTAACAGACACATTCAATGAATGTTTTGTCCCGTACTGCGGTATTTCAATACACATATCACATTTATCAACAACATTCTGTTGAACTCCTTTTACTTCATTTCCCATTATTACAGCATACTTTTTTTCTTTATCTAATAAGAGATTATCCAGCATAATACTTCCTTCGACCTGCTCTATCGCACATATGGTATAACCTTTTTGTTTAAGGTTATCAACAGCCTCCGGAGTATCTTTAAAATATTTCCATTCTACACTATCTTCGGCACCTAAAGCTGTTTTATGAATTTCTGCATGCGGAGGACATGCTGTAATACCACAAAGATAAACAGCTTCTACTCTGAAAGCATCGGATGTACGAAACACAGAACCTACATTATTTAAACTTCTTATATGATCTAAAACTACTACCATAGGTATTTTTTTACTCTCTTTAAAAGCTTCCGGAGTAAGACGATTCAATTCTGTTACTTTCAGTTTACGCATTTTTATTATCTTTACTATTACAATTACAAAGGTAGCTATTTCCTAATGAACAAAGTGTAAATATACCGTTGAAAAGGTATTGATAAATGGTGGATACAAAATGAAAAAAAGTTCTTGCTTTATTCGGATTCTTCTATATACACAATCGTTTCCTTTGTGTACAAAAGAAATATCATACTATTTATTATATACTTTCAACATCCATTATACACATGTAAACAAGGAAAAAAATTATTATTTTATTCACATTCCAATAATCAACAAAAAAGTTACATAAGCTTTAACTAAAAGAAAAACAGAATATAAAGTATATTTTATATTGTTAGTATCTTCTTAATAAGTAGTTTATATATATTGATAACTCTATAGACAATATTTTCGACTAAAATATATCAACCGTTTCAACAGTATATCATATATATCATAATTAAATTTTTAATTTAAAGATAATAAGAATATAATATATGATTGTGGATAACTCATAGAAAACTTCCTTTATCCGTTTTTTATACACTCGGATGAAAGTGGCATTCATTTCGGAAAGAAAACTAATTTATTCTGAAAGAAATGAATGATAAAAGTTTTTTATAAGACTGTTTTATGTATTTTTTATATCAGATTGTAAGGAAAGTTTTAACTTTGCGTATTGTCACAATCTGTTATTACATAAAGCTATGTCAACAAATCAATCAATCGGATATATGAATGCACCTGTTCCGAAAGACATCAATTTAAAGGAAGAAATAGATAAATTGCGTAAAGAAAAGAATGCAATTATATTGGCTCATTATTACCAGACTGGTGATATACAGGATATTGCAGACTTTGTAGGCGATAGTCTTGCTTTGGCTCAATGGGCTGCTAAAACGAAAGCAGATATTATAGTTCTTTGCGGTGTTCATTTTATGGGTGAAACAGCAAAGATTCTTTGTCCGGATAAGAAAGTATTGGTTCCGGATCTGAATGCAGGTTGTTCATTGGCCGACAGCTGTCCGGCTCCTGCTTTCGAAGAATTTGTAAAACAGCATCCCGGTGCTACTGTTATTTCGTATGTAAATACTACGGCTGCTGTGAAAGCTGTTACAGATGTGGTGGTAACTTCAACCAACGCCCGTCAGATTGTTGAAAGCTTTCCGGAAGATACCAGGATTATATTCGGACCCGATCGTAACCTGGGAAACTATATAAATAGCATTACAGGGCGCAATATGTTGTTGTGGGACGGTGCTTGCCATGTGCATGAACAGTTTTCTCTGGAAAAGATACTCGAATTAAAGAAACAATATCCCGATGCAGAAATTATAACACATCCCGAATGCAAACAACCCATTATTCAGGTGTCAGACTTCGTAGGATCGACTGCAGCATTATTGAAGCATACTATTAAGTCCGAGAAGAAACAATTCATTGTAGCGACCGAAAGTGGTGTTATTCATGAAATGCGTAAGCAAAGTCCGCTTAAAGAATTTATTCCTGCTCCTCCGAATGATAGTACCTGTGCTTGTAACGAATGTAATTTTATGCGTTTGAATACAATGGAAAAGCTGTACAACTGTCTTAAGTTTGAACTGCCTGAGATATTTGTAGACGAAGAAGTTCAGAAGAAAGCTATAAAACCGATCAGGAGAATGTTGGAAATTTCTGAAAAACTGGGTTTATAATATATGCTTTTTAATTCGGTTGAGTTTTCAATTTATCTTCCTGTTGTATTTCTGCTCTACTGGTTTGTGTTCAACAGGAAGGTAAAATTACAGAATCTGTTTATTGTAGTTGTCAGCTACCTGTTTTATGGCTGGTGGGATTGGCATTTTCTGATACTTATAGTTATTACTTCTTTTTGCAGTTGGTTAAGTGGTGTCTGTATAGATAAATTGCGAAATGGAACATCGGCAGATACACCGGAAATCAGAAAGAAATGCAAATGGGTAGTAGGAGGAAACGTTGCCCTGAATCTGGGAATACTTATATTCTTCAAATACTTTAATTTTTTTGTTGAAAGCTTTATTACTTCTTTTTCTCTGTTGGGAATAAATTTAGAATCTCCGCTTTTATATATTATTTTGCCTGTAGGAATCAGTTTTTACACGTTTCAGGCTTTAAGTTATACAATTGATGTATATAGAAAGAAACTTGAACCTACGTATGATGTGGTTGCTTTTTTTGCATTTGTAAGTTTCTTTCCCCAATTGGTGGCAGGACCTATTGAAAGAGCTACCAATTTGTTGGTGCAATTCTATAAACCACGTAATTTTACATATCCGGACGCAGTGAATGGTATGCGTCAGATACTTTGGGGATTCTTTAAGAAGATTGTAATAGCAGATAACTGTGCTATTGTAGTAAATGATGTATTTGGAAACTATAGTAACTATTCTGCAAGTACACTGCTATTGGGTGCTATTTTCTTTTCTTTTCAGATTTATGGTGATTTCTCAGGATATTCCGACATTGCAATAGGTACAGCCAAGTTATTTGGTATTACATTGAAACAGAATTTTAATTATCCCTATTTTTCAAGGAATATAATTGATTTCTGGCGTAGATGGCATATATCTCTAAATACGTGGTTTGTCGATTATGTGTATATTCCACTCGGAGGAAGTTGGGAAGGAATGTATAAACATATACGAAATATATTTATTATATTTTTTCTGAGTGGACTTTGGCATGGGGCTAATTGGACATTCATAACCTGGGGAATATACCATGCATTGCTTTTTATACCTTTATTACTTTTGTCAAGAAGAAATAATAATAAACAAACCGGTTTCGCAAAACCGGTTATTTCTATGTTCATAACTTTCCTTTTTGTAACGGTTGGCTGGATCATATTCAGAGCAGATACATTATCTATGGCGTGGAATTACATATCAGGCTTGTTCTCTGATTCATTGTTTACAATTCCCAAAGTGAGCGGGTCAAATAATGTAACGGCTATTATTTCTCTTTTCTTTATTTTTATTTTATTGACGGTTGAATGGATAAACAGAAATAAACCTTTTGGTCTGGATTTGTGTAATATGCCTAACCTGTTTGTAAGATATTCTTTTTATAGTTTGATAATTGCTTCTATCTATTTCTTTGGGGCTGATGCTTCCAATTTTATTTATTTTCAATTTTAGATATGATTATGAATCTGTCTGTACAACAAATACGTTATATAATATCGTTTATTTTATTTCTGCTGGCTTTTATGGTGTTGTTGAATATAGTAACGCCAGTTTTGTTCAAGGCTTTGCCTAACGACTATATGCGTACAAAACTGATTATACAAACATTGAAAGATACTTCCGAAGTAGCTGAAGTGATTATATTGGGTAATAGCAGAGGTATGAACGGAGTAAACGGATATATGCTTGAGAAAGAGTTAAGCGATCATCCCAAAGTATATAATCTTACTTCCACCGGACAGCAGTTGAGTGAAAGTGCATTGTATTATACAATGATTCCGACAGAAGTAAAAACAGTTATTCAATGCATAGATATAGATTTATTATCCAAACCAATAGATATTAAAACATCAAACAGTGTGGCTCTACACATGTATAGATATGAAATGGATAATAAAACTGAAGAAATAGTACCATTGAAGAAAACCTTGGATAAACCGTTTTTCATTTATAATTACGAAGCCCGCAATTGTCTGTTCGCCGGTTTGTCTTATTTTCTTCGTAAAATGCTTGATGATGATGATCCGGATGTTTTTGCACTTGACTTACGTTATCCCAGTTCACATAAGTCGCTTCGGAACGATATTATCTACAAGCAGGAAATAGAGGAAAAAAATAAAAATAACATGTTTGCTTTGTATACGATATTACCTGAATGGAAAAAATTGATAGATACTTCATATATCTACTTTAAACAAAGAAATATTCGTTATTGTTTATTGATTATGCCTTATAATCCGGACATAATTTCTTCCACAAACGAAGAAAAAGAATATGCCCTGAGTCTGTTTAAAAAACAATTTAATGATATATTTCTTATAGATTGTTTTAATTTGTTGCGACCCGAAGATTTTTATGATGCCATCCATCCAAACAACAGCGGAGCAGAAAAGATAACGGATATGGTTATCAAATCATTCTGATATTATTTGACAACCGCAATTTTGGTAACTACACTTTCTGCCCCTTTATCGGTAGATACAAGCACAAGGTATATTCCGGTGGCAACACGGCGGCCTGATTTATTTTTACAGTTCCACGTAGTTTGCCCACCTATAGATTTGGTTTGATAAAGAATGTTTCCGTTTATATCGGTAATTTTTACATTCGAGTTATCCATTAATCCGGTTATTGTAACCTTTTCATCAAAATCAGGTCTTACCGGATTTGGGTAAACATATACATCCGAATAATCTTCTTTTCCTTTCGTAGCTTCTCCTTTATAGGAAATAAGTCCTTTGTCTGTACCTATAAATACTTCTCCGTTATCATCATTTATTTCGATAGAATAAATGATGTCTGAAAGGAGAGGGCTGTTGCTCGTATTGAAATAGTGATCAATCTGCTGGTTGTCGGAAGATAATACGTAAACACCTTTACCTTCTGTTCCTATCCATTTTCGGTTTCCACCGTCTATAGTGATAGCAGTAACTTTTATATTATCCAAAAAATAATAAGCATCACCATCTTCATTCAATAACTTTATACGGGTACAACGAACAGCGGAAACAGCAGCCTTATCCGGATTACTTATATAAACAACACCTTTGCCTGTTCCTATCCAGACCTGGTTGGTTTTATCTTCAGCCATACAATGATAGCTACTTGGATTAAAATTATTTCCATCCTGGTCTGTAAAAGAAGTATATTCCATGTAGGTATCATCCGAACTGTCCATCGTTCCGTTTGTATCCAGAACAACGATCTTTGGTTTTACTCTTGGAATGTTGAACCATTTTTTATCTGTAGAAGTTATCAACGTATTGTTTAATGTATATTGATTATAGAGTGGAGAACAAGGAATGCTATACCATTTTCCGTCTGGAGCTAATACCTTGACAGGCAAGTTAGCTTCCGAATTATTCATCCATATATTACCGTATTTATCAAAAGCAGCTCCGTCTATATTCATATAACTACTACTGGAAGGAACACTGATGGCACTTTCTAAAGTACTGTTTGCAGTGTAATACTTATAATAATCGGAACCTTTGAATTGAGCAGCGCCATAGTTATATGCTGTTAGAAATATGTTTTCAGGATCTTTCGGATCGATAGCTATGCTTGTAAAGTTCAGCATAGCTGTTTTAGGCGTTAAAGTTGTCCATTTAGTATAATCGTATACCATTATTTCTGCCCTATAATTCAACGGATTTCCGCTTGAAGATTTTCCGCCAGGCAAAACATACAGTTTTGAATTATTATACAAAAGCTTATATGGACTATCAAATCTGGGACCATCTAAAACAATAGGATCTCCGTTTATTGCATAAGTTCCCGTATTGCTTTTTACTATATACTTTAATCCTTCGGTACCGGTTGCTATCCAATACGAATCTGTTTTATCAGCCGGTGATATATCTTTTATAGCAACATTATTTATTTGATCGTAAGTAGTTGAATCGGAAAATATATATAGTTTATTTGAGCAAATGCAAGCTAATTTATTATCCATTTGCTTAACATAAATAAGCGTAGATTCAGCCAACAAAGGAGTAATCGTACTGTTATTGTCATAATAAACTCCTTTATTTTTTATGAAGAAACACATTTTGTTATCAAAATAAAATAAAGAATTTACCTCATTGCCGGTAAAAAAAGAGGAGTTGATAAAATACTCTTTCCAGTTATTCTTGTCTAATAAATTATCATTTAAGGAAGCTTGAAATAGTCCGCTGGTGGTAGATATGTATATAATGTCGTTATTGATAAGACAAGAGGTTGTAATTAGTGAAAGGTTATATGTATCAGTTATTTCTTTTTTTTCCATATTGACAACAAGAACTCCAAAATTTGTTGCTAAATAAGCGTACTCATTATATATGAATACAGAGTTGATGTCTTTATTGGTTATTGTTGTATTATTATAAAGATAGGGTAAATTGGTCACCACATTGTTATCTATAATATCTATATTCCAATTATTATAAATTACAAGCACTGATTTTGTCTTCGTATTATATTTTACGAATGATATTTGTGTATCATTCAGACCGGTAAGCTTGTTATATTCTTTTATACTATTGTCTTCTTTCATATAAGAAAACAAGGCCCCTCTGGGTTTTACATCTGTTTCTTTTTCTTTATTGGATAAAGCACCTTCGGCAATAACATATACTTTATCGGATGCTTTTTCTACAATACGTGTATTATAATAGGAAGCATATATATTCCATTTGCTAACGGATGTGTTGTCGGCAAAAGTTATGTCCGATCCAATAATTAAAAGTAGTAAAATAATATATCTGAAGTTCATATATGAATTATAATATACCGTTTGACAAAAATACACTTAATTTCTTAACAGCTTCGGCACGATGACTGATGGAATTTTTTATTTCATTACCCATTTCAGCAAAAGATTGTGTATAGTTTTCAGGAATAAATACGGGATCGTAACCAAAACCGTTTATACCTTTCTTTTCGGTAGATATGGAACCTTTTATCTCGCCTTCAAAAAGATATTCTTTTTCGTTTAAAATAAGTGCTATAACTGTACGAAAACGGGCTTTTCGGTTTGTTTTGTTATTCATTTCATATAATAGTTTTTTCATATTTGCTTCTGCATCATGTTCTGATCCGGCATACCGGGCAGAATATACGCCGGGAGCATTATTTAATGCTTCTACTTCCAATCCGGTATCGTCGGCAAAACAATCATGGCCATATTTTTCTTTAATATAACGGGCTTTTTGCAAGGCATTACCTTCTAATGTATCAGCTGTTTCAGGGATATCATCATGACAATTAATATCAGCCAGACTAACTATTTCTATATTATTATCCGTTATTTTGCGGACTTCTTCTAACTTATGTAAATTGTTGGTTGCAAAAACTAGTTTCATATATTTACAGATATAAATAAAAAAGCACTTCCATGTAGCAATATAACGTATGGAAGTGCCTTAAATTGTTTAAGATATTTGTTTTATGTTTTTATCTGATCAAATCCTTCACCGTATACTCCTCTTACTATACTTTGCGAAATGAATGCCTGATGATCTATTTCTTTCACTAACCTGAATATCGAAACAGATTCAGACTTTTTGGCTAACAAGACGACTACTTTGACGGGTTTTTTGGAATAACCTCCAACACCATCTAAAATAGTACATCCACGACCTAAATCATGAATAATGCGATCGGCTATTTCATCATATTTTTGTGAGAATATAAGAAATTGTACGGATTGCCGGTTACCATTTAAAACAAGATCGAGTATGTAATTACTTACAAACATTTCGACAAAACCAAATACAATTTTTTCTATGTCATGGAATAATAAATAAGATGAACTGATGATAATAAAGTCGCAAAACAATAAAGCACGTCCGATAGAAATATTCTTGTATTTATTGACAATTGCCCCTATTATATCCGTACCTCCTGTACTCCCGTTAGCTGAAAATACAAGTCCTAATCCTGAACCGCATAGAAATGCACCAATGATAATAGACATAAACGGTTGGTTATGCAACAAAGGGTTGCCTGCTAATAACCATTCAAAAAAGGACAATGAAGCGGATAGGGAAAATACTCCGAATATGGTTTTTACAAGGAATTTGAATCCCAGTATTTTTAAGGCGGCGATCAATAATACAATATTGATAACAAAGTATGAAGCTGATACAGGAATAAGTCCTTTTGTGGCAAAAAATATTAAAGCACAAATACCACTTACACCACCTGTTACGATTTCATTGGAAAGAATGAAAGCGTTGAAGCCGAAACCATATAATAGAGTTCCGACTATAATCATCAAGTAGTCCTGTACCGAATAGTATATTTTATTAAAATTCTTTATATTCATCAAATTACAATATTAACGATCTTTCCCGGAACTACAATTACCTTTTTGGGAGTTTTACCTTCCATCCATTTTGAAGAACTTTCATGGTTCAAAGCAGCTTTTTCTACTTCTTCACGAGGCATATCTGCCGGAAGTTCCATACTGAAACGTGCTTTTCCATTAAATGAAATAGCATAGGTAACAGAATTTTCTTTCAGATATTCTTCTTTATGTTCGGGCCATTGAGCATCACATATTGTCGTATTATGTCCTAATACATGCCATAATTCTTCCGAAATGTGAGGTGCAAACGGAGCAAGTAAGATAATAAGCGGTTCAAGAATAGCGCGTTTATTACATTTTAAACTGTTTAGTTCATTTACACAAATCATAAAGGCACTTATAGATGTGTTATAAGAGAAATGTTCAATATCAAATGTTACCTTTTTTATCAGTTTGTGCAATGACTTTAATTCTTCGGCTGTGGGCTCAGAATCGGTAACCTGCAAATTATCGGTATTTCCAAAGAACAGGAACCAAAGTTTTTTTAGAAAACGATGTACACCGTCTATACCGTTTGTATCCCAAGGTTTGGATTGTTCTAATGGACCCAGGAACATTTCATATAAACGTAAAGTGTCGGCTCCATATTTATCTACAATCATATCCGGATTTACTACATTGAACATAGATTTTGACATCTTTTCAATAGCCCATCCGCAGATATATTTATCATTTTCAAGGATAAATTCGGCATTTTTGTATTCAGGATTCCAATTGCGGAAAGCTTCAATATCCAAAACGTCGTTACTTACGATATTTACATCTACATGAATCGGAGTAACTTCGTATTGATTTTTTAAATTCAGGGAAACAAATGTGTTCGTATCTTTAATACGATATACAAAGTTTGAGCGTCCCTGGATCATACCTTGATTGATTAGTTTATTAAATGGCTCTTCTTCGCAAATGAGTCCGAGATCAAATAAAAATTTGTTCCAAAAACGGCTATAAATTAAGTGACCGGTGGCATGTTCAGTACCACCGATATATAAATCTACATTACGCCAATACTCATCTACTTGTTTATCTACTAAAGCCTTATTGTTATGTGGATCCATATAACGCAAATAATACGCTGATGAACCGGCAAATCCAGGCATTGTACATAATTCGAGAGGGAAGATGGTTTTATTGTCTATTTTTGTAGTTTCTACAATTGCTTTGTTTGCACTGTCCCATGCCCATTTGGTAGCATGCCCTAATGGAGGTTCTCCTGTTTCGGTAGGTAAAAATTTACTTACTTCCGGTAATTGTAACGGAAGAACTTCTTCGGGCAACATTTGTGGCATTCCGTCGGCATCATAGTAAACAGGGAATGGTTCTCCCCAATAACGTTGGCGACTGAAAATAGCATCGCGCAGACGGAAGTTTACTTTTATACGTCCCAGATTATTTTCTTCTACAAACTTTTTTGTTGCAGCAATAGCTTCTTTCACGGTTAATCCGTTTAGCGATAAGCTGCAATATGGCCTTACGCTGGTTTTTGGTGAGTTGCATACGATACCTTCTTTTGCATCAAAACTTTCTTCACTAACATCACATCCTTCAATTAACGGACGGATTTCGAGGCCGAAATGTTTAGCAAAAGCGTAGTCGCGGCTATCGTGAGCCGGAACGGCCATAATAGCACCTGTACCATAACCTGCCAGTACATAATCGCTGATCCAAACCGGAACGGCTTCACCTGTAAATGGATTGATAGCATAAGAACCGCTGAATACACCGGTTACCTGACGATCGGCAATGCGTTCGCGTTCGGTACGTTTCTTCGTACGATCCAGATATTCATCTACAGCTTTTTTCTGTTCCGGGGTAGTCATTTGTGCAACCAATTCGCTTTCGGGAGCTAATACCATGAAAGTAACACCAAACATCGTATCGGCACGGGTAGTAAAAATAGTAAATTCAAGATCGCTGTCTTTTACCTTGAAACGTACTTCTGTACCTTCACTGCGACCTATCCAGTTACGTTGCGTATCTTTTAATGAATCTGTCCAGTCTATCGTATCTAATCCATCTAATAAACGTTGCGCATAAGCTGATACGCGCAAACACCACTGACGCATTACTTTTTGTTCTACAGGATAACCACCGCGAATAGAAAGACCTTCGCTTACTTCATCATTAGCTAATACTGTTCCTAACTTGGGACACCAGTTTACCATTGTATCACCCAGATAGGCAATACGATAATTCATTAATATTTCTTCTTTTTCTTTTTTGCTTTTAGCTTTCCATTCATCTGCTGTAAAACTTAGTTCTTCGCTACAGGCAACATTCATACCGTCGGTTCCCACAGCCTCAAAAGCTTCAATTAATTCAGAAATAGGCCGGGCTTGTTTTTCATCATTACAATAGTAACTGTTAAACATTTGAATAAATGCCCATTGTGTCCATTTATAATAACCCGGTTCGCAGGTGCGTACTTCACGATTCCAATCATAACTAAAGCCTATTTTGTCCATTTGTTCACGATAACGGGCAATGTTATTTTTTGTGGTTACTTCCGGATGTTGTCCTGTCTGGATAGCATATTGTTCCGCAGGTAATCCATAGGCATCATATCCCATGGGATGTAATACGTTGAAACCTTGTAATCTTTTAAAACGTGAATAAATATCAGAAGCAATATAACCGAGCGGATGGCCTACATGTAACCCTGCACCGGAAGGGTAGGGGAACATATCCAATACATAATAATGACCTTTAGGTTTATTATTATCATTTTCTTTGACTTTATAAACCTCGTTGGCAATCCAGTACTCGTGCCATTTTTTCTCGATTTCTCTGAAATTGTATTCCATAATATGTTGTTGTTTATTTATCTTTTTCTGTTTGAGGTCACAAAGTTAGTTATTTTATTTATTTAATATAGCCTATCTGTGTACGTGGTTTCGTTGCAGTAGATTTTTATTTCTTTAGAAAGAATATCATTGGTAAGATAAATATGAGGTCGTTTTTTGTCAATTATACAGAAACTTATGATAACTTAGGCGGGTTATATATAAAATAACATATAAATTGAAATGCTATGAAATTTTTTATTGACACGGCCAACTTAGATCAAATAAGGGAAGCTAATGAATTAGGAGTATTGGATGGTGTGACAACTAATCCTTCGTTGATGGCCAAAGAAGGTATCAAAGGAGTAGTAAATCAACGAAAACATTATCTTCAGATATGTGAAATAGTACATGGAGATGTAAGTGCCGAAGTTATTTCTACAGATTTTGGGGAAATGGTAAAGGAAGGAGAAGAACTTGCTTCTCTTCATTCTAACATTGTGGTAAAAGTTCCTTGTATAGAAGATGGTATTAAAGCTATAAAGTATTTTAGTGAAAGGGGAATACGAACAAATTGTACATTAGTCTTTTCTGTAGGACAAGCTTTGCTTGCTGCTAAAGCGGGAGCTACTTATGTGTCTCCGTTTGTGGGCAGATTAGATGATATTGCGAGTGACGGAATAGAATTGGTTCGCAAGATTGTGGAGATGTATACTTACTATGAATATGAAACGCAAGTTCTTGCAGCTTCTATTCGAAACACTCAACATATTATTCAGTGTGTGGAAGCGGGTGCCGATGTAGCTACCTGTCCTTTGGCAGCTATTAAAGGTCTGCTGAAACATCCGCTTACGGATAGTGGATTGGCTACTTTCCTTGCTGATTATAAACGCGTAAACGGATAATAATAAATAGAATTAACCTTATTCTAAAAAATGCTACCTTTGCATTCGTAACAAATGTCTAAAAATAAATGGCAGTGGCAAAGATAGTGGAAACCCCGTTGATGAAGCAGTATTTTGATGTAAAGGCAAAACATCCGGATGCAATTCTTTTATTTCGTGTAGGCGACTTTTATGAAATGTATGGAGAAGATGCGGTTGTAGGCTCCGAAATATTGGGAATTGTACAGACAAAACGGGCTAATGGGGTTGGTCAGCATGTGGAAATGGCTGGTTTTCCTCATCATGCTTTAGATACATATCTTCCTAAATTGGTTCGTGCCGGTAAACGAGTGGCTATATGTGATCAGTTGGAAGATCCGAAAATGACTAAAAAATTGGTGAAACGTGGAGTTACCGAACTGGTAACTCCAGGCGTTTCTATCAATGACAATATTTTAAATCATAAGGAAAATAATTTTTTAGCTGCCATTCATTTTAATAAAGATGTATGTGGTATAGCATTTTTAGATATATCTACAGGTGAATTTCTTACTGCAGAAGGTACGCCGGATTATATTGATAAGTTACTGAATAATTTTTCTCCCAAAGAAGTTTTGATTGAACGGAATAATAAAAAGCATTTTGAAGAATGTTTTGGCCCTCGTTTTTTTGTTTTCGAATTAGAGGACTGGATATTTACTCAGGAAGCAGCAGAAGATCGTTTGCTTAAACATTTTGAAACGAAAAATCTGAAAGGATTTGGTGTTCAGCATTTGAGATTTGGAGTAATAGCTTCGGGAGCAATTTTGTATTATCTTGATCAAACCCAACATACACATATTTCGCATATTACCTCTCTTTCGCGTATAGAAGAAGATCGTTATGTACGATTGGATAAGTTTACAGTTCGTAGCCTTGAGTTGGCAAGTACCATGAATGATGAAGGTACAAGCTTGTTGGATGTAATTGATAAAACAGTTTCTCCTATGGGTTCACGTATGCTTCGCCGTTGGATTTTATTTCCATTGAAAGATGTAAAACCTATTCAGGAGCGCCAGGATGTAGTGGAGCATTTTTTCCGTCATCCGGATTTGAAAGAGCTATTTGATACTCAATTGGAACAAATAGGAGATTTGGAACGTATTATCTCCAAAGTAGCTGTTGGACGTGTTTCTCCGCGTGAAGTTGTTCAATTAAAAGTCGCTTTACGTGCGATTGAGCCGATTAAAGAGGCTTGTATGGGAAGTGAAGAGCCTAGTTTATGCCGTATAGGAGAACAATTGAATGCGTGTGCTCTGATTCGGAATAGAATAGAGAAAGAGATAAATAACGATCCTCCATCGTTAATTAATAAAGGAGGTATTATTGCCAAAGGTGTTAATGAAGAACTTGATGAACTTCGTTCTATTGCCTATTCGGGAAAAGATTATTTGTTGAAGATACAGCAGCGTGAGGTGGAGAAAACGGGTATACCAAGCCTTAAAATAGCCTTTAATAACGTTTTTGGCTATTATATAGAAGTGCGCAATACCCATAAGGATAAAGTACCGGCGGAATGGATCCGTAAACAGACTTTAGTAAATGCCGAGCGCTATATCACGGAAGAACTGAAAGAGTACGAAGAGAAAATACTGGGTGCGGAAGAAAAAATACTTTCATTGGAAAGTCGCCTTTTTAATGAACTGGTATTGGCATTGACAGAATATATACCGCCTATTCAGGTAAATGCAAATCTGATCGGACGGATAGATTGTTTATTATCTTTTGCAAAGGTTGCAGAATGTAATAAGTATATTCGCCCGATAGTAAATGATTCGGATGTCATTGATATCAAACAGGGACGTCATCCGGTAATTGAAAAGCAATTGCCGTTAGGAGAACCTTATATCGCAAATGATGTTTATCTGGATGATGAAAAACAACAGATCATTATTATTACGGGACCTAATATGGCCGGTAAATCAGCTTTGCTTCGCCAGACGGCATTAATAACATTAATGGCTCAGATTGGCTGTTTTGTACCTGCAGAACGTGCTTTGATCGGTATTGTTGATAAAATATTTACACGTGTGGGGGCTTCGGATAATATTTCTGTAGGTGAATCTACATTCATGGTGGAAATGAACGAAGCTGCCGATATTTTGAATAATCTTTCATCCCGTAGTTTGGTATTATTTGATGAATTGGGACGTGGTACAAGTACGTATGATGGAATTTCGATAGCATGGGCTATTGTCGAATATATTCATGAACATCCGAATACCCGTGCCAAAACTTTATTTGCTACCCATTATCATGAATTGAATGAAATGGAACGTTCTTTCAGGCGTATTAAAAACTACAATGTTTCGGTTAAGGAAGTGAGTAATAAAGTTATATTTTTACGTAAGTTGGTACCGGGTGGGAGTGAACATAGTTTTGGTATTCATGTAGCCAAAATGGCTGGTATGCCAAAAAGTATTGTTAAACGTTCCAATGAGATATTGAAACAATTGGAAACCGAAAATCGCCAGGATGGCATAAGCGGAAAACCGGTGAAAGAAATTGCTTCGGCTGCGGAAGGATACCAACTAAACTTTTTCCAATTGGATGATCCTGTTTTAAGCCAGGTGAGGGATGAGATTAAAAACTTGGATGTGAACAACCTTACCCCATTGGAAGCTTTGAATAAATTGAGCGAAATAAAGAAGATTATTACAGGGAAATAATTATGGAACAGGAATAGAAAACTGCTACAGAGACGGAATATCTGATCCGGAATTTTGCAGTAAATAGATAATATATGTTTTGTACCCGGATATAGTAGTATCTTTATCCGGGTATTTTTGAAAAGTTCCAGATTGATAAATAGTTTAATTATCTGTTATTTGTAGGAAAAAGAGAGTCCTTATTATATTTAAAATGCCAATTTGTAATTGTCAGTTTTTCTAATACTATATCTTTTCCGTTAAACAGAAATTCATATAAATATTTGTGTCCTTTTTTCCATTGGGTTTGTTCCGGTATCAGATATTTATATGATTTTTCGTTAATGATAAAAAGTATTTCTATATCCCCTTTATTAATTGTAGGATGATCAGTAGGCATGACTAATATTTTATGTTTTTCGTATAATTCATGCTTTAATGGAATAAAATGGTCTGTTCTTAAAATGGTTGATACATTAGATGAGTTGTTACAATAAGTAATATTTCCTGTTGTGACATCCAATGTTCCTTTATTGTGTAACATATTACCTCCGGCTTTATTACCGATTTGAATAGCATTAAGTTTCTGCAAACCGGAAATATTTTTATTCAGTTTGATTTGAAATTCTATCAGCGATAAAGCATGCCGCATGGAAAGTAAAACATAAGGACAATAAATGTTTACAGGTTTATGTCCTTTTGCCAGTTTTCCATACATATAGTCTTTTGTTAATGAGGCTACAGGGGAAATATAAATAGGTATGTGTGTTGCTAGATGATTATTTTGATAAGGATGATAAGCATATATTTTTAGCATTTCAGTATCTTTCAGGTAAACCTCCGGGAGAAGTTTCCATTTTATAGCCTTGTCTGTAGAATTGATGGCCAAAGCTTTCACATTTTTGAATTTACAATTTCCTGTACGTAAATCCTCTTTTTTCTCTGATGTGATGTAAAGTCCCATGGTTGAACCGGCAGAAAACTGTTCTGTAAGAGTAATAGACTTGGTCGAAAGAATTTTTGTAGTAATACAGAGCTTTTTCTGGTGCGTACCTTTGGCATAAGATGAAAGATTGTACTCATCAGAGCAACTGGTAATTATAGTCAGTAATAAGACTATTAATAATAATTTGTTCATTTTATTGGGGTTTTTCAGAACTTTTCACATTATAGTTAACATTTAAATGTGATCTATGTTTCTATCAAATAGTATGATAGACGGTTGTATATGTCGAATTGACGAATAAGAGCTTGAATAATAAGACTTCTGTTGAAATGACTTTTTGATGACATTTTGTTAAAGTATGGATTGTCATTTAATTAAATTGTGAAAATAACAAGTTTTTGGGTTGTAAATCGTAAATGTTTTGATTTTCTTGGTATAAGAACCGGCTTTGTCCAAGCTATAGTCAAATAGAAGAGTGTGTTGGCGATAAGTTGAGAGAGTGTGATAACCTAAAATTAAAAATATGGACAAAGCCGGTTTATGTAAACAACATTATTTTCCCGGAATCCAGTTGTCATTTGAAATTTTATCAAGCACTATAGATTTTCCGTCGAAAATCATTTGATATAGGTATTTATATCCTTTTTTCCACTTAGTTTCTGTAGGTATCTGATATTTATAGGTTTTATTGTTAATTATAAATAATGCTTCAATGTCTCCTTTGAGAATGGTTTCGGAGGTTGGAATTACCATCAGTTGCACCGGACTAGAAAATGTTGTTGTTAGTTCTGTCGGACAAGCTAAAGTTAATCTGGTGGAAGCGTTTATACCTGCCGAACCAGTGATTTTACCGGACACTATATCCATAGTTCCCTCGCTGTAAAAGCTTGTTCCTCCTGCTTTGTTGCCTAATTGAATGGCACTTAGCAGGTAACAATCTGTCTTTTTATTGAGCTTTACCTCAAAAGAAATAAGAGATAAGGCATGATTCATGGTTAACATAGCTATTGGAGATACGCTATTAACAGCTTTTTGCCCGGTTGCATGTGTACCATACATGTAATCATCGGTCTGGGAAGCATCCGGACAAATTTTTACAGGAATACGTGTTGCATCAAAATTGCTTTGAGACATATAAGGATAATAAGCATATACGGTTGTTTCTTCCTTATTAAGAAATATTTCAGGATCCTGTCTCCAAAACAATTTGTTGTTTTCCATGTTTGCTACTGCTTTCACATTTTTATAGTCGGTTATTTTACGATATACATTATTTACGTTACCGTCTGTTACATGCAACCCGATGACCGTTTTATCTTTGAACTCTTGTATTAAATATGGAGCTTTTGTTGTTAATACAGTTGTATAAATATTTAGTGGCTTTTCTTTGGACCCAAGACGATCTGCAGGTATCAGATTGTTGTCTTCCGAACAACTGAAAACACCTATTGCCAGGATCATAAATAATAGTAACTTTTTCATTGTTTTATTCTATTTTTGCGTAATTGTTACGAATGCAAATTTCGGGTAGTCCAGATAAAAGGGAGGAGCAATAAATATAAATTGACGATGAAATGGTATAAAAAAGAATGGTTCAAATAATCTGGAAGCTTCATATTGTCTGATTAGAGTGCAAATCAAACATTTAATGGATTAATTTGTTTAAATAGCAAGAGGGAGTTACTATTATGTTGGATAAAATTCAATTCTTATTAAGTTTGCAAATATTGGGGTTCTGCATTTTTGGAGGATTTACTTTATTGTTGAGAGCCCGTGATAACCGTGCAAAGCGTATTTTGGGATGGAGTATGTTTCTTTGGGCTTTTTTGGCAGCTGTTCGCATATCTGTGAATTTGTATGTAGATAATGCAAAAGAGGTATTTGATCCGGATATACTTTTTAGCGGCTGTTTGGTAAGTGCAAGCTTGGCTTGTTATGTGATAGAAGTTCTCCGTCCTGGTTATTTGACTTTAAGACGTATTCTTTACTTTATTAGTCCTGTTTTTACGGGAGGTCTGGCTTTTTTTATTTACAGATTGTCCGGAAGTGAAATACATGTCTATTATACATTGGAAGATGTATTTATCCATTTTAATATAGATATGGTTTTAAGGATACTACTATTATTGTTTACGCTGTTCTATATGGCTTTACCTATTTATCTTGTATTAAAATACAGCAAAGGGTTTACAAAATATTTAAGTGAGAATGTTGCCGACCCGGAAGAATATGATCTGAATTGGCTAAAGAAAATTATGTTCATATTGGTTATTTTATATGTCTTTTATTTGATTCTTTTATTAACAGACAGACCTGTATTGTATGTAATAGATAAAGCGGTACTTCTTATAGTATGGTATTATTTCTTTTATAAAGCATTATTTCTTAAAGTTATTCACTTAGATCATTCTTTTGAAAAAGGTTGGGATATTCCCTATGATGAAGAAGAGGACGACGACCAACATTCAATACTGAATAAACGTTATGTTGAAGAGGTGAATATCTGGTTTGAGAAAGAAAAACCTTATCTAAGGGAAGATTTACGCCTTACAGACCTCCAACGTGTATTTCCGATTAGCCGTTCTTATTTGTCTCAATTATTCAATAAAGAATTGGGCTGTTCATTTTCCGATTATGTAAATAGGTTCAGGGTAGAAGAGAGTAAACGTTTGCTGGAAGCCGAGCCTATGACCAGTATCCAGGAGATAGCCGAACGTTCGGGTTTTCATTCAATAAGTACCTTCAGACGTGCATTTGTAAAGAGTACGGGTGTCATGCCGTCTGAATATAGAAAGTAATTGACATGGTTGGTTTCTTTTTTACTTCTATCATATAGCATCCGGGGAACTGGTCGATTAATATCTCCGTTATGATTTTTTAGAATCATAGTTATGGTTTGATGAAATCATAACTATGAATGACTGACTAGTCCTAAATAACCGTTACGGTTATTTAGGACTAGTCAGTTTTGCCGAGCTATCAGACGTTGAATCTGAAATGCATAATGTCGCCGTCCTGTACAACGTAGTCTTTGCCTTCCACGCTCATTTTTCCGGCTTCCTTCACTGCGGCTTCCGATCCGTATGAAATATAGTCGTCGTACTTGATTACTTCTGCACGGATAAAACCTTTCTCAAAATCGGTATGGATAACACCGGCACATTGTGGGGCTTTCCATCCCTTTTCGAATGTCCAGGCACGTACTTCCTGTACACCTGCAGTCAGGTAAGTCTGTAGGTTCAACAGGTGATAGGCGGCTTTGATCAGGCGGTTAACACCCGATTCTTCCAGGCCGATTTCCTGTAAGAACATCTGGCGTTCTTCATACGTTTCGAATTCAGCTATTTCGCTCTCAATTTTGGCTGCTACTACTAGTATTTCTGCATTTTCGTCTTTTACAGCTTCGCGTACGGCCTCTACATATTTGTTACCGTTTACGGCACTGGCTTCGTCTACATTGCAAACATACATAACCGGTTTGCTGGTTAGCAAGAACAGTTCGCGGGCAATTTTCTGTTCGTCTTTAGTCTCGAAAGTGACTGTGCGGGCACTTTTGCCTTGTTCTAGTGCTTCCTTGTATTTTAGAAGTACTTCGTAGGCCTGTTTAGCCTGCTTATCGCCACCTGTTTGAGCTTGTTTCTGTACTTTTGCAATACGGCTGTCAATGGTTTCCAAATCCTTTATTTGCAGTTCGGCATCAATAATTTCCTTATCGCGTACAGGATCTACAGTACCATCTACATGTACAATATTTTCGTCGTCAAAGCAGCGCAATACATGAAGGATGGCATCAGTTTCGCGTATATTAGCCAGAAACTTGTTACCCAACCCTTCACCCTTGCTGGCTCCTTTTACGAGGCCGGCAATGTCTACGATTTCTACTGTGGTGGGAACTATCTGTTTCGGGTTGATCAGTTCCGCCAGTTTATTCAAACGTTCATCAGGAACGGTAATAACGCCTACATTCGGTTCTATTGTGCAAAACGGAAAGTTTGCCGATTGTGCTTTTGCATTTGATAAGCAGTTGAAAAGAGTAGATTTCCCTACATTGGGAAGACCTACGATACCACATTGTAATGCCATTTATTGTAATTTAATTATTTAATAATCTTGATCTGAGGCTGCAAATGTACAGATTATTTGTCAAAGTTCATCATAAGGAAAAGTGTGTTTCTTGGTGATTTGATGTAGTTTTCGTGATTGATACGAAGCACCAGCCCTGCCTGTGAGGTGTAACGAACATAGACAGGGTATTTGTATACTTATATAATTGTGTTGTTGTAATGATAATATTAATGTGCTTCCAGCCAGTTTGTGCCTTCTCCACAGTCTGCTATGAGAGGAACTTGAAGTTTGATAACACCCTCCATTTCTTCCAGTACGATTTGTTTTACTGTTTCTAATTCGTCTTTGTAGACGTTGAAGTTAAGTTCGTCATGTACCTGAAGGATCATTTTGCTTTTGAGTTTTTCTTTCTCAAAGCGGTTGAATATACGTATCATTGCTACCTTTATAATATCGGCTGCGCTTCCCTGGATAGGAGCGTTGATGGCATTTCGTTCGGCATAACCTCTGACAATAGCATTGTGAGAGGTTATGTCCGGCAAGAAACGTTTACGCTTGAAGATTGTTTCTACGTATCCTTTTTCTTTCGCATTGGCAATACTTTCATCCATGTATTCTCTTATACGGGGATAGCTCTGGAAATAACCGTCAATCAGTTCTTTTGCTTCCGCACGCGGAATGTTTAGTCTTTCTGATAGACCGAATATGGAAATTCCATAGATAATACCGAAGTTGGCTGTTTTTGCTTTGCGGCGCATATCGCTGGTAACTTCTTCAAGGGGTACTCCGTATATTTTAGCGGCCGTAGCAGCATGAATATCAGCTCCGCTGCAGAAAGCATCAATCATGTGCTGATCGTTGCTTAAATGGGCCATAATACGTAATTCGATCTGTGAATAATCGGCAGAAAAGAAAATACAGTTCGTATTATCCGCGGTAAAGGCCTTGCGGATTTCACGTCCCAACTCGTCGCGAACCGGTATGTTCTGGAGATTTGGGTTGGTGGAACTAAGGCGCCCTGTAGCTGTTACTGCCTGATTATAGGATGTATGTATTTTCCCTGATGTGGGCCTGATTAGCTCGGGTAGGGCGTCTATATAAGTACTAAGTAGCTTTTTCAGTCCCCGGTATTCAAGTAATTTACCTATGATAGGGTGCTTACCACGCATCTTTTCCAATATATCTTCGCTGGTGCTGTAGTTACCGGTTTTTGTCTTCTTTGCCTTTTCTTCTATTTTCAGATGGTCGAAAAGGATTTCTCCTACCTGACGGGCAGAGTTAATGTTGAACTTTTTGCCTGCCATTTCATATATTTCCTTTTCCAATGCTACCATGACAATAGAAAGCTCTTCCGAAGATTGCTTTAATGCGATGGTGTCTATCGTTACTCCTGTTGCTTCCATATCTGTTAATACATATATTAGAGGCATTTCTATATCGTAAAATAATGAGTCGATACCTTCCTTTTTTAGCTCGGGAGCAAAATAGTTGCGGAGTTTAAGTGTAACGTCAGCATCTTCGGCTGCGTATTCGGATATTTTGGAGAGAGGGACGTCACGCATGGATAGCTGCTTCTTGCCTCTTGTACCTATCAGTTCTTCAATGGGGATCGGTTTATATTTGAGATAGGTCTCTGCCAGATAATCCATGCCGTGGCGCAATTCCGGATTTAATAAGTAGTGGGCTATCATTGTATCGAATAACGGACCAGCTACTTTTACTCTGTATTTTCGAAGTACCAGAATATCGAATTTGATATTTTGTCCTATCTTTTGTATTTTTTCATTTTCCAGGGCAGGGGAGAAGCGGCTTACTACTTTATCAGCTTCAATGGAATTTTCCGGAACAGGGACATACCATGCCTCATTTTCTTTTACTGCGAACGACATGCCTACCAGCCCGGCGTTTAGAGGATCGATATTATCTGTTTCCGTGTCAAATGCGAAAAATTCCTGATTCTCTAAAAAGCTTGCTAAATCGTTTTGTTTTTGCTCTGTATCAGCAATATAATACTTATGGGAGATTGATCTTAAGTCTGCGAGAGTTGAATATTTTGAAGCACTCGTAGTCTCGACTTCAAATAAGCCAAAGAGATCGCCTTGAAGAGGTTGTTTTGGTAAAGGTTTTTTAACTTCTTCGGAAAGTTTGTTGATAAAGGTCCTAAATTCCAGTTCGGTGTATATTTTCGTCAGTTGTTCTACATCCGGTTTTTCGCGAATATATAGATTTGCATCAAATTGAATGGGAACATCCGTTTTAATTGTTGCCAGGAATTTTGAGAAACGAATTTGCTCTGCATTTTTTTCCACCTTTATTCTTTGTGCACCTTTTAGCTTGTCGGTATTGGCAAGCAGGTTTTCTATAGTACCAAATTCGGTAAGCAGTTTTTGGGCAGTCTTTTCTCCAACGCCCGGACATCCGGGAATATTATCCGATGTATCTCCCATGAGCCCCAGCAAATCAATGACCTGTTCAGTAGAAGTGAGCCCGTATTTATTTAACACTTCTGGCACTCCCATTATTTCGTAGTCGCCTCCAAAACGGGGACGGTACATGAAAATATGATCTTCTACCAGCTGTCCATAATCTTTGTCCGGTGTCATCATATATACATCGAAGTCTTCTTTGGCTGCTTGTTTGGCAATTGTTCCTATTACATCGTCTGCTTCATAACCGGCTACTTCCAGGATCGGGATATTGTATGCCTTGATTATATTCTTAATGATGGGCACAGACTGCTTGATTACTTCTGGCGTTTCTTCCCGTTGCGCTTTGTATTGTTCGTAAGCTTCGTGCCGGAATGTAGGTCCGTGTGGGTCGAATGCTACTGCTATATGGGTTGGGTTTTCACGCTTCAAAATATCTTCTAGACTATTTATAAAACCGAAAATAGCGGAGGTATTAACTCCCTTGGAATTAATGCGCGGAATCTTTATGAAAGCGTAATACGACCGATAAATCAATGCGTATGCATCTATGAGGAATAACTTCATTGCTTTTAACACGTTTTAGTGGGACAAAATCTTGGTAAATGTACGAAAAAAGTCGCTTACTCGATAGTTTTTGTTACTTTTGCGAATCTTTGAACAGATTATGGATGATATAAGGAAAATAGCAGAACCAGTTGCGACCGAGTTTAAACAATTTAATGATGACTTTGCCGCTTCACTATGCAGTGAAACCCGCCGTTTGCAGTCGGCTATTGATACAATATTGAATTCTACCGGTAAGCATGTCCGCCCTTTACTTGTGCTTCTTGCTGCCAAGGCTTGCGGACAAGTAAACGAAAACACGATTAACTCTGCTGTTTTACTGGAGCTGCTCCACACGGCAACCCTTATTCATGATGATGTAATAGATGAAACGAAACAACGTAGGGGAGTGCCGTCGCTGAATGCAATTTTTGACAACCGCATATCTGTACTTGTAGGCGATTATGTTCTTTCTACGGCCTTGATCCGTTCTATCCAAACCGGTGATCTTCGTATAATCGGCATTGTCTCTAATCTTGGACGCGACTTGTCGGAGGGGGAAATCAAACAGCTCGAAACTGCGGAAGAGAGTATACTGGATGAAGCTTGCTACATGCAGGTTATTAAAAAGAAAACGGCAACTTTACTTTCTGCCTGTACCGAAATCGGTGCAATTTCTTCCGGTGCATCCGCTGAGACCATATCAATTTGTCGTCGTTTTGGTGAATATCTGGGCTATTGTTTCCAGATTAAGGATGATATATTTGACTATTTTAAAGAAGCTAATATCGGAAAACCTACAGGTAACGATATCCGCGAAGGAAAGGTTACATTGCCTTTAT
This sequence comes from Parabacteroides chinchillae, assembly GCF_900108035.1. Taxonomy (GTDB): domain Bacteria; phylum Bacteroidota; class Bacteroidia; order Bacteroidales; family Tannerellaceae; genus Parabacteroides; species Parabacteroides chinchillae. Next base: position 134,844 of record NZ_FNVS01000005.1, read on the forward strand.
TGTATGCTTTGCGGACAAATGAAAAAGAAGCTGCTCCTTATTTAAGGATAATCTTATCAAAGGATTTTTCTGCGAAAAACATAGATGCTTTGATCGATTTTGCTAAAGTAAACGGTGGTATTGAATATGCCGGAAAACGCATGAAGGAGTTTCACGAAAAGGCTGTTTCCGTTCTGGATGAACTACCTGAATCAGCAGCCCGCGACGGGTTATTCCTTTTGGCCGATTATGTGATGAATCGAAAAAAATAAAATTGACTTTCTTTAGTTTACTTATTTATGAGGCAAAAATTATTTGTAGGGCTAATAATATGCCTGTTTTGTTCCCAATTAATAAAGGCACAAGGAATAGATGTACGTGCCGGTCTGAATCTTTCTACTTATCTGAATGCTGAAGGATCGCGTATAAGGCCGGGAGCAAATCTGGGTGTTCTGGGAGATATTAAGCTAAGCCGTTATTTTCATTTGCAACCTGGACTTTTGCTGAATGGACGTGGGGCAAATACTAAAGTCTATTCAGGAATCAAAGGGTCTGTTACCGGTTATTGGCTGGATATTCCTCTTTATGCTTCTTTCCGCATACCATGTGCTACTAATACCGTTCTCAAAATTAATGCGGGCCCTTATTATGGAGTCGGATTATTCGGTAAAACAACGGTGAAAATGGATGGTATATCCGTGTCGGTTAATACCTTTGGAAAACCGGATAATGATTATATCCGTGGAGAAGTTGCTACCCGCCAGGATTTAGGTGTTGCCCTGGAACTTGGTGTTGAATATGGTCAGTATTTGGCTTCCTTGGGCTACATGCAAGGTTGTACGGATAATTTGAATGCAGAAGGAACAAAGAATTTTCTGCTCTCTCTATCGGTTGGATATAAGTTCCGGTTCGGAAAGAAATAAGATGCTTGCCTGTCTCTAAAAGGGGAGGCAAGGAAAATGAAAAAGGCCGGCAACTTTTTTGATGAAGTTGCCGACCTTTTTTTGTTTAAATGCAGACAAGGGGTTGTTTTAGCCTTGTTGTGTGTTAAATGTTTGTAATATAGTTTTTTATGTTAAAATCAAATGCTTTTGTATATCAGCAACCAGACTACTGGCTCCGATACGGAATAAATCTTTGGTGAGCCATTCTTCTCCCAATATTTCTTTTACTATGGTATAATATTTAACGGCTTCTTCGGAAGTGCGTACACCACCTGATACTTTAATTCCGACCTTCTTTCCGGCGATAGATTCGTATGTTTTTACGACTTTGCACATCGTATATACAGCTTCCAGGGTTGCTCCCGGATATCCTTTGCCTGTTGATGTTTTAATGAAATCAGCACCACTATAAATGGCCAATATGGATGCCTTCCGGATGTTATCGGCTGTTGCCAAAGCACCAGTCTCCAGAATAACTTTCAGATGAGCTTCTCGGCAACTTTCTTTTATTTCTTGCAGTTCTTCTGCTAGTTCCTCGAAATTATCTTCCATGAAATACCCCAGATTCAGTACTACATCTATTTCGTCAGCTCCTTCCATAACGGCCATGGCAACCTCTGCAATCTTTACTTCTGCAAAGGTCTGTGAAGCGGGAAAACCAGCGGCTACAGAAGCTATTTTTACCTCTTGTGCTGTTAGTGCTTGCTTTACAGTCTCAACAAACAGGGGATAGGTACAGATGGCTGCTACATTCGGAACATCGGGCCGGGTTCCTTCAAAATCATTTACCTGTTCTACCATCTGCCAGATGCTTTCTTTTGTATCTAAGCTTGTAAGAGAGGTGAGATCGATGCAACCGTGTATGAATTTTAACACTTCAGGGGTGAAGTTGGCTTTGTAATTCTTTTCAATCAGTTTATCTATAGTTGCTTTAATCTGTTCCTCCGGTTGAGCCGGTTCAAACTTATTGAATGCTTCGTGATACTTGTCTGCGTGAGAGGTTTCATGATCGTGTCCGCACTCACAGTCGTGGGTATGTTCGTGTGCCATAAATTATAATTTTTTATTGTTGATATGTCGTTCTTTATCGCGATTGGTTTTCTTTTGTAAATTCTTCTCGAAGGCTGCAGTCATATCTACGCCCGTTTGATTGGCCAGGCAAAGTAGTACCCAAAGAACATCGGCCATTTCATCGCCCAGATCCCGGTGCTTGTCGCTTTCCTTAAACGATTGTTCGCCATAAGTACGTGCCATGATACGTGCCAGTTCGCCTACTTCTTCGGTAAGAATCGTCATGTTGGTAAGCTCATTGAAGTAGCGAACTCCGTAAGTCTTAATCCAATTGTCAACCTTTTGTTGAGCTTCTTGTATAGTTATTTCCGCCATTTGTCATTCTTTGTTTTGCGAGTCTATAAGAATAGTAACAGGCCCGTCGTTTAATAGTTCAATCTTCATGTCGGCACCAAACGTCCCTGTGGCTACTTCTTTGCCCAGTTGGATACCCATTTCGGCACAGAAAGCCTCATACATCGGGATGGCAAAGTCTGGTTTGGAAGCATGGATGTAGGAGGGGCGGTTTCCCTTTTTTGTAGACGCATGCAGTGTAAACTGGCTTACTACCATGACTTCTCCCTGAATTTCTGTTACTGAATGGTTCATTACTCCGTTTTCATCATCAAATATGCGCAGGTTTGCTATCTTTTTGCAAAGCCATTCAATGTCTTCCTGCGTATCGCGATCTTCAATGCCTACAAGGACTAGCAATCCTTTTCCGATTTTCGATTTCAGTTGCCCGTCAATCGTTACCGAAGCATATTGTACGCGTTGTGTTACTGTTCTCATCTTATATATTTTTCTCTTTTTATTGATTTACGAATAATCCTTCCTTTAAAATCTTTGCTTTGGCTTCGCCTATTAGCTTCTTTAGCTCCTCAAAATCGGCTTCCCTGATGCGTTTTACACTTTTATATTGACGTAAAAGTACGGTTTTTGTCTTTTCACCGATGCCTTTTATACTATCCAATTCTGAGGCGACCTGGGTTTTGCTTCGCTTATCTTTATGGAAAGAGATGGCGAAACGGTGTACTTCGTCCTGCATGCGCGTCAGAAGATGAAACAGAGGGCTGTTTAGCTGCATGCCTATCGTCTCCGGTGGAAATCCGAATAACAGTTCCGATGTACGATGTTTTCCGTCCTTTGCCAATCCTGCTATTGGAATAGTAAGCTGTAGTTCGTCTTCAATAACGGAACGTACAACTTCCATTTGCCCTTTGCCTCCGTCTGTTATAATCAGGTCGGGCAGGGGAGTATTTTCTTCTTTGGCACGTAGATAACGGCGGCGTACAACTTCTTTCATGGAAGCGTAGTCGTCCGGGCCAACAACTGTTTTGATATTGTATTTACGATAATCCTTTTTTGAAGGTTTTCCCATCTTAAATACGACACAAGCTGCAACTGCATCGCTTCCTTGTATGTTGGAGTTGTCAAAACATTCGATGTGTGCAGGTAATTTGGGCAGATGCAGAGCATCCTGAATCTCCTTTAAAATGCGCGTAGTACGTTGCTCCGGATTTAGTTTCTCGGATTGTTTCAGGCGGTCTACCTTGAATTGTTTTACGTTCATTTCTGATAGTTCCAGCAGTTTCTTCTTGTCTCCCCGCTGTGGGATAGTAAAGGTTATGTTGCCAAGCTCCATTTCCAATTCAAAAGGTACAATTATTTCGCGTGCTGTGCTCTTAAATCGTTCCCGCATTTCTATGATGCCTAAACTTAGAAGCTCTTCTTTCGATTCATCCAGCCGCTTCTTGTATTCAAATGTGTAAGCTTGGACTATTGCACCGTTGCCGATATGCATGAAATTGATATAAGCCGAATTTTCGTTTTCTGCAATAGAAAATACATCTATATTGTGCAACATAGGTGTTACAACGGTAGACTTAGCCCGATAATTTTCTATAACTTCGTACTTTTCTTTTACCTTCTGAGCTTCTTCAAACTTCAATTCTCCGGCAAGTGTCTGCATTTCTTCATATAGCATCTTGCTTATCTGCGAAATATTTCCGCGTAATATTTCTTTTATTTCGGAGATATTCTTTTGGTATTCTTCCCAGCTTTGTAGTCCTTCACAAGGGCCTTTGCAGCGTTTGATGTGATATTCCAGGCAAATCTTATAGCGTCCTTCGCGAATAGATTCCGGTGTAAGGGGATATTTGCAGGTGCGTATCGGATAAAGTTCCTTTAGCATTTGCAGCATTACTTTAGCCGTAAACAGGGAAGGATAGGGGCCATAGTATTGCGATCCGTCACGTATAATGTTTCTTGTTTGGAATACGCGTGGAAAATATTCATTCTTTACTACGATAGAAGGATAGGTTTTGTCGTCTTTCAGCAAAACGTTGTAGCGCGGACGATATTGCTTGATTAAATTATTCTCAAGCAAAAGAGCATCTTCTTCCGTATCTACCACTATATATTTAATGTCGCGTATTTGCTTTACAAGTACGCGTGTTTTGTTGCTGTCGTGTTCCTTGTTGAAATAAGAAGATACGCGGCGTTTCAGGTTTTTGGCTTTGCCTACATATATTATAGTTCCCTTTTCGTCAAAGTATTGGTAGCATCCCGGTTTTTCCGGGATGACAGAGAGGATCGTTTTAATATGTGTTTCTTTATCTATTGCCATTGTTATTGCCTTTGTCTTCCGCAAACCCAGTCTTTTAGCTACGTTTGCTGAAGTAATGTTTCACGTGGAACAATTTGCATATTTTTCTTATCTTCCCAAAAGCACCAGCAGAATATTGATGTCGCTTGGCGATATTCCCGGAATCCTGCTTGCCTGAGCAATGGTGTCCGGATCTATCTTTGTTAACTTCTGGCGTGCTTCTGTGGATAGAGATTGTATGGAATTATAATCGAACTTACCTTTGATACGAATGTTTTCCAGGCGGTTTATTTTATCTGCTATGATTTGTTCGCGTTTGATATAGCCGCTGTATTTAATTAATATTTCGGCAGCTTCGATAATTTCTTCTTTTCGTGAAGCAGGAACTTTGTCCAATTCGGAACGCAAAGCAGGAACCAGTTCTGCAATATTGGTTAATGTCGTTTGAGGACGCACAATCAGATCGATCAGTTTGCAACCGTGGGCTAGGGGAGTTGTCCCCAATTTCTCTAATCCCTCATTTATATATTGAGGCTTTACGGAATAATTCTCGCAAAATTGGATAATAGCATCCCGGCTGTCTTTCTTTTCTTTTAACAGGTCGTAGCGGTGCTGCGTAGCCAGTCCCAACTTATGCGACTTTTCGGTAAGGCGCATATCGGCATCATCCTGACGAAGCAAGATTCTGTATTCTGCTCTCGAAGTAAACATGCGGTAAGGTTCGTCTACACCCTTGGTTACAAGATCGTCGATCAAAACGCCAATGTAGGCTTCGTCTCGTCCCAATATAAACGAGTCACCGCCGTGGCAGTTGATGTGCGCATTGATCCCGGCTATCAGCCCTTGTCCGCCTGCCTCTTCATATCCGGTGGTTCCGTTGATTTGTCCGGCAAAGAACAGATTCTTGATTTGCTTCGTTTCCAGATTATGGTTAAGCTGTGTAGGATCGAAGAAATCGTATTCTATGGCGTATCCCGGACGATATATCTGTATATCGCGGAAAGCCGGTATTTGCTGTAAAGCACGTAGCTGAATGTCCAAAGGCAAAGAGGATGAGAAACCGTTCAGATAATATTCTTGTGTTGTCTCTCCTTCCGGTTCCAGGAATAGCTGGTGTTGCGTTTTATCCGCAAAAGTAATGATCTTTGTCTCGATACTGGGGCAATAACGCGGCCCTATGCTTTGAATCTGCCCGTTGTATAGTGGCGAATCGGGAAGCCCCTGGCGAAGTACTTCGTGGCAAGCCTCGTTTGTATAGGTTGTCCAGCAGCTTAGTTGCTTTAATACTTGGTGGGGCGTGTCAAGATATGAAAATTTATGGAAATCGGTTTCGCCCGGCTGTTCGCCCATTTCATCGAAGTGTATGCTCCGGCCATCAATGCGTACCGGTGTGCCGGTCTTCATTCGTTCTGCTTTTATGCCTAACGATACCAGTTGTTCGGTGATACCTTTTGAAGCCGGTTCCGCAATGCGTCCTCCTCTTATCTGAGTACGGCCGATATGTAATAAGCCATTCAGGAAGGTTCCGTTTGTAAGGACTACCGCTCCTGCTTTAAATTCTACATGCATGCCGGTGCGTACTCCACATACACGCCCGTTTTCTACGATGAGTTCGTTTACCATATCCTGCCAAATGAACAAATTGTCGGTATTCTCAACAATACTTCTCCAACAGTCTATAAAGCGTGCACGGTCACTTTGAGCGCGTGGGCTCCACATTGCCGGTCCTTTACTTCGGTTCAGCATGCGGAACTGGATGGCGGTTTTGTCCGTCACTATTCCCATTTGTCCACCCAAGGCATCTATCTCGCGAACGATTTGCCCTTTGGCTATTCCTCCTACTGCAGGGTTACAACTCATCTGGGCGATCTTATTCATGTCCATTGTTATCAACAGCGTTTTCGATCCCAGATTAGCCGCCGCCGCCGCCGCTTCACAGCCTGCATGTCCGGCACCTACTACAATTACGTCATAATTAAAAGTCATTGTCGTAAATCTCTATATTTCTTTTGCAAAGATAGTCAGATTCGGGTAGGTTTAGACATCTATACTTTTCTTTTTGCATATAGGAGAATCTATTTCAAAGTATAGGATAATTTATTCTTTTGAGCAGCCGGAATTTAATTTCTACCAAGCTAATAATTAATTTTGTCCTGGGAAGAAATTAATTTTGACCCGGGTCAAAAGAATAATTATACAGGATCTTTTTCTTAAATAGTGCTGTGTTTTAATTTAGTAAATCGTAACGGTGAGTATAATCAACAGTGTAAGAAGGCTATACCGGTTTGTTTAGCCGTTATAAAGAAGTAGTTGCTGTATAAAAGAGACGTTAGGTTATGAAATATGACATTCCTTGGGCAGGATTGCCAGTGCTTTATTCTCGTTGGCTTCCATGATTTCGCGCTCGCCTGGCCCTTTGTCATTGATGCCACAAAGATGCAGTATCCCGTGAATAATAGTCCGGTGAAGTTCTTCTACATAATTGGTGTGGAAAGTTTCTGCATTTGTCTTGACCGTATCGAGGCTGATAAACAGATCTCCCGATATGCGGTTCCCGTTTGTGTAGTCAAATGTTATGATGTCGGTATAGTAATCGTGCTGTAGGAATTGGCGGTTTACTTCCAGTATCTTTTCGTCCGAACAAAAGATATAACTGATATTCCCCACGGTTTTACCATATGTTTTAGCAACTTCACGCACCCATCCGCTTACGGCTTCCTGATGGATGGATGGCAAATTTATGTCTTCGGCAAAGTAAGCTATCATTGTTTCTTTTTTTGCAAAAGTACGATATTCTTCCGATTCGGTTATACGCAATGCCGTTTTATTGCCCTGCAATCACCCGAAGAACAGATATGCCATTGCGATAGCGGCAATAGCTCCGGCCAAATCTGCCAGTAAAGCGCACTGTACGGTGTAGCGCGTATTCCGGATACCTACACTTCCGTAGTATAGAGCAACGACATAGAAAGTCGTATCGCACGAACCTTGTACAATGGATGACAGACGCCCAACAAAAGAGTCGGCTCCGTATGTGTTCATTGCGTCCAGCATCATTCCCCTGGCTCCGCTTCCACTGAGCGGTTTCATCAGCATGGTTGGCAGAGCTCCTACAAATTCGGTGTTTATCCCCAATGAATTAATTCCTATACGAATGCCTTCAATTATGAAGTCCATTGCTCCTGATGCACGAAATACGCCTATACCCACCAGAATGGCTACCAGATAAGGTATGATGGTAACAGCCGTATGAAATCCTTCTTTTGCTCCTTCGATAAAGGTATCGTATACGTTTATCTTCTTGCGTATGCCGCTTATAATGAATCCGCAGATAATGGTAAACAGCAATGTGTTGGCAAATAAAGTGGAATAGAGAGACACCTGTTCTTGGTTCAATGACTTGAATAACCACACTAATCCTCCGATGAATAGGCCCATTCCGCCAAAGAATAGTATAAGGTTCTTTTGCAGGATATTAATGCGTTGCTTCAGGCAAACAGCCAGTATTGCAACTAATGTGGAGGTAAATGTTGCCAGCATGATAGGCAGGAACACGTCCGAAGGGTTGGCCGCCCCGAGTTGTGCCCTGTACATCATAATGGTTATAGGGATAAGTGTTAGACCTGATGCGTTGACACAGAGGAACATAATCATTGAATTGCTGGCCGAATCCTTGTCTTTGTTTAGTTCCTGTAGCTGCTGCATAGCCTTTAATCCCATGGGAGTTGAGGCGTTGTCTAGTCCTAACAGGTTGGCTGACAGATTCATAAATATAGATCCGGTAGCGGGATGGTCTTTCGGAATATCAGGAAACAGTTTGCTGAATACGGGCGATGCCATCCGTGCAAAAGATTGTATTAATCCGCCTTTTTCTCCTATCTTCATTATTCCCAACCATAAGGAAAGTATGCCGGTAAGTCCCAGCGATATTTCAAATCCTGTTTTGGCAGAATCGAAGGAAGCATTAATAATTTCGGTAAAAATTGTTGTGTCTCCACCTATCAGCAGTTTACCTAAAGCAACTACAAATGCAATAAGAAAGAAAGCAATCCAGATATAGTTTAGTACCATAGTTTGAAATAGAAATGTTAATCTTTATCTTTTCGGAAGATAAAATAAGAACCTAAAATAAGTTGCATTTGACAAAAATACGAATTAATTGCCAATAGATTTGTATTTTTGCTACCTAATAATTGTAAGAGGTATGAAGAAGATATTAGTTACCTATGACATGTTTCGCGAAGGATTTGCGGAGCTGGAGAGCAAATACGAGGTTACCTTTCCTGATGGACGGGACTTTACGTATGAAGAGGTGTTTGAAATGATACCTGAATATGACGTGCTTTGTTCCATGTTCGATTTTCCGGTGAATAAGGAACTTATTGATCATGCACCGAAGTTACAGATGGTTGCCAATTATGCTGTTGGCTATAATAATATAGATGTAGCTTATGCGGTAGAGAAAGGAATTGTCGTGTCTAATACTCCCGGTCCTGTGACGGCCCCAACTGCTGATATTGCTTTGGGATTAATATTAGATACAGCCCGTCGTATTACCGAATGCGATCGTAAGTTGCGTACATTGGGAAAAGAGATGAAAGTTGGTGTACTCGAGAATCTCGGAATGCCTATTACCGGACAAACATTAGGAATAGTAGGTATGGGACGAATCGGGAAAGCGTTGGCTAAGCGTGCCCGGGCTTGTGGTATGGAGGTCGTTTATCATAACCGCCGCCAGCTTTGTATCGAGGATGAAACCAAACTGGGGGTGACTTATGTTTCGTTTGAAGACTTGCTGGCACAATCTGATTTTGTTTCTTTGAATGCACCGTATACTCCTGAAACATATCATATCATCGATGAATCCGCATTAAAAAGAATGAAACCTACTGCTATCCTGATTAATACGGGGCGCGGCCCTTTGGTGGATGAACATGCTTTGGTGAAGGCGCTGCAGGAAGGCATTATTTATGGTGCCGGATTGGATGTATTTGAATTTGGCGACTATCCGTTACCTGAGTTACTCGGGATGGATAATGTAGTACTTACTCCACATATCGGGACACAGATAACAGCTACCCGTATAGAGATGGCACGTGCCGTGTCGGATAATGTAATCGGATTTCTGGAAGGCGACCGCCCTGTGTCACGGGTATTGAAACCATGACAGCGGAATTTGTGTTGAATGAGTTGTTGTCTGTTGCAAACCCTGAGAAAGCCGTTTTCTTACAACGATTTTTTTAAACAGGCCCCGGACAGTATGCCGAAGGTGATATCTTTCTGGGGTTAGTGGTTCCTCTTACCCGGAATATTGCTAAGGCAAATAAACAAACCCCTTTGTCCGAATTGCAGGTACTAGTGGAAAGTAAGTACCATGAAGCCCGTCTTTGTGCCCTATTGATCGTAGTGGAACGGTTTAAGAAGGCTTCTCCGGCAGAACGGGATGCTCTTTATAAGTTTTATTTGAAGAATGCCCGTTATATTAATAATTGGGATTTGGTGGATGTAACTTGTCCTCATGTGGTTGGTGTCTATTTGTTGGATAAAGACCGTTCGCGCCTGTATGAACTGGCAGAGAGCGATAACCTTTGGGAACAACGTATTGCCATGGTATCTACTGTTGCATTTATACGCAAAGGCGAATTCACCGATACATTGGCTATTGCGGAACGATTAATGACACATAAGCATGATTTGATGCATAAGGCTGTAGGCTGGATGTTGCGTGAGGTTGGTAAGAAAAACCGGAATACATTGACCGATTTCCTGGAAAAGTATGCTACTTGTTTACCCCGTACAGCTTTGCGTTACGCAATCGAGCATTATCCGGAAGATCAGCGGCAATATTTTTTGAAGAAGAAATGATTAAATGAACGAGACGGTGAAAAAGCAACTCCAAAAGTGGGCAAAGCAATATAATACAAAATCATTTATAACGGATGATCCTGTCCAATTTCCCCACCGCTTCCACAAAAAGCAAGACATTGAGATTTCGGCCTTTCTCACTGCCTGGATTTCTTATGGTAGAAGGCCGAATATCCTGAAGAAGGCCGAAGAATTACATCTGATTATGGGATCAAGTCCATATGAATGGTTGATGAATGACGGTATATCTGCCATTTCATCGTTTAAAACGAATGATCCGGCCATACGTGATACTTTCTATCGCTTTTATACTTATTCGGACTTAGAGGGGCTTTGTTTGCGTCTGAGAGAAATATATTTGAGGTATGACTCTTTGGAAGATGCCTTGCACGACATTCCGCATCTTGCACCTATTCCCAGGCTACAAGAGTTATTTTATAATGTGAATGGCATTCCTGTAATAAGTGGCAATTCGGCTTGCAAGCGATTGGCAATGTTTTTGCGCTGGATGGTTAGGATGGATGGAATCGTAGATTTTGGTATATGGCAATCTGCTGTTAAGCCACACCAATTGCTTATTCCTTTAGATACACATGTTTACCAGATATCGATAGAACTGGGCTTGACAAAGCAGAAGACAGCTTCTATGAAGGCAGCCTATGAGATTACAGAAGCCTTGAATACAGTCTTTCCCGGTGACCCTTGTCTGGGTGATTTTGCTTTGTTTGGATATGATATTAATAAATAAGAACAGATGAATACGATCTCTTCCGTATGCGTGTATTGCGCATCGAGTACAAAAATAGATGCTGTCTATTTTGAGGCAGCGAAGCAATTAGGGACTTTGTTGGGTGAACGGAAACTTAGGGTGGTTAATGGTGCGGGTTCTATAGGATTGATGCGTACTGTTTCGGATGCCACATTGGAAGCCGGCGGTACAGTAACAGGCGTAATTCCCCGGTTTATGGTGGAACAGGATTGGCATTATACCGGATTGACCGAATTAATCGAGGTCGATACAATGCATGAGCGTAAGCAACTGATGGCTGATACGTCTGATGCGGTGATTGCACTTCCGGGTGGTTGTGGTACATTGGAAGAGCTGTTGGAAGTGATAACCTGGAAACAATTAGGTTTGTATCTCAATCCGATTGTGGTCTTGAATACCAATCATTATTTTGATCCTTTGCTTGAAATGCTTCAGAGATGTATGGACGAACATTTTATGCGTCCTCAGCACGCTGCCATGTGGGCTGTAGCCGAAACAGCCGAACAGGCAGTTGAATTGATTTATTCTATGCCTTCCTGGGATAAAAATACCCGTAAATTTGCGGCTATTTAGCTTTAATAGCCGTACAATTTCTAAAGCATGGATTCCGGAATTATTTGGCAAGAATATATTTATTGGAAATATTTGCCGATATACGGGAGTTCTTTCAACGGCAAATCTCTTTTTACGGTGAATACGATAAAAATGAGTAATAATGTGCTGCGGTAAACTAATCGTATAATTTCCGAATCTATTTTTGGGAGCATTCCTGCCAAATATAGAATTGTAGCCAGGCTTGCATACAGGGCTGCCGATTTTAAATCGTATTGTATCGGAAACCTCTTTTGTCCGATGAAGTATGAAAGAAGCATCATTAACAGATTACAACAGAAGGATGCCCAAGCACAAGCCATATATCCGTAAGTTGGCCCGAAAAAGAGTATGATGGATACGGTAGCAATACATCCGATAGTTGAAAAATAGGCTCCCCATTGTGTCTGGTCGATTAGCTTATACCAGAATGAAAGATTAAAATAAATACCGAAGAAAAGTTCGCCCAGCATTACAATCGGGACGACACGTAGACCGGGGTAATAGCTTTTGTCTACGAAATACTTGAAAATATCTATGTAGAACGTAACGAAGAGAAAGATAAAGAGCGTGAAGATAACGAAGTATTTCATCGCTTCCGAATATGCTTTTTTACTCCCCTCTTCTTTGTTCTTGGCGAAGATGAATGGTTCGTAGGCGTAGCGGAAGGCTTGGGTGAACATAACCATAACCAGCGCTATTTTGAAGCAGGCACCGTAAATGCCGAGCTGCTCGTTTGCATATTCTTTGTCGGCAAATAGAAAAGGAAACAGGATTTTATCGGCCGTCTGGTTAAAGATTCCGGCTATTCCCAATATCAGGATCGGGAATGAATAACGCAGCATCTGCCTCCAGACTTGCAGGTCGGGTTTATGCCGGAAACCGGGTATCATGTCGGGAAGCAGCATAAGTAATGTTACAACAGTTGTTATCACATTTGAAATAAAGATGTAACCGACACTGTAATCTGCATGAAAGAACCAATCCACCGCTGAAGGATAATGTTTCATAAGCCACGGGCAGATGATAAGGAAAAAGATATTCAGTGCAATGTTGAGGAAAATGGCCAGCAGTTTAAGGAAAGCAAAGCGTATGGCCTTGCCTTTGTATCTGAGGTAGGCAAAAGGGATGCAGCAGAAAGCATCTATTCCAACTGTGATTCCCATCATCAGGATATATTCCGGATGGTTTGCATATCCAAGCGTGTTACTAATGGTTCCATAGAATGGCAGTAACAGAAGAATGAATGCAATAGAACTTATGCCCAAACTGAATAGAGCGGTCGAATAAATACGTATCGGTTCCTGTTCTTCTTTTTTATTGATGAAACGGAAGAAACCCGTTTCCATCCCGTAAGTAAGTAATACAAGCAACAGGGCTATCCATCCGTAAACATTGGTTACAATCCCAAAATCGGCAGTGCTTGCCAATACGCGCGTATACATAGGCACTAGCATCCAGTTGAGGAAACGGCCTAAAATACTGCTAACTCCATATACGGCTGTCTCTTTAGCCAACCGCTTCATTCCTTGCGCCATATAATTTGATTTAAGCCGTTATTCTTTGACGGCTACTCCGTTTATTAATCGAATAGGAACCCCTGTTCACTTCCTTTGTTTCTCCCCAGATGGGTATAAGCTAAATCTGTGACTTCACGTCCCCGCGGTGTTCGTTTGATAAAGCCTTCTTTGATAAGGAAAGGTTCGTATACTTCTTCCAAAGTTCCCGGATCTTCTCCCAGTGCAGTTGCAATTGTTGTCAACCCCACCGGACCACCGTTAAATTTATCTATAATCGTTGTAAGCAGTTTGTTATCTATCTGATCAAGTCCGTAACGGTCTATGTTCAGGGCTTCCAATGAGTAACAGGAAATGGCCTTGTCTATCGACCCTGATCCTTTCACCTGGGCAAAATCTCTTACGCGGCGGAGCAGGGCGTTTGCGATACGTGGTGTTCCCCGGCTGCGGGACGCGATTTCGCGGGCTGCACTCAGATCACATTTGACATTCAGTATGTCGGCACTGCGAAGAATGATTTTTGTTAATGTCTCTACATCGTAATATTCCAGGTGCATGTTGATACCAAACCGGGCACGAAGGGGGCTTGTAAGCAAGCCGCTTCTGGTAGTTGCCCCTACAAGTGTAAAAGGGCAGATATCAATTTGGATGGAACGTGCACTCGGACCTTTATCAATCATGATGTCAATTCTGTAATCTTCCATTGCAGAGTAAAGATATTCTTCAACAATCGGACTTAAACGGTGAATTTCATCGATGAATAGGACATCATCTTTCTCTAAAGAGGTCAAAATGCCGGCTAAATCTCCCGGTTTATCTAAAACAGGACCGGAGGTTACTTTAAAACCTACGCCCAGCTCATTTGCAATAATATTTGATAAAGTTGTTTTGCCTAGTCCCGGAGGTCCATGTAATAGAACATGATCTAATGCCTCTTTCCGCATACGTGCCGCCATAACGAACACTTTCAGGTTTTCAACAACCTTTGCCTGCCCGCTAAAATCATGAAACGAAAGAGGCCGGAGAGCGTTTTCATACTCCCGTTCGTTTTCCGGTATTTTTGCATCGCGTATATCAAAATCGTCTTCCATAATATCTTTTTATCTTGACAGGCAAAGGTAATAATTTATTCTTATACCAATTAGGAGAATAAAGAAGTAAAGAAGTCATAGTTATGATTTTAGAAATTTATAGTTATGAGTTGTAAAAATCATAACTATGACAGTCTGGAGAGTACTTATATTTATGCCAACCGGTAGCTTGGGAGAATGTTTTTATAAATACTGAAATATGGTTGATTATTGTAAATGGTATAAATAGCGCAAAAATATAGAGTATTATAGTTTTCTGATATTTTGCTAGGAAATGTCATTAAAATATTATAATTATTAGTTTAGAATAAGTATATATTCTTATCTTAGTCATTAAGATTTTTCTTGTCGTATTCTTAATAACGAATACTTGTGTTTGTTTAAAATTAACTTTAAATCTATGTGCTTATGAATCAGACATTCTATTATTTATTACTGTTTTCCTTTATTTTCTGTATGGGAAGTTGTGATAAGGAGGACTTGATACTGATATCTCCAGGAGGTAATGAAAAAGTAATTGAAGTGAAAATGTACGATGTTGGTCTTAAATTCTACTTGCAGAACGAACAAGGAGAGCCAGCTACAACCTTTAAAGAAGGAGAAAACTTTTCTATTTGTTGTTCGATAGAGAATTTTAGAGAAACAGAGTTCTTAATGTACGATCATTTTCCTCCTGATGAAATAGGTAAAGTCTATAAATCTGATGGTACATTTGTTGGAGTGGCAGATGGATTTCCTATAAATTGGGTAGATATACCTTCTATATATTATCCGGGAAGAAGTAATATAGGTGTTTTTCCGTGGATAAGAGATGATATAAATGAACAACATCCATTGCCTCCCGGTAATTATTATATAGGTTTTACTTTCAGATTTGACTTGTCAAATACTAAAGATGAGTATTACAAAAATGCCATCACGGATGAAATGAAGTTTAGAATTTATTTTACTGTAGAATGAAAATCAAATTATCATGAAAAAGCTTGCATACGTAAATGTAATTCAGCTATTAGAAGAAGATGCAGAGCTTGAAGATCCATTGAGTGTGCTTGAGATTCTGTAAATGTATCATTTTTCATAACAACTGCAAACAAATGCTTCTAATCTTCTAGTATTAATTATTCTATTCCTATCTTTGTAGGCAATAGATAGATAGTTTTGAAATATGGCAAAAGGAGCATTGTACATACTGGTCAGGAATTTTTTTATTAGAAATTTCGATGTTCGTCAGGAGAAAGAAGACGAAGAGGAAACGATTGAATCTATTAAGAAGGGTGTAGAGTTTAAAGGAACAAATCTTTGGGTACTTATTTTTGCCACGTTTGTGGCTTCTTTAGGGTTGAACACGAATTCTACTGCTGTCATTATCGGTGCAATGCTTATTTCTCCGCTTATGGGGCCGATAATGGGTTTTGGTTTAGGATTAGGCATATCCGATTTCGAGTTAATCAAACGTTCTTTCCGTAATTTTGCTACGGCTACTGTATTTAGTGTTATAACTTCTACTCTCTATTTTTTGATTTCTCCGATCAGTGAAGCTCAAAGCGAATTGTTAGCACGTACGCAACCTACCGTTTATGATGTGTTGATTGCCTTTTTCGGTGGATTGGCCGGAATTGTAGCGAGTTCTACCAAAAGTAAGGGAAATGTGATACCGGGTGTTGCTATTGCAACAGCATTGATGCCTCCTTTATGTACGGCAGGCTTTGGATTAGCCAGTGGCAATTTGTATTATTTTTTCGGCGCGTTTTATTTGTATTTCATCAATACGGTTTTTATCAGTTTGGCTACTTATGTGGTTGTAAGGCTGCTGAAATACCCCAAAAAAGTATTTCTTGATAAACAACGTGAGAAAATAGTAACCCGTTATGTCGGTATAATCGTTTTTTTTACAATTGTTCCGAGTCTCTTTCTTAGTTATAATTTAATCCGTACAAGTTACTTTAATGAAAGAGTACGTTCGTTTGTATCCGAAGAACTGAACTTTCCGAATACCCAGATATTGAGTAAAACAATTACCGATACGAGTGATAAAAAAGAAGTAAAAGTCGTATTGATCGGTGAAACTGTTCCTGAAACGATGATTGCAAATGTCCGTTCAAAAATGCCTAAGTACGGGTTGAAAGATGTTTCACTTGTTGTACAGCAAGGATTCGGGCAAGAATCTACCGATATAAATGAGTTAAAAAGTTTGCTTATGCAAGACCTGTATAAGAATCATGAAGAGGTATTGCGTGTACAGGCAATACAAATAGATTCGCTGAAGCATAAACTTGATGTTTGCCGTAGTTCATCGCGTATTACTGAAGAGGTTATGCCGGAGATGAAAGTTCTTTTCCCTTTTGTGGAAGAGGCATCATGTTCTAATACATACATCATGAAAGCATCGACAGAAAAGCAAGATACTGTAATGTTAGTTTATTTGAAATGTAAGGATAGAGAACGCATTAACGCTGAAGAAAAGAAAAAAATACGTGAATGGTTATCTGCACGAGCGGGTGTTGGTAATGTAAAATTATTAATTGAATAAAAGAGAGAGAATGAATTTGAAGAAGAGAGTATGTGCCTTGTTGCTGCTTTTTGTTGTTGCGGGACAGGCTTATGCTGATGAAGGGATGTGGGTGCTTAAGGAGTTGAATAAACAGAATTTAGCCCGTATGAAGGAACTGGGTTTTACTCCTTCGTACAAACAGGTTTATAGTGAAACAGACCCTTGCGTAGCTAATGCTGTTGTTATTTTTGGCGGTGGATGTACAGGTATTACTGTTTCCGACCAAGGTTTAATTTTTACGAACCACCATTGTGGATTTGGTGCTATCCAGCAATTAAGTAGTGTGGAACATGACTATTTGAAAGACGGTTTTGTTTCGCAAAATTTGTCTGAAGAATTGCCGGTTCCGGGACTATCGGTTCGTTATTTACATGAAACGGTAGATGTAAGCGACCGTATCAATAGTGAAATATCAGGGATCAGTGATGAGTTTAAGCGTTTGGCTGCAGCAGACTCAATTGGACGTGTTATTTGCGATTCTATCGGTAATACTGAGTTTGTATCGGCCGATGTAATCCCTTTTTATAATAATAATAAATATTTTTTGATTGTATATGATGTGTACCGTGATGTGCGTATGGTATTTGCTCCACCGAGCTCAATTGGAAAATTTGGAGGCGATACAGACAACTGGATGTGGCCGCGCCATACGGGTGACTTTTCTATTTTCCGTGTTTATGCCGGTAAGGATAATAAGCCGGCTGAGTATAATGCGGACAATAAACCCTATCAGCCTAAATATGTAGCAGAAGTTTCATTGCAGGGCTACCAGGATAAAGATTATGCCATGACTATAGGCTTTCCGGGAAGTACAGACCGTTATCTTAGTTCGTGGGGAGTACAGCAACGTATTGAAAATTCGAATAAACCACGCATAGAAGTGCGTGGAATCAAACAGGCTATCTGGAAAGATGCTATGTTGGCTAGCGATGAAATCCGTATTAAATATGCATCGAAATATGCGGGAAGTTCCAATTATTGGAAAAATTCGATTGGAATGAATCGGGGATTGGCAAACCTGAATGTAATTGAACGTAAGAAGAAAGAAGAAGCGGATTTTGCTGCATGGGTTGCACAAGATGAACAGCGTAAAGAAAAATATGGTAATGTACTTGAACTGTTAGAGAAAGGTTATACCTCTACAAACGAATATAGACAAGCGGCTACTTATTTGATGGAGGCTTTCTCCAGTGGAGCTGAAATTGTACGTTTAGCCCGTATGATACAATCAGTAGATGTGGATGGCTCAACTTCCGAAGAGAAAGACGCTTTTATGAAAGAACGTATTGAGTCTTTTTTTAAGGATTATGATCCGGCTCTCGATCAAAAGGTATTAACCGCTATGATGAAAGTAGTAAAAGAGCGTGTACCCGAACAATTCCTTCCTGATATTTATAAGCAAATAGATAAGAAGTATAAAGGAGATTACGAAAAATATACGGCTGATGTTTTTAAGAAAACGAAACTGCTTTCGTACGATCAAATCGAGTCTATTATAAAAAATCGTAAACAATACGATAAGTTTAAAAAAGATCCTGCGGCCGAATTAAGCCTTTCTGTCTTGATTTCCCTTTTTGAATTACAACAATTCATGAGTGATGCGGAATATGATATATCCAAAGGAGAGCGTTTATATTTTGCAGGTTTGAAAGAAATGCATCCGGATGAAGCATTGTCCTCTGATGCGAACTTTACTATGCGTCTGAGCTATGGATCAATTGGCGGATATAAACCTTATGATGCGGGTTGGTATGATTTTTATACTACCGAGAAAGGTATCCTGGAAAAAGAGAATCCTGCCAGTGATGAGTTTTGGGTACAACCCGAGTATCTTGATCTGATACGCAGTAAAGACTTTGGTCCTTATGCGAATGAAAATGGAGATCTTCAACTTTGTTTCCTTACGAATAACGATATTACCGGAGGAAATTCGGGTAGCCCTGTTTTTGATAAGAATGCCCGCTTGATAGGATTGGCATTTGATGGGAACTGGGAAGCTATGAGTGGCGATATTGCTTTTGAACCGGATTTGCAGCGTTGTATAGGTGTAGATATCCGTTATGTTTTATTTGTCGTGGATAAGTGGGGCAAATGTTCTCGTCTTATTGATGAATTGAAACTTGTAAAATAAGGGATTTCGGAAATTAACCTTAAAAATATAGCTTTATGAAAAAAAATCTTCTTATAATTGTTTTTTGTACGATATTTGCAGTTAACAACCTGTCTGCTGTTGATAATCATGCCAAGCATGTGATATTGATCGGACTTGACGGTTGGGGTTCTTACAGTATCGGAAAGGCCGAAATGCCTAATGTTAAAAAAATGATGACAGAAGGGTGTTATACGCTGAATAAACGTTCTGTTTTGCCATCATCAAGTGCAGTGAATTGGGCTTCTATGTTTATGGGAGCAGGCCCCGAGTTGCACGGATATACGGAATGGGGTTCGCAGGTACCGGAGTTGCCATCGAGAATTGTAGATGAGGATGGTATTTTTCCGACTGTATTTGGCTTATTACATCGTGCTGATCCGAAAGCAAAGATTGGTTGTATTTACGAATGGGATGGAATTCGTTATTTAGTAGATACATTGGCTTTGAGCTATGATAAACATGTTGTTGAGGCTTCGGCTGATTCTACGGCTACTGCCCGTTTTGCAGTAGAGTACATCAAGCAGGAAAAGCCGGATTTATTAGCTGTTATTTTTGATCAGCCCGATCATGTAGGCCATGCAGTAGGCCATGATACTCCGGCGTATTATACAAAATTGAAAGAGCTAGACAGTTATATAGGTCAAATTGTGCAGGCTGTGAAAGATGCTGGGATATGGGATGAAACTATTATAATTGTAACCGCCGATCATGGTGGTATTGGAAAGGGCCACGGAGGTAAAACCATGCAGGAAATGGAAACCCCATTTATCATTGCTGGTAAAGGCATTAAAAAAGGACATGTCATTGAAGAAAGTATGATGCAGTTCGATGTAGCCTCCACCGTCGCATGGATTTTTGGCCTGCAACAGCCTCAAGTGTGGATAGGACGTAGTATTATTAAATAATACACCTTCCGCACATGGATGCTCTCTTTGCATCCCCGTTTGCCCCCGGCGCATTTATGTGTTGGGGGCTTTTTTATCCGGTTAATCCATTAAAAACATTAATAATGGCATGTAGTCTTTTAGGTTTGATTTCATTATTTTCAGTGATTTGGTGATGTGGTATTCCACCCCTTTAACTGTAAGACCTGTAATCTCTGCTATCTCTTTTACGGATTTGTTTTCGAAACGGCTTAGCCGGAATACATGTTGAGTTTGTTCAGGTAAAGTAAGAAGTGTCTCTTTGACTATTTTTCTAATCTCTTTTGAAAAGATTTCCGATGGATCGCAAGCTTCCAGCGTTGATATGCGGAGATTTATTTCTCTATTCATGATATCCGCCATATTCTCGATTACATTATGTTGGATGGCTTGATGACGAAGATAATCCAAAGACTTGTTCTTTAGGATGGTTAGTAATAAAGCATCGGAAATATCGGTTTCGCCGGAAGAAATCAGCTTCCAGTATTTTACCAATGATTCGGCAACAATGTCTTCTGCTGCCATGTCATCGTGTACATACGATTTGGCAAACAGAAAAGAGCGTCTATAATTCCGGTTATAGATACTGTCGAAATCCTTATTGTCCACGTTATATTCCTTATTTATTGCATAAAAATAGAGATATTTTCAGAAAACCATACGAATGCCTAACTTTATTTATATGCAAATTGTTCAGTTAACATATCAGATGGACTTGTAACACGTTTGTAACATGTGTGTAATTGGAGTGAAATAACTGTTTCAGACCTTTGTGCAAAATTAAGAATAAATTATTTATGGAAACATTTTATCTTTTTCTGGTGGTCTTCCTGTTCATTCTGGCTGTGTTTGACCTTTCTGTCGGGGTCAGTAATGACGCGGTAAACTTCCTCAATTCGGCGATTGGTTCCAAAGCAGCTTCGTTTAAAACTATTATGGTAATTGCCGCCATCGGTATTTTTGTAGGAGCCTCACTCTCTAACGGTATGATGGATGTAGCACGTCATGGTATCTATCAGCCGCAGCATTTTTACTTTTCCGAGATTATGAGCATTTTATTGGCTGTGATGCTTACGGATGTAGTGCTGCTGGATATTTTTAATTCGTTAGGAATGCCGACTTCTACTACCGTGTCGTTGGTTTTTGAATTATTGGGAGGTACGGTTGCCATTGCCATGATGAAAATAATTAACTCCGACGGAGTTTTGCAACTTGGAGATTTGCTGAATACAGATAAAGCGTTTACTGTGATTCTTGCCATATTCGTTTCGGTGGCTATAGCGTTCTTTTTTGGAACGTTGGTGCAATATATAGCCCGGCTTATGTTTACCTTTAATTATAAGAAGCAAATGAAGTATTTTGCTGCCATTTTCGGAGGTATTGCCGCAACTGCCATTGTTTACTTTATGCTTATAAAAGGTTTGAAGGAAAGTTCCTTTATGGATGGCGATGTTAAGAATATGGTGTATAGTAATACTGCAACTATTGTCTGGATTTGTTTTGTAGTATTTACAATTTTGATGCAAATACTTCACTGGCTAAAGGTAAACGTGTTTAAAGTCGTTGTATTGATGGGTACATTTTCTCTTGCCCTTGCTTTTGCCGGCAATGACTTGGTTAACTTTATCGGTGTTCCTTTGGTTGGCTATTCTTCTTATATGGACTATGTAGCGCAGGGCGGAACAACAACAACCGACACTTTCCTGATGTCTTCCTTGCTGGAACCGGCACAGACTCCTATCTATTTCCTTATTGGCGCAGGCATGGTTATGGTGATTGCTTTGGCCACATCCAAAAAAGCGCATAACGTAGTAAAAACCTCTCTCGATCTTTCCCGCCAGGCAGAAGGTGATGAAAACTTTGGAACCTCTCCTGTAGCACGTGTTCTGGTTCGTACATGCAGCAACATCGCTTCTACGATTGATAGCATTACTCCTTTATCGGTAAAAAACTGGATCGACAGCCGTTTTAATAAAAATGAAATGATTCTGGAAGACCGTGCCAGCTTCGACCTTGTGCGTGCTTCTGTCAATGTAGTACTTTCAGGTCTGTTGATAGCCTTGGGAACTTCTTTGAAACTGCCTTTGTCTACTACTTATGTGGCTTTCATGGTTGCGATGGGTAGTTCATTGGCCGACCGTGCGTGGGGGCGCGAGAGTGCCGTATTCCGTATCACAGGGGTGCTTTCTGTTATTGGCGGTTGGTTTATCACTGCGGGAGCTGCCTTTACGATCTGTTTCGTCGTAGCATTGATGATCTATTTCGGAGGCATACCGGCTATGGTGTGTATGGTAGGATTGGCTGTTTACTCTTTGGTACGCAGCCAGATTGCCTATAAGAAGAAGATGCGTAAACAGGCTTTAAAGGAAGAGGTGAACTCTACGGTTGCCAAATTACGTAAATCTACCGATGCACGCGAAGCGTTAGCTTTATTCCGCGAACATAGCCGCGAAGAGGTGCAAACCGATCTTACTTTCACTGCCGGGATGTTATCGCAGGCAATTTATGGTTTTATGAATGAGAACCTGCGTGATTTAAAGAAGACTTTAGCGGCTGTGGCCGAAAAGAAAGTACACCTGAAGCAGGTAAAGCGTGTAGGTACTCTTGGTGTTACCCAGCTGGAACATGATATAGCGGTAGAGAAAGGTTTATATTATTATCAGTGCAATGATTTTGCCAGTGAAATAATCTTTAGCATCCACCGTCTTACCGAGCCTCTGAAAGACCATATAGATAACAACTTCCCGCCTCTTGGCGCTATCCAGAAGGAAGAGTTTGGTGCTGTGACAAAGAAAGTGATAGATTTTGAAAACCGTTGTGCCCTTATGGTCGAGAAGAATGACTATACGGATATGGAAGCATTGGTTGCCGAATCGGTAAGCCTGCATAACCAACTTACAGCATTAAAGAAAGGAGAGTTAAAACGTATTCAGGGGCAGAGCGGAAGCACAAAAGTCAGTATGTTATACCTCAATATGGTGCAGGAAGTGCAGAACGTTGTAGCTTTCACCGGCAATCTTATTAAAGTGAGCCGCAAGTTCCAGAAAGAATAACCTACGGAAAAAAGGGAAGGGATAAGGTGAGAGTGTATCACGTTACTGCGTGGCAGTCTTTCACCTTATGCCGTGACAGTGTATCACGTTACCGCGTGGCAGTCTTCCACCTTATGCCGTGAGAGTGTACCACGTTACCGCGTGATGCATTCTCACCTTATAAGATGACTTCCTTCCACCTTACCGCATGAAAGTTTTTTGTTAAAACGGACGTCCGGTTTCTGTTTCAAACCGTTTTAAAGCTCGATGTTAAGCGAAGAGTTGCGAAGTATCACAATACTTTCTGGCCCCATATTGAACAGCAGGTCTATGATGCTTAGATTGGGCAGGAAACCGGATTTAGCCTGAAATACCTGGTAATAAGGCTTAGGATCGAATGTGGGATCGGGCATTGGTTGGCGCGGACGGATCGATTCGCGGAAATCGACGGGTACGACGGGAGAGTAATCTTCGGTATAAATTATATTGGGTTGTATATCCAGCAGATTACAGACCGTTTGCCGGAGTTCTTCGTTGAAATCGAGTAAAAAGCCGTATCGCTTTTCATAAAAAGGGGCGAAATCTTCTTCGTAATATTCAAAAAAGGGGCTCATGTTATAAGCCGAAACGATTGCATTCCAGTGCAGGTGGCGCCAGTTGCCATGATCGGAAATACGGATGTCTTTTGTCAGGCATTTAAGCGTGTCAGGCTTTATTATGGGGACTGATAAGGACAAAGGCCCGTTGGCTGCAGCAATGGTACAGCGGTTACGGTAAGTCTGCTTTAAATAGTTCTCGAATATTTCCAGACGGACTTCAGGAAAAGAATACATTTTGCAATATTGCTGGATTGGCCCCAGATAGGATGTCGAAAGATATACGGATTGCATCAGTTTACAGGTTTTAATATTCGTTGTTTGTCCTGGCTATACCAGCATATTAAGGCATTGCCTATTATATGGTCTGCCGGGATGAAGCCTAAGTGGCGTGAATCTACCGCATCATTTGTATTGTCGGATAGCATCCAATAATAGTCTTGTTTGAAGAAAAAGAAAGAGGTTTCTTTTCCGTCGATGTAAAGTTTGCCGTTGCGGAATACGGCTTTTCCGCTCGTTTCTTTTAAAATGGCCTCTTTGCAAGCCGTCAGGGCTGCATTGTTCAAACGGTAAGCATGCCCTTTTTGTGGAACAACGAGCGTATAGTTGTCGGTCTGCTCGTTTATAAACCGGAGGTTTGTATCGTCGGTCAGCTCTTCTCTAAGCTGATACTCTTCAAAAGTGGTAAGACGTAGCGTGAATCCATACGCCTCCTTTTTCAGGTCTCTTTGAGGAATGTTCAGCTTTCGCAAAGCTTGTATAAATTCATTTTCCGCACTTGCCGTAACAAAATAAGTAGTAAGCGTCCGCGGAGAACGGGGTATTTGTTTACCATTTACATTGTAGCTGTCGTAGTTTACATGAATCGTATCGCCCGGCATTCCTATGCAACGGCTGATAAAAAGAGGAGACGTTGTTGTGTCTTGCAGCAAAGGACTGGTGAATAATACTACCCGATTGCGTCCCGGATTGCCTTTTACAGGCAATTTATTTACGAGTATGTAGTCGCCTTGATGAAGCGATGTCTCCATGGCATCGGTCGATATACGGTATGATCCGATACAGTAAAAACGTATTAACATAACAATCCCTCCCAGTAGTGCAAAGGCTACCAGCCATTTCAGGATGGAAAGGATCGTATGTTTCATATGTGCTTTGCTCTTTCTCTGTTAATCCGGATGTACCCAGCGGAACAGACGGTCCCAGCGAATACCGCCGTCAAACAGGCTACGGTCTTTGTCTAAAGATAACCAGATAAGGATAGGCTTACCAACAATATGATCTTCGGGTACGAAGCCCCATGAACGGCTGTCGGCACTGTTGTGACGGTTGTCGCCCATCATGAAGTAGTAATCATACTTAAAGGTGTAAGATGTTTCCGGTTTACCGTTTATATATACTTTGCCGTCTTTTACTTCCAGCGTATTGTTTTCATAGTTCTTGATGCATCGGCCGTATAATGCCAGATTACGTTCCGTCAAAGGAATTGTAGCTTCTTTCTTCGGTATCCATAACGGGCCGAAGTTATCGCGCGTCCATCCTGTGTTATATCCTGCCGGATAGTAAGTAGAGCCACCTAAATCATCCGGTTCAATAACAACTTTGTTCACATTCGGAAGTTTTTCTGCAATGGCCAGCGCTTTCTTTGTAAGTGGTAAATGGTAAACCGGGTTGTATTGTCCGCCCTGGCCCGGTGTGAAGCCAAGGAATGAAAGCAATTTGTCGTTGGAGACAATCATCCGGTCGTCTTTGCTGACATCCATTAAACGGAACTGATCTTCGGTAATGGGTGATCCGTTTGTTTCAACGTAGTAGTTAAACTGCATTTTTTCAGGATTCTTCGCAGCTTTGCCGTCTATATATACCTGGTTGTTGCGGACTTCAATTGTGTCACCCGGCATACCGATGCATCGTTTCACATAATTTTCCCGCTTATCTACGGGACGATAGATGACATCGCCGAAAGTAGCTTTGTCCAGGTGTATACGATCGCGTCCTACTTCTTCTATCAATGTATAATAATCGGGATTCTGCACTTTCAGGGCAACAGTGTCACCGGCCGGGAAATTAAACACTACGATATCGTTACGTTTTACGTTTCCGAAACCTTTTACCCGTTTGTAGCCCCATTCCGGCCAATCCAGATATGACTTGGTATTCAGGATTGGCAATGTATTCTGGACTAACGGAAAAGAAACCGGGGTATTTGGTACACGGGGGCCATAGCTCAGTTTGCTAACGAATAGATAGTCGCCTACCAACAATGATTTCTCAAGTGAAGATGTAGGTATCTGGTAGTTCTGGAAAACGAACAGGTTGATGAAATAGACAGCAATTAAAGCAAACAGTATATCGTCTATCCATTCTAATATATTGCGTACTTTCGGATTCTTGGAACGTTTCCAGGCACCCCATGGAATATATTGTGTCAGGAATATGTCGATTAGTACGATAATACCCAATAAAAGCCATGCATTTTGCATCCAAAGGCAAAATAAGGCGTATAATATGGTTGCAATGCCGAATTTAATCCATTGCTTTTTAGTGAACTTCTTCATTTTATTATTATCGGTATTTAAAATTTAAACAGATCGTCCATTCCTAAAAAACCCTGTTTGCCTGCAGTAAACTCAGCAGCTATTACAGCTCCTAAAGCAAAACCGGCACGGCTCTTGGCATCGTGCTTGATACTGATATAGTCTACTTCCGAATCGTAAACTATTTCGTGTATGCCTGGTACTTCGCCTTCCCGGATGGCATGGATAGGGAGGTCGGAAGGCTTTTCTGCAGTCTCCAACGTCCAACGTTCTTTACGATCTATGTTTTCAATTATGCCTTCTGCCAGAGTGATAGCAGTACCGCTCGGTGCATCCAGTTTATGAATGTGGTGAGTTTCCGTCATGCTAACATCGTATGAAGGGAAGTTGTTCATTATTTTGGCAAGGTATTTATTTAATGCAAAGAAGATATTCACGCCAATGCTAAAGTTGGAAGCGTAGAAAAAAGTCTTGCCTTCTGTGGCGCATATCTTTTTTATTTCGTCTATGTGGTCTAGCCAGCCTGTAGTTCCCGAAACAACCGGGACATTTGCTGCAAAACATTTCATGTAATTATCGAAAGCAGTTGCCGGAGTGGTAAATTCTATTGCCACGTCTGCACTTTTAAAAGCGTCCGAATGTATTTCTTCAGGGTTGTTTACATCTACTATAGACACGATCTGATGTCCTCTGTCAAGTGCAATCTGTTCAATGGTTTTACCCATCTTGCCGTAACCGATAAGTGCAATTTTCATATTTTGGTAATTGTATTTGAAACTATTCGAGTCAAATGTTTGATAATTAATGCTGCAAATATATAGAAAATGGATTAGATTTGTAGCATAAATCTTAACTCTGAAAGAATATGGAACGTTTATTACACTATGTTTGGAAATATAAGCTATATCCTTCTGCTCCTTTAGTTACTACCGGTGGGGTTTCCATCGAGGTACTAGACCCCGGTACTCTTAATACAAATGCCGGCCCAGATTTTTTCAATGCCAAAGTGAAAATGGATGATACTGTTTGGGCAGGAAGTGTTGAGATACACGATAAAGCTTCCGATTGGTTTCTTCATAAGCATGATAAGGATAAGGCTTATGATTCGGTAATTCTTCATGTAACGGCCTGTGATGATGCGACTATATATCGTATGAATGGCGAACCTGTCCCTCAATTTGTTTTATCTGTTCCGGATAATGTCAGGCAAAATATAGAATGGCTTTTGCTTCGCGATATTCCGGTTCCCTGTATTTCCTGTATACAGATGATAGAACCCTTGCATCTTTCGATTTGGACGGATGCTTTGCTTAGTGAACGTTTAGAGCGTAAAACACGTGATATAGAGTTGCTTTTGGAACAACATAATAATGATTGGAATGAAGTTTTTTATGTTACTTTAACGCGTAATTTCGGCTTTGGGGTTAATAACGATGCCTTTGAATGGTTGGCAAAGAGCTTGCCGTTACGTTATATTCAAAAACAAAGGAGTAGCAGTTCACAGATCGAAGCCTTGTTGTTTGGCCAGGCAGGAATGTTGGAGGAGGATAATGATTGCCATTATTACCGGTTATTGCAAAGGGAATATCGTTTTTTGCGACATAAATTCGGATTGAAACCGTTAGACGAATCATTGTTTAAGAGTTTACGTATCCGTCCGGTTAATTTCCCTCATCTGAAACTTGCTCAACTCGCGGCAATATGGGTACAACATGATACTTTATTCTCAGCAATATTGGATGCATATAGTACCGGAGAAATAAAAAAATACTTCCGTATTAGTCCGTCTGATTATTGGAGGACACATTATCATTTCCGTTATGCTTCTCCTGAAAAAGAGAAACCGATGGGCGAAAATGCACTGAATATTCTTTTGATCAATACGGTTGTCCCGATGTTGTTTGCATACGGAAAGCGCAATAAACTTCCTGAATACTGTGAAAGATCAATGCGTTTACTCGAAAGCATTCCTCCGGAACGGAACCATATTGTTGCAATTTTTACGAATGCGGGAATGTTAGTTCGTAATGCAGGAGATACACAGGCGCTTATCCAACTTAAACGGGAATATTGTGAGAAAAAGAAATGCCTGTATTGCAGGATTGGTTTTCGTTTGATAAAACGGAGTAATTTGCCTATTTTTGTCCCCGCTATAAACAGTCAGATCAAATGAATGACAAATATATAAGAAACAGTTTACAGCTATTTGCCGGTTTGTTCCTGCTGGTAGCAATTTATTCATGTGCGAACATGGCTACGCCTACCGGCGGTCCTTATGATGAGAATCCTCCTAAATTTATAAGTAGTACACCTGTTCCGAATCAGACCAACTATAAAGGCAAGAAGGTAGAAATCCTTTTTGATGAGTTGATACAGATAGATAAACCTTCCGAAAACGTAATCATCACCCCACCTCAGATGGAACTGCCTATTGTACGTACTGCAGGCCGTAAGGCTGTGGTTGAATTGATGGATACATTAAAGCCCAACACGACGTACACGATAGACTTTACCAACTCTATTTCCGATAATAACGAAAAGAACGTATTCGAGAACTTCTCTTTTGCTTTTTCTACCGGAGATATAATCGATACATTAGAGGTTGCCGGTACATTATTGAATGCTGAAAATCTGGAACCTATGCCTGGCATAATGATAGGCTTGCATGATAATCTTGAAGATTCTGCATTTGTGAAACTTCCGTTTGTACGTACTTCGCGCACAAACGATAAAGGACAGTTTACAATCCGGAATATTTCTCCGGGCAAATATCACGTATTTGCTTTAAATGATGTGAACCGCGATTATAAATTTGATCAGCCGGGAGAAGATATTGCTTTTCTCGATTCCGTTATTGTTCCTACATTTGAATTTGCTTCCCGGCAAGATACAATATGGAAAGACAGTTTGACGATTGATACTATACTTACCGTAGGTTATACGCACTTCTTGCCCGATAATATAGAGCTTCGTCTTTTCAAAGAAAAGTTCGGCCGGCAATATATGCTTAAACCTGAGCGTACACAGGAAAATAAACTGTCATTGCGCTTTAACTCTGCTTTGGATACAATTCCGGCTCTTGTACCTGTAAATTTTGCTCCGGCTGATAGCAGTTGGTATCTGGTACAGGAGGCAGATGGAAAAACGGCTATTCATTATTGGCTGACGGATCCTCTTGTCTGGCAACAAGATACCTTATTTGTTTCCGTAACTTATCCGAAAAGTGACTCGGTAAATGTTTTGCAGGCACAAACAGATACGGTTCAATTCTTGATGCGCCATCGTCCTGATAAGAAAAAGAAGAAAAAAGGTGACGATGCAGATACGCCTCCTCTTCTTGGCCTAAACATTAATTTACAAGGCTCGATGAACTTATTCGATACAATATCCGTTGTATTTGATGAACCGGTTGTCGATTTAAAGAAAGAGGTTTTCTTCTTGGATCAGAAAGTAGATACGCTCTGGAAGCCGGTGGAGTTTGATTTTGTACCCGATACGACCAATGCGCTCGGTTTCTTTATTAACCGCCCCTGGAAGTATGGAGAAGAATATCGTTTGGAAATAGACTCTGCTACCATACAAAGCATATATGGCAAGTGGAATGATTTCTTTACCGGTGAGTTTAAAATTAAGAAGAAAGATGAATATGGACATTTGTATATAAATATAATCGGAGTAGACACAACGGCTTATGTAGAGCTTTTGAATGGTAACGACCAACCTGTGCGGAAAGCGAAAGTAAAAGACGGAGGTGCTTTATTTATGGACTTGAAACCAGATAAGTATTACGCCCGTTTAGTATTGGATGTGAATGGAAACGGGAAATGGGATACAGGAAAATATTCCGATAAACAGCAGCCTGAAATGGTCTTCTATTGTCCGAAACAACTTAATGTTATGCAAAATTGGGAAGTAGAAGAAACCTGGGATATCCATGCTGCTCCCTTTAATCGTCAGAAACCTTTGGATATAACGAAGAATAAGCCGAAAGAATTAACCAAGAAGAAAAGGGATTACAAGAATGAAGGAAGACAATCGTCATCGCAAAACTCAGGACGTGCCGGAATGCCGTTCTAGGGTTTATCTTTATATACTGCTTCTTTTGCTGATAGGAGGGGTGGGTTATATCCGGGCACAGGGTTTACCTACAAACAGATATTTCACTCATGGTGAACGGGTAGACTATGATCTCTATTTTAAATGGGGCATTCTGATGCCAAAAGCGGGGCTTGCAACACTTTCTATTAAAGATTCCAAGTATGAAGGAAATTCATCGTGGCATTATCGGTTACTTTTTCGTACATCGGGTATGATGGAAAAGGTTTTTAAGATGCGTGATACGATAGATTGCCATTTTTCTTATGATGATGCTAGGTTATTGTTTAGTTCCAAACGGACAAATGAAGGTGATTATTATTTAATTGATAATCTGAGTTTCTCTTATAATGAAGGAAATGTATCTGTCCGTTCGCACAGATATAATTTGAAGACGACGAAGATTGATACCATATTAACAGCTCAGGGACGTATGTTCGATATGCTTGGGGCGACCATGTATTTGCGGGCTTTGGATTGGGACAAGATGTCTTATGGTGATACGTTTCCTTTTTTGATAGCTATCGGGCGCGATCTGGTTAATGTGAGTTACCGTTATTCCGGACAACAGATTGTAGAACGTGGCGATGCCAAATACCGTACCCGTCATTTTTATATTGATATTATTGATGAGGCTTTTACTCAGAATAAAGAAGCAGCCGAAGTCTGGATAGGCGACGATCAGAATCATCTTCCCATTAAAATACGGGCAAAACTGAAGATAGGGGCAGCCGAAGTCTATTATAATTCATCTTATAATTTACGCTATCCGTTAGACTGTCGCGTCGTTTTTCCTAAACGCTAGCGAAATGTTTTTTCCCTGATTGCCGGTATGTATGGAAATAGATCCTCTTCTTTGCGGTTGCGGAGAGGTGGTATCTCTATTTGTATCGTATTGATGCGGTAGAAGAGGTCTTCTCTGAATAGTCCCTGCTTTACCATATCAGGTAGATTACGGTTGGTTGCCGCTATGAGGCGTATGTCTACAGGTATCCGTTTACTTAGCAAGCAAGTGTAAAAATATTTGACGGTTGCAGTAGGGAATTAATATCGATTCCATATCTTTGTAGGGTAGTAACTATCAATAAAAGATTTATTATGACGCAATTAGATTTACAGGCACGGAAACTCAACCTGATACAAGACATCATCAACACCATTGATAATGAAGAGCTGATGAGCCGTCTGGAAGCTGCTTATAAGCGCCTCAAGAAGTCTGCCTCGCCTGCTGCAAAACGTCCTTGCACCTATACGCTTGAAGAAGTGGAGGAGCGGTTGGATGAAGCTGTAAAGGCAGATAAAGCAGGTGATTATGTAACTCATGAAGATGTACTTAAAGAAATGGAATTGTGGTAGAAATGAAGATTTTTTGGCTAAAACCTGCTTTGGATGATTTACGTAAGATACGGGCTTATTATACTGATAATGCCGGGCTTATTAGTACAGGTAAGCGTATACGAAAGATTACGGAATCTATTTCTTGTCTTTCAGCGAACCCTTTTTTAGGGAAAGATGCGGTTGAAATTAAAAGGCCATCCCAACAGTATCGTTATTTAGTATGCGGAG
Source organism: Parabacteroides chinchillae (assembly GCF_900108035.1). Lineage (GTDB taxonomy): Bacteria > Bacteroidota > Bacteroidia > Bacteroidales > Tannerellaceae > Parabacteroides > Parabacteroides chinchillae. The sequence goes on from NZ_FNVS01000005.1 coordinate 166,710, forward strand.
ATTATAAGGTTTTTTACTATATCAAAAATAATGTGGTGAAGATTGCCATGTTGTGGGATTGCTGCCAAAACCCAATCCGCCTTATAGATAAATTCAAATAACCGAAAACCTTCCCATCCCTTCATATACGGTCATAATTCTTCCGGTGCTTTGCAGCGGAAGCAAACGCCTATGCCCTGAATTAAAGAAATTCATCATCCTGATGTCTGCATCGTATACTAGTAGCCGAATGTCCGGCAATGGTTAGCCCGTTTCTCCTTAACAACTAGTCGTCCGACGTACGTAAATCGATTGTCCGCCGCCCGTAGAACGATCGTCCTCTGGACGGTGAACGACTGTCCGACGTCCAGAGGACGATTGATAGTTCGAGGGGAAAAATATAGAAGATGCCGATAAAAAGAGTAACATTTCCCATTATCCAGGCTAACGCCCGGGTGTAAATCTTTTTTACACTGGCTTATATCCGTCATATACGGAAGATATACAGGCCAAGATGGAGAGCTTTAAGAAGCAACTGGAAAAGATACCGGACGTACGCAAGGTCTCTGTCTCGGGGGCGGTGCCGGGTGTGGAGGTGGCTAACTTTTATTACGATTGTCCGTCAGGTATGGCGTGTTGTCCGCCTGCGTCCGATGTGCATATTAAGGAATGAATAATTAAATAAAAAACAGAATATGATTAAGACAGAGAATTTATCCATGGTCTTCACAACAGAAGATGTACAGACGAAAGCATTATTCTTTCAGGAACGGTACTATATGTTTATGTATAATTTCCGGCTGGTTCAGATTGTGCCCGGTGTTGGGCAAGATTACTAATTCCGAATTGGGAATTGTGCAGTGTGCTTCTTCGAAACAAGCTGTTTCGAAGAAGAAATCTTTATCTCCTCCTATAATGAGGGTTGGAGATTGGATAGTTGCCGCCGCCTCTTTGGAAAGATATACTTCTGTTTGCCATAATGGGCGCATGTAAGTTATCAGGGAATCCATTCTTGCAAGGTCATTAGGGGACGCATCCGCTCCCAAGCGGTCTTTGCCTGTTACCGTTTTTATCCAGTTTACGCCTTCCGGTTTGTAGTCGGAATAGCGGAAACAACCGGCCAGCGAAATAATACGGTCTATACGTTGAGGATAAAGGGCGGCTAAACAATAGGCTGTAACTCCTCCGTCACTGAATCCTACAACCGAAGCCTTTCTTTCTTTCTCGTTGTCTAATACGGCTATTATGTCTTCTGCAAATAAGCCGAAAGAGTAAGGGCGGTTTCCTAACGTAGACCTGTTATGTCCGCGAAATGAAATTGCAATTACTTTGTGTGCCTTTTTCAGGCTGTCCGCCAGAGAAGTATATCCGTCTATGTTTCCTAAGCCGCCATGTAATATGACAACAGGTTTTCCTTGCCCGGATACTTCATAATAGATAAGCGCATCGCCACGATCTGCGTATTTTGCCTGTTTTTGTGCCGTAAGATGGGGCATGGTTCCGAGTAGCAGGAGAAGGAAAAGTATTTTTGCTGTTTTCATTTCTGTATATTATTCAATAGGGGGGGAAGGGGAGTTCTGTGTCTTTGCGATAGCCGGTGCCGTTGAAGGTGGCAATCAGTTCGCCGGCTTCGTTAGTGATGCTGACTTCGCAATTGGCCAGCCGTTTGTGGCTGAACACTTCACGTGCTTCGGCATACAGGTAGCCACGGCTCTCGGCTTTGAAGAAGTTGATGCTGGAGGTGATGGAGAGCGTTAGCCGGGCGTGGCTGTTGGTGGCTGCTGCAAAGGCCAGATCGGCCAGGGTAAAGATTGCACCGCCTTGACATACTCCGCCTCCGTTCAGGTGCTCCGGTTTGATCTCCATACGGGCTTTAGCGTAACCATTGCCTGTTTCTGTCAATTCTACACCTGCCAGAAGGGCAAATTTATCTCCTTGAAGGAATTCGTTTATTGTCATTTTGATATGTTATATGGTTTATTCAGTGTTATTTTGAAATGTTTTTGCTTTGATATTTCCTTTTTAGGCCTACAAAACCATTACCGCCCTTACGGTGAAGCCTCCGTAGGCCTGCAAAACCGTTACCAACGCGTGGGTAGTCCTTTCGTAGGCCTACAAAGCCTTCACAGCTGCTCGGGTGAAACATTTGTAGGGCTACAAAACATCCGCCGGAGCTCCGGTGAAGGTTCTGTAGCCCTACGGAGGCTTCGCAGCCGCAGCTGCGAAATCAGTTACTTAGCTTCCACTCTGCGCCGTCCTTCGTGTCTTTTATTTCGAAGCCGAGGGCGGTCAGTTCGTTGCGTATCTTGTCCGAAGTTGCCCAGTCTTTGTTTGCTTTGGCCTGTTGGCGGATGGATAATAAAAGGTCTACCGCTTTGCCAAACGTTTCGTAGTTGTTGCCTCCGGCAGACGCTTCGTCTTTCATTCCCAGAATGTCGAAGATGAATGTGTGGAATACATCTTTCAATTCTTCCAGGTCTTCGGCAGAGATGGTTGCTTTGCCGTCTTTTACGGAGTTGATGGCGCGGCAGGCGTCGAAGAGGTTGGAGATGACGATTGGTGAGTTGAGGTCGTCGTTCATCGCCTCGTAGCATCTCTGGCGCAGTCCTTTTACGTCTACGGATGAGGTGGCCGATGGTTGCAGCTTTTGCAAATGGCTGTAAGCTTCCATCAGACGGCTTAGCCCCTTTTCGGATGCTTCCAACGCTTCATTGCTGAAGTCTACCGTGCTGCGGTAGTGTGCCTGGAGAATAAAGAAGCGGATCGTCATCGGAGAATAGGCGTGGTGCAACATATTATGGTTGCCTGTGAAGAATTCTTCCAGTGTAATGAAGTTGCCTAGCGATTTGCCCATCTTTTGCCCGTTGATCGTAATCATATTGTTGTGCATCCAGTAGTGTACCATGTCGTCGCCTTGCGAGGCTACGGCTTGTGCAATCTCGCATTCGTGGTGGGGGAAGATCAGATCCATGCCGCCGCCATGTATGTCGAAGTGCTCGCCCAGATATTTCTTACCCATGGCTGTACATTCGCAGTGCCAGCCGGGGAAACCGTTGCTCCAGGGTGAGGGCCAGCGCATGATATGTTCGGGCTGCGCACATTTCCAGAGGGCGAAGTCTACCGCATTGTGCTTCTCGTCTTGTCCGTCCAGTGCACGGGTTGTGTTGAGCATATCTTCGATGTTGCGTCCTGAGAGTACACCGTAGTTATGGTCTTTGTTGTATTTCTCTACGTCGAAGTAAACAGAACCCCGGCTTTCGTAGGCATAGCCGTTGTCCAGTATTTTCTTTACCAGTTCGATCTGTTCGATGATATGCCCGGAGGCGTGTGGTTCGATGCTTGGCGGAAGAACATTTAATTCTTCCATGGCGTGATGGTAACGGTTCAGATAATATTGAACCACTTCCATTGGCTCCAGTTGTTCCAGACGGGCTTTCTTGGCAATCTTGTCTTCGCCTTCGTCGGCATCATGTTCCAAATGGCCTACATCGGTGATGTTGCGCACATACCGTACCTTATAGCCCAGATGGGTGAGGTAGCGGAACAAGAGGTCGAAGGTGATAGCCGGACGCGCATGTCCCAGATGAGCATCTCCATATACGGTAGGACCGCAAACGTACATGCCTGCATGCGGTTCGTGCAGGGGTACGAATTGTTCTTTCTTTCGTGTAAGCGTGTTGTAAATGTGCAATGGATGTTCCATATCTATACGTTTTTAAGAGTCGCAAATATAGGAATAATCTCCCTGTATGGCAACCTGTTTATGCGGTATTACGTTAATTTAGTTTGCTGCCGGAACCGTATTGCAGACGATGTTGAAATTAAAGTGGTACCTTTGCCATGTAATCGTTTTTTATAGAGAATGAAGATACGTGCATTGACAGTTTTATTTTTGATGATATCTTGCATTTTGCAGATGACGGCGCAGGACAATGTGGCTGTGTGTGATAGTGCCGGGAAGAGAATTCCTGTTGTAGAGTATAAGTTCAATCCCAAATCATTGATCCTTCCGGCCTCTTTAATAACAGTAGGTGCCGTTGGTACGGCTATCGACGGCATGAGCGACTTCCATCTGTTTACCCGCAAAGAGTCGGTGAAGAAGATACATATAGACGATTATATGGAGTGGGGGATGCTGGCCTGGCCTTTTTTATGTGACTTGATGGGAAAAGAGAAGCATAACTGGGCAGATCAGCTTTGCCTTGTTGTGCTGGCCGAAGGTTTAAATGCCGGTATGACCCGTACTCTGAAATATACGGTGAAAGAACCGCGCCCCGACGGAGGAGCTTACTCCTTCCCGTCCGGTCATACGGCAAATGCTTTTTTAGGGGCACATATGGCATATAAGGAGTTTAAGGATAGTAATGCCTGGCTGGCCTATTCCGGTTATGCCCTGGCTACTTTCGTAGCATGTTCCCGTTTGTACAATAATCGTCATTGGGTGGCGGATGTGGTGGCAGGTGCCGGATTTGGAATCTTATCTGTAGAGTTGTCTTATTTGATTTATTTTCCGATACGGAATGCCATCGCCCGTAAAATTAACCTTAAAAAGACGAATAGCCTGGTGCTGTCGCCCGTCGTGAATGAATATGGGGGAGGTTTGTATCTTTCTTATTCCTTTTAAATGCAAACCGGATTCCAGAGACTTTGGAGTTATGCTTGCAGAGTGTCTGGAGTTATCGCTGTAAAGTCTGTAGAGTTACCGCTGCATACGCTATGGAGTTATGCCTGCAGACACTTTGCAAGCATAACTCCAAACTGTTTGGACTAATTATAGTGCTCTCTTTGGTTCACTTCCAGCAACTCTTCTAAGTAAGTACGGTCGTTGCTCAGGCGTGGAATCTTATGCTGCCCTCCTAGTTTGCCTTTCTGCTTGAGCCAGTCGTAAAATACGCCTTCTTTTGATATTATTATTTCCAGAGGCTGGAGGGAAATGTCTTTATACCGTTTTGCTTCGTAGTCTGAGTTGAGTTCCTGCAAGTGTTTATCCAACAATGCTGCAAATTCACTGATTGATGGAGGCATTTCTTCAAATTCGATAAACCACTGGTGACGGCCTTTGGCTTTGTCTAATATAAAAAGAGGAGCGGCTGTATACTCATTTACTTTAGCTCCGGTTTCTCTACAAGTGAGACTAAGAGCCTTGTCTGCATTATCAACCATTAATTCTTCACCGAATGCGTTGATATAATGTTTGGTTCTTCCCGAAATGACGAATTTATGAGGGAAAAGCGAGGTGAAGCGTACGGTATCTCCAATCTGATAACGCCATAATCCTCCGGTTGTAGAGATAACCATTGCATAGTTTTTGTTGGTCTCTACCGCCTCCAGCGGCAAAACGGTGGGATTAGAGGTTCCTACTTCGTTCATGGGAATAAATTCGTAAAATATACCATAATCCTGCATCATCAGCAGACTGGGGTTATCGGGATCGTCTTGTATCCCGAAAAAACCTTCGGACGCATTATAGGTTTCAACATAATGCATTTTGCCGGAAGGGATCAATGCCTTGTATTGGTCGCGGTAAGGTTCGAAGCTGATACCGCCGTGGAAAAAGACTTCCAGGTTAGGCCATACTTCGGTTAAGTTTTCTTTTCCTGCTTTTTGAAGAATAGCTTTAATCAGTACCAGCATCCATGAAGGTACACCGGAAAGGCTGTTTACATCCTTATTCCAGGTGTTTTCTACAATTGCTTTTATTTTGCTTTCCCATTCGTCCATCAGTATAACGCGTTTACTCGGAACCCGCATCAGGTTGACAAGCGGACTAAGGTTCTGTAATAAAACGGCCGACAGGTCGCCACAATGAGCTTGTGCATTAAGTGGTGACGGACTATGGCTGCCTCCTAGTATCAGGTCTTTCTTAGAGAAAAAGCGGCTTTCGGGATTATTGCGAAGGTAGAGGGCTACACAATCAAAACCTCCCTTATAGTGGCATCCCCGCAGTATTTCGTTTGTTACAGGTAAAAATTTGCTTTTATCATTCGTTGTACCGCTGCTTTTGGCATACCATCGAATGATAGAGGGCCAAAGAATATTTCTTTCTCCATTTATCATCCGTTCAACATAAGGTTTGATATCATCATACGTTTGCAAAGGTACCCGTTGACGATAATCTTCATAGCTGCGTATACTTTTATAATCGTATTTTCTTCCCCACTCGGTACATCTGGCACCGGCTAGAAGAGCATGCAGCTGTCTACGCTGGATTATATCGGTATCCTGCCCAAACTTCTCAATATTTTTCTGACGTTGTAGAAAAAATAGTGAAATCGCTTTTGTTAAAATATCCATGCTCCCTATTTTGTATTGGACACAAATGTAGGCATTCTCTTTTTATTTATATCTTTGCCTAATAATAAATTAACGTTACTATGAAAATAGGGATTCTCTCATCCGGCGGCGATTGCCCTGGTATCAATGCTACAATACGTGGCGTTGGCAAGACTGCTATCATGCACTATGGAATGGATGTAATAGGAATCCACAGCGGCTTTATAGGCCTTCTGAATAAGGATATACAGACCTTTGATGAGAGAAGCCTCTCCGGAATACTTAATCTGGGAGGGACTATTCTGGGAACTTCTCGTGAAAAGCCTTTTCGTAAATTATTAGCTTCGGGCGATACTGAAAAGCCTCAGATTATTAAGCAGAATTATGAAGAATTAGGATTAGATTGTCTTGTATGCATAGGAGGAAACGGCACGCAGAAAACGGCGAATCTCCTTGCCCGCTTAGGATTGAACGTAATAGGCGTTCCTAAGACGATCGATAATGACGTTTGGGGAACGGATATTACTTTTGGATTCGATACGGCAGTTAACATTGCAACCGAATCTATAGACCGCCTGCATTCCACTGCAAGTTCTCATAAAAGAGTGATGGTTGTGGAAGTTATGGGACATCATGCCGGCTGGATTGCTTTATATGCCGGTATGGCCGGAGGGGCGGATGTTATTTTATTGCCCGAATTGGGGTATGACATTAACAAGGTAAATGAAGCAATTCTGAATCGTGCCCACCGCGGAAAGCCCTATTCTATTGTTGTTGTTGCCGAAGGTATTGATACTCCGGACAAAAAACGTCCGTCTGATTATATTACGAAAGAAATAGAGGCCGTTACGGGCATTGAGACTCGCGATACTGTATTAGGGTATACACAGCGGGGAGGAAATCCGTCTCCTTTTGACCGTAACCTTGCTACACGTCTTGGAGGTCACGCTACGGAATTGATTGCTAATAGACAATTCGGAAGGATGGTGTGCATGAAAGGGGCGTCTGTCGGATCTATTCCTCTATCGGAAGTGGCAGGTAAGCTAAAACTTGTAACACCGGAGCACGATTTGATTATTCAAGGAAAAAGGATGGGGGTAACATTCGGGAAATAAAATAAAAAAGGTTGTGCGTCCTCTGACGCACAACCTTTTTTACTTTATACTAGTAGGCGGCCGTTTATTTCTTAATACCTTGAACGGTTTGGCTTCCCTTTTCGGTAGTTAAGCGGAAGATATACACTCCAGTGGCAAAATCACCCGTGCTGAGACTGCTTCCCGGTTGCGGGATGCTACGTATCAACTTTCCATCGGCCCTGTAGATATCAAGCGATTTCAGTTGTTGATAATTCTGGATCTGTACTTCATTCGAGAAGATACGTGGTTGAATGTCTACTTCTTCGCCTGTTGGCTTCAGTTCGTTACCTACGCTCGTTTCCGGAATTACTGTAGCCGGAGCGCTCTCGTCGGTACTATAAAGTGCCGTTACTTGGAGCAGAGGGGTACTTGTCGTCAGATTTTTCACCGTATAATTCCGTTGAGAAACAGGTAATGTCGTCAGTTCTCGGGTATCTTGATATACCTTATAACCGGTCAGCTCCGGAAAAGCCGTGATCAACTCTGCTTCTTGCGCATCGGAGGCGATAGCCAGTTTCCGGAATGATAATCGGCCTGTTCTCATGGGTTGCGGTTTCTCCGAGAAAGTGCTCGTGGAGAATACGGAACTTGAGGGGAGCTCACCTTCTTCCGCGCTTATTACGATCGATAACACAACATTGGCATCTAGCTCATCATCTGAGAATGTTTCCCATTTTTTCCCGTCCAAAGAATATAAATTCCCTTTTCCATCGACTGCGGGGCCTTCATCGGAGCATGCCGGGTATGTGTTATTAGCATAGCTTATCACATGAATGGCTACCAGTAAATCCTGCTTCGCATCGATTACGAATGGTGTTTTAAGTGTGACCGAATTTATTTTACCTGATTTCAGTTGAGTGAAACTCTCTTCATACTCCCGGTTTCCCTGTTTGATATAGACTCCATAAGTGACTCCTTCCTGCGGATAGAAATTAACCTTCCGGATCGTTTTTTTATGCACCGGTTGTAGATCTTTCGTATCCCATTTCTGAGCGAAATAGAATGGATCTCCTCCGAGACCGAACTGTTGATAACGATCTTGTGATCCCCAACCAGCTATTTTTTCGAGGACTGGGGCATTCCATGTCAGTTGAATCTCACTAGTGGAGATCTGTTTGTATTTCAAATCTGTCGGACCTTCATACTCGTTTCCGATCGTTTTCCCATCCTGCGTCATTCCCTGCAACGAGGTGACGCCCGTTCCGAGTGGATCTAGCCAGACATCCATCCGGGCTGTATCATTATCACTGTATTTATTCCAGTGATAATACAATTTACCGTATAAATTCAATCCTTCGGGCAGTTCGCAACTGGAGCTTCCACCGCTCAGCGTACCTATAATCAAACCTTTGCTATTAAATAAAGGCGAACCGGAAGAACCTCCCTCGGTCACCCCGTGTCCGTTTAGCGTGGCATCGAAAGTAGCGTTCCAATGAGCGTTCGTGGCCCCGGTTTTTCCAACATCACTATTACGCCATGTAATCGATCCTGTCGGATAATTTCCATAGGTGGAGATTTTCATATAATCGCCGGAAGGATGATGGATGCCTACGCCCGAGAGTGAAAGCATATTTGAACGATCCCATCCGTTAAAGAATACATTATAATCGTCGGGGATCTCGTCGTTAAGCAACAGCAACAGTCCGTCGGAACCGTTTTCGATAGGGGTAGAGGCTTTCCGTGTACATCCTACCATGGTTTTTATCGGATAAATGGGTGACTCATTATCGCAGCCCACATGTTCTTGGTGGAAATAAAACAACCAGACTGCTAATTCCTCGGGAGTAACCGTCTGTTCACCCAACATATCTTGCGAACAATGGAAGGCGGATAATACATAAGGCTTTTTGTCACGGGCCGTATTATTTACCAGAGAAGCTGTACAAATATAGCTTCCTCCTTCTCCCTTTTTATTACGGATGTATTGAATCATTTGTATCACCCCCTTCTTTTGCTCCTGCCAATCGGCTCCCTCCTCGCAATTGATATTCACTTCGCAAGCTTCTGAAAAGCCGGCTCCCGGCGCTTCCTGTACTTCTGGCATGATCGCTTCAAGATGATTATACCCGTAACCGACCTCCCGGATGCGTAGTCGAGGTGTCTCGCCGGATGGTGCCGGTACATATTCGAGGATCACCTCATCGCCTGCTACGGCTTGGGTTGCGAACGGTCCGTTTTTAGGATGCGTACGATGCGTATAGGCACCCAATACTTGGTTTTTCGCTGCGTTATACAGGTATAACCGGGCACCTTTGGGGATATAAAAATCGGAGTAATACAGGATCAAGGCGATCGCTCCTTTCGCTTGAAGGTGAAGTTGCCATACTTGGCTGCCGTCGGGTAGTGAAATCCAATCGCCGCTATCGGCGATGTCGAAGCTGGTTGGGATCGACTTGGCTACACGCAACGGAGCGCCTTGGCTGACCCTCCACGCATCGACCGTCTTGAGGTCTTCCACACTGAAATTCACTGGAACTTGTTCTGCTAGCTTTTCACTTCGAAGTGAACCTGCGAATTGAAAGCTGGGGGGGAGTCCTCCTTCGCTGATCTGCGCCAACGAACTTGAAATCGAGAAATAACCGATATATAATATGTCGGTTATTAATATTCGGAGAAGTTTACTGTACTGGTTTTTCATACATACAACTTTTTTATACGAGCTTATTCTTATATAACGAATCAAACGATATACCTAAGTTTTGCTGTTTATCATACAGTTTCTTCCTCGGGTAATTCTTCAAATTCCTTTTCGCTTGTATTTTCTCCGGTACGCTTTTTCTTTAGCTCGGATATGAAGAGTTGGAAATCTCTGTCTGTGCGCAGTTTTTTTATTGCCATTTTCGCGGCATTCTGCTGTGATTCTTTTTTAGAATAACCGATGCCTACTCCTATTTGTACATCCGAGAGAGTAATAGCTGTTTGAAAAACAGGATTTCCATCGTTATCAGTAAAAGATTCAATCAGATCGAACTTAATTTCGAGCTTATTTTTCTGGCTCCATTCTATCAGGCTGGATTTAAAGTTGACCTCTTTGCGAGCGATATTATCTAAGTCAATATGTTGTTTGATAATGACATTCTGAATAAATTTATAGCATGTATCAAAACCTTTGTCCAGATAAATAGCACCGAATAAGGCTTCGAGGGCATTTCCGTACATGTGATTATTATGGGAGCTTAACTTGGCAGAGTATACGACAAACTTGTCTAATCCTATTTCCAAGGCTATTCTGTTTAAAGTCTCACGTTGTACGATTTTTGAGCGGGTATTGGTAAGGAATCCTTCTTTCCGGTTTTGGAAGTGTTTATATACAATATCAGCAACTACTGCATCTAATACTGCATCCCCTAAAAATTCCAACCGTTCATTATTTATCCATTTCCCGTCATTACCTTCTATAGATGAAGATTTATGTAGAAATGCCTGTTCGTAGATGTGGATATTCTCAGGGTAAAAACCTAGTATTTTATATAAAGAAGAATAAGGCTCCTTACCTTTATTTTTAAGGAGCCTTATTGTTTTGTATAGCTTTGAAAACACGTTACTTCACAAATTTTTTAACGATCGCGCAGGCATTATGACCACCGAACCCGAAGGTATTTGACAGTGCAGCCCGTACTTCTCTTTTTTGAGCTTTATTGAATGTGAAATTCAGTTTATAGTCTATTTCCGGATCATCATCACCTTCTGCGTGGTTGATTGTAGGAGGAACGATACCGTTATTTATTGCCATAATGCAGAGCATTGCTTCTATTGCTCCGGCGGCACCTAACAGGTGACCGGTCATTGATTTCGTAGAGCTGATATTCAGCTTGTAAGCGTGTTCTCCGAAAACTTCTTTGATCGCTTTTACTTCTGAGATATCACCTACCGGAGTTGATGTACCGTGAACATTGATATAATCAATATCTTCCGGAGCCATTCCGGCATCTTCTAATGCGTTGCGCATAACTAACTTCGCTCCTAATCCATCCGGATGGGAAGCTGTCAAATGATATGCATCAGCAGACATTCCTGTTCCTGCAATTTCGCAATATATTTTAGCTCCACGCGCCAAAGCGTGTTCCATTTCTTCTAATATCAGACAAGCACCACCTTCTCCCATTACAAATCCGTCGCGGCTTGCACTGAATGGACGAGAGGCTGTTTCGGGAGAATCGTTACGCGTTGATAATGCATTCATTGAATTGAATCCACCTACGCCTGATTCTGAAATAGCAGCTTCTGCACCACCTGTGACAATGACATTAGCCTTGCCTAAGCGGATGTAATTGTATGCGTCGCTAATTGCGTTTGTAGAAGAAGCACAAGCAGAGACTGTAGCAAAGTTCGGACCATGAAATCCATAAAGCATGGAGATATGTCCGGCTGCAATGTCTGAAATCATTTTCGGGATGAAGAAAGGATTAAACTTCGGACCAATTGTGTCTTTAGTCTTTGCATATCCTAGTACTTCTTCGTCAAATGTCTTGATACCACCTATACCAGAGGCAAAAATAACGCCGATACGGTTCTTGTCTTCCTTATCCAAGTCCATTGCTGCATCAGCGATCGCTTGTTTAGCAGCATCAATTGCGAATAAGCTATAACGATCACATTTGCGGGCTTCTTTGCGATCCATAACTGTCAATGGATCGAAGCCTTTTACTTCGCATGCAAATTGAGTCTTGAATTTGGATGCATCAAACTGAGTAATAGGCCCGGCTCCACTTTTCCCATTGATAATACCTTCCCATGTTTCAGGAAGGGTATTGCCAAGCGGAGAAATAGCTCCAAGACCTGTTACCACAACTCTTTTTAATTCCATACCTTTCAATAAAAGGATTGATTACTTCGCGTTTTCTTCGATGTACTTAATAGCGTCACCTACTGTTGTAATCTTTTCTGCTTGATCATCAGGAATAGAGATACCGAATTCTTTTTCGAATTCCATAATCAATTCAACAGTGTCAAGAGAGTCTGCTCCTAGATCATTAGTAAAGCTTGCTTCGTTTGTAACTTCTGTTTCTTCAACACTTAATTTATCAACGATAATAGCTTTTACTCTTTCAGAAACTTCAGACATAACTTTTTCAATTTAGATTAATAAATACGAATATACTTTTTAAATTTGCAGTGCAAAGAAAAGAATTTTTTATGTTACAAAACAAATTTAATGAGCTAAAAATGCGGAAAACTGCACATTATTTCTTTTCTTGTGCACTAAAACATCAAAAAATATGAAGAATATAGCGATTTTTGCCTCCGGTTCGGGTACGAATGCCGAAAATATAGCCCGATATTTTGCTAAAAGTGAAACTGTTAATGTTGCAGTTGTTTTATCAAATAATCGTAATGTCGGTGTACATGCCCGGGTAAATAAACTGGGAGTACCTTCATTTGTTTTTTCCAGGGATGAATTTGTTGAGGGGAAAGCTGTCTTGGCAAAGTTGACCGAGTATAAAATTGATTTTATTGTTCTCGCTGGTTTTATGAATAAGATTTCCGATGCTTTATTAAAAGCATATCCGGGAAAAATAATTAATATACATCCTGCATTATTGCCTAAGTATGGAGGAAAAGGTATGTTTGGTATGCACGTGCATGAGGCTGTCGTTGCTGCCAAAGAAAAAGAATCTGGTATTACTATACATTATATAGATGAGAATTATGATGAAGGGGCTATTATTTTTCAGGCTACATGCCCGGTTCTTTCTTCAGATACTCCGGAAGAAGTAGCAACCAAAGTGCATGCGTTGGAATATGCTCATTACCCGCATGTGATAGAGGAGGTTTTAAATATGTTATAATGCAGCTTTATATTCCGCAGGTGTCATTCCCATTTTTTCTTTGAAAAGGCGGTGGTAGGTTCTGACATTGCTAATGCCTGAATCTTGCGCAATGGCTTGAATAGTGTGGTGGGGATATTGTTTCATTAAAAGCATGGAATATTCCAATCGCATATCGTTAATGTAACTGTTGAAGTTGCTGTTTGCATTTTCCTGGAGCATCCGGGCAAATCTGTTTTTATCCGTTTTTATTCGTTTTAGAAGATATTCGCGTGTAAGATCTGGTTGCAAGAAAAGTTTTTCTTTAACTATTATTTCTTGTAATGTTGCGAATAGGTCGCTGTCGGCAGGCTCATTTGTTATTGAGACGATCTCTTTTACAGGCGACTTGATATTTGATTGGCTTAGTTCTTTGATTGTTTCGCGAGCTTGTTGTAGTTGATCCCTGCAAGAAATAAGTTGATCAGTCAGATTTGCTATAATTTTGTTTTTATGTCTGACAATTTGACTATTTCGATAGGTAAGCCAAGTTAGAAGAAGTAACAATATAATTATGTATGCAGAAATAATAAATAGCCTGCTCTGATCTTGTAGTTCTGCTGTGTCGGCATGTGTGACTGCTTTCTCCGAAGCCAGTATTGTCTGGTTATATATGTATTCCAGGGTTAATTTATTATTGTTTTGAAAGAAACCTATGGAAAATTGGGTTGTTAGTAGTATAAAGCAAAAGAGTAAGGGCTGTTTCATATCGGCATGTATTTGTTTTCTATTTAGAGTTGAACCCTAACGAAAGTAGTAGATGCCGCTCTTCCGGGGTGGCATTTATTACTGTATATGCCCTAAACTCCCGGGGATGATTGTAATTTGTACGGAACCATTCAAATTTATCAGGCGCTTCTCGAAGTGCTTTATCTACAACTGTTGGATTAAAGCTTGCCAGTATAGCTTGCTCAATTCTGCTTTGTGTGGAAAAACGATTCAAATCAATAATTGTGTTTTGAGGAGCGGGTGGAGTTACTTCTCCTATTTTTTCTATTGTGATGTGAAAAAACTTGCCGATATTTTCTAAACAGGTTCTTGTTCCGTTTGCTTTTCCGTCAGCAGAAAATCCTGCAATATGTGGAGTTGCGATGATTGCTTCTTCTAATAATTCACGGTCAATGTCCGGTTCATTTTCCCAACAATCGATAACTAGTTCGCTTATTTTGTTCTCCCGTTTAGCTTGTAGCAATGCCTGCGTGTCGTGTACTGCTCCACGGCAACTGTTGATGAACCAGGGGTTTCTTTTTAACTTGTTGAAAAACTCTTCGTCGGCAAGATGGCGGGTAGCGAAACGCCCTTCTTTTGTCAGTGGCACATGTATGGTAATAATATCTGCCTTTTGAGCTATTGTGTCGAGTGAAACGAATTCTGCTCTTCCCTCTGCTTCCTCCCGTGGAGGATCGTTTCGTAATACTTTCATGCCGTAGGCTGTACACAGTTTTTCCACCTCTTTTCCTACATGGCCAACACCAATTATACCAATGGTCTTGCCATTCAATGATTCATTCTTGTGTAATGATATCGCTACAATAGACGCCAGCACATACTGTGCTACGGATATGGCATTGCATCCCGGAGCATTTTTCCATGTGATTCCCGCTTCAGCGCAATATTTTGTATCAATATGGTCGAAACCGATAGTAGCCGTCGTGATCAGTTTTACCTTGCTTCCTTCAAGCAGTTTGCGATTGCATTTATCGATGCTCCGTACAATCAATGCGTCAGCATCTTTGACTTTTTCGGTATTAAATTCTTTAGAGTTAAGATATAGGACTTCGGCAAAAGGTTCGGCTATGCCTTTCAGGTAAGGAACAGTGTTGTCAGCTATTATTTTCATATTCTAATTGTTTAAAGTCATCTTAATTTATTCTTGTTGTAATGCGGACTTGCTTTTATCTGGAAAAATAAAGTGGACAGGATGGTTAAACAGGCACCAAAAAGATAGGCATAATCGAAACCTCCGAACCGCTGGGCTATGGAGCCACCTATCATTAATCCGGTACCGATACCTACATCCCAGCTCGTAAGGTAAGTGGAAGTTGCCGTACCACGTTGGCTGTTAGGAGCTAAATTGACAAATAAGGTGTTGAAAGCCGGGAACATTGTACCGAATGCCACTCCTTGTAGAAGTGCTATTACTACATAGAGATAGGAGGTAAAGCCAGGGTTCCATTTCATCAATGTCTGTAAAGACGCCAGCATAAAGAAACTTATGCAGGCCAGATACATACCTAATGATATGACTAATGTAATCCGCCCTTTGTCTACTTGTCTGCCTGAAAAAAGCCTTGATATTGCCAATCCTATTGCCATGAAGGTGAAATAAAGCCCGGCATTGACCGTTATTCCCAATTCTTCTGCATACATAGCGACATAGGTTGTTGTCATTCCATAAGGGATAGAAAGTAAAAGCAGGGAAATTCCTGCCCATGCTCCTTTTACCAGGAAAAAACGGTCTAATGATATGGGTTCGCGTTTTACCGGTTGTTTATAAGGTGTTTTTACCATATAGGCCATAATGAGCCCCAGACTTCCGGACAGTAGGGAACAGGTGAATATTACTTCGTATGAGCAAGTACCGTGCATGAATAATCCGATCATTGGCCCAAAACTCATAGCCGTATTATTGGCCAGTCCGTAATATCCGATGCCTTCGCCACGGCGTGAAGAAGGCAGGATGTCGATTACTATTGTATTCCCGGATACTGTTACCATGCCAAAGGCAAAACCATGAACAATACGTAAAGCAATAAACAGCGTTAATGTCGTAGCTAGCATATAGCCGCTGAAGATTGCGGTAAATATAAAATATGCCAACAGATATAAAGGACGGCGGGAGAATGTATCCAATAAATAGCCTGCAAAAGGACGAATGCATAAACAGGCTATCGTATAACATGACAGGATGAATCCGATCATAGACTTATCCGCCATAAACTGCTCTTTCAGATAAAAAGGAAGTATCGGCAATATGAGGTAAAAGGCGAAAAATAACAAAAAATTTGCCGTCAATATATAGCAAAAACCGGGTGATACTAGCTTGTCCTTTGCCATTGTTTGTTGTTTCAGATCGTTTCTTTCCGGTACAAAAGTAATAAATCATTCACTGCATGTGAACGATTTCAGGTAAAACCTTTTGTTTGCAGTAAACAATCTATGTACGAATAACAAGATGAAAAGTTCAGCTGATAATTATCAGCCAAGCGGCCGACAATTGTCAACCGTATGGTTGACAATTGTCAACCTATATTTTTATCGTGGGTAAAAGTCGTATTCGTCCCAAAGAAAGACTACATGCTAAAAGAATGAATTAAAAAGATTTCATTACCTTTGCATCTTAGTATTTACGGTAAAAGAAATGAAAATATGAATTTTAGTGAACAATGCTGCCGGATTTTCGAACAAGCTACGGAAGCCTACCATGTTACCGATCATGTTGATGCAACGATACACAATCCTTATGAAGTAAAAAGTATAGAATTTTATCTCTACCTGAAGAACTGGATTGATGCTGTGCAATGGCATCTGGAGGATATAATCCGCAATCCATCTATCGATCCTGTCGGGGCATTGGCTATTAAACGCCGTATTGACAAGTCCAATCAGGACCGTACCGATTTGGTGGAGCTGATCGATAGTTTCTTTCTGGACAGATATAAAAATGTAAACGTTTTGCCGGATGCAACGATCAATACCGAAAGTCCGGCCTGGGCAGTAGACCGTTTATCTATTTTAATTCTGAAAATTTATCACATGCAACAGGAAGTGAACCGGCCGGATGCGGATGTTGAACACAAAGCTAGTTGCGAAAAGAAACTAGCCATCCTGTTGGAACAGAAAAAGGACCTTTCTACTGCTCTCGACCAGTTACTGGCAGATATTAAAACCGGCCGTAAATACATGAAGGTGTACAAACAGATGAAGATGTATAATGATCCGGCTTTGAATCCTGTATTATACGGAAATAAATAAGATGGCAAATGTATTGGTAATCAGACTTTCTGCAATCGGGGATGTGGCAATGACAGTTCCGGTAATTTATTCTGCGGCCAAGAGTAATCCTGCAGATACTTTTACGGTATTGACCCAGGCTTTTCTGATTCCGGTGTTCATGAATCGTCCGGATAATGTAAATGTTATAGGAATAAATACGAAAGGTTCAGAGAAAACGTTGGGCGGATTACTTAAATTTGCTTCGGCATTGTCGCAATATCAATACGATATTGTGTTGGACTTGCATAATGTAATTCGTTCGATTATTGTACGGAGCTTTTTCCGCATGAAAGGTAAGTCTGTCTTTGTATTGGATAAAACACGTAAAGAACGTGACCGTCTGACAAGCCAGAAGGACAAAAATCTTAAACAGCTTCGTCCGGTAATAGAAAGGTATGCGGATGTATTTCGTGCTGCCGGTCTAAATTATACAGAATCTTTTATTTCTCTTTATGAACAAAAACCAGCCGATTTGTCCGGGATGGAAACAATAGCCGGAGTAAAAACCGGTAAATGGATCGGTGTCGCCCCTTTTGCCAAGCATCGGGGGAAGATATACCCGGTTGACGACATGGAACAGGTGGTTGCCCGGCTGGCAGAACAAGAGGATATTACTGTATTTCTTTTTGGAGCAAAAGGGTACGAAGAAGCAGTATTGGAGGATTGGGCATTTCAGTATCCACGACTGAAAAATGTTGTCGGGCGTTACACGCTGGACAACGAATTGGCATTAATAAGCCAATTGGATTTATTGATTTGCATGGATTCTGCTAACATGCATTTTGCTTCTTTGGTAGGAACGCGTGTCTTGTCTATTTGGGGTGCGACTCATCCTTATGCCGGCTTCTATGGTTATCATCAGAAGGAACAAGATTCTATACAGGTGGATTTGCCATGCCGTCCGTGTTCTGTTTTTGGAGATAAACCATGCTTTCGTGGTGATTGGGCTTGCCTGACACAAATAAAGCCCGAAGCCATTCTGACTAAAGTGTTTTCCATACTCGACATAAAAGGATAAAAGTCTATTTGATAAAAAGGCTATGAAGATAGGGTTTGATGCTAAGCGTATAACTCATAACAGGACGGGATTAGGTAATTATAGCAGGTATATTGTGAATATACTTTCTTCTTTTTATCCTGGTAATTTGTACGAACTTTACTCTCCGGGTGAAGGTGATGCCCATTTACGTGCACAGGTAAATACCAGTCAGGCGATACGCTTTCATTATCCTTCCGGGTTAATTACATGCTTTCCGAAGGCTTTCTGGCGTTCGGTTGCATTATCTTCCGTTCTACAGAAAGATAAAATTGAATTGTTTCACGGATTAAGTAATGAACTGCCTTGTGGACTAAAGAAACGGGGTATTAAGTCTGTTGTGACAATTCACGATCTGATATTCCTTCGTTATCCCCGGTTTTATAGCCGGATAGATCGTTCTATCTATGCATATAAGTTCCGTAAAGCCTGCCGTGAAGCAGACCGCATAATTGCTATCAGCGAGATGACAAAGAGAGATATCATCCGCTTTTTCCATATTGATGCTGATAAAATAAAAGTTATTTATCAGGGTTGCGATTATTCTTTTATACAACCCGCCGATGATGAGAAGAAAGCAGCTGTCCGGAAAACCTATAACTTGCCGGAACGCTATATATTAAATGTGGGAAGTATAGAACGGCGAAAGAATTTACTTTTGGCTGTAAAAGCCATGAAGCAGATAGACAAGGATGTTGTACTGATTGCTATTGGCAAGCATACGGAGTATGCAGACGAAGTGGAACAATATGTGAAAGAAAATGACCTGGCAGACCGTGTCCGTCTTTTGAATCATGTGCCTTTTGAAGATTTACCGGCTATTTACCAACAAGCCTCTTTATTTGTGTATCCTTCTTATTTTGAGGGATTCGGTATTCCGGTAATTGAAGCATTGCATTCGGGCATACCGGTAATTGCGGCAACAGGCTCATGTTTGGAAGAAGCCGGAGGACCTGATTCTATTTATGTTGATCCTGATGATGACTCGGGAATGGCGGAAAGTATTGCTAAAGTATTGTCTTCTCCCGATTTGGTAAAGAAGATGACCGAATCTGGTAAAGCTTTTGTAAAGAACTTTTCCGATGAAATAATTGCCAGCCGTATAATAGAGCTATATAAAGAACTGCTTTAAAATTGTATTTTAGGTTTTAATACCAGCTTCATAATAAAATCATCCATTTCGAAACGTGCTGCACACCGGGGCATTAGCATTGGATTGCTTTTTGCACTTAAACGATCTGTAACAGTTGTAAAAGCAAGTTTATAACCGGCCTCTTTGGCTGTATGCTGTGCATAAGCTGTGACATCTCCTTTATTATAAATTCCGTTTGGGTAAGCCAGGTAGTCGCAGGAAGCATGTAGCTTTTCTTCAATGATTTGTTTGCTACCTTTCAATTGTGTTTTTGTTTCTTCCTCTGTCTGGTAGATGTTACAGATGAAGTGGTCTTTACAATGTGATCCGATTGTACAGTTGTATTCTGTATGGAGTTTTATGACATCTTCCCAGTTCATCGGAGCTTCGATCTTGTGGAAATGACATAATTCTTCATATTCATCATGTGATATATTTTCAATTAGCTGATGGCAGATTTCATTAACCAGCCGGATATTGGAATGTTTTAAGATATGGATAACAGCGTCACAAATAGCCTCTCTCTGCATGTTGTTCTTTAATTCCGCCTTAAGCTTAAGGCAATCTATCTTTACAAAAGATAGATTATTATTCCGTATAATCATGCGTGCTATTGTTGTTGGGAAATAATTCCCGTTTTCGATATGATTGGTCGAAATAAATACGGTGAAAGGAATATTCAAAGATTTTAGAATAGGTGCGGCTATGGTTAGATTGTTCTTATATCCATCATCGAATGTCACAACTATTTCTTTTCCATTAAACTGGTTATTACGGAAGCGGTTTTCATATTCATGAATGGATATTACTTCGTAGTGCTTTGATAAAAAAGCTATCTCTTGTTCAAATATATCAGGGTTGATGTGCAGGGAATGGTTATTTTCTGCAAAATCTACGCCATGATAGAAAATGACTCTGGGATTTTTGTTCAGAAAACGTAATGCGCGGCTAATACCGAACTCTACCAGATTATGTTTCAGTTTACTATTTCTCATGTTTGTATTGTATCCAGTTTTCTGCTACTTTTTGATATTCAAAGTTAAGGAATAATCGGCTATGGGCCTGAAATGGATTTTTATTTTTTAATAATGGTAGTTTTGCCTCCATTAATGCCAGGTTGGTGGTTGTGTCACGTACGAGACTGTGATAAGAATTTTCACGGTCTATTGTATTGGAAATAATTTTCTTGAAACGGGTAAAGTATTTAATTTTATTCCCCATTGCGTGCTGGAAATGACGGAACATAACATCTTCATATCCGTAATTGCCACAAAATTCTTCATCATATCCTAAGGAAGAAAAGAAAGTCATTTTGGAAGTATAAAAGATATTACAAGGGGATTGTTGCTGATTTCCATTAGCATCAACCCGCTTGAATTTATATAATGTATGTTGTGGTATTTTGCTGTCTAATATTTGTGATAAAAGTTTTTCTGGGAAGAAGTGGTCGCAATCGGTCAGTATTATTTTGGGGCTGATTGCTTTTACAACTCCCAGATTACGGGCACCTCCCTGATTCCAGCGGATATCGCTTATTATACGATAAATCTGGTAGTTAATATTAATATGACTGGGAACTGTTACAGGTATAGGCGAACAATCATCGACTATAACAAATTGAATCCGTTTCAGGACTGCCGGGGCTATTTTGGAATAATCTTCCAATAAATTAGTTAAGACATTTGTATTTTTCTGATTAAAGAATACTGGCATTATATAACTTAATTCGATGTCTGCCGGTTGTATAGACTTCATATTTAATTTGTTTTACCTTATATCAAAATTACCTGAGATGCTGAAAAGGGGATAGGGCAAAACTAGACAAAGTTTTTTTACAATCCAATTATTCGGGAAGAATATCTTATCTTTGCCCTTCAGTATTGTCTTTTAGAGGCTGATAAGTTCATAAAGTCATGAAAAAAGGATCAACTATTTTAGTAACGGGAGGAGCCGGTTTTATAGGTTCTAACCTGTGTGAGTATTTGTTGCAGGAAGGGTATAAGGTGGTATGTCTGGATAACTTTGCAACCGGGAAACCCGAAAATATCAGTTCGCATTTTAATAATCCTTCTTTCAGATTGATTGTGGGAGATATCCGTAATTTATCGGATTGCGAAAAAGCGGTGGAAGGAGTAGATTATGTGTTGCATGAAGCTGCGCTAGGCTCCGTGCCACGATCCATAAAAGATCCGGTTACAACCAATGCTGTTAATATCAGTGGATTTATAAATATGCTTGTAGCGGCACGTGATGCAAAAGTAAAACGCTTTATTTATGCAGCCAGTTCGTCTACTTACGGTGATTCTGTTACTTTACCGAAAGAAGAGGATATAATAGGAAAGCCTTTGTCTCCTTATGCAGTGACAAAGTATGTAAATGAACTGTATGCGGATGTCTTTTCCAAAACGTACGGAATGGAATGCATCGGTTTACGCTATTTTAATGTATTCGGGCGACGCCAGGACCCGAACGGAGCTTATGCGGCAGTAATCCCTTTGTTTGTAAAACTGCTTATGGAGCATAAATCGCCTGTTATAAATGGAGATGGCGAATATTCCAGAGACTTCACTTATATAGACAATGTGATTCGGATGAATATGCTGGCGCTCTCTACTTCCAATAAGGAAGCGCTTAATACTGTATATAATACGGCTTTTGGTGAAAGGACGACACTGAATCAACTGGTTGGTTGTTTGAAAGAGTACCTGAGTGATTTTGATCCGGCTATAGCGGCTATTGAAGTTGAACACGGCCCTAACCGTTTGGGCGATATACCACATTCGTTAGCTTCTATAGAAAAGGCTAAAAGGCTGCTGGGCTATAATCCGCAGTTCAGTATGCGGGAAGGATTGAAACAATCGGTTCGCTGGTATTGGGAGAACCTGAAATAAATCGATTATTAAATGACTGTAACATGGAGAATATAAAGATTGCTGTTATTGGATTAGGATATGTAGGCTTGCCTTTGGCCCGATTGTTTGCTTCTAAGTATCCGGTCGTTGGTTTTGACGCGAAGCAGGCCAGAGTGGAAGA
Source organism: Parabacteroides chinchillae (assembly GCF_900108035.1). Classification (GTDB taxonomy): domain Bacteria; phylum Bacteroidota; class Bacteroidia; order Bacteroidales; family Tannerellaceae; genus Parabacteroides; species Parabacteroides chinchillae. Next base: position 189,102 of record NZ_FNVS01000005.1, read on the forward strand.
GCTGATGTCCGGACATGATTCTACATTAGAGGTAGGCGACTCGGTTCTGCAATCTGTATTGATAGATAAAGTGCCTTCCGCCGGAGAGAAAGGTTTGTATTGCTCCTGCCGGTTGGATGATATAAAGGACAGTAATTTTTATATCGTATGTGTGCCTACTCCGGTAGACCGTCATCATTCCCCTGATCTTACTCCTTTGTATAAAGCCAGCGAAACCGTGGGCAAGGTGATAGGCAAAGGCGATATTGTTGTTTTCGAGTCGACTGTTTATCCCGGAGTTACGGAAGAAGAATGCGTTCCGGTGATCGAAAAGGTGTCGGGATTAAAATTCAACGCAGACTTTTATGCCGGTTATTCTCCGGAGCGTATCAATCCGGGGGATAAGGAACATACGGTTGAGAAGATAAAGAAAGTAACTTCCGGCTCTACTCCCGAAGTGGCTAAAAAGATAGACGAAGTATATAACTCTGTTATTATAGCCGGAACCTTCCTTGCCTCCGGTATCAAAGTGGCGGAAGCAGCTAAGGTAATAGAAAACTCGCAGCGGGATATAAACATTGCATTTGTCAATGAGTTGTCTAAGATATTCAATCTGATAGGTATCGATACCAGTGAAGTGCTTGCCGCTGCTGCTACAAAGTGGAACTTCCTGCCTTTTAAACCGGGTTTGGTAGGCGGACATTGTATAGGCGTAGACCCTTACTATCTGGCTCAGAAAGCGCAAGACTATGGCTATCATCCTGAAGTAATCCTGGCCGGCCGGCGTATAAATGACAGTATGGGTGAGTATATTGCTAATCAGGTAGTGAAATGTATGATAAAGAAGGACCTGCCGGTACGTAATGCTGAAGTGCTGATATTGGGTTTTACTTTTAAGGAGAATTGCCCCGATGTACGTAATACAAAGGTTTATGATGTGGTAAAAGCCTTACAGGATTATGAAACGAAAGTGACTATTTATGATCCCTGGGCTAAACCCCGGGATGTTGAACACGAATACGGACTGGTAGTAACGGACAAGCTCCCGGAACACAAATATGCCGCCGTTGTTCTTGCTGTGGCTCATAAAGAATTCCTTGCGCTGGATATTCAGGCTTTGACCATTCCTAATGGAGTTGTGTATGATGTGAAAGGTTGTATCGATCCTGCTATTGTTGATAACCGCTTATGAACATGCAGTATCGGATAAGTTCGGCATACGCTCATCTTGAGAAGGAAATCCTTTCCATCCCCGAGCGTTTTGATAAAGAGGGTGAACTTATTTATAGCGGACGCAATGTGCTGAAGGTGATGGATATTGGAGGTTTCCGCATGTGTATTAAGTCATTTAAGCTTCCGCATATCATCAATAGAGTAGCGTATGCCTATGTGCGCCCTTCAAAAGCCAGACGTTCGTACGATTATGCAGAACGTATGATGGAAATGGGTGTAGGAACTCCTGCCCCTGTCGGATACATTCTTTATAAGGATGCCATCGGGCTGACTTATAGCTATTATATCTCCCTTCAGCTGGACGGAGTAATAACGTTTCGTGAAATTGCAGAATTGCCGGAGGAAGAACAAGATGATGTATACCGCGCTTTTGCCCGTTTTACCTACGACTTCCATCAGAAAGGCATTTTCTTTATAGACCATTCTCCCGGTAATACATTACTTAGAAAAGAGGATGACGGCAATTATCATTTCTACCTGGTAGACCTGAACCGTACACGCTTCGAGCCTGTCTCTACGCAGAAAGGCCTGAAGAACTTGTCTATGCTGGAACTGCCCGATGATAAATTACGGATCATTGCGAAAGAATATGCTAAACTGAGCCATGCCGATGCCAATCGCATGGCGGAGCAGCTTGTGCAGTATTCATCTGCCCATAATAACTTTGTAGAATTAAAGAGCATAATCCGTGATAACAGGCGCCGCATCAAACGCCTGTTGTTCCCTCGAGATGCGAAATAATACGGTCGGCCAATGCATGCCAGTCGAAGTTCTTCACATGCCGGTAAGCGTTTTGCCCGAGCTGTTGGCGTAGAGCCTCATCCTCTATCAGTTTCTTAATCTTGCGGCGGAACAGGAATGTGTATCGCTTGGTGAGCAATCCTGTTTCTCCGTCTATCAGCAAGTCTTTGGTACCGGCTTGGGTGGCAATTACCGGAAGTGCACATGCCATCGCCTCTGACACGGTGTTAGACCATCCGGCATGACGTTCGGCAGCAACAAATAGATCGGCCTTGTTAAATATCTCCGAGTTCTTATCGAACGGATGGTTCTGGATGAAGTCGAACGGCACACTGGCCGTGAAGTTGTTTATCAGCTCCTGCGCTTTCTCGCTGATTGCCGTATCGAATAGCAACATGCGGATGTTGTACCCCTTCTTGTAAAGCTTTTCGCATGCACGGACAACATACTTTGTCCCCTTTACCCGTTCGGCCAGGCGCCCGTAGGCCATGACTACAAATGGACGGTCTTTTACTGCATAGCTTTCCTTTGCCTTGTAGTTGGAAGTATCAACTCCACCCAATGCCTTGAACGCTTCGATGCCGTATTTCTTTTTGTCGTGCAGGTAGATATTGGACGAGCAGGCAAATATCTCTACTCCTCCATGCTTCAGGAAGGGTTTCAGATTCTCGGTGATGCGGACATGATAAAGTATTCTCCGTCTGGCATTGGCTGTGGTAAGTTGTTCTATGAATTTTACTTCGGTGGTGAACAAAGCGTCAATAGAATCTTCCGTCAGCATAGAGAAAGGCTTTGTCTCTCCTTTGAAATTGAACCAGGTGGGAGAGGCTCCGTCGGGAGTATAGACCGTAAACGAATGTCCCTTCTCAATAAATATATTACCTAATTCCAGAAAGCGTTTTACGCCGCCGTATAATTTGGTATGCGGTAAGATAACTCCTAAATGCATAGTTCAGTTCTTATATTATAGATTGTTTTAACCTTATTCCCAGAGCGCTTTTGCCTGTCCGCTCTTCTTGAAAGCGCAAAGCCACTTCTTCAACCGGCTGCGTGAAATGTCTTTCTTTAGTAGCAATTCATTGGGTTTGCCTATTTTGCCGGCATCGAAAGGCTCTCCTCGTCTCAGGATATCTCTCATGAAAGAGGCGGATGTGATACCCCATTTCTGCAGGAATTGCAGACTGCCGTTATTCTTCCTTACGCGGCCTGTTGAAACGGATTCGAAGTGATACACCCGGCTTTCGGACAGACCCTTGAAGATACGTACGCCTGCCATCCACAGCTTGGCCGAAAAGTCGGGATCGCTATACATGCCGGGAGAGAACTCTACACTGTAGCCTCCTGCCAGATCCCACATTTCTTTATGCACCACATTAGGAGGCCAGGTAGAACCGAACCAGTCCGTATGTGGCAATGTGCGGTAGTTATCCAATAAGTCCTGCTCTCTGAACGTTTCGAGGCTCTCTCCGAAATTAGCAGGAGCAATGACGCTTTTGCAGAAAAAAGGGCGCGGCTGTATCAGCGTGGCGGACAGGAAGAACTTATTGTCCGGCATCCTTTGGATCTCTTCCCACAACACTTTGTCCCATTCGGGGCAGACGTACATATCGTCATTCATGTATAGGATATAATCCGTCTTTACCCGTGTTCGCAAGGCATTGAGTGCCCAGCAGACGCCGGCATTCTCTTTGTTGTGGATGTATTCATATTCTTTGTTCTCCTTCAACCAGTCTGCGGTGCCATCCGAACCTTCGTTTACATAAATCAGTATCTGGTGTTTGTAAGTAGAGTTCTTACGGATGCTCTCCAGGCACAGTTTGAGGTAACCCAGATTGTTCCAGGTAGGGATGAGTATGGAGAATCGCTTGTCGTTTTGTGTCATTGTTTTAAACTATGAATGTGTACAGTGGTGCAAATATAGGGATTACTTTGGCAGGAAAGGAAATAGTATTTACCTTTATTGCCTTAATTAATGTAATCTAAATACTTACACAATGAATGTATCCCTGATTGTCTCTACTTATAATCGTCCGGACGCTTTGGAAGTTTGCCTCGACAGTATCAGACACCAAACAGTACTGCCCGACGAGGTAGTAATAGGCGATGATGGTTCGAAGGATGAAACCAAAGAACTGATAGAACGTATGAAAGGCGGCTTTCCAGTCCCCATTGTGCATGTCTGGCAGGAAGACAATGGCTTCCGCCTGGCAATGATGCGTAATAAAAGCGTGGCGGCTGCTTCGGGCAACTATATTATAGAAATAGACGGCGATGTCTTCCTTCATCCCCGTTTTGTGGAAGACCACATACGCCTGTCCGGAAAAGGCATCTATGTAAAGGGCGGACGCGTCAATCTGAATCGCGAACTCACCGCGAAGATATGCCTTGAGCGGCGTGCTCCCCGGATATGGCCTTGGACTAAAGGCATTGAAAGCAAGCCGGAGAATGGCTTCCACTTCAAACACCTGTCCTCGTTTCTGGCGCCTCGTTACCGCAAGCACGCTTCTCCCGGATTAGGTTGTAATATGTCTTTTTATAAGGAAGACTACATCCGGATAAATGGTTACGACGAGTTCTTCGAAGGTTGGGGAGGCGAGGATTACGACTTTGCCAACCGCCTCCTGGCCAGTGGATGTGTAAAGCGCTACCTCAAGTTTGCCGGCATTGTCTACCACCTGTGGCACGAAGATAAATACATGCAGAATGCCGATAAGAACTTCAAGTATATGGAAGGCCAAAGCAGCCATCAGGTCATAAGGTGCACCAACGGGGTGGATAAGTATCTATGATTCAACCCTGTTCTTGGTTTATTCATGCTGGGGGGGCGTTATGTCATAGTTCACCTTTCATCTGCCTGATAGTGCTTAGTAACAAAGGCAGATCGTTCTTGATGACGTTAAATATCTCCTCCTCGTCTATCCGATGATATTCGTGTGCAATAATATCACGTAAGCCCATGATCTCGATCCATGGGATGAGTGGATAGCGGTTCAGGTAGGCTTGGCCGGTTTTGTTGTCTATTACCTTGACGCTTTCTCCTATAAATATTAGCTGCATGCAGATGCCGCTCAATGTAAATGCGCCATCCTGGGTTAACAAGAAATCATCAGGGCTGTTTAGTTGTTCGCTTTTGCTTTGGATAAGAAGGATTGAGTCTTCTATCCGGTCAAGCAGGTTGGAAACACGGTCTTTGTCAAACATAGATTAAGTCTTTTGAAATGTTCTTCTCAAATGTGGAGCCTGTAAGCTGCTTGCGTAAACGAATCAGGTCTACTTTGCATCCAAATAGAGCTTCCAGTTCTCGTTTCATCCTGCTGCGCAACAGGATGTCCGGCTTGCCTTCGTAGGCAATATCCACATCGCTGTCGTCGGTCTGTTCGTTGCGCACTACCGACCCGAAGAGTCCCATCCTTACTACTCCGTAGTGTTGGGCATCGTTCAGGAAGTAACTGCGGAGCAGCGTTAAATATTCAGCTTTTGTCTTCATGTCTATTTCCTTCTCTTTTATGTATGCAAAGTTAATATAATGTTCTATCATTTCCTCCCGAAATCCGCCGGTATTTCTCCCCATTCGGAGGTTTCCCATTTAAGGATGCGGGTGGTGTAGGTGTTTGTGTTGAGCCAGCGTTCGGCACGTTCTATGAGGTCGAATATGGGTTTGTTGGCAGGTTCGCGTTCGAGCAGGGTCTTGCACTTCTTCTTCTGTATCCAGAGGATGGCGTTGCGGCTATCCGAATAGAGGGGAAGGTCGCTACCGTTTTGTTTCAGAAAGGCAAGCCCGTGTACAATGGCCAGAAATTCGCCGATGTTGTTTGTTCCCCGCTTCAGGGGGCCTATGCGAAAGACCTCTTGCCCTGTTGCGGTGTATACACCCCGGTATTCCATGTCGCCCGGGTTGCCGCTGCAGGCCGCATCTACAGCCAGGCTTTCGTTGATGGGCTTTCCGACAGGTTGTGCCGGCGACAGTTTTGCCGCGGCTCTAGAGGAGGCCGTTGTCTTCAGGTAGTGCATGTAGCCTTTTTCGTAGGCGGCGACGGCCTCTTCTTCGGTTTCGAACGATTTGTATTTGGCGCCGTCTTGTCCTTCTACCTGGGCTTTGCAGTCTGCCCAATTATCATAGACGCCCGGAGCAACTCCTTTCCATACGACGTAGTATTTATTCTTTGCCATGCTTGCCTTGTTGTTTTTCGCAAAGGTAGTATAATTATCCGTGACCTCCCAGTTCGGAGGCGTCTTTAGCATACTCCCGGTAGGCTTGTGCCCAGGCTTCCATGGTGTTTGTGCCTGGGCTTTCGGACGAAGCTCCCTACCTAGGGAGAAATAATCTCCTTAGCTAGGGAGAAACTATCTCCCTACTTAGGGGGCAATCATCTCCCTAGGTAAGGAGATGGTTTTAATGTGTGTGCTAAAGGAAGATCCGGGTTAGAGCTTTAGCTTGGCTCGTGTGCCGGCCGGAATGGCATCTTTGTGTACCATGATGTAGATGGTCTTGGCACGTACGAAGCTGTCCGACATGTTCAGGTAGCCGCCAAAGGCGTTGCGGTCTGTCCCCCAGGAGTTCTTGGTGATGTAATACTTTGTACCGTTCTGGTCTTTGGCGATGCCGGTGATGTGCATCAGGTGATCGTCGGTGGTGACAAAGGCTTCGAAGCCTTGTTGACGTACTTCGGGTGTGACGTTTATTTCCGGACAGGGTTGTTCAAACTTGTAAACCTCGTCCAGGCGTTCCTTTATGTCCATCTTCTCGAAACGGGCGCGGTCGGTGGTAGAGAAGTCTTCTACTTTTACGACTTCGGGGTTGATGGCTACACCGTTTTTGAAGGAGAAGCCTTTCTCGCTTACGTCGCCGTCCCAGCATACGGTATAGCCGTTGCCCAGGGCGCTGTCCATTACGGATATCAATTCGTCGAGCGGGAGGTTATACATTAGCTCGTGTTCCCAGTTGTCGGGCACTTCGGGACTGAACGGTTTATAGTAGGGGTGGTGCGTGAAACTGGTTAGTTCGATATAATCGTCCATGTCGAGCCCAAGGGAGGCGGCAAACGTTTTGGGGGTGTATTCCTTCCCTTTGTAGGTGAACTTTTCGGGGAGTTTGCCCAGATAGGTGTCGAACAGGTTGTTTATCAGCTTGTCGTATTCGGGGCTGCGGTGGCGTAGTTGTATGGCCACGTTGGCTATGGCGTGGAGGTACTTGACCAGTTCGCCGTGGTTATGGCGATCCGAATTGTAGTTGATGCCTGTGTAGGCCTCTTCGGGTACTACGCCTACCTGGTCGAAAGCGTGTTTGTAGGTGTGCGAGAGGCTTCCTTGCCCGATATTGCCTTTTCCTTCGCGCAGGTAGTTGTCTTGCAACTGGTTCATGTACTTCTGGCGTACGATGAACATTTCGGAGAGGTCGTACGTGCCTTTTCCCATACGCAGCAGCTCGGATTCGAGGAATGATGTGGTGGCAAAGCACCAGCATGTGCCTGTTGATGCCTGGTTCTTTACAGGCGTGGCCGGCAGTTTGACCACTTCGGTAAATTGGTAGCCTTGTGCAAAGGTTCCGCCGGCAGCCAGCAGGAGGGCACAAGATAAAGCGAGTGTTTTCATACGTAAATATTAAGCGTCCTACACAGCTTGTAAGACTGGTTTTACAATTAATTTAACATCTGCGAGTTTTTTGAGCAAAAGAAAGAAT
>NZ_FNVS01000021.1 GCF_900108035.1 Parabacteroides chinchillae
AGTAATTGACGGTATTATTATTCTATAAAACAAACATCTAATGTCTGTATAATACTTGTACTACTTGTTGTATGTAAATCTTTCAAAGAACTCGTGCGCTTTCTTTCGATTGCGGGTGCAAAGGTAAGGACTATTTTGAAACTAACAAATATTTCAAAAGAAATTTTTGAAAAAAGTTTCCCGAACTTTTCAGGAGGTTGGACATTTTGCTTAGCCCGGCTAACCTCATCCCCTTCCTAAATTACCTTAAACCTATATTGTTATCAACCACTCTCGCTTGAATGCGGGGACAAAAGTAGTATTACCTTTTTTACTATCCAAACTTTTTAAGGGATTTTTTTAATGTTTTTATATACATATTACATGCAAATACTGGAAATGAGAAGATTAAATAACTTATTCAACATAAAGGATATTTTTATCGAATAATGATCTGCCGGCGATTTTCCCCATTTAATTTAAGCGATAAGTGCATAAAGCCTTTCAAGCGGTAAAAAATCACCTGATCAAAATTCAGTTTACTTTCTTTCAAGTCTTCCAATAACAGATTGCTTCCTAAAGTATAAATATCCACAGCTTCTCCCTTCCGGTGCTGGGAATCCCTTGCTCCTCTCACCCGACGGTTCAGCTCTTCACTCCGATAACCACTGCAAATCGGTATTGGCTTGCCATGGTATGCACGAAGTGGTTCCAGCAATTTGTCTACCAGATTCCGTATCCCTTTTACTGCATCTGGAGGAGGCGTATTATCCAATCCATTTTCTACAGCTACACGGCTATAGATAAATTCATCCATACAAAAATGTTCACTAATCCGGTCCGTACGTTTTCTATGTTGATTCATATCTTTATTTTTCGATTCAGTCAGACATTCATTCTACATGAGGGCGGTCGCACTCCTTTTCTTCGACTTCCGGGACAATTCTGGTATATTCAAGCGCGTTTTTCGTTTCACGTAATTCGCTGCCAGGCGTAAAGATCAGTTTCGGCTTGCGAAGCATTGTCTGATCAAAGTCCCTAACATCGGTTACACCATCACTACTCACAGACATGCGGAAATTGCCCAGTTCACCCAATTGCACGATACGCCCCTCCTGCAATTCCATATCCATTACAAAATTCAGATTATCCAAAACAGCTTTGACATCTGCACTCGAAACTGTACTACGGGCAGCAATCATCTTACATAGATGTTTCAAACCGGATATGCCATTGTTTATCGAAACAGCATAAAATTTTTTCTCCGAACCCCGAACACCCGGCCTGGACGGGCGTTGCACTAACTTAAATCCTTGCGCCATATTTTTTAATTATAAAAAGGTGTATGTGTTCCCTATTGAACACGACACAAAGGTAGGATGATCCAGAACCTCCACATTGGGGTACTTTTCAGCACATTAATCTATAAGTCAATATATTATTTCCCAGAACCATTTCAAACACCAAACTATCGGCACATAACAGATTTCCCTGTTTTTATTACATATTCATACTATTTTTACCGGATATATGTTCCTTCGTAGCGTCCAGACCTCATGGCCAACCCTATGGTATTATCTCACCAAGATCATAAAAGTCGTTCCCTACAAAAATAAACAGACTCATAGTTATGATTTTGGAAAGTTATAACTATAAGTTGAAAAAATCATAACTATGAATTTCTAGCCATTACCTTATCTTCGCAATTATAAAAACCGTCCAGGTAAATATTTAAATTTTTATCTATTTCCACCACTGCAAAACTATTATTATCGGGCAAACTGCCTTCTATCATTCCTTTCATTGTAAAATAATGAATACCTTCTTTAAAGCTATAATGGCCATAATGATGATGTCCCTGAAAAACAGCTATTACTTTCCGGCTTTGTTCAAGTACATCCACTATCTCATCCGCATTACTAACACAAACATCTTTTGATATATCCGAAAAGGCATCCAATAATTGATGTACAAACACGACGACAGGATATTTACTTTCCTCCAGTTCTTTTTTCAACCAGATTTTCTGGCCGGCCGGAATCATTGCTTTTGTCCAAACAAAATTACCACAGTCATAATCGGAACCGTCTTCATTAAAGTTTGCATCGAGGACAATAAACTTAACACCTTGCCGGATAAATGAGTAGAATGTTTTCCCTTGCGCTTTTCCATCATTTCTCGTATGTTCCAAATAGTCCTGCTTGGAGATACTATCCATATCATGATTACCCAATACATGATATACCGGTTTATTAAATGTACGCAAGGTTGTTTCTATTTCGTCCAGAAAAGACAATGTCTGCACCCTGTCTGGAAGTATAGCCTGATCCTTCAAATCTCCCAATTCAATTAAAAAGTCAAGTTTTTCATTATTAAAAACATGTATTGCTTCTTCCAGTTTTTGTTTGGATTGTTCATAAAAGCGCGTTTCCCACTTTTCCTTATGGGCAAAATGCAAATCCGTGATCAATCCAAAGCGCACCTTTTCATTTTCTTCAGGCAAATGAAACCCTGAACATGCCAACACAGCCATTCCCCCACACGACTTCTTAAAAAACATTCTCCGATTCATAATATAATCTTCTATTTAAGGAAACAAAAAAAATGACTATCTGCCACCCCGTCTTCAAAAATAACAACATAATAAATATATAGCAAAAATAGACACATTCGGATGAAAACAAAATTCCTTTCGGGAGAAATTAAAATTTCTCCCGAAAGGAATTAAAAAAGCTCCATTTCCCGAAAGGAATATGGAGCCTAGTTCACCTCATCAACGGGGGGTTAACCTAAATACGATTTGAGGAGCTTGCTACGCGTTCCTTGTCTTAATCTTCTTATTGCTTTTTCCTTGATCTGGCGGACACGCTCTCTTGTGAGGCCAAATTTGTCGCCAATCTCTTCCAATGTCATTTCCTGACAACCAATACCGAAAAACATTTTGATAATCTCACATTCTCTTTCGGTCAATGTAGCAAGTGCTCTATCAATTTCTTTAGCCAATGATTCGTTCATCAACGACCGGTCAGCAATCGGAGCATCATCGTTCACAAGAACATCCAAGAGGCTATTATCTTCGCCTTCTACGAACGGGGCATCAACCGAGATATGGCGTCCGGATACTTTCAAAGTATCAGAAATCTTATCTACGGGAATATCCAATTCTTCTGCAAGTTCTTCCGGCGACGGTCTGCGTTCGTTTTCTTGTTCGAACTTAGAAAAAGCTTTACTGATTTTATTCAGTGAGCCTACCTGGTTCAAAGGAAGACGTACAATTCTTGACTGTTCTGCCAAAGCCTGCAAAATAGACTGACGAATCCACCAAACAGCATACGAAATAAACTTGAATCCTCTGGTTTCATCAAATTTCTCAGCAGCTTTTATCAATCCCAGGTTACCTTCATTAATAAGGTCGGGCAAACTTAGCCCCTGGTTCTGATATTGTTTAGCTACAGAAACGACGAAACGCAAATTAGCCCGAGTTAATTTCTCCAGCGCTCTTCGGTCTCCTCTTTTAATTGCCTGTGCCAATTCTACTTCTTCTTCAACTGTGATAAGATCCTCACGACCAATTTCTTGAAGATATTTATCCAGCGAAGCACTTTCGCGATTGGTAATGGACTTTGTAATCTTTAACTGTCTCATCCAATTGTTTTAATTGAGAATACGGGGTGCAAAGATAATAATATTTTATTGAAAGAATTGGCCGAATGCACCCCACATTCAGCCAATTATAAACCTTTAACAATCTTTTTACACCTATAAGACTAACTTATTTGTTTATCTTATTCGGCCAGATCTATAGCATAGTACTTCGTACGTCCGTTCGGATAGAAACCTTTTATAAACAATCCCTGATCTTCGGAACGTCCCTGAAGTATGCTTTCCACAATCTTTTCCAAGTCTTCCGGGGTAGATATCTGTTGGTTATTGACAATCATGATAATGAAGCCTTTCTTAATTCCGGCATCCTGCAATTTACCCTTGGTCAGTCCTGTAACTTCTATACCATAACTAACACCCAACTGCAGTTTTTGTTTATCCGTCAAAACTTTAAAAGCTGCGCCCAGGACTTCGGTACTGTCACCACCTTTGATAATCTGCGTACCACCTTGCATATTGCGAAGTTCAACCGTAAACATCTTTACCGTGCCATTGCGATCCACCTGAATCTCCACCTTATCGCCCGGACGGTATTTACTGATCTGTTCCTGCAATACATTAGCAGATTTCACTTTTGTACCATTTACTGCAATAATCACGTCACCAATTTCTATACCGGCTTCTTTAGCAGAACTGCGTTCTCCAAAACCCGCAATATAAACACCTTCCGACACTTTAGTCTTCGACTTCATTGCTTCAAGTTCACTCTTACTTTTCGCATCCAGATTCGGCATACTCAAGCGCTCGGAAATATCGGATACGCTCAGGATATTAACTCCTAACATAGCTCGTTGCACAGTTCCAAACTGCTTCAAGTCGCTTGCTACTTTACTGGCAATACTGATAGGCACGGCAAATGAATATCCTGCAAAATTTCCTGTATGAGAATAAATAGCAGTATTGATACCAACCAGTTCTCCTTTTGTATTAACCAAAGCACCACCACTATTACCCGGATTTACTGCTGCATCTGTCTGAATAAATGATTCGATCTTGCTTCCGCCACCCATTGAAAGACCGCGGCCTTTTGCACTCACAATACCGGCAGTTACCGTAGAAGTCAAGTTAAATGGATTACCGACAGCCAATACCCATTCGCCTACTTTCAATTTTTCAGAATCACCGAATGGTATAATAGACAAGTCTTTTGCATCAATTTTTAATAAAGCAATGTCTGTAGACGGATCGGCACCAATTACTTTGGCTGCAAACTTACGGTTGTCGTTTAGCGTCACTTCCAATTCATCTGCTCCTTCAATCACATGGTTATTCGTTATAATATATCCGTCTGTCGAGATAACCACACCCGAACCCGAACCAACACGCGGTTGTGGTTGCGGACGCTGAAACCCTCGGTTACCGAAGAAAAATTCAAAAGGATCAACATATTGTCCGCCTCCATCCGGTTCTTTCGCATTGGCAACAGCCTTAATATGGACTACGCCATGAACCGTGTTTTCGGCAGCTTTTGTAAAATCTGTATTTTCAGCAGCGACAGAGTTGTAATTTGCCAGTCGAAGGGGTTGCTTAAACGTGTTCTCCACTCCGGTAGCAAAAACGGGCTGTTCACTCTTCATCATGTAAGCGCTCGTTCCTATTGCAGCTCCCGAGCTTATTGCAGCCACGAGAACAACTCCAAGCATATTCTTCCACATTTTTTTCATATTTCTATTATTTAATTAAACACTTAAATTTAACAGTTTCTTTGTGACAAATTAAACTCAAAAAACGTGCAGATATTCCATTACACAATGTTTTTTTATCACTTTTAACGGCGCTAATCCGTTGCTTAACTGCGCTTAACAGTACTGTGTATTACAAAGTACCTTTTTAACAATCTTAAATCTGCCAAATGGTCATACATTTATTATTATAACAGACAGGGCAACGAAAAGTTGGCAGTAAATGGAAGCATGCTCCATTTCTTACGAATACCGCAACACAAGTTGTATATCAAAGGATTAAAGTTACTAATCAAAGACTATACAAAATAATTGTCTGGCGTCTGCAGCCAACTGTCAACTAAATTCCATATCTTTGTAGTATTGCAGTCTGCCGGTCTGTCGCTCATCTTCAAGATGGGAGGAAAGTCCGGGCAACACAGAGCACCATACTTCTTAACGGGAAGTTGTCTGTAAAGGCAAAGTAATGTAACAGAAAATAACCGCCGGATCCGTCCGGCAAGGGTGAAAAGGTGAGGTAAAAGCTCACCGGGTTCCGTAGTAATACAGAATGCCGTACATCTTATGGGTTGTAAGGTCATGTATACCGGCGCATGTAGGATTGCTCGTCCGATGCCGGGGGGTAGACCGCTAAAGCTTGCCGGTGACGGTAAGACGAGATAAATGGCAGACGCTTCCGCCAATTGGCAGAAGTACAGAACCCGGCTTACAGGCAGGCTGCATCTTTTAATATTTTCTTTATGAAAACATCTGATAAAAAGCCTATTGGAGAACGAATCCAGATATTGCTAACACGCACGATTCGTTTTGTCACTTACGATATCTGGCGGATTACCGAGAATGAAGTAAGCGGCCTGAAAGAGCTTTATATCAACACGATCAAAACCATTATTCTTGCCATTCGCGGATTCCTGAATGAAAATCTGCAAACAAAAGCATCCGCACTTACGTATAGTACACTTCTTTCTATTGTTCCATTGCTGGCAGTATTACTAGGTGTTGCCAAAGGCTTCGGATTTCAGGGTACGGTACGGGAAGAATTAATAGATTATTTTCCGGGGCATGAAACAGAATTAAACAAAGCATTCGAATTTGTAGAAAGTTATCTGGATCAGGCACAGGGCGGAATTATTATAGGCATCGGTTTTATTCTATTACTGTACACGGTTATCAACCTGATTTCTTCCATAGAAGACACCTTCAATGATATCTGGCAGATACAAAAATCACGTCCCTGGTATCGTAAAATATCCGATTATCTGGCCCTGTTTATCATTTTACCGGTATTAATGATGACCTCAAGCGGCCTTTCGCTATTTGTATCAACACTACAGAATTCTTTCCTGAGCAAGTATTTATTTTTCACGCCGCTAATGGAAATTATCCTGAATATAGCACCTTACCTTATCACAACATTAACGTTCACGGCATTATACATTTCACTTCCCAACACGAAAGTACGGTTCGTAAACGGATTGATTGCCGGATTCATCGCGGGTTGCGCTTTTCAGTTTTTCCAATTCATATATATAAGCGGACAGATCTGGGTCAGCAAATATAATGCGATCTATGGTAGTTTTGCGGCCTTACCCTTATTATTATTATGGTTGCAACTTTCATGGCTGATTTGCTTATTCGGAGCCGAATTAACTTATGCATCACAGAATGTGAAGAAATTCAGCTTTGAAAGAGACAGTAAAAATATCAGTCGCCGCTATAAAGACTTCCTCACCCTGCTTATAGCTTCACTTATTACCAAGCGGTTTGTGAAAGGAGAAAAGCCTTACACTGCTGATGAAATATCCGATGCTTACCGAATCCCTATCCGGTTAACGACACAAATATTATACCTCCTGACGGAGCTAAATATTATCATCGAAGTAAATTATGGTGACGATGACCGCGTAGCTTACTATCAGCCGGCAATTGATGTCAACAAGATTTCCGTAAGCTACCTGCTAACAAAAATGGATGAATACGGTTCGGAAAACTTCAAAATAGACACATCCTGTTTATTCAGTAAAGAATGGAAAACCCTTTTAAAGACAAGGGAAGATATGATAAAAGCAAACGACAACATTCTGCTTAAAGACCTATAAACCGCTAAGAGTGGAAAATGAACAACTGACAGTTAAAGCAAAAAACAAGAATGACCTGACGCGCGGTCCTGTATGGAAAGTCATCCTAGGTTTTGCATTGCCGTTACTCATAGGTAATTTATTACAACAACTGTACAACATAACCGACAGCATCATTGTAGGCCGTTTTCTGGGAAAAGAAGCGCTGGCAGCTGTTTCGGCCTCATTCTTCATATATTACTTTATCATATCTTTTGTAATAGGAATAGGCAGTGGGACATCAGTCGTTGTGTCGCAATTTTTCGGTGCCAAAGAATATGGTAAAGTACAACGTGCTTTTTCTTCTTTCTTTATTTTCATGCTTGTTGCCGGCATATTACTGTCTATTACCGGAATGATTTTTGCAGAACCCGTATTCAGAATCACCAAAACACCCGAAGAGGTCATACCACAGGCTGTTGTCTATTTCCGCATTTATATAGGAGGAACTTTCCTGTTTGTAACTTTCAATAGTATTATTTCCATACTCCGGGGCGTAGGAGAATCTTTCCGTCCCATGCTGTTCATCTTACTTTCGACCCTACTGAATATAGCATTAGACCTGCTTTTTATTATCGGCTTCGGCTGGGGAATAGAAGGTGCTGCCCGGGCAACTGTTATCTCGCAAGGAATAGGCATGTGCGCCGCCCTAATCTATGTTAACAACCAACATCCGTTGCTTTCCATAAAAAAACAAGATTTATTGTTCGACGGTGCCTTGTTCAAAAAAGGCCTTAAGATAGGTCTGCCTACCAGCATACAACAATGCGCCATAGCTCTCGGCCTTATTGCCTTGCTGGGTATTGTGAACAGTTTCGGCACGGATACGCTTACAGCCTATGGTGCAGCAGGCAAAATAGACACCATAATTACCCAGGCCATACTAACCCTATCGGGAGCTCTGGCAGCTTTTTGCGGACAAAATATCGGAGCCGGACGATTAGACCGTGTCCAGAAGGGGGTACGTTTTTCGATGCTGATAAATGTAGTATTCAGTCTAGCTGTTTTTGCTTCCATCTTCTTCTTCGGCGATACGATGATGCTTGCATTTACAAATGATCCTGCAGTTATTGACATAGGAAAAGAATACCTGCTGATTGTAGGCGCCTTTTTTATCGTACACGGAATGCTCAACATATTTAACGGAACTTTGCGGGGAGCCGGAGATACAGTCTTTCCGATGGCCGTAGGCATTGTATGCCTGTGGCTTATTCGTATTCCACTAGCCTACTGGTTAAGTTCCATATTAGGAAGAAGCGGAATATGGTGGGCTATTTCTTTCAGTATCACAACAGGTACAATTATTACCTATATTTATTACAAAACCGGACGATGGAAAAGTAAGAACATCACAAATAAGACATCAATTCCCGAAAAAAATGATTTAGGAAATAGTAGTATTTAAGAATATGCTTTCTTCTGTTATCTTTTCTGCATTATTGAGAAAAGAAATATTCCAAATTATCTACCTTTGTTTTTTATAAAGAGTGGCTATATCCAGAGTTCCGAAGGTTATGGCTATCGGAAGTGTGATTTGTAAATTCAGTAACCGACCGACAGGACAAAAATTACGGATAGGAAATATCATTATTGTGTTCCTGCCAGTTATTCGTTTCTCTTTACGGTCTTATCTGCTTAATTGTATTTATTCCGTATAGTATTGTACCGGTTACTTTGTGTTCTGCCTGCTGCTGGTTACCGTGATAACGGTAATGGTAGTTCCAACAATCTGGCATCCAACGGCAACTATTGGTCTTCTACTCTTAATGCGTCAGGTAAGTCTCCTAAACTGAACTTCAACAGTAGTAATGCCAATACGGGTGAGAACAACCTTGCGTACGGCTTCTCGGTCCGTTGTGTCCAAGCATTTACAGGCCACTCTTTTGATTCAATTCTTTATCATCTTGCTGATATACTTACCAACAATATCGAACTCAAGATTTACCACCGTACCTTTTTCTATCTGGCAGAAATTGGTATGATCATGGGTAAAAGGGATAATGGCAACCTGAAAACCATTCTCTTTTGAATTGCAAACAGTAAGGCTAACACCATTCACACACACAGAGCCTTTTTCTACTGTCAGATAACCTTGCTTGGCCATTTCTTTATCATAAGGATATTCAAAAGTATAATACCAACTGCCATTTGCGTCTTCCACATTAGTACAAACAGCTGTCTGATCCACATGTCCCTGTACAATGTGACCATCTAAACGTCCATTCATCAACATACTTCTCTCTAAGTTCACCAATGATCCATGTTTTAATAAGCCCAGATTAGAACGTTCCAATGTCTCCCGCATTGCTGTCGTAGTAAATGTATTTCCTTCTTTACGAACCACTGTCAGGCATACTCCATTATGCGCTACGCTTTGGTCTATTTTCAATTCATCGACAAAAGAGCATTCCATTGTAATATGTATATTATCCTTATCATGCTCAATGTTAACCACCCGCGCTGTTTCTTCTATTATTCCTGAAAACATACGAATATTGTTTTAATGTTTAACGGCAAAGATACGAATTTACTTATTAAAATCGTATACATTCAAACCAATCCGGGAATTAATATAAAAGACAAAAAGCCTCCTCTGAAAAAAGGAAGCTTTTTGTCTATTCTGTTATAATAAGAAAATTCTTACTTAGCCTGTTCCAGTTGCAAAGTCTTGGTAGGCTCGTCGCATACTTCAGTCGGACCGAAATACTGGATAGGACCCGGATAAACATAGCTGGTAGTCATAGCCCATTCATCACGGTTGGCTGCAAATTTCTTAAATGGAGCACCATCCAGTTTAACCAGAGCTTTCTGGATAACCGGTTTCATTTCGCCATGACGACGTTCCATATTCATCATCATAGTAACAGGAATACCACCGGCAATCCATTTGTCGGCCGGAGCAGTTGTGTTACGTACAGATGACATATAGCCTGTCTTACCCGAAGCAATCAAACAAGAAGCCGTATATCCCAAAGAATAACAGTAGTCGGCATCATAATTTGACGGAGCAGCGCAACGTCCTTCATAACCGAAAAAGTGATGTTGTGCAGCAAATTTACCCACATATTTACCTTCTGCTTTCCATTCAGCCAATTTCTTACCAACCATTTCGGACAGTAATTTTTCTGTTTCGATCAAAGAAACCTGAACATTTCCGTGCGGATCGCGATCCAAAGACAACTGACGGGCTACGCCTTCAGGAAGAGAAGCATACAGGTCTGAGTTTTCTTTTGTCAGCTTACTGATGATATATGCACGTTGTTCGCTTTTCTTAATCATCTTAAATTCTACATCGTTCTTAGCAAGGAAGTCATTCAATTCTGCAATCAAACGTTTCATAGCCGGAACAAATTCAATCAAGCCTTCAGGAATCAAAACCGTACCGAAGTTATTTCCCTCGGCAGCACGCTTTGCAACAATCTCTGCTATATAAGTCACGATATCATCCAGAGACATGTTCTTTTCTTCTACCTCTTCCGAAATAATACAGATATTCGGTTGAGTCTGTAAAGCACATTCCAATGCAATATGAGAAGCAGAACGTCCCATCAATTTAATAAAGTGCCAGTATTTCTGTGCAGAATTACAGTCACGTTGGATATTACCAATAACTTCAGAGTAAACTTTACAAGCAGTATCGAAGCCGAAAGACGTTTCGATCTGTTCGTTCTTCAGGTCGCCATCAATCGTTTTCGGACAACCAATTACTTGTACACCTGCATTGATAGCCTTATAATATTCGGCTAATACGCAAGCATTTGTATTTGAATCGTCGCCACCAATTATAACCAAAGCCTTAATGTCTAATTGTTTTAAGATCTCAAGACCTTTATCAAATTGTTCTGTCGTTTCCAATTTAGTACGGCCGGAACCAATCATATCAAATCCACCGGTATTACGATACTCATCAATAATATCGGCAGTAAGTTCCATATATTTGTGATCAATCAAACCGCCCGGGCCAAGAATAAAGCCATATAAGCGAGAAGTTGCGTTATGAGCTTTGATTCCGTCAAACAAACCGGCAATCACATTATGACCGCCAGGAGCCTGACCTCCGGAAAGGATCACACCCACATTCATAGCCGGCATTGCTTTCTTTTCATTACTTTTTTCGAAAGTAACGACAGGCATACCATACGTGTTAGGGAACAATTTCTTGATTTCTTCCTGATCGGCCACTGATTGAGTATACTCGCCATCTACAGCCTTAACAGCACTTTTCAAAGCAGCAGGTACCTTTGGTTGGTAAGCTGCTCTCGCGATTTGTAATGCACTCTTTGTCATTTCTTAATCTTATTTATTTAGAAATTATCTGATTCATTTTCAAAAGCGGTGCAAATATAGAATTTTTTCTTCAATTTCACATACAATCTGTTTGTCGATTTTAAGGAACATGCCCATACTAATGATTTTACAAAAAGATCGGGATGATTTTTAAAAATGATCCCGATCTTTTTATTATATTGTCTGTAAAAAAATCGACTATTAATTTTCACACTCAAAAAAACATTCGGATGAAACTTTAAAACCATTAATCTGTAATCCTGGTATTTTTTTCCGTAATTTATCTACAATACATATCCCTGGTTATTTCTTATGGCAGACAACCAGCAAAGAAAGGATAAGTAAGAAAAAAGAGACTGCCTAACTTTTTTGTTAAACAGTCTCTTTGCTTTAATTTGCTATTCGCTTTCGCGGTGCGTACGGGACTCGAACCCGTGACCCCATGCGTGACAGGCATGTATTCTAACCAACTGAACTAACGCACCAATTATAAAAAAGGAACTTCCAAATATTGTGCGGTGCGTACGGGACTCGAACCCGTGACCCCATGCGTGACAGGCATGTATTCTAACCAACTGAACTAACGCACCAATATGTTCCTAAAGACAACCCCCTCTCGATTGCGGTGCAAAGGTAAATATTATTTTCATATACACAATAGGCCAAGGAAATATTTTACAAACATTTTCTACACCTATGCTGAAAATCAATACAAAAAGACCTCAAATTCATTATAAAGATAAAATCAGCAAGACATAATCTTTAAACCACTATCCAAACAGGCAGTTTATTACAAATCAAACCCTTTTTGCAACTTTTCATCAACTATATATAATATGTTATGATAATTTGCTACTTTTGCATCTCAATATAAAAGCGTAACAAGAATGGATGTAGCCATTATTAAATATAATGCCGGAAATATTTACTCTGTAGACTACGCATTAAAGCGGCTAGGCATTACTCCCGTTATTACAGCTGATCCGGAAATTCTTTGCAAGGCTGATAAAGTTATCTTCCCGGGTGTTGGTGAAGCTTTCACTACAATGGAATATTTAAAGGAGCATAAACTTGACAGCTTAATCCGTAATCTAAAACAGCCGGTGCTTGGCATTTGCCTTGGCATGCAATTAATGTGCCGGCATTCGGAAGAAGGAAATGCCAATTGCCTAGGTATATTCGATACGGAAGTAAAACTATTCGCTCCCAGAAAGCATGAAGACAAAGTGCCTCACATGGGCTGGAATACACTTACCAATGTTAAAAGTAAATTATTTAACGCAGGATTGGAAAACAAATTTGTTTATTTTGTACATAGTTACTATGTGCCAATAAACAATTATACCGCTGCAACTACCGACTATATACTTCCTTTTAGTGCTGCATTGCACAAAGATAATTATTATGCAACACAGTTTCATCCGGAGAAAAGTGGTTCGGTTGGCGAAATTATTTTAAATAACTTCCTAAAATTGTAACAGCAATATGATAGAACTTATTCCTGCTATCGACCTGATTGACGGTAAATGTGTACGTCTGACTCAAGGAGATTATAGCACAAAAAAGATATATAACGAAGACCCGTTGGAGGTCGCTAAAATATTTGAAGATCACGGGATACGCCGTCTTCATGTAGTTGATCTTGATGGCGCCCGTGAAGGACGGATTATCAACTATCGTACTCTTGAACGAATTGCCAGCCGTACCTCTTTAATCATAGATTTCGGAGGAGGACTAAAACAAGAAGACGATCTGGAAATTGCTTTCGAAAGCGGTGCACAAATGGTTACAGGAGGAAGTATTGCTGTAAAAAAACCGGAAATTTTCACTTCATGGATTAAAAAATTCGGAAGCGAAAAGATTATTCTGGGAGCAGATGCAAAAGATAAAAAAATTGCAATTAGCGGATGGGAAGAAACTACTGATAAAGAATTGATTCCTTTTATACAAGATTATTATGATAAAGGAATCACAAAAGCCATCTGCACGGATATATGTAAAGATGGTATGCTACAAGGCCCTTCCATCGAACTTTATCAAGAGATCCGGGAAATGATACCTTTCATTTATATTATTGCAAGCGGAGGTGTTAGCTCTATTGAAGACATCGAAAAATTAATAGAGGCCAAAATCCCTGCTGTTATCTTTGGCAAAGCTATTTACGAAGGTAAAATCCAGTTGAAAGACTTGATTAAATTCACTTAATCATCGAAAGGATATATGCTTGCAAAAAGAATCGTACCATGCCTGGATATTAAAGACGGAAAAACAGTCAAAGGAATAAATTTCGTCAATTTCCGCGATGCCGGCGACCCTGTTGAACTGGGTGCCCAATACAGCCGTGCCGGAGCGGATGAGTTGGTATATCTAGACATCACAGCCTCGCATGAAGGGCGGAAAACTTTTACAGAACTGGTAAAAAAGGTAGCAGCAAACATCAGTATACCATTTACCGTGGGTGGAGGTATCAACGAAATGAAAGATGTAGACCGGTTATTAAGCGCCGGAGCCGACAAAGTATCTATAAATTCTGCCGCTTTACGCAATCCTGACCTTATAGAAGACATTGCAAAAAACTTCGGGAGCCAGGTGTGTGTAGTAGCTATTGATGCGAATTTTGAGAACGGAAACTGGATTTGCTATTTGAATGGTGGACGCATTGCAACTGATAAGAGTCTATTTGCTTGGGCTGCAGAAGCAGAAAGCCGCGGAGCCGGAGAAATTCTATTTACAAGCATGACACACGACGGTGTAAAAGACGGTTATGCCAATAAAGCGTTGGCTACATTAGCAGATTCTCTACATATCCCAATAATTGCATCCGGAGGTGCAGGAAAGAAAGAACATTTCCGCGATGCATTCACATCAGGAAAAGCAGATGCAGCATTGGCTGCAAGTGTATTCCATTTCGGCGAAATAAGTATTAGCGATTTAAAGCAATATCTTTTGAACGAAAAAATCAATGTAAGAATATAAACGATATAAGAAAATGAAATTAGATTTTGAAAAAATGGGCGGCCTGATTCCTGCTATTGTACAGGATGTTAACACAAACAAAGTATTGATGTTGGGCTTTATGAACGAAGAAGCTTACGAAGAAACAAAAGAAACAGGCAAAGTTACATTTTTCAGTCGCACCAAAAACCGCCTGTGGATGAAAGGCGAAACAAGCGGTAACACATTACAGGTTGTAAACATGATGGTGGATTGCGATAATGATACGATCCTGATTAAAGCTATTCCTGCCGGTCCTGTTTGCCATACAGGTGCTGATACTTGTTTCGGAGAAAAGAACATAGAAGACATTATGTTTCTGAAATACCTTCAAGACTTCATCGAACGCCGCCGTCAGGATATGCCGGAAGGTTCATATACAACCTCACTATTCCAAAAAGGTGTAAACCGCATGGCACAAAAAGTAGGTGAAGAAGCTGTAGAAACCGTTATCGAAGCAACAAACGGAACAGAAGATGGTTTTATATACGAAGCCGCCGACTTAGTTTATCATCTCATTGTATTGCTTACAAGCAAAGGACTTCGTCTGGAAGACCTTGCCCGTGAGCTAAAGAAAAGACATAAAGGCTAATAATAATTATGGAAGAAATTCTGCTCAAATTAGAAGGTATAGAAATATGCCGGGATGAAAATGTAATTTTGCATGATGCATCTTTTACGCTTCATAATGGAGAATTTGTATACGTTATCGGAAAAGTGGGATCAGGGAAAAGCAGCTTGCTAAAATCGCTGTATTGCGAAATTCCCATCATACACGGCGAAGCTTGGCTGATGAATTACAATCTTTGCAAAATGAAACGGAAAGACATCCCTTTCCTTCGCAGAAAACTGGGCATCGTCTTCCAGGATTTTCAACTGCTAACCGACCGTTCTGTCACAAAAAACCTGGAATTCGTACTGAAAGCAACCGGATGGAAAAAAAAGACAGAAATCAGTTCCCGTATTACAGAAGTGCTTACTCAGGTCGGTATGCAGGATAAAGGATATAAAATGCCACACGAATTATCCGGTGGCGAACAGCAGCGTATTGTTATAGCGCGCGCTTTACTAAATGATCCGAAGCTGATTTTAGCAGATGAACCAACAGGTAATCTGGATCCGGAAACCAGCGGACAAATAGTACAATTATTACACGATATTTGTCAAAAAGGAACAGCAGTAGTAATGACTACTCATAATTATACTTTAGTGCACAACTATCCGGCACGTATCGTAAAATGCGAGAATGCGTGCCTAAGTGATGTAGGAGAATAATTTTTTATTTACCTTTGCAACGTATTTACATACAGGAATATGTATTCTGTAATTATACATCCCGGATAAATCCGGTTTCGATAGAAAAGACGAACAATTTAATACAGTAAAAAGAAAATGAAAGTTTTAAAGTTTGGCGGTACTTCTGTGGGGTCAGCAGAAAGAATGAAAGATGTAGCAAAACTAATTTCAGGCGAACGTAATATCATTGTATTGTCTGCCATGTCAGGTACAACCAACTCATTGGTAGAAATCTCCGAATATCTGTATAAAAAGAATCCGGACGGAGCGAATGAAATTATCAACAGACTGGCTCAGAAATACTATGGACATATTGATGAATTCTATAGTACTGACGAATATAAGCAGAAAGCCAAAGAACTTATAAAATCACATTTCGATTATATCCGTACATTTACCAAGGATCTTTTTACTTTATTTGAAGAAAAAGTCGTATTAGCCCAAGGAGAACTTATGTCTACCGGAATGATGAATTTATACTTGAATGAACAAGGTATAAAATCCGTTTTAATTCCGGCGCTTGAATATATGCGCACAGACAAAAATGCGGAACCCGACCCTGTTTATATCAAAGAAAGGCTTCACAAGCTTCTGAGTAGCCATGAAGATGCAGACTTGTTCATTACACAAGGATATATTTGCCGCAATGCATATGGTGAAATCGATAACTTACAGCGCGGTGGCAGCGACTATAGCGCATCACTTATCGGCGCGGCCGTTAATGCGGAAGAAATCCAGATTTGGACTGACATAGATGGCATGCACAATAATGATCCGCGTTTTGTAAACGGAACATCACCTGTTCGCCACTTGCATTTTGAAGAAGCAGCAGAATTAGCATACTTCGGTGCAAAGATACTCCATCCTACTTGTATTTTACCGGCAAAATTGAATAATATACCAGTCCGTCTATTGAATACCATGCAACCCGATGCTCCGGGTACATTAATTTCCAACACAACGGAAAAAGGTAGAATTAAAGCTGTCGCCGCAAAAGACAATATCACTTCCATCAAGATTAAGAGCGGACGTATGTTGCTTGCTACAGGTTTTCTACGTAAAGTATTCGAAATATTCGAAAACTACCAAACTCCAATTGATATGATTACGACATCTGAAGTGGGTGTTTCTGTAACTATCGACAACCGTAAACATCTGGAAGAGATTGTTGACGACCTGAAGAAATACGGAACAGTAACAGTTGATGAAGAAATGGTCATTGTTTGTGTAGTTGGAGACTTAGAATGGGACAACGTAGGTTTTGAAGCTTGTATTGTTTACGCATTAAAAGACATACCGGTTCGTATGATTTCATACGGAGGAAGCAATTACAACGTTTCGCTCCTTATCAAATCGGCCGACAAAAAAAGAGCGCTGCAAGCATTAAGCGATCATTTATTCAATAACAAATAAATAACTTAAACAAGGGCAGCCTTTTCAGACTGCCCTTATTTATCTTTATATAATTTCTTACATATATGCTCAAAGGAACATTCCCTGTAGAAAAATTCAAGGCGATACAAACGCCATTTTATTATTACGATATCGAGTTGCTGAAAGAGACACTCTCAATAGTAACTACCGAAGCAGGCAAATATGGCTATCACGTTCATTACGCAGTAAAAGCCAATGCCAACCCTCGCATACTTTCCATTATATCCGAATTCGGATTAGGCGCAGACTGCGTTAGTGGCGGCGAAATAAAAGCTGCTCTTGAAGCGGGTTTTCCTGCTAACAAAATTGTATATGCCGGAGTCGGTAAAGCGGATTGGGAGATTAACTTAGGGCTGGATAACGATATTTTCTGTTTCAATGTCGAATCGGCTGCAGAACTGCAAATCATCAACGAATTGGCTATTGCTAAAAACAAGATCGCATCCATAGCCTTACGTATCAATCCGGAAGTAGATGCACATACGCATGCTAAGATCACCACAGGGATGAAAGAGAATAAATTCGGCATAAATCTGAGTCAACTAGGCCATGTATTAAGTGAGCTCGGTTCGTTGAAAAACATTAAACTAATCGGGATACATTGTCACATAGGTTCACAAATCACCGATATATCTGCATTTCGTGGTTTAGTAATTCGCGTAAATGAAATACAAGAAGAATTTGAAGCACGTGGTATTCAGATACCGAATTTAAACTTTGGAGGAGGTTTAGGGATCGATTACTACCATCCGAACCATTTACCTATTCCTGCTTTCGACAACTATTTTGCCGTGTTCAAAAAATTGCTTCAACTTCGTCCCGGGCAACAGGTTCATTTTGAACCCGGACGTTCTGTTGTTGCTAATTGCGGTACATTAATATCAAAAGTATTATATGTCAAAGAGGGGGAAACGAAAAAATTTGCAATTCTGGATGCTGGCTTTACAGAGCTTATCCGTCCGGCAATGTACGAAGCCTACCATCGCATAGAAAATATTTCCAGTGATGAAGAAGTAGAAATATACGATGTCGTTGGACCTATCTGTGAATCATCCGATGTATTCGGAAAAGATATAGAACTGAACAAAGCACATCGTGGAGACTTGATCGCTTTACGCTCTGCAGGAGCTTACGGTGAAGTCATGGCTTCTCAATATAACTGTCGACAATTACCAAAAGCATATTATTCAGATACATTATAGATATAATGGAACAAATATTTGTATTCAATACAATAGAGATTGCTTTTATGGGGGCAGTCTCTATATTATTTACCATACAATTATTATACTATTTGGTCATTTATGCGAGACCTATCCGGACTTCTGCTAATAAAATGCCATTGGCTTCGGGCGGCCAACCGCCTGTATCTGTTATTGTCTATGCTAAAAACGAATCCGAAAACCTGGAGAAATATCTGCCGTCACTTCTCACGCAAGATTATCCAGACTATGAGATAATTGTCGTAAATGACGGATCTACAGATGAAAGCGACAATGTCCTGAAAGCCTATGAAAACGAATATAAACACCTTTATCACACCTATATCCCCGAGGATGTAAAATACCTGAGCCGTAAAAAACTTGCTCTCACAGTAGGAATAAAAGCAGCTAAAAATGAAATACTTTTATTTACCGAAGCAAATTGTTATCCGTTAAGTAACCGATGGATTCATGCCATGGCAAAAGCATATCAGCCAACCACATCCATTGTTTTAGGTTACTGTGCTTATGGAAATCATAAAGGTTTTCTACACAAACTTATAGCTTACGACAATCTGTTAAGCGGAATCCAATACATATCATCAGCCTTAGCCCAACATCCTTATACGGGAAATGGAAGGAATTTATCGTACACAAAAGACCTGTTTTTCAAACATAAAGGCTATTACAAATCATTAAATCTGCATGCAGGAGATGATGACTTATTCATCAATGAATCAGCAAGCAAAAAGAATACAATAGTGGAATATTCGGCCGATAGCATCACTGAAATGGCTAAAATAGAATATTTCAAAATATGGAAGGAAATGAAAGTATCGCGGGCAGCAACCCGACGGTTTTATAAAGGTAAACGCCTTATGTTTTACAGAATGGAGACAATGAGTTTCTTCCTTTTTCTGGCATTTGTCATTGCATCCATCATATTTGGTATTCAAAGCAACTGGTTAATAACAATATGGGGAATACTACTCTATATAATACTTTTCATTACAAAAGCTGTGATTCTGCATAAGTCTGCCAAATTATTACAACAAAAGCCTTTAACAGGCTGGCTCCCATTCATAGAAATAGTACAACCGATATTCAATCTATACGTACGTATTTACCGCATATTCAGAGGAAAAAATGACTATACATTTCGTTTAGGGAAATAACACTAAGGTAATTCATCTCCGTTAAAACAAAGAGGTAATAAAGCCTTCGCACTTTCAATTACAGAAACATGGCT
Source organism: Parabacteroides chinchillae (assembly GCF_900108035.1). Taxonomy (GTDB): domain Bacteria; phylum Bacteroidota; class Bacteroidia; order Bacteroidales; family Tannerellaceae; genus Parabacteroides; species Parabacteroides chinchillae. The sequence goes on from NZ_FNVS01000021.1 coordinate 19,904, forward strand.
TTTGTTGTAAAGGAGTATTTTAACCGGCGAATTATAGCGTTTTTCCACTTCCAGCAAAACCTGACGGCAAGCTCCACAGGGTGTGATATTCTGTACCTGTTTACCATCGGATATAGCAGCAACAGCAATAGCACATACCGGAATTCCAGGGTATTGAGCACCTGCATAAAACAAAGCAACCCGTTCTGCACACAATCCTGAAGGGTAAGCTGCATTTTCCTGATTACTTCCACAAACTATTTCTCCGTTTGCCAACAATGCAGCAGCACCAACCTGAAAATGCGAATAAAATGCGTAAGCTGTTTCTGCAGCTTTTAATGCTTTTTGAGCAAGTTTCCGAAACTCGTTAGACAGTTCATCAATTTGTAACTGAGTTACCCGAATTTCAAATATTATTTCCTTCATGCTTCCGACTCTTTATATTGGCAAATATATAAAATATATAACGAAAATCATCCCGATCATTTTTTCATTTCATCGGGATGATTAAAAAAAATGATCGGGATGATTTTTTTCTTTCAAACTTAAAAATACAATTTATCTGCTGAAACAGTGAGATCAAAGATACGTTTATTTTATAAAACATGAGGTAAAATCGGTTCGTTGTATTTATCTTTGCGAAAATAATTACTCATAAGGAAACAAAGAATTATGAAATTTCTTGTACGCGTCTGCGGACTTATTGCACTGTTAATAACACTATATGCCACTGGTGCCAGTGGGCAACGTAAACTAGCATCTTATCAGAAATATATTAAAGAATACAGTGGATTGGCTGTAGATCACCAGCGTAAATATCGCATTCCCGCAAGTATAACTCTTGCACAAGGTTTATTGGAATCAGGAGCAGGACAAAGCAATTTAGCTCAACGTTCCAATAATCATTTCGGAATCAAATGCCATGCCGAATGGCGCGGAGGCCGGGTATATCATGATGATGATTTGCGAGGCGAATGCTTCCGCAAATACAAGCGCGTAGAAGATTCTTATACGGATCATTCAAAATTTCTTGCAGAACGTTCACGCTATGCTTCTTTATTCAAATTAAATATCAAAGACTATAAAGGTTGGGCCAGAGGATTACAAAAATGCGGCTACGCAACAGATCGTGCTTATGCAAATAAACTAATCAAAGTAATTGAGGATTATGAACTTTACCGCTTTGACTCCAATAAAGGGAAAAATAGGGTATCAAAACAATCGCAAAGTTCATCCTATACAACTGTTAAACGAACAATTTACCGAACCAACGGCCTTCTTTATGTATATGCAATAGACAACGACAGCTTCGACCGGATAGCAGCCAGTTTAGGCTTCAAAGCAAAAGAACTGATAAAATACAACGAAGTTCCCGAAGACTTTCCTTTACAGAAAGGAGACATCGTTTATCTGGAAAAGAAAAAGAAGAAAGCCGACAAGCCAAGCTATGACCATGTGGTACAAATTGGCGAGTCTATGCACAGTATCTCCCAGAGGTATGGAATACAGCTGAAGAGCTTATATAAATTAAATAAAAAGCATAAAGATTATATTCCTGAAGAAGGAGATGTGCTAAAACTTAGATAAGTAACATAAAAAAGTATTACCTTTGCGATTCAAAATAAAGTATTACAATGAGTGACCAACGTTATAACCTGCGCGGCGTATCAGCTTCAAAGGAAGATGTTCACAACGCAATAAAGAACATCGACAAGGGAATTTTCCCAAAAGCTTTCTGTAAAATTATACCGGACATTCTGGGAGGTGATCCCGGATATTGCAACATTATGCACGCAGATGGCGCCGGCACAAAATCATCCCTTGCTTACATGTACTGGAAAGAGACCGGAGACATTTCGGTATGGAAAGGTATTGCGCAGGATGCACTAATTATGAATATTGACGACCTGCTTTGTGTAGGAGCTGTAGATAATATACTTGTTTCATCTACAATAGGACGTAATAAACTATTGATTCCCGGAGAAGCAATTTCCGCCATTATAAACGGAACAGACGAGCTACTGGCAGAATTACGCGAGTTAGGTGTTGGTTGCTATGCTACCGGAGGCGAAACTGCCGATGTTGGCGATTTAGTACGCACTATAATTGTTGACAGTACTGTAACTTGCCGAATGAAGCGTGCCGACGTAATAGACAACAAAAACATTCAAGGCGGCGACGTAATCGTAGGTATGGCTTCTTTTGGACAAGCAACATACGAAAAAGAGTATAATGGCGGCACAGGTAGTAACGGGCTTACATCCGCCCGCCATGATGTGTTTGCTAAATATCTGGCATCAAAATATCCCGAAAGTTATGATGCAGCCGTACCGGAAGAGCTTGTTTATTCCGGCAAATTAAAATTAACAGACCAGATCGAAGAATTAGGTATCGATGCAGGAAAATTAGTACTGTCCCCTACCCGGACTTATGCACCCGTAATCAAGGTATTACTTGACAAATTACGTCCGCATATCCATGGAATGGTTCACTGCTCGGGTGGAGCGCAAACAAAAGTAATGCATTTTGTAGAAAACAAACGGGTAACAAAAAACAACCTGTTCCCTATCCCTCCATTATTCCGTATCATCCAGGAACAAAGCGGAACGGATTGGAGTGAAATGTATAAAGTGTTTAACATGGGGCACCGCATGGAAATATACATCGCTCCGGAATATGCAGATGAAGTAATCAGCATTTCCAAGAGTTTTGGCATCGATGCACAAATAGTAGGTTTCGTAGAAGAAGCCCCGAAGAATGAATTGATTATTGAAAGCGAAAAAGGTCGCTTTGTTTATTAATATATTAAATGGCAGAAAGCAATTTATTAGATAAATTAGACGGATTGGTAAGCCGTTTTGAAGAAGTCGGTACATTAATTACCGACCCGGCAGTGATTGCCGATATGAAACGGTTCGTTAAACTGAATAAAGAATACCGCGACCTTGAAAAGATTGTAAATACACGTGAGGTATATGTAAAAACTCTAAACGGCATCCAGGAAGCGCGTGAGATATTGGACAACGAGCAAGACCCTGAAATGAGAGAAATGGCTCGTGAAGAGTTAGACGCATGTAACACACGTATTCCGGAATTAGAAGAAGAGATTAAATTACTTCTGGTTCCTACCGATCCCCAGGACGACAAAAATGCAATTGTTGAAATACGTGGGGGAACGGGCGGTGATGAAGCTGCACTTTTTGCCGGAGATCTTTACCGGATGTATATAAAATACTGCGAAGCTAAAGGCTGGAAAGTATCCGTGTCCAGCATAAGCGAAGGTTCGTCGGGAGGATTTAAAGAAATCATTTTCACTGTTAGTGGCGAAAAAGTATACGGAACGCTTAAATACGAATCCGGAGTACATCGCGTACAACGCGTACCTGCAACAGAAACGCAAGGACGTGTACACACATCGGCAGCTACCGTAGCAGTATTACCCGAAGCTGACGAATTCGATGTGGAAATAAACGAAGGGGAAATCAAATGGGATACTTTCCGTTCAGGAGGTGCCGGTGGCCAGAATGTTAACAAGGTTGAATCCGGTGTCCGTTTAAGATATGTATGGAAAAATCCCAACACAGGTATAAGTGAAGAAATTTTGATTGAATGTACAGAGACACGCGACCAACCGAAAAATAAGGAACGTGCTCTTACCCGTCTTCGCTCATTCATATACGACAAAGAACACCAGAAATATCTGGATGATATAGCTAGTAAGCGTAAGACAATGGTCTCTACAGGCGACCGTTCGGCAAAAATTCGCACATATAATTATCCGCAAGGACGTATAACCGATCATCGCATCAATTATACTATTTACAATCTGTCTGCTTTCATGGATGGAGACATACAAGGATGCATCGATCAACTGATTGTAGCAGAAAATGCAGAACGTCTGAAAGAGTCAGAATTATAAACACGGAATACATCATTTAAAAGAAGATATTTAAAGGGTATGAACAAACAACAGTTATTTGAAAACATTAAAAAGAAACAGTCTTTCCTTTGTGTTGGACTAGACACTGATATAAAAAAGATTCCTCAGCATTTATTGTCAGAGGAAGATCCTATTTTTGCATTCAACAAAGCAATCATTGATGCAACAGCCGACTATAGTATAGCCTATAAACCCAATTTAGCTTTTTATGAGAGTTTAGGTGTAAAAGGAATGAACGCTTTTGAAAAGACCGTTTCATATTTGAAAACCAATTACCCGGATCAATTCATCATTGCGGATGCCAAACGCGGTGACATTGGAAATACTTCTGAAATGTATGCCCGCTCTTTCTTCGACCATATCAAAGTTGATGCTGTCACTGTAGCACCCTATATGGGAGAAGATAGTGTAAAACCATTCCTCATTTACCCGGAGGCGTGGGTAATTTTGTTGGCATTGACTTCAAACAAAGGTTCACATGATTTCCAATTGACAGAAGATGCTAATGGCGAACGTCTGTTTGAAAAAGTATTGAAAAAATCTCAAGAATGGGCAACCGATGAACAAATGATGTATGTTGTAGGTGCAACGCAAGGCAAAATGTTCTTAGACATCCGCAAACAGGTTCCGAACCACTTCCTGCTTGTTCCGGGAATTGGTGCTCAAGGAGGCAGTTTAGCTGAAGTTGCACAATACGGAATGAATGATATGTGTGGTTTACTGGTAAATTCGTCACGAGCTATCATATATGCAGATAAATCAGAAAATTTTGCTTCTTTCGCCCGCGAAGCAGCGCAAGCCGTACAAAAAGAAATGGCAGGCTACCTGTATGATAAAGGAATAATTCCTTGTAAAGCATAGGCAAAACAAATATTTTTCACCATTTTTGCAAATCGGTTTATCTTAATATCAGACATAACCAACAGATATACTTAATAATATTAATATATAATGGAGTTTTCAGCCCAACAAATTGCAAGCTTTCTGGGAGGAACAATAGAGGGGAATCCCGATGTGAAAGTAAGCAACTTTTCTAAGATAGAAGAAGGCAAACCAGGAACATTATCATTTCTGGCCAACCCCAAGTATGAACATCACATCTATAACACCGAAGCTAGTATTGTTTTGGTTAACAATGATTTCACTCCCACAGAACCAGTAAAGGCAACTCTGGTGAAAGTAGCAAACGCTTATGCAGGATTAGCCATGTTGCTCAATATGGTTGAACAGACTAAGAAGCCAAAGGCTGGAATAAACTCAACTGCATTTATCGCAACGACTGCCACTATAGGAGAAGGATGTTATATCGGTAATTTTGCTTATATCGGAGAAAACGTAAAACTGGGCAATAATTGTCAGGTTTATCCCCATGCTTATGTTGGAGACAATGTAACTATAGGTGATAACTGTATATTATATCCTCATATCACAGTCTACAGAGATTGTATTATCGGAAACAACTGTATCCTGCACGCTGGTTGTGTGATAGGTGCCGATGGATTCGGTTTTGCCCCCGAAGGTGAAAGTTATAAAAAAATACCCCAACTAGGCAATGTAATTATTGAAGATAATGTAGAAATCGGAGCAAACACTACTATCGACCGTGCCGTAATGGATTCTACAATTATTCGCAAGGGTGTAAAGTTGGACAATTTGGTTCAAATAGCACATAATGTTGAAGTAGGCGATAACACGGTAATGGCTTCCCAGGTAGGAATTGCAGGTTCCGTAAAAATCGGCAAGCATTGCATGTTTGGAGGACAAGTCGGATTGGCTGGTCATATTCATATTGCAGACAATGTGGTATTCGGAGCACAAGCTGGCGTTATAAGCGATATAAAAGAAGCTACAACCGTATTAGGTGCACCCGCTATTAATGCAAAAGCATTTATGCGTTCCAGTGCTATTTTTAGCCGTCTGCCGGATATGTACCGTACTATGGGACAATTGCAACGCGAGATAGAACAACTCAAGAAAGAAATTAATAAATAACATAAATTCTATGCATAAACAAAAGACGCTTGCAGCAAGTTTCTCTTTACACGGGAAAGGGTTGCACACGGGATTAGATATACAAATTACATTTAATCCGGCTCCTGAAAATCATGGATACAAAATTAAACGTGTTGATCTTCCGGATCAACCGGAGATCGATGCTTTGGCAGAAAATGTTGTAAATACACAACGTGGTACTGTTCTTTCCAAAAACAATGTCCAGATAAGCACTGTAGAACATGCTATGGCTGCTCTTTATGCTTTTGGTATTGACAACTGCCTGATAGAAGTAAACGCACCCGAATTTCCTATATTAGACGGAAGTTCCCGCTTTTATACAGAAGAAATCCAGAAAGTAGGCGTAGCAGAACAAAACGCCCCGAAGGATTACTATATTGTAAAGCACAAAATAGAAGTAAAAGATGAAGAAACCGGTTCATCTCTTGTTGTCCTGCCGGACGACAAGTTTAGCATTAATGTTCTGATCTCTTTCGATTCTCCTGTTTTGTCAAACCAATTCGCAACATTAAACGACCTGAGCGAATTTCCTACCGAACTTGCAGCATCACGCACCTTCGTTTTTGTACGCGAAGTTGAGATGTTATTAAAAAACAACCTGATTAAGGGGGGAGATTTAGATAACGCAATTGTTATCTACGACCAAAAAGTTTCTCAGGAATCCCTCGACAAACTGGCTGATATGCTTAACATTCCTCACAAGAATGTACAAGACCTCGGATATATTAATAATAAGCCGTTGGTATTCGACAATGAACCAGCGCGCCATAAGTTGATCGATGTTATCGGAGATATAGCTCTAATCGGAAAACCGATCCGTGGCCGGATCATAGCAACCCGTCCGGGACATAAGATCAATAACCAGCTAGCACGTATGATCCGTAAAGATATCAAACTAAACGAAGTACAAGCTCCTGTTTATGATCCGAACACTACCCCCGTAATGGACATCAACCGCATCCGCGAACTATTGCCACACCGTTATCCATTCTTATTAGTTGATAAAATCATTGAGATTGGTGGTGATTATATAGTTGGTATAAAGAATATCACGACTAACGAACCTTTCTTTCAAGGACATTTCCCACAAGAGCCTGTTACGCCCGGCGTGCTTTTGGTTGAAGCAATGGCGCAAACCGGAGGTTTATTAGTACTGAACTCTGTAGATGAACCCGAACGCTACTCCACTTACTTCATGAAAATAGACGGTGTCAAGTTCCGTCAGAAAGTAGTACCGGGTGATACTTTGATTTTACGCTTAGAATTGTTAGCTCCTATTCGACGCGGTATTTCTACCATGAAAGGATATATCTTCGTTGGCGACAAACTGGTTTGCGAAGCAGAATTCATGGCACAAATTGTCAAAAACAAATAATACATACAGAAATGAATATATCTTCACTAGCAGTTGTTCATCCCGAAGCAAAGATCGGCGAGAATGTAACGATCGATCCGTTTGCAATCATTGAAAAAGATGTCGTTATTGGCGACAACTGTCATATATATCCTCATGCTGTTATATTAAACGGAGCCAGAATTGGTAAAAATTGTAATATATTTCCAAGTGCCGTTGTAGCAGGCATTCCTCAGGATTTAAAATTCAAAGGAGAAGTTACAACTGCCGAAATCGGGGACAATACAACTCTGCGCGAATGTGTAACCATAAACCGCGGTACTGCTTCCAAGGGAAGCACTATTGTAGGTAGCAACTGCCTCATTATGGCATACTCGCATATTGCCCACGACTGCGTATTGAAAGACAATATTATCATTGGTAACTCTACTCAGGTTGCCGGTGAAGTCGAAATAGATGACTTTGCCATCGTGAGCGGAGGTTGTCTGGTTCACCAATTCAGCCGGATTTCAAAGCATGTTATGGTACAGGGCGGTTCACGTATTGGTAAAGATATTCCTCCTTACACGCTGATCGGACGTGATCCGATTGTATATTGCGGTATAAATATTGTAGGTCTGCGTCGTCGCGGATTCACAAACCAACAAGTATTCCTGATCCAGGATATTTATCGCACATTATATACTCGCGGATTAAATAATACAGAAGCGCTGAAAGCTATTGAGACCGAATACGAACCAAGTGAAGAAAGAGATTTGATATTAAATTTCATCAAATCTTCCAGCCGCGGAATCGTCAGAGGTTCGATAGACGAATAATTCATCCAGAAGATATAAGTAAAATAAGCGACCTCCCCCATCTCCGACAAAGAGATAAGGAGGTCGCTTATTTTTTACCCTATTTATAAAGATAAATAGATATTTTTACTACTTTTGAAGCATCAAAAAACAAGTAAGATTATGCTATTTAGATTTCTTATCCTATCAGATGAAGTTGATGACTTCAAACGTGAAATCAAGATCGATTCCGAAGCCACCTTCTTGGATTTACATAACGCAATCCTGGATTCCGTAGGTTATACAAAAGACCAGATGTGCTCTTTCTTTATTTGCGATGACGATTGGAGCAAGAAAACAGAAATCACTTTAGTTGAAATGGACACTTCTTCTGAAGTAGATAGTTATATCATGGAAGAAACTCCATTGGAAGAACTTTTGGAAGATGAACATCAAAAATTGCTTTTCGTATTCGACTACATGACAGAGCGCGCTTTCTTTATGGAATTACGCGAGATAGTACCCGGAAAAGATTTGGACAAACCAGTTTGCAGCAAGTCCATTGGCATGCCACCCGCCCAAGTTATTTCTTTCGATGAATTTGAAACCAAGAACAATAGTACCGAAATAGGAGAAGACTTTTACGGCGATTCCGAATATGACATTGACGAACTGGATAAAGAAGGTTTTGAAGGATTAGGAGAAGGGCCTATGGATAATCCTTACGATGACGAAAAATTCTAAAACAATTACTTAATACATAAAAAGAAAGCATCTGCTGTAATAATCTTTACAAACGGATGCTTTCTTTTTATATACCCGTTCCTTATTAATCAGACCTCCCCAAAAACAATTCATCTGTTTAATCCGTTATAAAAACAAACGGCATTGTATAGTTGTAATATAAACTTTAAACTTCATAAAACTATAAATATGGAATACCAGATAGTACATTATCCGGAAAAACATCGCTTCGAAACAGAAGTAGACGGAATAAAAGCTTACGTAGAATACCGCTTATATGACGGAGGTCTCGATATCTTACATACAGTCGTTCCTCGTCCGATAGAAGGTAGAGGCATTGCTGCCGCTTTAGTCAAACATGCATACGATTATGCAAGAAGCAACAGATTGAGAGCTTTGGCAACCTGTTCTTATGCTGTTGTCTGGTTAAACAGGCATCCTGAATATAAAGAATAACGAAAGCCGGCTTTACACTTAATTATTTCTAACCGGTAAGTTACGCCAAAGCCAACGGGGAATCATCCTCCAGAAAAAGACAAGCACCGCATACCGGAAATCAATAGTTGCAACATGCCGTTTATTATTCAAAGCCCGGATTATATGTGAAGCAACTTTATCCGCATGCATTAGCATCGGGTATTTATCATTCTTCAACAAAGCAGTCGCAACAAACCCCGGACGAACGTCGGTAAATCGGATATTCAGTTTCTCCATACAGGATAATTGTTCCAGTGCTTCAATATAGGTATTCTGAAAACGTTTCGTAGCCGAATAAGCCGGAGCCGATCCCAAACCTTTTGTTCCGGCAATAGAACTGATTACAGCAATATGTCCTCCGCTTTGTTTCCTGAAATAATCAAAAGCAGTGGTCACCATACGTATAAAACCTTCCACATTTGTCTTTGCCGTATTTAATTCGATCCGTATATCTAGTTGCAGATTCTGACTACCAACACCCGAACTCAGAAAAAACAAATCCATTCCCCCCAACTTATTTATCAGTAGTTGCAACTTTTCAGGAGCATCCGCATCGGTTACGTCCAACACCTGTATTTCTACCTTTTCCGGGGCAAGAGCCTGAAATTTTTCAAGTTCCTCCTGTCTGCGGCCAGCCACCCCTATCCGCCATCCCAGCTTCAAATATCCTTTTGCCACTTCGTTACCAATACCTGAAGTTGCACCAACTATGACAATTCTTTTCATAGGACAAACCGATTATTACTAATTAAGAATAAAAAGATTTCATTTCTTAAATACCAGATAAACCGCTGCAACCAGCAACACACAGGCTAAAGCATGGTTCCATTTAAACGATTCTCCTTTAAAAGCAATCGTACTGAAGCAAACAAAAACAATTAGTGTAATTACTTCCTGTATCACCTTCAACTGTATCAGATTAAACGGTCCTCCATTCTCGCGGAAGCCGATACGGTTTGCCGGCACCTGGCAACAATACTCAAAAAAGGCAATTATCCAGCTAAATAAGATTACTCCTATCAATGGCAAATGCTCAAACCAACTAAACTGCTGCTTCATCTTCAAATGCCCGTACCACGCACACGTCATAAAAATATTAGAAACAATCAACAATAAAATAGTATAAAACCCCTGCATAATGTTATCTGTATTAACTCTTAATAAGGCGCAAAATTATACATAATCTGCAATAGGCAACCGTTTCCTCTTCAAAATATTCGTATCTTTGAACCACCCTTGGCTGCAAAAACGCAGTAAAGGTTGCGTATATTTTACAGATCGTCTCCTATGAACACATTAATCATATTATTAGGCCCTACAGGAGTGGGCAAAACAGAACTCAGTCTACGTATTGCCGAACATTTCCGTGCCCCCATCATTTCTGCCGACTCACGCCAGTTATACCGCGATCTGCCAATCGGCACAGCTGCTCCTACGGCAGCCCAAATGGCACGGGTAAAACATTATCTGGTAGGTACATTAGCACTGACCGACTATTATAGCGCCAGTAATTTCGAAGAAGAAGTAGTATCTCTCCTCCCTTCTTTATACCAAACTACCTCAACCGTTATTATGACTGGCGGTTCTATGATGTATATTGATGCTGTGACAAAAGGCATAGACGATATTCCTACGGTAACGCCGGAAATACGTAATTCCATTTATGCCCAATTCGAACGCGAAGGATTAGCCAATATATTGGCAGAGCTGAAAGTATCCGATCCTGTGCATTATGAAGAAGTAGACCGGAATAACTATAAGCGTGTTATTCATGCTGTTGAGATTTGCCGTATGACCGGAAAGCCCTACTCCTCTTTCCGTACGAATATAAGAAAAGAACGTCCGTTCAAAATAATAAAAGTAGGTTTAACACGCGAACGCGAAGAGCTATGCAACCGGATCAATCTCCGTGTAGATCAAATGATGGCTGACGGATTACTGGAAGAAGCCCGGCGGGTATATCCATATAAACACCTCAATTCGCTGAACACAGTAGGCTATAAAGAACTTTTCAATTATCTGGACGGTGCATGGACATTAGATTTTGCTGTAGAAAAAATTAAACGCAACTCACGCGTTTATGCCCGTAAACAGATGACCTGGTTTAAACGCGACGAAGAAATCCGCTGGTTCCATCCGGATAACGAAGCGGGAATCTTGTCTTATTTATGTGGTAAGTAATCTTGCTGGATATTCGTCATACTAGCCCAGATACTATAGCGGGCTTCGGGATTAATAGCCTCCAGGCGTGCAAGAACATCCTTCATTTCAGAACGGCTTGAACCGGATTCATACGGACAGTTCTTTATTTGTTTCCGATAACCTTTCCATTCTGCAATACGGATTAATTCTTTCTCTTCTACCAAACATAAGGGACGAATAATTTCCATATCAAATTTGTCCATTTTCAGTTTAGGCGGCATTGTCCCGAAAGCTCCCTGATGAATCATATTCATTAGTAAAGTTTGCAAGATATCGTCTTGATGGTGCCCTAAGGCTATTTTATTGCAACCATTTGCTTTTGCTATATCAAACAAAGCCTTCCGGCGTGTCCACGAACAAAGGAAACAAGGCGACTTACGCGTATCGGTAGAAGCATCGAAGCCCGTTTCATGCACAATGAAAGGCAAACCATGTTCATCGGCACAACTTTTCAGATAATCTAAATCCGAATGATACGGGATAGTAGACATTACAATATGGGTGACCACTACCCCGAACTTAGGACGGAATATTTTAGAACGGCGCCCCAGCAAATCCACTAGAGCCAGCGAATCTTTCCCCCCCGACAAACCAACCAATATTCGGTCTCCGTCTTGAATCAGGCTATAATCAAAAATAGCCTTCTTAACCTTTTCCTCTATTTTGCGAAACAATAATTCCTCTTCCGTCAATTTTGCCATATATAACAGTAAATACAAAAGACAAAAGTAAGCATTAATATCCGTTTCCTCCAACATTATCCTATACCCTTTTCATACAAAAAAACAGCCATTTCCTACCGACAAACGAATCGGCTCATACTTATGAATTATATAAATCGAAGTTATGAACCAAATAATTTATACTTATGATTCAATTAAATCTTCGGGATGGGAACTTTTTTTATTTACATAAGTTTTTTCACCGATTGCTTTTAATATATAAGCAAAGCCATTATCTTTGTGTACACTAGAAGACATGAAGAAATGAAACGGTTATCAAAAAAAGTAATTTATACGATAGGTATCGCTTTATTATGCGGAAGTTTGCAGGCGCAAAGCCTGGATCAAGCCAAACGATTATACACCGAAGGAAAATATGCAGAAGCCAAGCCTGTGTTTGAGAAATTAGTCAAACAAGCACCCAATAATGCTTCATATAACCATTGGTATGGCGTTTGCTGCTTTGAAACAGGAGAGCTTTCCAAAGCAGAAAAGCATCTAAGCGTTGCCGTTAAACGAAAAATTCAGGATGCTTACCGTTACTTAGGAGACGTTTATTACCAGACATACCGCTTTGACGAAGCATCTGATGTATACGAAGAATACATAGACCTTCTGACCAAAAAGAAACAACCGACAGAAACCGTAGATGCAAAACTGAATTTAGCAGAAAAGGCATCCCGTATGCTGGACAAAGTAGAGGATGTCCAGGTTATAGATAGCATGGTTGTAGACAAAAATGCTTTCCTTTCGGCTTATACATTAAGTGAAGAAAGCGGTAAGTTGATGTATTTTCAAGATTTCTTTGAAACTTCGGAGCCGGTAAACTCTACCGTTTACATGAACCAAAAAGGAGACAAAATATATTATGCCCATCCCACGGATGAAAACCATTATTGCCTGTTCAACCAATCTCTTTTGATTGACAAATGGGGAGACGAAAAACAACTACCCATGAATATTAACAGTAATGAAGACGACAATTATCCTTTTGTTCTTTCCGATGGAGTTACAATTTACTATGCATCCAAAGGAAACGGCACGCTGGGAGGCTATGATCTGTTTATAACCCGTTACAATTTAGGTTCGGACAACTATCTTACTCCGGAGCAATTAGGCATGCCCTACAATTCGCCTTATAACGATTATATGATGGTTATAGACGAGGCTAAAGGACTAGGATGGTTTGTTTCAGACCGCTATCAACCGGAAGACAAGGTATGTGTATATTTATTTATTCCTAATGACAACCGTTCACGTGTAGAAAGCGACGATATTGAAGTTAAACGGGCACATGCGACTCTTACTTCCATACAAAGCACATGGAAACATGACAGTAATTACGAAAATCTGATCAAACTGGCCCATAAGGAAATTCCTGACGGCAGAGTAGAGATTAAAAAAGACTTCGAATTTGTAATAAACGACAACACCGTATATTATACGATGGATGACATCAAAAGCCCCGAAGCCAAGAACCTCTATTCGAAAGTAGTAACATTAAATAAACAGATCAAAGAGATTAACAATAAACTGAATAGACTGCGTACAACGTGGAACAACAGCAACAATGCCAAGCGTGATCAATTAAAGCCTCAGATTCTGCAAGCAGAAGATCAACTTTACGAATTGCAGAGCCAGCCCGCCGAACTTGAGAAGAGAGCGCGTAATGCAGAAATTAATTTCTTGAAAAAGAACAGGTGAAACAGTTAACAAACTATTATGATACTGGATATTGCCATCATTGCATTCCTTTTGATTGTAGCCATAGTGCTCATTCTGTTGGAAATATTCTTCTTACCGGGAATTACACTAGCCGGTATAGGTGGATTTATTTTTGCGGCAGGCGGCATTATATTTGCCTATTCAGCCGGGACGATGATAGGCCACATATCATTAATAGCATCGATTCTGGTTTTCGGTATCGCCTTTGTATGGCTGATGCGGTCTAATTCATTCAGCCGGGTAGCTTTAAAGACAGACATCAATTCCAAACTAACTTCAAGTCGAGATCTGGGCATCCAACCTGGCGATGAAGGTATTACTTTATCCCGTCTGGCCCCTATCGGCAAAGCCCGTATAAACGGAATCAATGTAGAGGCGAAGTCCGAAGAAGAACTTTTAGACGAAAATACTCCGGTTATCGTTGTCCGCGTAGACAGTTACAATGTGATTGTAAAACCAAAAGACGAACAAAATTAAGTTACACATTTAAAATTAAACAATATGGAAATGACCTTTTTGCCTCTTATTCTGCTGGGTGCTGCGGTACTGCTACTGGCAATCTTTTTCTATTATGTACCATTCCTGTTGTGGATATCAGCAAAAGTATCGGGTGTAAACATTTCACTGATTCAACTCTTCCTGATGAGAATCCGTAAAGTGCCTCCTTACATCATTACCCGTGCTATGATTGAAGCACATAAAGCAGGTCTGAAAACATTGACCCGTGACGAACTGGAAGCACACTATCTGGCCGGCGGACATGTAGAAAAAGTGGTTCATGCCCTTGTTTCCGCATCCAAAGCAAACATCGACCTACCCTTCCAGATGGCAACAGCAATTGACCTGGCCGGACGCGACGTGTTTCAAGCCGTACAAATGTCGGTAAACCCTAAAGTAATTGATACACCACCGGTTACAGCCGTTGCTAAAGATGGCATCCAGTTAATTGCAAAAGCCCGTGTAACAGTTCGTGCTAATATCAAACAGTTGGTAGGTGGAGCCGGAGAAGAAACAATCCTTGCCCGCGTTGGCGAAGGGATTGTATCATCAATCGGTTCGTCGGACAGTCATAAAACAGTACTCGAAAACCCGGATTCCATATCCAAACTGGTATTGCGCAAAGGGCTGGATGCCGGAACCGCTTTCGAAATCCTGTCTATCGATATTGCAGACATCGATATAGGTAAAAATATCGGGGCTTACTTACAGATGGACCAGGCGCAAGCAGATAAGAATATAGCCCAGGCAAAAGCCGAAGAACGCCGCGCAATGGCAGTAGCTCTTGAACAGGAGATGAAAGCTAAAGCACAAGAAGCGCGTGCTAAAGTTATAGAAGCAGAAGCAGAAGTTCCAAAAGCTATGGCAGATGCTTTCCGTAACGGAAATCTGGGAGTAATGGATTATTACAAGATGAAAAATATAGAAGCAGATACTTCTATGAGAGAAGCCATTGCCAAACCCAGCAGTGCTCCTTCCAAACCATTAAAAGATTAGAAGATGCAAACAATTCCCGAATCAGAATTAATAATCAATGCAGATGGAAGTGCCTTCCATCTGCATCTGAAACCTGAACAGCTAGCCGACCGCATTGTGCTTGTTGGAGACCCGTCACGCGTTACAACGGTTGCCTCTTACTTTGACAATCAGGAATGTGAAGTCTCGAGCCGGGAATTTCATACAATTACCGGAACCTACAAAGGGAAACGGATTACAGTAGTATCTCATGGCATTGGAACCGATAATATAGACATCGTACTAAACGAGTTGGATGCACTTGCTAATATAGATTTTGCAACACGTACAGTAAAACCTGAATTCCGCCAACTAACACTGGTTCGTGTAGGAACGTCGGGAGGATTACAACCTTTTACTCCGGTAGGCACTTATGTTGCGGCCGAGAAATCGATTGGTTTTGACGGTGTGCTTTATTTCTATGCCAACTCCGAGAAAGTACGTGACATTGCTTATGAGAAGGAATTAATAAATCAGCTGGATTGGAAACTAACGGGTCTGACACCTTATGTTGTTTCTGCCGACCATTCTTTGATTGAACAAATTACCCGCAATGACATCATCCGTGGCGTAACAATTGCGGCAAATGGTTTTTATGGTCCTCAGGGACGTAAGCTCCGTCTGCCACTCGCCGATCCGGATTTAAACTCAAAAATTGAAACATTCAATTACAACGGTAGCCATATTACGAATTTCGAAATGGAAAGTTCCTCGCTTGCCGGACTTTCCGCATTAATGGGACATAGAGCTATGACTGTTTGTTGCATCATAGCCGGACGTGTCAACCAGGACATGAACACAGAATACAAAGGTTCCATTCTCAACCTGATAGAGACAGTTCTGGACAGGATTTAAGTTCTTACGGATATGCAGTGGGAAAACAGTATTTTAGAAACCCTGGAATGGGGAAATAACATCAGTAATAAAGAAAAGAAAAGAAACTGAAAATCGCGGATAAGATTGCATCAATGGTCGCCAATGAAAGATGGCCCGGTAATTACAGAAAATGGCAATTTAATTTTGGATGTATGTGAAATACCGGGATATATAGAATCCGCTATCAAAGCCATTACGGGGGGCATTGAAAGCGGACTCTTTATGCACTATGACGTACAAGTAATAACGGGAGAAGAATAGATCACATTAATCTTTAATAAATCCCTGATCTTTCAACACTTTCATCAAAACTTCCGAGAAGTATTCATTATTCTTCTTTGTATAACGAATATCAGTAAAAACTTGCGCTAAGGTTTCCTTATTGTTTATCGTTACATATTGTTTGTTCACTTCCAGATTTTCCTTCTCTTTATAAAAAGCATCAATAGAAGCCGGTGTATAATCGACATACGCTTCCTGATGGACAACAGCCGACAGGGGTAAACGTTCCACTTGCTCAGGTAACGGTTCTGCGGGGTAACCAACTGTTACCGTAACAATTGGTACAACTAAATGAGGAAGAGACAAAGCTTCTATAATTTTATCCGCATTATATGCGGTTGTACCTAAATAGCAAATACCTAAACCTTTCTCTTCTGCAGCATCACAAAAACTCTGGGCAAACAACATAGCATCTATTGTAGAAGCTATAAACGTTTGCATATTATCGAAACCGGGCTCCGCTTTCCTCTGCTCCGCCCATTTCACAAAACGATTTGCATCGGCACAAAAGGTTAACACCACAGGAGCTCCCGTTATCATTGGCTGATTAAAATGTAGCGGCGACAGTTTTTCTTTATTTGCTTTATCCCGGGTTACAACAACGCTGTATAATTGCATATTCCCCGTATTGGATGCACGCGCAGCAACCTCAAGCAGTTCATTCAATAAGGTATCCGGTATATCTTGTGCTGTATATTTACGGATACTTCTTCTATTCTTCATGCTATCTGACATAACACTCTTATTTTTTAATTAATACAAAAAACCTAATACCCAAACAGGCATACGATTCGTGATACATTTAGGCAAACCATATACTGCAGCAAAACTATTTTCTTTATTTTTTATAGGTTCATAATCACGTAGCGGATCACCAACCATAAAAGTATATTTGTTATTTATAAGGAAATCATCATTCTCTATCATTTCCAAAGTGGCGACATTTGATAATTGGTCTACAAAAAATGTCTCCCCCATATTACGGCGATTATCTTTATTTCCGTAAAGGGCAGCCAGCAGATTCGTATTTCCCATATAAATTTTCTGATTCAAAGGTGTTATCCTTGCCATATATTTAGGCATATAAATAAAACCGCAATCATTCAGATACCCCATATAATCGTCTATTTGCGGACGAAGTAAACCAACATCCTTCAACATTTCTGCAGGGCGTATACGTGCCGGCACTTTCTCGACAACAGACATTAGTAAACGTTTAACTTTGGCTACACCCGCCGGATAAAGTGTTCTAAGAACTGGCAAGTCTACATCTAAGGTTTCACGAACCGTATCAGCTAACCGGTAATAAAAAGCATCAGGATCCTGCCAGTAAAAAGGATAGCAACCGTGTTCAAGATAATTACGAAAAACGGGGACAACGTTAAACTGAGCATTAATCTTCTTCACGAACTCAGCATAATTCTTTAATAAATCGTCTAATGGAACAGGAGGTATATCCAATATACTTTCGTATGAAAGAAATTCCCGGAACGACATCGTATGCATTTGATAACATGCAACACCTCGTTTTAATTCTTTCTTAACAACAGGCACAGACTGTAGGATTGAAGCTGTTACAATTATATGGACAGAAGGATTTTCATCAAATAAAATGCTTACTTCTTTTATCCATTCCGAATAACAATGAACATTATCCAAAAACAAATGTGTACCACCTGCCTTACAAAAATCCTTAACCGTATCCAACAGGGTGTTACGCTGAAACCACAGATTATCCAAGCTCAGATACAGGGCAGTGTCCGAGTTATCAAAAGTAGATTTTATATGTTGTAATAACAATGTAGTCTTACCAACACCTTGTTGGCCAAATATGGCAATCAAACGATTGTTCCAATCAATCTGTTTATGCAGATAACGAAGGAAAGTGCAATTCACCCCCTTTATTAACTCATGATGGTTCAAATGGAGCATGTTCATACGCAGACCTTTTTTTGCAAAGATAGCAATTGTTGAAAATAATCATGTAAATTTGCAGTGCAAGAAACGTCTTCTTGCCGTGTGCTTGCCTAACCACGTATTAAAAACAAGAAAAAATGAAACAACAAGAAGCCGCCTTAGTATGCTTCTCCGGTGGACAAGATTCCACGACCTGCCTTTTCTGGGCAAAGAAGCACTTTCCAAGAGTAGAAGCCGTATGTTTTACCTACGGACAAAAACATTCTTTAGAAATTGAAGTTGCCCGTAAAATTGCATCCGAAGCAAGTATACCATTCCATTTACTGGATGTATCATTGATCAGCCAATTAGCACCAAACTCACTAACCGACACGTCCATTCCAATGGATCAGGATAAACCGTCAGACAGTTATCCCAATACATTTGTGCCGGGAAGAAACATGGTATTCCTCACATTCGCTGCAATTATGGCAAGAAGTAAAGGAATATTTAACCTCGTAACCGGAGTTTCCGAAGCAGACTTCAGTGGATATCCGGATTGTAGAGATACATTTATCAGATCACTTAATGTTACATTAAACCTGGCAATGGATGAGCAGTTTGTTATTCATACACCTTTAATGAAGCGGGACAAAAGTGACGTATGGGAGCTATCGGATAAACTTGGCGTATTTAATCTGGTCCGTACACAAACACTCACTTGCTATAATGGCATTTTGGCAGACGGGTGTGGACATTGTCCGGCTTGCAAATTACGTAAAGAAGGTTTGAATAAATACTTACAAAGAAAAAAGCAATAATATGGATACAAGACAAAATGAAAACGAATTGCATTTATTGGGCAGTTCAACACAATACAAACAAGATTATGCCCCCGAAGTCCTGGAAGCATTTACAAACAAACATCAGGATAACGACTACTGGGTGCAATTCAATTGCCCTGAATTTACAAGTTTATGTCCCATCACCGGTCAGCCGGACTTTGCTACTATTCATATAGATTATATTCCGGACATAAAAATGGTAGAAAGCAAAAGCCTTAAACTCTACCTGTTCAGTTTTCGTAATCATGGGGCATTCCATGAAGATTGTGTAAATATCATCATGAAAGATCTGATACGGTTAATGGATCCGAAATACATAGAAATTACCGGTATCTTTACTCCTCGTGGCGGCATAAGTATCTATCCATACTGTAACTACGGACGTCCGGGAACAAAGTATGAAGAATTAGCAGAAAAACGTCTCTTTAACCATAGAATCCAGTAAATTCTGTTTGGATAAAGTTTCATTCTACTAAAAAAACTGTAAGTTTGTGAGACAATTATTATCTGTAAACCTAAGTAATATTCTAGACCATGAATAAAAAAAACATGACTGTCAAAGCCGTACTTTTCACTTTAGCATGTACGGCTACTATTGGAGCGAACGCACAGAAGCAGTATCCTCAACCGGAAAAGATGACTCCCGGAATGTCCGAATACTGGACACCGCAGCCCAAAATTGTTACACCAGGCGACATCTGCACTAATTCTGCGCCGTCTGATGCTATCATATTATTTGACGGCAAAGACCTCTCTGCATGGGAAGATTCAAAAGGAGGCCCCGCACAATGGACTGTACATAACGGAACATTTACAGTAAACAAACCCGCCGGCGATATACTGACCAAGCAAAAATTTGAGAACTTTCAGTTACATATCGAATGGTGTATTCCGGAAAATATTACCGGAAACAGTCAAGCTCGTGGCAATAGCGGAATCTTCCTACAAGACATGTACGAAATACAAGTACTGGATTGTTACAACAATGAAACTTATGTAAACGGCCAGACAGGTAGTGTCTATAAACAAACGCCTCCACTAGCCAATGCTATGCGTAAACCGGGAGAATGGAATGTATACGACATCATTTACACTGCCCCTGTTTTTAAGGAAGATGGTACATATCGTATCCCTCCTCACGTAACAGTTATACAAAACGGTATTGTCCTTCAGAATAACACAACAATATTAGGAACAACCGAATATATCGGATTCCCCAAGGTGATTAAACATGGAGCAGGCCCTATCAGGTTGCAAAGCCATGGCGATCCAAGCGAACCCATCAGTTTCCGCAACA
Source organism: Parabacteroides chinchillae (assembly GCF_900108035.1). Lineage (GTDB taxonomy): Bacteria > Bacteroidota > Bacteroidia > Bacteroidales > Tannerellaceae > Parabacteroides > Parabacteroides chinchillae. The sequence continues at coordinate 40,544 of NZ_FNVS01000021.1, forward strand.
TTTGGCTAAGAGAATTATAATATAAACAAGAAAGGGCTTTTAAAAGCCCTTTCTTGTTTATATTTCCCTACTTTTGAATAAGCAGGTTTTCACTAATAGCGACGCAACCTGGATAGCAGTCACAGGTATATTCCTACATCCATTCCAGACAGTCAAATAAAACCGGAGAGAGTTGTTTACTTTAATCCAATCTCAGATCAAATTCTTCTTTCAACTTCGATAAAGCCGGATTTATACTTAACAGATGTTCAAACTTTTCTACTGATGTATATGCCAGATGCTTTTCATTTGTTTCAATAATCCGGACACGCATCTGGATACGTGAATTCTTTAATTGTAAACGAAGAAATGACAAAATATCGATAGCTCCGTTTATCAACTCCTCCCGTTGTCCCGGATTATGCACTGCCACCTCAAAATAATAGTTTTCCTGTAATACAGGTTTACAGTTTATCATTGTGTTCTTAAGATAAACTTTCTTATCTATTGTATCGGCAAAAGCATCCCAATTACGAATCAATTCCTCTTCAGAAAACGGATTTGCCAGCTCTTTTGAAGTATTAGATATTTGTTGGTCTATCTGTTCTTTTGGTTTCTCCACTCCTATTTCTTTTAATGAGATTCCCACAGGAGGGCGCATAATAGATTTATTGCGGGGTGTCGCCGGAGGTGGAGTTTGAGAAGGAGCCGAAATAGTAGGAGGCATTTTTGTTGTCACGACCTGTTGTTGTATAGGAGCAACAGACGGAGTAACTACAGAAGCCTGTACCTGTTGGGCTACCGGTGTTGTATTTGAAGGTATCGGTTCAATCAGTCCTTTTTTTTTACTGTCTTCCTGCGCCGGATTACTTAACTGGCATAACTGGATCAATGTCAATTCAAGCAGCAGACGCTTATTCCGGCTGGCACGATAATTCAAATCACACGTATTAGCCAGTTCGATTGCTTTAAACAATAATGCATCCGGGCACCGTTTTGCCATTTCTTTATACCGCTCCCTGATAGAAGCGCCTACTTCGAATAAGACCAGAGTAGATTCATCTTTGCACACCAACAGATCACGGAAATGCCCGGCCAGGCCTGTAATAATATTTTGTCCGTCAAAACCTTTATTCAGTATTTCATTAAGCAACAACATAGAAGCCCTTACATTACCGGAAAGAAAGGCATCCGTCAAACGGAAATAATATTCATAATCCAGCACATTCAGGTTATCAATTACAGCCTGATAAGTAATATTTCCATTTGTAAAACTAACCACCTGGTCAAATATAGACAATGCATCGCGCATTCCTCCATCTGCTTTTTGCGCAATCACATTCAAAGCTTCCGGCTCCGCATTCACTCCTTCAGATGAAGCTACATATTCTAAATGTTCCACCATGTCGCGAATGGATATACGCGAAAAATCATATATCTGGCAACGCGACAATATGGTAGGGAGTACCTTATGCTTTTCTGTCGTAGCCAATATAAACAGTGCATGGTGGGGAGGTTCTTCCAATGTCTTCAGAAAAGCATTGAAAGCTGCCGAACTCAACATATGCACCTCATCAATAATAAAGACTTTATATTTTCCTATCGGAGGCGGAATACGTACCTGGTCTATCAAAGCACGAATATCGTCTACCGAGTTGTTGGATGCAGCATCCAGCTCATGGATATTATAAGAACGTTGTTCAAGAAATGCCTTGCATGATTCACATTCGTTGCAGGCTTCACCTTCCGGTGTCGGATTCAGGCAATTTATGGTTTTTGCAAAAATACGGGCACATGAAGTCTTCCCTACCCCGCGGGGGCCGCAAAATAAATAAGCATGCGCAAGTTTGTTACTTTGTATTGCATTTCTTAATGTAGTGGTAAGAGATTTCTGCCCGACTACACTCCGGAATGTAGAAGGACGATATTTTCTTGCCGATACAATATAGTTATCCATCGTCTGCTTTTTTATTGATAAGACAAAGATAAACAAAATAATTCATTTACCTTTGCAAAAACTATGATTCCATGTCACGCATAAAAGAGTTTTATAATAAATATCTATCGTGGATAAACATCTATTGGTTGGTTACCATTGTATTTCTGGCGCTTACTTTCACAACCGGCGACAGCAGCCTTTACCAGCGTTATACATACGATGAAAAAATCCGTAGTTTGGAGAAGGAAATAAAACACTATCAGCAAGAGATTGAAACAAACACAAAAAAACTGAATGATCTTCATACGGATAAAGAAGGTTTGGAACGGTTTGCCCGCGAAGAATATTACATGAAGAAATCAAATGAAGATGTTTATATTATAAAAGATAAATAATGGATCAACAAGTAAGAACTATTCTTTTTAATATAGCCGGTCTTCTTATACTGATTGGCGCTGTATCGCACTTCTTCCACTGGATAGCAGCACCTTATCTTTTTGCTCTTGGCGCAGCCGGTTATGCAGTCAGCTATCTGACTATCCAGACAAAAGAAATGGACTTCAGGAATCGTCGTTTACACCGCTTCAATATCATTGCTGGACTACTAATGATTTTCGCTTCGGGATTAATGTTCAAAGGAGGTAATGAATGGGTTATTTGCCTGACTATTGCAGCTATTCTACAAATGTACACGGCTTTTGTTGCTTCTAAACAGGAGAAAAAGTAAACAGGAATAATTCCAGATACCATCCGTTTTCCCATTTCATTTTATCGGTGTCGGAAAAAAGTTTCATCCCGATGAAAATAAAGTTTCACCATAGGAAAAAAAAAGTTTTATCAGGGGAAAAAAAACAAAGTACCTTACAATTTATTCCTCTCATAGGAATCCCGTACCCAACAAAGGTAGACCAATAAAGAGGCCACACAACATCCTGCCCCACTAAGATAAGCAACCGACAAATTGGTATACGAAGCAATAAAACCGGCTGAAAGCATCCCTATACCCACTCCTAAATCCAAAGAAGTAAGAAATGTAGAAGTAGCCGTTCCCCGCATGTGATGAGGTGCCACATTAACAAAAAGGCATTGGAAAGCCGGTACGCTAATACCAAACCCCATACCGATAGTTAATGCTAAACTAAAAAAGAGAATCTCATTATGAACCAAGGCAAATAACATAAACGATATGACTAAACTAACCAATGAGCAAACAGAGACCGTGTGAATCTTTCCATGATCCACCAAACGCCCCGAAACAAGGCGTGAAGTACCAACCCCGACAGCCATAAAGATAAAGAAGTACCCGGGATCGGATATTCCTGTTTCTTTTCCATATAAGACCACAAAGGAAAGAATCATCCCGTAAGGAATAGCGACAAACATGTACGAAAAAGCTGCCGGCAAAGCTTTTAACAAGATAAACCGGTCTAAAGAAAAAGAAGGACGGGACACCCTTTCACGTTTCGGATAACGAATCAGACTGACTGAAAATACACCAATAAAAGCAATCATTAACCCCGCTACAACCAAAGAATCAAACCCTTTCCATCCATACAAAGGAAGAGCAGCCAATGGAGCAAGCGACATACCCAGGTTTACAGCCAATCCGTAAAATCCCATTCCTTCTCCCCTACGCTGCGAAGGGATAACATCTATTGCAATTGTATTACCCGATACAGAAGTCAACCCCATAAATCCTCCTTGCAGGAAACGGACAGCTATAATACCAGCCATCGTAACTGCTACCAGATATCCGGCAAACAAGCCTGCAAAAACAATAAAACTAAAAAGATAAAGTGGTTTCCGCGAAAAACAATCCACCAGATAACCTGAAAAAGGGCGGACGCACATTAAGCCAATGGTATAGCTAGCCATCACCAAGCCAACTTCCGATGCTTCAATTCCCAGTTCATCCACCAGATAAACCGGCAACGTGGGCACCAACATATAAAATGCAAAGTTCATCAAAAAATAAGAGAGGCAGCATTGTACGAAATTCCTGTTCCACAAAGCAGGATTCTGTTTATCCTTTGTATCCATCACCAACTAATTATCAAACAGGGAGCAAATGTAAGAAAACAAAAGGCCAACTCAAATGAATAAAAGGGTTCTTTATTCGCAATCAACAGGAAGTAAGCTTTCTCTATATTATGCAAATTCGCTTAGTTCCAACCAACGCATTGTCTTTTCATCAATTTCATCTATTACTTTGGCAATGCGATCCGCTTTTGCCATCAGTTCGTCATTTGATAATGAGCCACTACTCATAGCCAATTCTAGTTCTGCCTTTTCCGTTTCAAGGGCAGGTATCTCAACTTCAAGCGCTTCGTATTCTTTGCGTTCTTTAAATGTAAGCTTTTTCTTCGGTGCGTCAGATGAGCGGTTATGTTTTTCCTGAACAGGACTTAACTTGGCCTGACGAGCTGCTGCTGCTTCCTTCTCCTGCAGATCAATCGCTTCTTTCCATTCCCGGTATTGTGTATAATTACCAGGGAAATCTTTTATATCAGCATTACCACGGAATACTAACAGATGGCCTACCACTTTATCCATAAAATATCGGTCGTGTGAAACAACAATCACACAACCTTTGAAATTGGAAAGATATTCTTCCAATACATTCAAAGTAATAATATCGAGGTCGTTGGTTGGCTCATCCAGCACAAGAAAGTTCGGATTCCGCATCAGTATCGTACAAAGATATAAACGGCGTTTCTCGCCTCCACTCAACTTATAAACGTAGCTATGCTGTTTTTCGGGAGCAAAAAGGAAATAATTCAGGAACTGGGAAACTCCCATTTTACGGCCGTCACCCAAGTCAACATATTCAGCAATATCCTGTACTACGTCAATTACTTTCATTTGTTCGTCAAACTGCAAACCATCCTGACTATAATAACCGAAACGCACAGTTTCGCCAATATCGAAACGGCCACTATCCGGTTCAACTTCACCCATCAGCATTTTAATAAAAGTAGACTTCCCGGTTCCGTTATTCCCTACAATACCCATCTTTTCATATCTGGCAAAAACGTAATTGAAATCTTCCGTAATTTTCAGATCACCAAAACTTTTACTTACATGTTCTGCCTCAAATATTTTCGAGCCAATATACGAAGCTTTCACATCCAGATTAACATTACCGGCTTCATGCTGCTGTTTTGCTTTCTTTTCCAGTTCATAAAAAGCATCAATACGATATTTGGCTTTCGTTCCGCGCGCTTGCGGTTGACGGCGCATCCAGTCTAATTCTTTACGAAGCAAGTTGCTTGCACGGTCTACTTCGGCATTCAATGCCTCCATCCGCTCCTGGCGTTTTTCCAGATAATAGCTATAGTTCCCCTTATATTGGTAGATTTGTTTTCTGTCTATCTCGATAATTTCACTACATACACGGTCCAGAAAATAACGGTCGTGAGTCACCATCAATATACTGATATTGGCACGGCTCAGATATCCTTCCAGCCATTCGGTCATCTCCAGGTCAAGGTGGTTGGTAGGTTCATCCAAAATAATCAATTCAGGATCGGTAATCAGTACGTTGGCAAGTGCCACACGTTTCAACTGGCCTCCGGAAAGCTCACTTATCTTCTGGTCAAAATTGTAAATCTTGAGTTGCCCTAAAATCTGCTTAGCCTTCTGCTCATAATCCCACGCCTTCATGTTATCCATCCGGAGAAGGATATCTTCCAGATTAGAATGGTCATCACTAGCCATAGCCTGTTCATATTCGGCTATCAGGCGAACGGTTTCATTTGAAGAATAGAAACAAGCCTGCAAAACAGTCAGTTCGGAAGGATAAGCAGGAGATTGCTCCAGATACCCAACTCTCAAATCATTACGAAAAACAACGGAGCCGCTATCATAATCCTCTTTCCCGGCAATAATATTCAACAAGGTTGTTTTTCCGGATCCATTCTTCGCAATAAGACCAATCTTCTGGCCTTGTGCAATACCAAATGTTATATCTTCAAACAAAACCAAGTCTCCAAAACTCTTAGTCAGCCCGTTTATATTTAATTGTGACATCTAATCTACCTTTTTCTTTTGGGACAAAAGTAATAAAAACAGAACCATTTACATACACAGAGTGTTAATTGATTTAGAAATTTCATACTTTTGCATCGTTAAAAAATACACGTTTAATACATATACATTATGTTAACATACATGATCATCGTCTTCCTGGTCGGATATGTGTTGATTGCCCTGGAGCATCCGCTAAAGATTAACAAAGCAGGAACGGCTTTACTTGTCGGAACCATTTTATGGGTATTATATACATACGGGGCACCTTCTTTCATACCCAATGCATCTGTCGAAGAATTCAAACAATTTTTACAAAATAACCCATCTTATTCATTATTCTCTTTTAAAGAACAATGCATTCATTTTGTCGTAGAGCATCAGGTTCTGGATAGCATCGGAGAAATAGCCGAAACACTTATCTTCCTGATTGGTGCAATGATTACGGTTGAACTCATTGACGTACACGGTGGATTTATGTTTATCACCAACCGTATTATCACAACAAAGAAACGCAAGCTTTTATTCATGGTGGCGATTATTACATTTTTCATGTCTGCCGTTTTGGATAACCTGACTACTTCCATCGTTATGATTATGCTGATACGCAAATTAATCGGGGATTATAAAGACAGATGGGTATTCGGGAGTATTATCATTATCGCTGCCAACAGCGGAGGAGCTTGGTCTCCGATCGGAGATGTAACAACAATCATGTTATGGGTAAGAGGAAATATTTCCACTGCTTCCACTATTCCGCATCTGATTTTGCCTAGTATAGTATCTGCTCTGGTTCCGGTCTTGTTAGTTATGAAATACCTTCACGGAAATGTAACACCCCCGAATGTTTTCGATAACAACCCGAATGAAGAGGTACTAAAGTTCTTAAAAACAAAAGAAAAACTATCCATTCTTATATTAGGCGTATTTTGCCTGCTTTTTGTCCCGATATTCAAGACATTGACACATCTGCCTCCTTTCATGGGCATCCTTATGGGAGTAGGGATTTTATGGTTCTATACCGAAATAATGTACAGGAATAACCGGATCGAAGAAGACTTAAAGCTGCGTCTTTCCAAAGTTGTCCACCGTATAGACGGCTCAACATTACTATTCTTCCTCGGTATTTTATTAGCTGTAGACGCATTACGCTGTAGCGGAGCACTTACCGGCTTTGCCCTCTGGCTGGACAAAACTGTTGGTAATGTGTATGCTGTCAATTTAATTATCGGTACATTATCGGCTGTTATCGACAATGTTCCTTTGGTTGCCGGAGCAATGGGTATGTATCCCATAGCGAATGAAACAATGATTGCAGCAGCTGCCGATCCCGTATATATGTCTCATTTCGTGCAAGACGGCGTGTTCTGGCAATTCCTGGCATACTGTGCCGGTGTAGGAGGAAGTATGTTGATTATAGGTTCGGCTGCAGGAGTTGTCGTTATGGGATTGGAACGTATCAACTTTTTATGGTATCTGAAACGTATTTCATTTATAGCCTTGCTTGGCTATCTGGCCGGAGCTGCCGTATATATCATCCAGAGAATCGTTTTTAATTTTTAAATATCACATTTATGATTCTAATAGCCGATAGTGGTTCCACAAAAACAGAATGGTGCATTGCGGACAATATAAAAGGGATTTCCGTCCAAACAGTTTTAACAGCAGGAACAAATCCATACTTCCAATCTCCTGAAGAAATTGCAGGAGAAATAAAAGATACACTTTGCCCGGCTATTGCAAACTACAAAATAGATGCCATTTATTTCTACGGGGCAGGATGTGCTTTTCCTGAGAAAAACAAGATCATAGCAGATGTTTTACTTCGTCACATACCTGCACCTATAGAAGTTTACAGCGATTTGATGGCTGCAGCTCGTTCTCTATGCAAAACCCAGCCGGGAATAGCCTGTATTTTAGGTACAGGTTCTAATTCTTGCCTGTTTGACGGAGAAGAAATAGTAGAACATGTTTCCCCGTTAGGTTTTATTCTGGGAGACGAAGGCAGTGGAGCTGTTTTAGGGAAAACTCTTATAGGCGATTGCCTGAAACATCAATTACCGGAATATTTAGTCGACAAGTTCATGAAACAATATGATCTGACTCCGGCCATAATTTTAGACAGGGTATATAAACAGCCTTTCCCAAATCGTTTCCTGGCAACACTTTCCCGGTTTCTGCTCGAAAATATAACCGAACAACCCATTTACAACATCGTATATTCCGGTTTCCGCAATTTCTTTATCCGCAATGTAATGCAATATGACGGATTCGACAAATATCCTATACATTTCACAGGATCTATTGCATTCTATTACAAAGAAATTCTGAAAGAAGCCGCATTATCATTAAATTTGCAGACAGGAAATATAGAAAAGGCTCCAATGCCCGGACTGATTTCTTATCACTCACATACATAAACTAACATGGCATTCCAAAAAATCACAGAATCCGATTCTTTATATAATGATCTGGATAAAATGTCTCTCCGGGAAATACTGGAAGACATTAACAAGGAAGATCAAAAAGTAGCAATTGCAGTAAATAAAGAAATTCCGCAAATAGAGAAACTGGTCGCGGCTATTGTGGAACGAATGAAAAAAGGCGGACGGATTTTCTATTTGGGAGCAGGCACCAGCGGCCGGCTCGGAGTATTGGATGCATCCGAAATTCCACCCACTTACGGAATGCCAAACACTTTAGTTATCGGACTAATTGCCGGAGGAGACACAGCACTACGCAACCCTGTCGAGGCAGCAGAAGACGATTTGGAAAAAGGCTGGAAAGAATTGGAAGCCTATCATATCAACCAAAATGATACTGTAATAGGTATAGCAGCTTCGGGTACAACACCCTATGTTATCGGGGCTCTGCGCAACGCACGGGCACGCGGCATCCTGACAGCTTCGGTCTCATGTAATCCGGATTCGCCTATGGCCAATGAAGCAGACATTGCTATCGAGCCGATAGTCGGGCCTGAATTTGTCACCGGAAGTACACGGATGAAAAGCGGAACAGCACAAAAAATGGTACTTAACATGATTACCACCTCCACCATGATAAAATTGGGAAGGGTAAAAGGAAACCGAATGGTAAACATGCAACTCACCAACCAAAAGTTGGTAGACCGCGGAACCCGCATGATCATGGAAGAACTAAGCCTGGATTATGAACAGGCGAAACACCTTCTTCTTTTACATGGTTCAGTAAAAGAGGCTATAGATTCTTTTCACAGAGAATGGCGCTTAAACCAATAATAAACAATTTGTACGTAGCCTGACTACAGCTGCCGGCATATAGGCTACAGCCGGTATCGGGTTAGCCATAGGTTCCGGTATGTACGCAATAGGCGTAGCCGCAACTATTCTTACACTAATCGGGCTGGAATTATTAAGTTACATTTTTAAAAGCATCGGACTACGCAGTTCGCTGATTGTCTTTTCTACAAACCAAAAAGATATTATTAAAAAGATAGCCCGCCTTTTAAATGACCGCGGACATATTATTTCATCCTATGAGATGAAGCATCTCAACCATACAGATACCGATTCTTACATTGTCACTATGGTAATAAAAGCTAAAAAGAACACAGAAGAAAGCCATTTACTTACCCTTATGGAAGAATTTCCGGAAGTTACTGTCGAGAGAATTGAATAGTTTATCGGTAGACAAGGCAAGTTTTATTACATTTGTCCCCGTAAATATCAATATAATAAACAGTGATGAATATAATCTCTAAATTATTCAGGAAGAATAGCGACGTAGCAGAAGAAACCGGCAAAGGTTCAGTTGAAGAATTTGTATCTCTTATCCGTGTATATTATCAAGCCGTAATGGCTGTCAACCTCGGTATTACCAATTTGAACATCTTGCCCGACATGGCATTGTTCAAACGTATGCTGAAGATACCGACCCAAAACAACAAACTGGGAGTTGCAGAAAAATCACGTGTCCGCAAAGTACTAATGCAAGATTACGGGCTGGAAGAGGCTTTCTTCAAAGAAATAGATGCCTCCGTAAAAAAGAATTGTAAAACCCAGAACGATATCAAAACATACTTTTTCGTATTCCAGGGTTTCAACAACGACCTCTTTACCTTGCTTGGCAATCTGATGCAATGGAAATTCCGTTTTTCCATGCTGGTAAAGAAGCTACTAAAGAATATGACACAAAAAACGATTCACGACATTCTTACCAAGTCTGAATGGAAAGACGTCAGCGTACAGAAAACAGCATGGAGCATCCGTAAATATGCAGAAACACTAGGCTATTCGGAACAATGGATTTCCAACTTTGTGTATAACGTCGTTTTATTAGCTAAAGAAGACAATAAACGGGAGCTTAAAAAGAATGGACGCGGACAATAAACCAATAGAACAACATCCGCTTGGTTTCTTTTTGCCGGCGAATACACATTTACTTATGTTAGGCAGTTTTCCTCCTCCGAAAGCAAGGTGGTCGATGAATTTCTACTATCCGAACATACAAAATGATATGTGGCGTATCCTCGGATTACTGTTCCATGCGGATAAAGACTATTTTCTGGCAACAAAAAAAACGTTCAGTGAAGAGAAAGCAAAGAATTTCTGCCTGAAAAATGGAGTCGGTATCGGCGATACGGCTATGGAAGTAATCCGTCAGAAAGACAATGCATCCGACAAGTTTCTGGAAGTGGTAAAGCCGCTCAATCCTGAAGAAATACTCAATCGTATTCCCGAATGCAAAGCCATTGTTGTGACAGGCCAGAAAGCGATGGAAACACTATTATCCGTATTGCCGGAAATGGAGGAGCCAAAAGTCGGTACATACACGGAGTTTGAATTATCCGGCCGCACGCTTCGTTTGTATCGTATGCCCTCTTCTTCACGCGCTTATCCTAAACCATTGGAAGAAAAAGCAGAAGTCTACCGGAAGATGTTTACCGAACTGGGAATGTTGTAAAAAGAAGGTGTGCCCCAAAAGCTATTACGGAACTCAGATGGCACACCGCCTTTTTATTTACCTTATCCGCAATGAAAATAAGCCTTAACCAGCTCTTTCATTCCTTCGGGATTATTCTGTAAATCCGCACGCAAAGTTGCATCATTATATGACTTCAGTTTCTTTATTATACCATCAATCATTGCCGGGCTGAATACATTGTATTTCTCAAAAATGGCACGCTGCTGTTGCAGGCGGTCGGCAGAAGCCGCACAACTATCGGGTAGCTGCTCCAATGATTCCAGCCGGGCAGCATTCTCGGCCTGGTGAATATTTACATTAACATACGTCTTCTCTGCGATCTCCAAAGCATTTTCCATTTCAAATCCATGACGGCAAGCAACAGCCAACCCTGCAAGCAATTGATATAAATCGGCCGACCCATCCGGCGAACGCATTTCCACAGTCTGCTTTTGAGTTGTATCATAATGGCTTTCCTCTTCCAAAGGGTTAGCCAACATGCACATATCCGTTTTTGCCGACCATCCCAACGGTACACGAACAAGAACGGAACGGTTCCGGTCTCCCCAACAAATATTAGTAGGGGCTTCCTGGTGGGGAACCAAACGGAAGTAAGAAGTAGGATTTGTATTGCCGAAAGCAGTAATAGACGGAGCCAATACCATCATACCGGCAATCGCTTTGCGTGCCGTTTCAGAAAGGATGCCATTTGCCAACATCCGGTTCTTCCCATCCTTCATCATACGCATGTGAATATGCAAACCCGACCCTGCTTTTCCAACAGTTATCTTCGGTGCAAAAGTGATATTGTAACTATATTCATTTGCCAGATTACGAATAACCCATTTTGCTATCATCAGTTGGTCGGCAGCATCGCTGGCACGCGTGGGAAGAAACTCTATTTCGTTTTGCTCATACACCATACCGTCCAATGTAAAGTTCCCGACTTCCGAATGTCCGTATTTAATCTGTCCGCCGGCTTGCGCAATATATTTCATGCACTCGGTACGAAACTGATTGAACTTGGCATACGGGCCCGATTCATGATAACCACGCTGGTCTGTGGCCGGGAAAAGTTCGTCATCCGGCGCAATTACATAATATTCCAGTTCTCCCATTGCCTGAAACTCCATACCCGTCACATCGGTAAAAGCCTTACAAGCTTTATGCAACGTATATTCGGGTGCACTTTCCAACGGAGCGCCGTCTTTATTAAAGAAAGAGCATAACATTGTAAGAGTAGGCGAAGCCGAGAAAGGATCAAGAAACGCCGTACGGAAACGGGGTACAACATATAAGTCGCTGCTTCCGGCCTCAATAAAAGAAAACAGACTGGAGCCATCGACACGTTCGCCACATGTCAATATCGCGTCCAGGTAAGCAAGATTGTTAATAACAAAATTCAAGGTTTTCAAACGCCCGTCACCTGCCGGATACATAAAATTCACCATGTGTATATCATTTTCCTTGATATACCGGATCATATCGGCTTTTGTAAATTCCGAAGCGGGTTTCTGCAGGAACTCCACTAATGTGTTAGAGTTCATTTCTAATTCATTGTTCATGTTTAGTCAATTGTTTTTTACAGTATTAAGATATAAGATAATATGCCTTTTATTCGGTGTCCTGTAAGCCAAAGAATTTTTCCTTGCTGCTGTCTCCCGAGATAAATGAAGAAATAGCATTCGAAACCTCGATAGGACGATCCGACTCTATAATATCCACACCTTTCCGGATTATCTGGCGATAAGCTTCCGCCCGGTCATCTTCCGTCGGCAATTTATCATCCGTAGGAGCTGCCGAAACCATACACATAACTCCACGCTCATGAAGCATATCCATCACTTCGAGATTTTCCGGCGTTACCTGCGGACCAATGTATGCCATAATATGATTCCAGGGAATCCCGTTTGCTTCATAGTCTTGCAACGCCTCCTTAGTTTTAACAAAGGCTTCAAACATAAAGTCAGGGTTTTTCTCGTAGTAAAAACGGGCATCAGCACCATTATGAACCGTTATCATGACGTAAGGTTCGGCCTCCATATCGGTTATAAGTTGTGCCGTACGTTCCATCGGAACATCTTTCTTATCCAGTATCAGCACAGTCTTACCTTTAGCCCAACGGATGGCATCTTCCAGTTTAGGTATCCTACAATCCGTCAAATTGCCATCCGGGTCTTTTAAGCGTAACTTCTGTAGCTCCTCCCAAGTATAGTCTGAAACTTTTCCGGTTCCATTGCTGGTCCTTCCCAATGTATCATCATGAAATAAAACAATCACACTGTCCTTCGTCAAACGGGGATCTATTTCAAAAGTGGCAGGGGTATAACTCAGTGTATTAGCAAAAGTTTCAAGGCTATTTTCTGGAAAACCTTTTGCCCTGCCGCCACGATGTCCGCTAATCAACGGAATACGATCTTCCGTATATTGGTAAAATGATATTAAATCATTCACACTGGCTATTTCAATTGTATTCAAGCCATTATATTCCACATCATTTTTCGGAGTATTCAGCACACAGGAAGAACACACCAGTGCAAAAGCACATATTATGACAGTAATTTCCGGTTTCATAACAAACTTGCTTTTATTCATTCGCCTTACAACAGACCAAAGATATGATTTTTATCAAATAAAAATTTCATCGGGATCATTTTTTGAAATCATCGGGATCATTTTATAAAAAGATCCCGATGATTTTCAGCAACGAAAACATGGTCATTTCATAAACATTCAAACAAGGGCAGCAATCTCTCAAAGTTTCTTTTTTAATGCCATTTTAATTAAATTTTCGTAATATGCTTATACACAAAGATTTTTTAATTATCTTTGAAAAAATCATCCAAAACTCAATATCCACTTTATTTATTAACAGAAAGGAGAAATAATTATTTTGTTGACCGTACCAGGCAAATGCTAAAAAGCAAGTAAGCCCATCATATATGTTTACGATTTAATGAAGTACCTTGAATATATAAATTACCAGAGATGAAAAAACTAAATTTAATTCCGGTAATAATCCTACTCATAATGGCAGGATGCGGAAAAGGGAATAACCAAGCGACTGATAACTTTATTACAGTAGATGTTACAGCAAATTATCCAAAAAAGGAATTAATTCTTCAGGACTTTATGGATGTGGAATACATTCCGTTGGAGACGAAAGATGATTTTATCACGACAGGATGGCTTCATGCAATTAGCAAAGAAATCATAATAGTCAGAAATAGGAGAAGATCCTCCGACGGAGATATATTTATTTTTGACAGAAATGGCAAAGCTTTAAGAAAAATCAATCATCGAGGTGAAGGCTCCAAAGAATATACATTTCTCTTAGGAGTAACTTTAGATGAAGACAATAATGAAATTTTTGTCAATGATCATTTCTCAGAAAAAATATTGGTATATGATTTGTTCGGGAATTTCAAACGAAGCTTCAACCACAAGGAAAATCGCCAATATCATATGGAAATATACAATTTCGACCGAAATCATTTAATATGTCGTGACAATGCTTTAGATAAAAACTGGCAGGAAAACCAAAATGTATTTTTGATTATATCTAAACAAGACGGAAGTATTATTAAAGAGATTGAAATTCCATATAAAGAGAAAGTGTCATCGATATTATTTCCTGCCGACAGAAGTTCTTTGATGCCAATTCGTAATCGTACACTAGTTCCCCATGGTAACAACTGTTGGATGCTTATGGAAAATTCATCAGATACGATATACGATTTTTTTTCCGACTATAGCATGGTACCTCTTATAATTCGGACTCCCTCGATACAATCTATGAAACCAAGTGTATTTTTATATCCGGCAGTTCTTACAGACCAATACTGTTTCATGCAAACCGTAAAGGCCGAATGGGATTGGGTAAATGATACCGGGCATAAACGAACTAACCTAATGTATGACAAACAGATGAATGCCATATTTGAATATGTAATGTATAATGCAGATATTGACAATAAACAGCCTATAACCGTGACTTCTGAAATCACATTTGGGAATAAGGAAATTGCATTTGTGCAAATATTAGAAGCCCCCGATCTTGTGGAAGCCTACGGGAAAGGACAACTGAAAGGCAAACTGAAAGAAATTGCAGCCGGATTGAATGAAGAGTCAAACCCGGTGGTTATGTTGGCTAAGTATAAGAAATAAACATAAATAGGGGCGATCAAAATATAATATTTTGAATGTATAAATAAAATTGAATAGAAGCCTTAACATCAAAAAAGAACTAAAGCAAATAAAAATAGCGATGTAAGCAACTTATGTAATATATCAGAGGACGACAATACTATAGTTATATCTGTTGAATGGACTGCTACTAATTGGTTTTTAATTTAATGACATTTTAATGACATTTTCTTAATAGGCTTGTTTATGGTATTTTAATCCATTAGTTTTGAGAAAATGATTGTTAACCTTAGATGTCTCATATATGCCTATAAACTACTCTTCAATATTATATATAGGAACACAGGAAGGACTGGATACTTGTTCGAGAGAAATATCCGGCTATCTGGTTAAGTTGTTATCTGCCCATTATCAACTTCATCTGTTGGGAGATTTGTTTTCTGAGCAAAGCTATGAACAGGGACAATCTTACGATCTGATTATCATTCAAAATTCGCTTAGCCTTATACGCTATAAAAAACAGCTTAAGCGATTGGGTAAATCTCCTGCATTGTTTATTGCTACAACGAACCGTTTAGATAGTTACATTGCCCCGTTTAAGAATTTGTATGGAGTACTGAGTATGAGTGATGCAGCCTTGCCGGCTTTTGGTATACCGGAAGAAATGATGCTTCATTT
>NZ_FNVS01000010.1 GCF_900108035.1 Parabacteroides chinchillae
ATGGCTTTAGCCTGGTTTCAATTGCCGTCTGCTTCAGCTGACAGACTAAAGGGAGATTTATTTTTATTGGCTTTAGCCAAATTTCTTCTTGGAAAGCTCTTTTTAGCTATCTTCTCCAATTGGGCTAAAGACATTGGAGAAAAGTGTTCGCGGAAGTGTTAAAATAAAATTCGGTCCGGTTTGTTTTTAAGTTTTTAAAATAGTGGTTTTGTGTTGTAATATTCTATGTAGTAGCATGCCATATATGACAGTATTTAGGCAGACAACCAAATTGAATAAGGTAAGCAACCTGTAAGAAAAGGGTAGGCAACAATAAAAGGGACTTTCAGGCAAGTTTTATAAAACTTGCCTGAAAGTCCCTTTTATTGCTATTTATAACCAAACTGATTTTAGAATCACTTTTCTATACGTATGCGGGCATCTACTGCAAACAAACCCCTATCTGTTGCAAGCAGCGGATTTATATCCATTTCTTTAATCTCACTGGCAAAACGAAGAAGGGTGGAAAGACGTACTATTATATCAGCATACAATTGTTCATCTATACCTTTCTGTCCGCGTGTACCTTTAATAATAGGATAACCCCGCAAAGAACGGATCATTGAGAATGTTTCGTCGTACGATAACGGAGACAAACCATAAGAAACATCCTGAAGGACTTCAACAAAAATACCTCCTAAACCACATAAGACAACGTGCCCGAAACGATCTTCATATTTCGCACCCAGAAATAACTCCTGCCCTTTCAGCATCGGTTGAATCATTATTGCTTCTACCCCCGGCAAGCGCATCATACGTTCATATTCAAACAATAAATGCTCCTCACAACGAACGTTCAACGCCACTCCTCCAATGTCGCTTTTATGGACAGGTCCAACTACTTTTGCCACCACCGGATACTTGACTTTCTTGGCAAAAGCGATCAATTCGTCTTTATCAGTAGATGTAAACTCTTCTACCAAAGGAATATTTGCAGCACATAGCAACATACGAACCTCTTCAGGTTTGAGATACCCACTCCCCGGCAACCGGTCTATAATACGGCGGACTTCGGGAACATCAACACCATATAACTGAATGTCCGTACTAGCAGGCTTCGGCGTATTTATCACGCGTGAAAGAGCTGTTCCCAATGTTACTTCATCCGAGAAATTAACATGTCCTTTCTTAACAAAACTCTTTACCTCGGGACCTGCTGTTACAATTGAGGGCAAAACAGGGAAAATAGGCTTCTTGCATTCCTCCATTTTCTTATGCAACACTTCATATGTATCATATAATTTAACCAAACCGGGACTACCGAAAATAACCATTATCAAATCAATATTCTCAAACTTATTTTCGCAATAGTCGATAGCTGTCGCCAAATGCTCAGGCGTTCCGGTTCCTATTATATCGATCGGATTGCCAACTGCTGCACCCGGATATAGTTTTGATTTCAACTCATTAGCTACAGGGCCTTCCAGATTCGGAACATTCAAACGGCCTTTAGATAAAGCATCCGCAAGCATTACTGCCGGACCACCGGCATGAGTTACAATAGCACAATTTTTGCCTTTTACATCCTTTAAGGTAAAGATACTAGCCACTGTAGTCAATTCTTCACGACTGAAACAACGAACAATACCTGCCTTACGGAATAAAGCCTCAACAGCCGAATCTGAACTGGCAATTGCTCCTGTATGAGAAGAAGCCGCACGCTTACCGGATTCGGTACTACCAGCTTTAATAGCAGCAATCTTACAACCTTTACGTATCAAAGAAGATGCGTGGTACAACAATTTATCGGGTTGCTTGATCTGTTCTATGTAAAGCATTTTTATTTTAGAATCGAACACCGGATCAAAATTACGATCCATATATTCCAGTATCTCCTCTACTCCGTTCTGTTTGGAATTGCCAACCGACCAAACGGAAGAAAAACGAAGTCCTTTTGTCAATGCAGATTCAATAATAAACAAAGCCGTACCACCCGAACTGGAAATAAAATCTACACCATCCTGATGAAACTCCGGTATCGGCTGAGTGAATACACCATGATAATTCATATTCATCAATCCGATACAATTGGGTCCGATCAAAGCTGCATTCGCTTCTTCTACAATATCCAGCATACGTTGTTCCAGAATTGCACCTTCATGCGTTTCCTCCCCAAAACCGGCCGATATTACAATAAAGGCTTTTACGCCTTTCTCCCTGGTCAATACTTCCATTACGTCCGGGCACGATTTACCTGGTATGGAAATAATAGCCAACTCTGTATCCGGTATATCATGTACAGACGGATATGACTTCACTCCCTGTACATCGGTCTCTTTTGCATTTACAACGTACAAGTCTCCTTTATATTTACCATCCAACAAATTACGTACTAAACGGCCACCCGGCTTATGTACATTGTTGGAACCTCCCACCACTACGATGCTTTGAGGATTAATTAGCTCTCGGTTAATCATAACATTTTGATTAAAATAGATTCAGCGAACGGGAACAAATATAGTTTTTTTATCGACTTTTTCGCCAAATTCGGATAATTTATTTACACTTTGCACATTCAGCAAGCAACCAGTTACACCAGTTATCCATTCCGTCTCCTTGCAGAGCAGAAACTTCGAATATCTGTAAATGATGATTTACCTTCAAGGCATTTTCTTTTAATTCGGCTACACTTGTATTCAGATAAGGAGCCAGATCTATCTTATTAATAACACAAACTTCCGCCTCGGCAAATATATGCGGATATTTCAGCGGTTTATCGTCACCTTCGGTTGTACTGACAATCACCACTTTTCTGGCTTCTCCCAGATCAAACATCGCAGGACAAACCAAATTGCCGACATTCTCAACGAACAAGACCGATCCTTCCACCGGATTAAGATGTTTTACCGCATGATTTACCATAGACGCTTCCAAATGACAACCCGTTCCTGTATTTACCTGGAAAACGGGAACATCCAACGCCGATATCCGGTCGGCATCATTAGAAGTCTGCTGGTCTCCTTCTATTACATATATAGATTGCTTACCTTTAAGCCGTCGGATCGTTTCTTCCAGCAGGGTTGTTTTACCAGAACCGGGCGAACTCATCAAGTTCAGTACAAAAAGTCTTTTGGCTTCAAAATAGCCTCTGTTTCGTTCCGCCAGAAGATTATTGCGCTGAAGAATATCCTGTTCCAGATTTATAACAGCTACTTCTTCATGGTGGTGTCCATGTTCATGTGAATGATGATGCTCTCCGCATCCGCAAGTTCCACACATACGCTTTGTTTTTTATAGTTTGAATTCCTTTTCTATTTAATAACAATCGACTTTATACGAAGCTCTTTTCCGTGCAGGATATTTATCAGCCACGAACCGCAATGGGGGCAAGAAGCATATAGAGCACTAGTAGGAAATCGTGTTCCACACTCGCCGCAACAAGCCTCGCCATCTATATAATGGCGCACTATACGGGCTTTGTCAAGCATAGTGCCTTTCACAGCACTTTCAAGAGCAAATTCCAGCGTTTGCAATTCTACACCAGCAAGACACCCAATCTCCAACTCCAGCTCTTCTATCGCCGAAGCCTGCCTCTCGCGGGCCTTTTCTTCTGCAAGTTCTACAATACTCTGCGCTATTGATAATTCATGCATATACAAATGTAAACGGAATATCCGTATTAAACTCTATTTATATAACAAATATTGTTCAAGGATTGTTAAGGCGCTTTGCTGCCGCAACCGTTAATTGTCCTGCCGCCACGCCACTATCGTTACACGGAATACGCGAAGGTATATATAAAGGTATATCCACATCGGCAAACATGCGTTGCAACGTCTCCGTAAGAAATTTATTCTGAAAACATCCGCCGGATATTACCACTTTCCGTGCACCCGTGAGGTTTAATAGTTGTTCGGCCTTCTGTCTGATCACAGCAGCCAGTGTAAGATGGAAACGGGCAGAAATCACTCCGACAGAAACACCGTCTGCCTTATCCTTTATAACCGATTCCAAAACAGAGCGAAAAGAGACAGTTTCACCTCTCTTCCCGTCAACAGGATAGAGTATCTGCCTTGCATCCATAATGGTTTGCTCCAACAGAATGGGTGCTTCGGCCTGCCGTGTTGCCACATCACAGACTCCCAACAAAGAAGCCACAGCATCAAACAACCGGCCAGCACTGGAGGTATAAGGCGTATTCACCTTCTTTTCCATCATCTTCTGCAACATTCCGATCTTCTCTTTTCCGATCCGTTCTTCAAATGCAGCCGGAACCGGCAGTCCATAATGCCATAGATAAGCAACCGCCATGCGCCACGGCTCCACAGAAGCCTTATCTCCGCCCGGTAGAGGAACGGGCTCAAAGTATGACAAACGCGTATATTCCATACGGTCGCAGAGAAAAAACTCACCGCCCCAAACCGTACCATCATCACCCAGCCCGGTACCATCCATTACGATGGCTATAACAGGCTCGTGCAAACCATGTTCCAGCATACAAGCAACAGCATGTGCATGGTGATGTTGCACCTTCAGCAAAGGAAGTTGTTCCTCCTGAGCCAGGCGGGCAGCTTCGCGTGAAGAAAGATAATCGGGATGAAGGTCGCAAACCAGATAGTCGGGTATAAAGCGGAACAGATGCCGGAAACGATTCAGCGATTCGCAATAAAAAGCATACGTCTCCCAGTTCTTCAAATCGCCGATATACTGGCTCTGCAAAACGGTATCGCCTTTTCCCAAAGCAAACGTATTCACCTTCTCGGCACCGAATGCCAAAATCCCCTCCACCGGCATATCCGCAAAGAAAGGCTCCGGTACATATCCGCGCGAACGGCGTATCAGGCAAGGCTGCGTGCCACAAACCTGCACTACAGAATCGTCTACCCGATTATGTATATCCCGGTTATGATGGAGTATAAGGGACACTTCAGACTGCAATTGCCTTTCGGCCTCTTCGGGAGTAATAAGGATGGGGACTTCACTCAGGTTGCCACTCGTCATCACTAATACCGGAGTTTGCAGGCAGTCGAACCAGTCATAATGCACAGGCATATATGGAAGCATGCAGCCCAACGTGCGCATACCTGGATTCAGAGCTGCCGGCAAAGACGGTTGTTGCAGCTTTTGTTTCAGCAAAACAATAGGCCGACGCCACGACGCCAGGCAGTCTTCTTCTGCCGCATTTACTTCGGCATACCCATGTACTGCTTTCATGTCCCGGAACATCACAGCAAACGGTTTGCTGTCACGCTGCTTTATCACCCGAAGGTGTTGCACGGCTCGTTCGTTCAAGGCATCACATACCAGATGATAACCGCCTATACCCTTCACGGCAATCACTTCGCCACCGGCAATTAAACGGGCAGTCAGTTTCAGCAAAAAAGAATAATCCGCATACCTTTGTCCTTTGTAAATTGCATAATAAGATGGTCCGCAATGATTGCAAGCTATCGGCTGCGCATGAAAACGACGGTCGGCTACATCTTCATACTCCGTCCGGCAAACAGGGCACATAGGAAAGACAGACATCGTAGTCTGTTGCCTGTCATAAGGCAAATCGCGAATGATAGAAAAGCGAGGGCCGCAATGTGTACAGTTAACAAACGGATACCGAATGCGCGCAGCCTGCAACCCGCGGTCTTTCAAACAGTCGGAGCAAACAGCAATATCCGGAGAAACTTGCGTAACCCTGTCGGAATCTGAACGGCTTGGCAAAATACGGAAATCCGTAAAAACAGTATCTTCTTCCGGTTCTTCACTTTCTATAATCTGATGAATGAAAGCAACTGGTGGATGCTCTTTCCAAATACGCTCAATAAAAACAGCCTTCCGGCCAGAAGGAAAACAAGCGCGGATATAAACACCGTCCGTACGGTTGTCTACCTCGCCCTTTATCCCCATCTCCGTAGCCAGGTGATAGATAAACGGACGGAAGCCGACCCCTTGCACCTGTCCGCGGACAACCAAACCAGTTATCTTTGCTTTCTTCATAAACACAAAGATAACCTATTTTCGTATTAATATCACCAGCTTTACACCTCTCCCACCGGAAACTTAAAACGTTTGCCTATTATCGATCAACATACGCAACCTACTTACCGATATATTTGTTACATTTGAAAGCGCGAAGAAAGTTAACAAAAATCATTTCAATATGTGTTTAGCAGTACCAGGCAAAATAATAAGCATTGACCAGCGTATTGAAGATTTGGCCATGGCAAAGGTAGATTTCGGAGGAATAATCAAAAATATCTGCATTCAATGGGTCGATGTAGCCGAAGGCGATTATATCCTGGCACATGCCGGAATGGCTATTTCCGTAGTAGACTCCCAAGAAGCGGAACAAACGCTGGCCGACCTGAAACAACTTACCATCGACTGCTGAGTAATACAGTATAGTATGAAATACGCCGACGAATATAAAGACAAACAACAAGTACAAGCCCTGGTTCATGCCATCCGCAAAACAGTGACACGTCCTTGGCACATCATGGAAATATGCGGCGGACAAACGTACGCCATAGCCCGCTATCGTCTGGAAGAAATGCTGCCGCCGGAAATACGGCTGCTTCACGGACCAGGCTGCCCCGTATGCGTCACACCTGTCGAAACGATAGACCGGGCATTATATATAGCCAGCCAACCCAATGTCATTCTGGCTTCCTTCGGAGATATGATGCGCGTTCCCGGAAGTAAAGAAGATTTATTACAAATAAAGGCCAAAGGAGCAGACATTCGCATGCTCTACTCTCCGTTGGATGCAGTCACGTTAGCCGCAGAGAACCCGGACAAAGAAGTCGTATTCTTCGCTATCGGTTTCGAAACAACAACACCCATACACCTGATGGCTCTGAAGGAGGCTATCAGACGGAAATTGGACAATTTCTCCCTGCTCACCTCCCTGTTTACCGTACCGCCGGCAATTGAAACAATTCTTTCAGACAAAGATTGCAAGGTAGACGGATTCCTTACAGCCGGCCATGTATGCGCCATTACAGGAAACAGCACCTACCATCGGCTATCCGAACAATATAAAACGCCAATGGTTGTGACAGGCTTCGAGCCTGTCGATCTTCTATACGGCATCTACCGGTGCCTCTGTCAGCTGGAGGCAGGTATCTATAAGTCGGAGAACGCTTATAAACGAGCCGTTCCCGAAGAAGGAAACCTCCAGGCTCGTGCCCTGATGGACGAAATGCTCAAACCATGTGATCAGGAATGGCGCGGAATAGGGATTATCCCGAATAGTGGGAGGCAACTCAGGCAAGAGCTGAAAAAGTATTCCTCCCGGGAGAAATTCAGATTTCATCCGAAGGAAATCCGGTTTCCGTCCGCATGCATTGCCGGAGAGATTATGAGAGGAAAGAAACAACCGGGCGACTGCCCCCATTTCGGAACGGCCTGTCATCCGGAACACCCTATAGGTGCACCGATGGTTTCGTCGGAAGGCGTTTGTGCCGCTTACTACATGAATAAGAAGTAGTCATTCTGACTACTTAAATAAAAGAAAAGAATATGGAACTAAATTGCCCGATTCCCTTTACCGATTCAGACTGTGTTCTACTGGCACACGGAGGTGGAGGAAGAATGACGCACCAGCTTATCAGCCGTATTTTCTATCCGGCTTTTCGCAATCCGTTGCTGGAGCAAGATCACGACGGTTGTGTCTTTCCTGTTTCAGCCGGAAGGATGGCTTATTCTACCGACTCATTCGTGGTTGATCCGATCTTTTTTCCCGGAGGAAACATCGGCGACCTGGCTGTGAACGGTACGGTAAACGATCTGGCTTGCTGTGGCGCCAAGCCGCTTTATCTCACGGCCGGATTCATACTGGAAGAAGGATTAAAACTGAATGACCTGGAACGCATCGTACAATCTATGAAAAAAGCGGCCGACCGTGCCGGAATACAAATCGTTGCCGGCGATACCAAAGTAGTAGAACGAGGCAAATGCGACAAACTATTTATCAATACCAGCGGCATAGGGATTGTGCCGGCAGGCATACACATTGCACCTTCACAGGTACAAGAAGGCGATGTGGTTATATGCAGCGGGGCCATAGGAGTACACGGCATAACGATTCTTTCCGCCCGCGAAAGCCTTGGCTTCGAAACAAACCTGAAAAGCGATACCGTTTCTCTAAACAATATGCTTTCAGAATTGTTAACATCTATAGAGGAAGTACATGTTTTACGCGACCCTACACGAGGAGGCGTAAGCGGAACTTTAAATGAAATTGCCCAGGCTGCCAACGCAGAGATTATCCTTGACGAAACATCCCTGCCTATTCCCGAAGAAGTACGCGCCGCTTCCGACATTTTGGGGCTAGACCCGCTTTATATAGCCAATGAAGGGCTCGTATTAATTATTTTACCGGAGAAGGATGCCCAAACAGCATTATCCGTCATGCATCGTTTTGACGAAGGAAGAAAAGCAACTGTCATAGGGCGCATATCTTCAAAAGGAAAAGCGCTCGTCAGGATGAAAACCATTTACGGTAATTACCGTATTGTTGATATGCTGAGCGGCGAACAGCTTCCCCGGATTTGTTGATGATGAAAGCATAAACTATTAACAAGAATAAGTTATGGAAAAGAAACGACCTACCGTTTATGAGGAATGCCGCCAGAAAGGGATTTCCCGGAGGGATTTTCTAAAGTTCTGCACCACAATGGCTGCACTTATGGGACTCGAATCCACAGGCGTTGCACAGGTAGTACATGCTTTGGAAACCAAACCGCGGCTTCCTATCATCTGGCTTCATTTGCAGGAATGCACCTGTTGTACCGAATCATTCATCCGGGCGGCACATCCGATTGTTGCCACTTTGCTACTCGACAAGATATCACTTGACTATACAGAAACCCTCATGGCTGCAGCCGGCGAACAGGCAGAAGCAGCAAAAGAGGAAACAATGAAAAAATATCACGGACAATATCTTCTTATGGTGGAAGGATCCATTCCTACCAAAAACGAAGCCTATTGCTGTGTAGGCGGTAAGAGTGCCATGCAAATCACACAAGAAGCCGCAGAAGGAGCCAAAGCCATTATTGCCTGGGGCAACTGCGCTTCGGCAGGTTGTGTACAAGCAGCCAACCCGAACCCGACAGGGGCAAAAGGCATTCACCGTGTGATCAAAGGCAAACCTATTATTAATGTACAGGGTTGCCCTCCTATCGCCGATGTTATGGCAGGTGTAATCGTTTACATGCTCACTTTCGAACGTATGCCTCAGCTGGACGGCCTGGGACGTCCGAAGATGTTTTACTCCAGACGCGTACACGACACGTGTTATCGCCGTGCCAATTTCGATGCAGGCTTGTTTGTTGAAAGTTTCGACGACGAGAATGCCAAACACGGTTACTGCCTGTATAAAGTAGGATGCAAAGGGCCAAGCACCTATAACTCCTGCGGTATTATCAAATGGAACGAAGGCACCAGCTATCCGATACAAAGCGGACATCCATGTATAGGCTGCAGTGAAGAGAACTTCTGGGACAACAGCCCGTTCTACAAACGTATGCCAGACATACATGGTTTCGGCATAGAAGCAACTGCCGACCAGATTGGTCTTGCCCTGGGGGCGGCAACCGCCGCCGGTATTGCAGTTCATGCCGTAGCAACTAATATCCGAAAGAAAAAGCTTATCGACAACGACGAGCCGGAAAGCAAATCCACCATCTAAATCCGAAATACCATGTCAGAAAGAGTAGTTATAGACCCTATTACCCGTATAGAAGGACACCTGCGGGTAGAAGTAGAAATAGAAGGCGGCAAAATTAAAGACGCCTTCAGTTCCGGCACGATGGTGCGTGGAATAGAAAATATTGTACGCGACCGCGATCCCCGCGATGCCTGGGTATTTGTAGGACGCGTATGCGGTGTTTGTACATCCATTCACTCGTTATGTTCAGTAAGAGCTGTAGAAAATGCACTAAACATATCCGTTCCGCCCAATGCCGAAATGGTTCGCAATATAATGCAAGCCGTATTATTCATGCACGACCACACGGTGCACTTCTACCAGCTTCATGCACTGGACTGGGTGGATGTGGTTTCGGCTTTAAAAGCAGATCCCAAGGCGGCGGCACTCATGGCACAACAGCTCTCTCCCTGGGCTAAGAATACGGAAGGCTATTTTACCGAGACCCAAAACAAGCTGAAGAAGTTTGTTGCCAGCGGACAACTGGGCATCTTTGCCAATGGTTATTGGGGACATCCGGCCTATAAGCTGACACCGGAACAAAACCTGATTGCCACCGTTCATTATCTGGACGCACTGGAATGGCAAAAAGAGGTTGTGAAAGTACATGCCGTATTCGGAGGTAAGAATCCGCACCCCAACTTCCTGGTAGGCGGAATGCCCTGCAGCATCGATATGAATGAAGCCAATTCTATTAACTCAGACCGTCTTTCTCTTGTAAAGCAAAAGCTGCAACAGGCAAAAGAGTTCATAGACCAGGTGTATATCCCAGACCTGATGATGATTGCCAACGTATATAAAGACGAATGGACGAAGATAGGCGGAGGAGTGCGAAATTATCTGTCATACGGTGATTTCCCCTTACATGGTTACGACAGTGTAGACCATTATTTCCTGCCTCGTGGAGTTGTATTGGATCGCGACCTCAGCAAGGTTCATCCTATCGACGCCAATTCATCCGAAGAGATACAAGAGTTCATTTACCATTCATGGTACAATTATACACAAGGCAACAAAGCCGGTTTGCATCCCTACGAAGGCGAAACAAACCTGAACTACACAGGTCCTAAACCTCCATATAAGTTGCTGGATGTAGAAGATAAATACAGTTGGATTAAAACTCCACGTTGGAAAGGCCAGCCGATGGAAGTAGGTCCGTTAGCCCGCATGATCGTTGCTTACGCGGCGGGTAAAGAACCGCAGAAAACGGCTATCGACAATGCCCTGCAACAATTAGGCCTGCCTCCGGAAGCCCTTTTCTCCACACTGGGAAGAACTGCAGCACGCGGTTTGGAAACCCAATTGGTTGCCAACTGGGCACTCAAGTTTTTCGATCAACTGATGAAGAACCTTGAAAATGGAGACTCCCGTATGGCGAACCCCATCATGTGGGAGAATGAAAACTGGCCGAAGCAGGCAAAAGGCGTAGGCCTTACCGAAGCTCCACGTGGCGCGCTGGCCCACTTTGTTGTCATAGAAAACAATCGGGTAAAGAACTACCAGATGGTGGTACCAACCACCTGGAATGCTTCTCCGCGAGATGAGAACGGCGTACTTTCTGCTTATGAATCGTCGCTACTGGGAACGCCGATGCACAATCCGAACCAACCGCTGGAAATCCTCCGTACCATACATTCCTTCGATCCGTGCCTGGCTTGCGCCGTGCATTTATACGATGAAGAAGGAAAATACGTACATCAAATAGATACTTTCTAAACCGAAGATTTATGAAAAGCAGAAAGAGACGATTGAGAGAGGTATATGTATGGGAACTTCCCGTACGTATATACCATTGGGTAAATGCGCTATGTATCGTGATACTCTGCATCACCGGCTTTATCATCGCCGATCCCCCAGCCATATTGAACCCTTCGGAGGCTTATTTCAGCTATTGGTTCGGAGTGGTCAGGTTTATCCATTTCGTAACGGCATTTGTTTTCTTCTTCAACTTCGTCTTCCGCCTTTACTGGGGATTTGCAGGAAACCGCTATGCGCGCTGGAACAACTTTATCCCGCTACGCAAATCCCAATGGAAAGAATTAGTGGAAGTCATCAAAGTAGATATCCTGATGGTAAAGAATAAACCGGTAGACAGTATTGGCCATAACACACTGGCCAGTGTCATCTACTTCGGTACCTTTTGGGCGTTCTTGTTACAAAGCATCACCGGGTTCGGATTATATGCAAAGATGAGCCAGTCCGTATTTCCGCAACTGTTTGCATGGACTATTCCTTTGATGGGCGGCGACCTGATGGCGCGACAGATACACCACTTCCTGATGTGGTTCTTCATCCTCTTCGCCATCGTACATATCTATCTGGTATTTTACCATGATTATATCGAACGGCGTGGCGAGGCCTCTTCTATTATCGGAGGCTGGAAATTCATAGAAGAAGATATTGCCAACAAGGAAGAAGTAACCGAAACGGCAGAAAAACTGACCGAAATTGCGCGTAAGGAATGAACGAAACGAATCACCACCAGAGAAATACACTTATACTGGGTGTCGGCAACCTGCTTCTCAAAGACGAAGGTGTCGGCATCCATACTATCCGGGCCTTGGAAAAAGAGACACTTCCATCTCACGTCCGTTTAATGGACGGAGGAACAGGCGGACTGCATTTGCTTTCGTGGCTGGACGGCTACGACCCTATTATCATGATAGATGCTACCCTGGACAATAATCCGCCGGGTACCGTACGGCTGATACGTCCGCGCTTTGCCACCGACTTCCCTCCGCTAATGAGTGCCCACGAAATAGGCCTGCGCGATATGATTGAGGCGATGATACTGACAGGCAAATTACCTGAAATACATCTTATCGTCATCTCCGTAGGAAGCATCAACGAAGTAAACATGGAACTAACACCGGAGGTGGAGGCAGCCATACCCTACGTGGTGCAGACAGTGAAGGGGTTAGTGTGCCACAGCAGGCTCCCACATCCATCTCCCTAGGTAGGGAGGTTATTTCTCCCTAGGTAAGGAGAAAACTTCTCCCTAGATAGGGAGGACTTTACCCCCTAGGTAGGGAGACATATCAAACAGGAGAAGGCTAGAGCCTCCCATATGTTCGTACGGAAAGGTAAAACAGGCATTATTTCAAGACATAGTATAGCATAGCCGCAACGGCAGCCCCCGCGATAGGAGCCAACACCGGAATCCAGGCATAGCCCCAATGGCTGCTGCCTTTGCCCTTGACAGGAAGAATTGCATGCATGATACGTGGCGCCAAGTCTCGTGCCGGATTGATGGCATAGCCTGTAGGCCCTCCTAAAGAAAGACCTATCACCCATACGGTAAATGCTACAGGTATGGCACCGACAGAACCCAGCCCGATGGGAAGCGTGCTATTGCTATCGTAAGTCAACTGGCCATCCGTAATATAGAAGACAACAAACATCAGGGCGAATGTGCCCACAGCTTCGGTGAAGAAATTAATAGCCGGATGGTTGATCTCGGCATTCGTACAGAATACTCCCAATTTGGCATCCTGGTCTTCCGTTGCATCAAAATGATCTTTATAGACTAACCAGACTAGCAGAGCACCAGCTGCAGCTCCCAGCATCTGTGCAATAATATAAGAGCAGACATCACACCACGGGAACGTACCGCCAATGGCTAACCCGATAGACACCGCCGGGTTCAAATGCGCCCCACTATACGGGCCGGCTACAACAACTCCGATAAACACTCCCAAAGCCCAGGCTGTGGTAATAGCCATCCAACCGGCTCCGTGGCCTTTCGTCTTAGACAATACAACATTTGCCACAACACCTCCTCCCATCAGGATAAGAAGCATCGTTCCGATAAATTCGGCTATAAATGGAGACATGGTATTCTAATTTAAGTATTAATATTGCAGATTAGTCAACAGCCCATTGCTGCGAGCGGCCAACGGCCTTATGCCATTCGGCCAGTTGTTGCCTGGCAACTTCCTCTTTCATTTGAGCGCTGAATACTTTGTCCAGGCACCATTGTTCTTTCAGTTCGTCTACATCTTTCCAATAGTTCACAGCTAATCCCGCCAGATAAGCAGCGCCGAGAGCTGTTGTTTCCAATACTTGCGGACGCACTACCGGACAACGGGATATATCGGCCTGAAACTGCATCAGGAAGTTATTTGCTATAGCTCCGCCATCGACACGGATCTCTTTTGGTTTTGCATGTATATCGTTTTCCATTGCAGTAAGCACGTCATACACCTGGTAGCAGATACCTTCAAGAGCTGCACGGGTAAGATGTGCAGCCGTCGTTCCGCGCGTTATTCCGATAATAGCGCCCCGGGCATACTGGTCCCAATAGGGAGCACCTAATCCAGTAAGTGCCGGAACAAAGTAAACACCTCCGTTATCAGACACCGATTTAGCCATTTGCTCCGTAATAGAAGCGTTTGGTATCAGCCCTATTCCATCACGCAGCCACTGTACGACTGCACCGCCGACAAACACGCTTCCTTCCAGGGCATACGTTACTTTGTCCCCCAATTTCCACGCAATGGTAGTCAATAGGTTATTCTGCGACAAAACGGGCTTGTCTCCTGTATTGACAATCATAAAACAACCTGTACCGTAAGTCGTCTTTATCATGCCTTCTTCCACACAAAGCTGTCCGAAAAGTGCAGCCTGCTGATCGCCGGCCATGCCCGAAACAGGGATGCCCTTCTTGAATAAAGGCAAAGAAGCCTCACAGTACACTTCGCTGCATCCCACCACACGAGGCAGCATGGAAGCCGGTATAGTAAACAGGTCTAATAGTTCTTTGTCCCATTCCTGGGTACGGATATTAAACAACATGGTTCTGGATGCATTCGTAATATCCGTAATAAATTTTTCGCCACGGGTCAGCTTCCATACCAACCAGGTATCTACTGTCCCGAAGCATAGTTCCCCGCGTTCGGCGCGTTCGCGGACACCTTTCACATTATCTAAAACCCACTTTATTTTAGTTGCCGAGAAATAGGCATCTATAACCAAGCCCGTTTTCTGCTGAATACGTTCGGCGTAGCCTTGCGATTTCAACTCTTCACAATAATCGGCCGTACGCCTGTCTTGCCAGACAATAGCATTATATACGGGGAAACCTGTTTCCCTGTCCCATATGATTGTGGTCTCGCGTTGGTTTGCAATACCTATGCAAGCGATATGTGTATCCGTCACGTCCGCTTTAGCCATTACTTCCTTAATAACAGACGATTGTGTATACCATATTTCATTCGGATCATGTTCCACCCAACCGGGCTTCGGAAAATATTGCTGAAACGCCTTCTGAGCTAAAGTAATAATTGATCCCTGATGGTTGAACAGTATGGCACGTGAAGTTGTAGTCCCCTGATCTAAAGCCAGTACATATTTGTTTTTGAAATTCATATCTTTATATTCTATAAGATTGTTCTGTTTGTCTTTTACTAATTCAGTATATAATTAGAAGCCACTTTATTGAAAGCTTCCAATTGCTTTTCCTGCCAATTTATATCTTTTCCGCGTTCTCTGGCTAAAATGGAAGCTACCTGTGGTGCCATTGCCATAGCAGCACGTGCATCCATAAAAAGGATGCGCAAACGGCGCGCCAACACATCTTCCAGCGTACGTGGCATTTCATTACGAATAAGCCAAACCACTTCTCCCACTGTATAATCATAATCAGGATGCAGCTTCTCTCCCATCTCCGGGGAAGATTGGCTTAATTGTTTTATTTCTTCGGCATCAGAGCCATATACGTAGAGAGGATCGGTAAAATCGGGTGAAGGTTTGGAACCGTGAATGGCAAATGTTTCCGTCTTGCAGTCACGCGTAGGCACGTGCATATACCGGATTGCCAAATCTAATGTATCCTGAGCCATTTTCCGGTAAGTAGTCCATTTCCCGCCGATTATTGTTATCAGGCCCGACTTTTCACGTATCAATTTATGGCTGCGAGATATTTCTTTTGTCTTGGTACCCTCACTACGGGGTGCGGCCAACGGGCGAAGGCCTGCAAAGACAGATAAAACGTCGCTCCGTTTCGGAGCTTTCGTCAAATATTTCCCTGCTGTTTCTAAAATGAATTGTACTTCTTGTTCCAAAGCAACCGGTTCATCTACCGGACAATCCATTAACGTGTCGGTTGTCCCTACCACCACTTTGTTATGCCAGGGGACGGCAAAAAGCACACGGCCGTCGGAAGTTTTAGGTATCATTACCGCACAGTCGCTTTCCAGGAAGGAAGAATCCAGAACCAAATGTACGCCCTGGCTGGGACGAACCGTGCGGCGTTTTCCCGGTTCATTCATCTGCAAAATATCATCAGCAAACACACCGGTTGCATTAATTACGCTATGTGCTTTTACATTATATACAGTATCACATTCAAGGTCGCGTACAACAACTCCCGAGACTTTATTGCCTTCTTTCAACAGATCAGTCACCTTCATATAATTAAGTACACACCCCCCGCCGTCTACAGCCGAACGAACCAGGTTCATTGCCAAACGGGAATCATCAAACTGTCCGTCATGATAGATCACTCCGGCTGTCATTCCTTTAGAAACTAATCTGGGAATAGTCTGCAAAGCACGTTTCGGGCCTATACATATGGAACGTCCCAAACTTAGTTTGCCGGCCATAAGGTCATAAAGAATCAGGCCGATCGTATAAAACGGTCCTTCCCACCAATGATAACAAGGAATAAGGAATGTCTGGTCTTTAACCAAATGGGGAGCATTATTACGAAGCAAGCCCCTTTCGCGTAAGGCTTCAAGCACTAAAGATACATCTCCCTGGGCAAGATATCTTACACCGCCATGAACCAATTTGGTACTCCGGCTGGATGTCCCTTTTGTAAAATCGTTCTGTTCAAACAAAGCAACACTATATCCACGCGTAACTGCATCCACAGCTATACCTAATCCGGTAGCGCCACCACCAATAACTACAAAGTCAAATACTTTTTCTTTGTCCGCTAATTGCGATATTACAGATTCCCGCTTCATGTGTCCTCCCTGTTTTTAAGATTAACCTCCCAAATCTAACAATAATTTCCGGAAATAGTTTCATTTACAGGGAGTATTTTAAAAGGTTTTATTAAAGAGATGCCAATGATACCAAAAATTCAAAAAGAAACAGGACCATTTTTATATCTATCTGCCTAGCAACCGAATAATTATTTTATTCAAACATTTTATCAATACCTCCTACGTCTGTCGGTGTATGTTTGGATTCCTCCGAACCGGACGAATTACACGGATTAGAAAATTGTTCAGGTACTTCAAATGAGTCATCCTGCGTATAACCTAATGTTTTGTCTGCATATACTTTCTGCATATATAAACCGTATATAGGCAAAGCCATACTAGCACCTTGTCCTTCTGCCAAACGGTCGAAATGAATGGAACGATCTTCGCCCCCAACCCAACAGCCCGAAACCAAACTTGGTGTGAATCCAAGGAACCAACCATCAGAATTATTTTGTGTTGTACCTGTCTTTCCTCCCATTGGAGCAGTAATACCGTAGCGGAAACGAACACGGCCACCGGTACCTCCATCTATCACACTTCTCAACATATACAACATCTTATAAGAAGCATCTTCAGTCAGCACCTCACTCATTTGAGGGGCAAAATTAGCGATCGTATTACCGTACGGATCTTCTATACGAGTCACATACAACGGTTCCACACGAATTCCTTTATTAGCAAATGCCGTATAAGCACTGACCATTTCTCCTACCGACACATCCGGCGTACCCAGACATACCGAAATTACCGGATCTATATAGTTCTTCAAACCGAACGAATGCAACAAACGGACAAATGTATAAGGAGAAAGCTGACTCATCAGATAAGCCGTTACCCAGTTATCCGAGTTTTGCAAGCCCCATTGAATAGATACCATTTCGCCAATTCGTTTAGCACTGGCATTGCGCGGAATCCATAAACGTCCGTTTTCATCCATCAGTTGTTGTTGCACATGTAACATTTCGTCGCAAGGGCTGAAACCTTCTATCATAGCTAATGAATAAAGGAACGGTTTAATTGTTGATCCTACCTGACGGCGTCCGCCATTTACCATATCATACTGGAAATCATTGTAATCTATTCCGCCCACATAAGCCTTAACCTGACCGGTACGCGGGTCCATAGACATAAAAGCAGAACGAAGAAAGCTCTTGTGATAACGGATTGAATCCCAAGGTGACATAATCGTATCAATAGGACCATTCCAGCTAAACACACGCATTTCAACCGGTTTTTTAAATTCTTTCCGCATCTCTGTCTCGTTCATACCACTTTTCTTCATCGCCCTGTAACGGTCTGTCTGATGCATTGCACGCATCAACATTGTATCGACCTGCCCCGTAGATACATCACGAGAAAACGGGGCATAACTACGCCCCTTTTTTTCTTTAAAGAAGCTGGGTTGTAATGTTTGTCCTACATGTTCACGCACAGCATCCTCCGCATATTGCTGCATACGCGAATCGATTGTTGTATAGATCTTTAATCCGTCGGTATAAATATTATAATGACTGCCGTCAGTCTTCTTATTCTTATTACACCAGCCATATAACGGATTAGTAGCCCATGACAAAGAATCTTCTGCATATTTTTGCATTTGCCATGAAGCATAATCACTCCTGTCCGGTTTTTTAGCAGTCAATGTCAGACGAAGATATTCGCGGAAGTAAGGAGCCAGACCATCCTTATGGTCCATACGGGTAAAATGAACAGTAAGGGGTAATTGTTTTAGAGAGTCGCATTCCGCTTTCGTAATATATCCGGCCTTTACCATCTGTTCTAATACCGTATTCCGACGTCCCAATGTACGTTTATTGTGGCGTACGGGGTTAAAATAAGACGGATTTTTGCACATACCTACCAAAGTGGCAGCTTCCTCTATTTTCAGCGTTTTTGGTGTCTTTCCAAAATAAACGCGTGCCGCAGATTGGATGCCAACTGCATTATACAGAAAGTCAAATTTATTCAGATACATATTTATGATCTCTTCCTTCGTATAATTTTTCTCCAACTGAACAGCAATTACCCATTCAATCGGTTTCTGAAAAAGACGTTCCATAATATTGTCGGCACTCGGAGAAAACAACTGCTTTGCCAATTGTTGTGTAATGGTGCTACCGCCTCCACCACTTTTTTGCATCAACAAACCGCGTTTTACAATAGCGCGGAACAAGCCTTGGGCATCAATACCGCTATGTTCTGTAAAACGTATATCTTCGGTAGCTATCAATGCTCTTACTAAGTCCGGTGAAAGGTCTTCATAGTTCACATATATACGGTTGTCTTTGCTATGGGCATAACTACCTAAAGTTTTTCCGTCGGAAGAGATAATTTGTGAAGCATATTTGTCAATCGGATTCTCCAGTTGCTCAACAGGAGGCATATAACCTATTGAACCGTTCGATATTGCAACAAACACCAATGCAACCGCACCTAGTGCAATTAGATACAGGACCCAGAATGAAATAATTATACGTTTTGTTATTTTCGAAGCCATAAACCTTGGATTAATTGAGAATTGATAATCAGAATACTGTTTGCACAAAATTCATTATTATCAATCCGCTATCATCAATTATTTAGTTCGCAAAGGTAATAAAAAACTATTACAACAACATGATAACGCCGAGACTGATAAGACCAATAAATATCCAGAGTATTACTCCTTGCACCATCGGACGGATACCGACATTCTTAATTACTCTCCGGGATAATCCTGCACCGATCAAGAATAATGTAACCGTCAATCCTTTCTTGGCCAGCCAAACCAAAGCTCCGCTCACTTCCTGGGGAATCGACAAATAAGTATTGGCAATCATTGCCAGAATAAAGAAAAAGATAAACCAAGGGATCGTGATTTTTGCACCTTTTTGTTTAAACAGAAACATGGTAACAATTGTCATCGGAATAATCCATAAAGCACGAGTTAGCTTAACCATCGTAGCTATTTCCAAGGCTTTTTCACCATAAGCAGCACCAGCCCCAACAACAGAGCTGGTATCATGTATTGCAATAGCAGCCCACATACCAAATTGCTCTTGTGTCATTCCCAACAAATGGCCGATTGGAGGAAATATAAACAATGCTATCGCATTTAAGATAAAAATAGTACCAAGCGACATACTCATTTCATTATCATTCGCCTTTATAACCGGAGCAACAGCAGCAATAGCACTACCTCCGCAAATAGCTGTTCCGGCAGAAACCAAGTAAGCCGTTTTTCTGTCCATCATCAAACGTTTACCCAGATACATGCCCAATATCAGAACCGATGCAACAGATACAATCGTAAATACCATACCTTCTTTACCCGTTTGCAATGACTCATGCAGATTCATTCCAAACCCTAAGCCAACAACGGAAAACTGTAATAAATATTTAGATGTTTTCTTACTGAATACCGGAAATGGCTGCCCTGCCGTCATTCCAAAAGCCAATCCCATAAACAAGGCGATTGCAGGAGATATAAACGGCATTAAACATAAAATAAAAAGAAGGATAAAAAACGGCTTATTATACTTGCCAGGTAGATACTTGAGAGTATTCATCATTTTCTTATTAATTATTACTTTCAATTGTGGCACAAAGGTATTACAAATGAGCACACTCTACCAAATAACAATAATGAATAGAAAATAACCTGAAGTTATAACAATTATTTTTAAGTCTGATTTTCCGGTTTATAAAACAAAGGGATGTATAAATCGCAAAAAGGACAGATGTGTTTTTTAGCAGGTTTACAACAAATTGAAATCAAGCCATTTCTGTTTACCAACTTGAATTCCTAAATTTGCAATCACAAAAGACTTTCGGAAAAATATACGTTAATACAGAATTATAAACTTGATACTTATAAGATATGACAGAAAAAGAAAAGATGTTGGCTGGAGAACCTTATGACTGTGGTGATACAGAATTAATCAACAGATGGCATTTGGCTAAACAGTTACAGAAAGAATATAATAACACTCCGTCCGACAATACGGAAAGACTCTCTGCTTTATTAGATGAACTAATCGGTTCTAGAGGGAGAAACGTATGGATTGCAGCTCCTTTCTTTGTAGATTACGGGGAAAACATACACATAGGGAACAACGTGGAAATAAATATGAACTGCGTATTTTTAGACTGCAACACCATAACTATCGGAGACTTTTCCGGGATTGGTCCAGGAGTGCATATTTACACGGTCTTTCATCCCACCGCACCGCATGAACGAATTGGAGAAAACAGTAGTTTTTGGAAATCACTCACCGCACCCGTCCACATCGGAAAAAACGTTTGGATTGGTGGAGGAAGCATTATTTTGCCAGGTGTAAGCATAGGAGACGGTACGACAATCGGAGCCGGGAGTGTTGTTACAAAATCTATCCCTGCTAATTGTATCGCTGTGGGAAAATCATGCGAGGTTATAAAAAAAATATTATAAAGGCCCGGACACGAAGAACAAAAATGATCAGTATCTTTTTTCCAAATCATCGGGATCATTTTATAAAAAGATCGAGATCATTTCCGACAAACTAGCAATAACGTTCCACGTAACGTATAAAACTTTCCTCCAATCCGCTATTCTGTCCCAAAGGTTCTACAAAAGAAAACATCCGTTCTGCTTTAAAACCATCTATGTCTATTACTTTAAGAGAGCCGGACATTAACTCGCGTGTAACTGCACGAACAGATAAAATACCTAATGCATCAGAATTTTCAAGAAATAATTTGATACTTTCCGTACTTCCTAATTGCATTAATACATTCAGTTGTGAAAGCTTGATTTGATGAGTAGTCAAGGCCGTTTCCAACACTTCTAAAGTACCTGATCCGTTTTCACGCAACACAAGCGGCAACGAACGCAGTTGTTCAAGAGTAAGTTCATCAAAATGAGCAAATTTACTACCCGTATGGGTAACAACAACCAATTCGTCTTTCATAAAAGGACTATAATGCAATGTATTCTGGCGTGTGCTTCCCTCTACCATCCCCAATGTGATTTTACCTTCCCAAAGAGCTTGCTCTATATTGCGGCTATTTCCGTTCAGAAGAGATACACGAATATCAGGAAACTTCTTTATAAAAGAAGATAATATAGGAGGCAATACATATTGCGAGATAGTAGTGCTAGCACCTAAGCGAAGTTCTCCTGAAAAATTATTGGTAAGCAGATTCATTTCAAAATCCAGTTGACGGTAAGCTGATAAAAGAAGATTTGTATGCGACAGCAATAACTCTCCTGCCCTCGTCAATTTGATACGGCTCCCTACACGTTCAAATAACGGCGTCTTATATTGTACTTCCAACTCATGGATATGTTTGCTTATGGCAGGCTGACTTATATACAACTCGCGTGATGCTTTAGTAAAACTCAAATTACATGCTACGCTATGAAAAACTTTAAGGCGAAAATCCATGACTTGTTTCGTTTTAAATAAACTTATTAATACAAAGATATGCGTTTATTTATATACATTTGTAAGGCAAAACAAAGAAAGATTATGGCAAAGAGCAAGAAAAAAATATTTATAGTATCTGCAGTAGTTTTAATTACTCTCTTTTTTATATTACCCACCATCGGATTCGGCGTACTAAAATGGGGGGTTCTCCCTCCCGAAAAACTAACACCTCTGGTAATACAAAAAACAAATGAATTCCTCGACGCACATCTGGAATGCGAAAAAGTAGAACTTACTTATTTTGAGACCTATCCTCATTTGGGCATCCGACTCACCAATGGACGGCTAATTTCTCATCTAGGTGAAGACTCCACTATGCACAAAGAGAGTCTGCATATACCATCGGATTCATTATTAAGTTTCCACAACGCAACCATATCATTGCGTCCGACCGATTATTTATTTGGTGGAAAAATAACAATAGGTGAAGTAATCATAGACAATCCGCGTTTTTACGGATTTGTTAATAAAGCTGGTAGAACAAACTGGGATATATATCATAACGAAAATGATAGCACATCTACAGACAACGACAACAAAAAGTCTTTGCCTCCTATAGATTTACAAAAAGTACGCATATCAAACGGACATTTCACATACGATGACCGACAACAAGACGTATTTACGGAAATAAAAGGATTCTTCCTTAATATAGATGGTTCACTAACCAAAGGAGAAAACACACTGGACATAGAAACAGGAACATCTTCTATTTTATTCCGCAGCCAGGCTTATACACTACAAAATAAACTTGCGTTGAA
Source organism: Parabacteroides chinchillae (assembly GCF_900108035.1). Classification (GTDB taxonomy): domain Bacteria; phylum Bacteroidota; class Bacteroidia; order Bacteroidales; family Tannerellaceae; genus Parabacteroides; species Parabacteroides chinchillae. Next base: position 22,883 of record NZ_FNVS01000010.1, read on the forward strand.
ACTGAAAAGCAGATTACAACTCGGCAACAACTACAATACTATTACACTGAAAAATGCTGAATTATTAATCAACTCTCTTCCTTTTACCGCTGATGGATCAATTATCACAATACCGGATAGCAAACGTATGCGTATCGATATGGATATGGGATTAAAAATCTCTGACATGAACGACCTGCTTAAATTCATACCCGATGCTTATTTCCAAAATAGGGAAAAAATGCAGGCAAAAGGAAGTATTATTCTGGATGGAAATATTCATGGAGAATTTGGAGACAGCATAACTCCCTCAGTCAATTTATGTTGCAAAATAAATGACGGCTCTTATCACATAAGCGGAATAAAACAGGGAATAGACTCTATACAAATGGATCTGGATATTCATTTGAACGGACAATATCCGGATTCCTCTTACATATCTCTGGAAGAATTAACCGTAAAAGGTCAGAACACGTCTTTCAATATGAATGGAAAAGTAACCAATGTGTTCAAAAACCCGGCAATCAATACCCAAATAAAAGGGCAGGTTGATTTTACACATTTGGCAAAAGAATTTCTAAATCCTGACACCTTATTACTTGAGGGAAAACTGGAAGCTGATCTGAAAGCAATATTTACTGTAAACGATATATTAAACAGCCGGTATGGGAAAGTACAAGCCGCCGGTATTTTAAACATTGACCATTTTAAAGCATTCAGCAAACCTTTAGACATGGATATGTATATTGTCGGTACCCGTTTCTTTATAGGTTCGACAAAAAATGAAAGCAAATATCTGAATAAAAAAGGATTGTTGAATGCCACTTTGGCAATCGATACAATGAATATAACATATAAAGACGATATAAATACAAAGATCAGGCAATTAGAAATGCAGGCAAACACGACTCCGGTTATTGATACCACTGCTGTAATACCTTTAGTTGCCGGTATAAAATTCGATCACTTAAGCAGTCGTTTACCTGACTCCGTATGGGTTATTGCAGGACACACATCTTTGCAAGGGGGTATGAAAGCATCTGCAACAAACAAACGGATTCCAACAATAGCTGCAACAATTAATGTCGATACATTAAAATACTTCATGTCACCTATACGAACCGGAGCAATTCTAACTGGCAGTCAATTCAATATTGAAGCTTTACCTTATCGTGAAGCGGCTCAGCAGAGAAGGTTACGGTCTGGCAACTCTCAACAAGTTGTACGTAAACGCACCAAAACCACTTCACAAGCAAAACAAGATTCTCTGGACTATACAAATAAACTATTACGAAAATGGGAAGCACGCGGAAACGTCAGCTTCAAGCAATTACGGGCATTCAGCCACCTTTTTCCTGTTCCGATGCATATGGAACAAACAAGTGTAAAATTCGACACAAATACAGCTACTCTTACAGATGCCCGTCTGCATCTGGGAAAAAGCGATTTGAAATTAAGCGGAGAAATAAATCATATTCGCCAGGCAATGCTCCGTGGTAGAAAATTAACAGGGAATTTCAATCTCACATCAGACTATATAGATTGCAACCAGTTAATGAAAGCTCTGAACAATGGCATGCAATATGCCGAGCAACACCCTGTATCTTCCGAGTTAACAGCACTTAGCAACGGTACTATAACCAATATGAACACACAAGATATACAAGCGACCGTAACCGATGCAGAAACCGATTCAACCGATCAGTTATTCATACTTCCGGCAAATATAGATGTTACACTTCATACCAACGCAAAGCGCATCGATTTCAAAGACCTGGCATTGGAAAATGTACAAGGAGAAGTTATTTTGCGAGATCAAAGCGTTAATTTGAGCAATTTAAATATGCACTCAAACATGGGATGTGGAACACTGACCATGGTATATACAGCAAAAAACAAACAAGGTGCCACCGCAGGCTTTGATCTTGATCTGGAACAAATCCAGGTGGAAAAACTAATAAGTCTCTACCCTGCCATTGATACATTAGTTCCAATGCTCCGCTCGTTTGAAGGCGTTGTGGATTGCCAAGTTACGGCTACCTGCAAAATAGACTCTACAATGTCTGTTATTTTGCCTTCTTTGAATTCGGCCTGTTATTTGCATGGAAAAAACATGGTATTACTAGATGGTGAGACATTTACCGAAATATCAAAAACACTTATGTTTAAGAACAAAAAGCGTAATATGATAGATAGTATTTCCGTAGATCTCGCCATACATGATGATAAAATAGAAGTATTCCCTTTTTTAGTAGAAATGGACCGTTACAAAGTGGCTGTTGGCGGAACACACAATCTGGATATGACATTCGATTATCATATCTCAGTACTAAAATCCCCCGTACCATTCAAGCTGGGTATCGATATCAAAGGAAACCTGGATGATTTCAAATACAAAATCGTAAAATGCAAATATAAAGACTTCTTAAAACCAGCAAAACAAGCAGAACTGGATAGTACAAGAACTAATATACGGCATAATATACGTGAAGCTATACGGAAACAAATAAAAGAGGCTGCACCGGAATTAGCGGGCAGCCTTGTAGCAGAACACGTTTCGACACATATACATGCAAAAGCAGAAGAATTGGCCGAATAGCCGGGAGTTTACTTCAATTCTCTTCCGGCATACATTTGTTCATAATATTTCATATAATCACCACCTGTAATATCTTCTACCCATTTCTGGTTTTCCAAATACCAACGGATTGTCTTTTCGATACCTGCTTCGAAACATGTTTCGGGAATCCAGCCTAATTCTTTGGTAATTTTAGAAGGATCGATAGCATAACGCTGGTCATGTCCTAAACGGTCTTTTACAAATGTTATCAGATCGTCGTTAATCCATTCGACAGAGATTCGGCCATCAGCATCTATTTCTCTCTTTTTTAGTATCTGGCGATACTCCGGCTGATCGGTCATCAATTGACGGATTGTACGAATTGTTAATTTCACAATTTCAATATTTTGCTTTTCATTATGTCCGCCTACATTATAAACTTCTCCTTCACGTCCATTATGAATAACGGCATCAATTGCCTTACAGTGATCTTCCACATATAACCAATCACGAACATTTGTTCCATCACCATACACAGGTAGTTTTTTACCTTCCAGTATATTCTTAATGATAAGAGGTATCAATTTTTCCGGGAAATGATACGGACCATAATTATTAGAACAACGCGTTATGCTTACAGGCATTTTATACGTCTCAAAATAAGCCTTTACAAACAGATCCGCACTAGTCTTTGAAGCACTATAAGGGCTACGCGGATCCAAAGGGGTTGTCTCGTGGAAATAGCCCTCGGTACCCAAACTCCCATATACTTCGTCTGTAGAAACCTGATGGAAACGAACATCTTTACGCCAGGTAGGATAACCTTGATCGTCTCTTCCCGTCACCCATGCCTGACGGGCTGCATCCAGCAAGTTTTGCGTACCAAGTATATTAGTGATAAGGAATAATTGAGGGTTCTCTATACTACGGTCCACATGGCTTTCGGCAGCAAAATTAACTACATAATTAAACTGATATTTGGCAAACAGTTCATCTGCTAATGTCCTGTCACAAATATCACCTTTTACAAACACACAACGATTATTGTCTATATCTGTTGCAATTGTACCCAGATTACCGGCATATGTCAGCGAATCAAGTATTACCACTTTTATATCCTGATACTTTGCCAACATATATTTAATAAAGTTGGCTCCAATAAAACCGGCTGCACCGGTAACCAAATAAGTTTTCATATTTGTATTCCCTTTAGTATATCGTTTAAAATGTAAAGTTTAGTTCGGCATCTTTCAGACAAGGTGCATTTTTATCTTTCTCAGAGAGATTAACACATTCAAGATCTTCAATGCTCCAATCCACATGAATAGCCGGATCATCAAAACGAATCCCCCTTTCATGCGAAGGCATATACTGATTATCAACCTTATATGTAAATATGGCTTCATCACTTAAAACATGAAAACCATGGGCAAATCCCTGAGGAATAAAAAACTGACGTTTATTCTCTCCGGACAACTCAACCGCTACATATTTTCCATATGAAGGAGAACCTGCACGTACATCGACAGCAACGTCCAAAACACTTCCTTTTATCACGCGTACCAACTTTGCTTGAGAATAAGGAGCCAACTGATAATGCAACCCTCTTAACACTCCTTTAGTAGAACAAGATTCATTATCCTGTATAAAATTAACCTGCCCGATATGCGACTCAAAATCAGATTGTTTGAACGCTTCCATAAAATATCCCCGCGCATCATTAAACACTTTTGGTTCAATAATCCAAACACCGGGTATTTCTGTTTCAATATATGTCATATTTTTGTTTTTATCTAAACGAGATAGCAAAGTAACTGCATTTTTCCTACTTCTACAATATTACGTTGAAAAGATTACAGTTACCCAATGAAATAGATAGCCAGACCACGTATAAAGGATTTTCGAGAAAGCAACAAAAAGAATAAAACATTTGGTTATTCCAAATATATTCTATTTCTTTGCACTCGCAAAATGAGGATTTTTGCATACATATATCGGTTCCTTGGATGAGTGGCTTAGTCAGTGGTCTGCAAAACCATGTACGGCGGTTCGAATCCGCCAGGAACCTCACAAGACTTTAAAATTTAAACAAAACATCCGGTTCCTTGGATGAGTGGCTTAGTCAGCGGTCTGCAAAACCGTTCACGGCGGTTCGAATCCGCCAGGAACCTCTTCCTCAAAAAAGGATTAGAAAGAAAATTTCTAATCCTTTTTCTTTTTTAATAAAATTGCCTATCTTGTCGCCGCTATTAAAATGAAAGAGGTACAAATCAAAATATATGATTAAAAACCACATATTCCATTTGTAATTATTTTGAAATATATTTGAAAAAACAACATTATACTTTTGTCCTCATTAATTGTAGCAAAATGAAAAGATCTTCCGATGAAGCAATATGGGAGTTGTGCCTCAAAGGAGATAAAAGAGCTTTCGAAGAATTATATAAGCGATTTTATCCTCTTTTATATAATTATGGCTGTAAATTTTCTGCAGACAAAGATTTGATACGTGATTGCATACAGAATCTTTTTGTCCGTCTGATTCAAAACCACCGTACATTATCGAAAACAGCATTAGTTAAAGGTTACTTATTAAAAGCATTCAGAAATCATCTCTATGACATGCTTAAAGCTCAAAGTGAGCAAAAGGAAATGTTCCCTTGTATTGATGAAATACTCACATTTGAAAGCGAATCGGTTCTATCAGCCACAGATAAATCTGCTTCACTCAAATACGCGATTATGAAACTCGCTTTCATGGAGCTTCCATTACGTCAACAGGAAATACTTTATCTCTTTTATGTTGCAGAAGTTAGTCATGCTGATATATCTTCCGCTTTCGATATCAATTACCAATCCAGTAAAAATCTACTATATCGCTCCCTCATTAAATTTCGCGAATTATATTTTCTGAAATGGAAAGAGGCGCAGATACATGGAAGTAAAGTAATTTCCATCATCCATACACCTAAAATCAAAGATATTGTAAACTGGCTAAACCCTGAATTTGCAAAAGAATGTTAACCATCCGCTTTTAACGAGTACCTTTTTCAAAACACCTCGTATTAATGAAAAAGATTGACGAGTGAACAAGAAAAAGAGCACATATAACAATTTATTTATCCATAAATCACAACAGTTTCTGTCACTTATTAAACAGACTGAAAAGATAAATAAAAAGGAAATAGACAACTCCTGGAAGGAGGTAGAAAAACAACTTTATGCAAAAACCTCTTCCCAGAAAAAAAGTACATTTACACGCACAATCTTTTGGATATCATACTCAGCCACAGCAATCGTATGTATCTTTCTTTCTCTGAATATTTACAATAACCACTTCAAAAACAATCATACTTTATCGACCCAACTACTGGATAACATGACAACTATCGAACGCATAGACGATATTTGTCTGATGACTCCTCAAACGCACATAAAGCTAAAAGACAAATCCATACTTCATTATAGTACGGATGGTTCTTTAACAATTCCCCGGGAACAAATCAAAGACTCAATACATGATGATATTCACCATAGTAAAATACAATTAAACCAAATAATAGTCCCTAAAGGAAAACGTACGGAAATCATATTTTCCGATGGAACCAAAGCTTATATAAACGCAGGAAGCCGAGTTATATACCCCCGGATATTCGACAAAAACAAACGGGAAATAGTGATAGAAGGAGAAGTCTATTTAGAGGTAGCGCCCAATCCCAAATCTCCGTTTATTGTCAAATCATCCAATTTCGACATAAAAGTACTGGGAACAGCTTTTAATGTATCTGCCTACAAAGAGGATAAAGCCGGATCTGTCGTACTGGTACATGGTAAAGTGGAAATAGAAACCACCCAGAAAGAAAAAATAGTACTTCAACCGGATCAATTGGCATATATCACACCAGAAAAAACGACTACACAAAATGTCAATGTACTTAAATATACAAGTTGGAAAGACAATTTACTGTTTCTGGACTCTGACAAAACAAGCGATGTCTTAAATCAATTATCCCGTTTTTATGGTGTCAACATAAATTATGCTACAGAAGTAGCCGATATTCCTATTTCGGGAAAACTCGATTTACGAAAAGACATAGAAGGTGTACTGAAAAACATAGAAGAATCTCTTTCATTAGAATGTAAAGGGAATAAAGAAACTGGTTTTTATTTATTCATCGGGAAATAACATATTAATTACTAAAAACAAATGCCTATTGAAGAAAAAAGAAAAACAAAAAAAGACCGGATAATATTGGTCGTATTATCCGATCCTATGAATTCCCTAAAAAGTTACACATAAAAGAATTAGAAAACAAAGGTATGAAAAAAAGAAAACAGGTTAGTCTAAAAAAGACTAATTATCTAAAATGTATCTGTTTATGTACGACGGTGGCATCGTTTTCTATATTGCCGCTACACGGATACTCTGTATCACAGGAGAAATTTGAGTTAACAGAGAACCTGCAAAACATGTCTCTGAAAGATGTTTTTTCTTATATTGAACAAGAAAGCGGATATGTAGTTCTCTACCACAGCGACAAAATCAACATGAACCAAAAAGTTCATGTTGATCTGGAAAACAAACCTGTAGAAAAAATAGTGGAAGAAGCACTCAAAAACACAGGTATTACCTATATTATTAATAACAGACAAATTGTTCTCCGTAAAGAAAAAGAGACTCAGTTTTCTTTAAAAAGCACTCCCACAACTTCACCTCAGCAGAAAAATATCATTATCAAAGGAAATATAAAAGATATTGCAGGAGATCCGCTTATCGGAGTCAATATTCTGGTGAAAGGAACGAGTATAGGAGCTATCAGTGACATCGACGGAAATTTCGAACTTGAAGTTCCTCAAGGTTGTACTATTATAGCTTCATATATTGGATATATAAACCAGGAAATCAAAGTCAACAACCAGAAAACTATCCAAATCATTATGCAAGATGATTTGAAAAAATTAGAGGAAGTTGTTGTTGTCGGTTATGGAGTTCAACAAAAACGTGATGTTACAGGCTCTATTGCAGCCATCAAAGGAGATGACCTTAAAAATTTACCCGTAGCACAATTGACAAATGCATTGCAAGGATTGGCATCAGGTATAGATATTGTATCTGACGGTGGCTCTCCCGGTGCGGAACCGACCATACGCGTACGCGGAACAGGAAGTATGAATGCCTCTAATCCTCTTGTAGTAGTAGACGGAGTTCCTTCGGGTAAAATATCGGATATAAATCCGAATGACATCGAAACAATAGAAGTCTTGAAAGATGCCTCTTCCTCTGCAATCTACGGAACGCGTGCAGCAAACGGTGTAGTTATCATCACAACAAAGAGGGGAAACAAAGAAACAAAAACAAACGTAGAAATCAATGCTTTTGCAGGTATAGCCAATGTTAGCAAAACATTAGACCTGTTGACTGCTCCTGATTTGGTGATGTTAAAAAAAGAACGCTATGCCAACGATAACATTCCAGTAAATACATTTTGGGAAAATCCTTACTACGGAGTTCAACGCACAAATTGGCAAGATGAGTTATTTGACCAGGGAAGTGTTTATAATGCGGATGTACGTTTAACCGGAGGCAATCAAAAATCAAACTTCATGTCCAGTATCGGATACTACAAAGAAAAAGGTATTATCACGAACTCAGATTTTGAACGTATATCTTTCCGCTTGAACTCAGACCACCAGATTACAGACCGGTTTAAAGTAGGACAAAGTGTGCAATATACCTACCGTAAATGGTATAATCCCAGTACGGCTTCTGTCTATAATGGAGTAGTATGGCAAGCTCTCCGGTTCAACCCGGCAATTCCATGCCGTATTGACGACGAACACTGGGGATCTGCTGTAGAGAATAATGAATTAGGAGATATAAACAATCCCGTATATGAGATATCTACAGAAAGGCATGAAAAAACCAACCACGGTTTACTGGCAGCCTTAACTCTGGATTTCAAAATCATAGATGATCTTGTTTTAAAAGGAAATGCAGCTTTCGATGGTACCATATATAATTACAAAGATTTTTTTCCACAAGTCACCGAACAGATGCGTAAAAGAAATGATGCCGAATTGCAGCAAGGATATCAAAACAGGTATTCATTTCTGGGCGAAGTATATCTTTCTTACCAAAAGAAGATACAAGAAAAACATAATATGAATATTATGGCCGGTTTCTCTGCCCAAAAAAACAAAGGTGATTTTTTTAACGCAACAAAGAAAAGTTTTGCAGACGAAAGCGATGATCAACTGGTTATGGATAACGGTTCCGTAATGGGAGCCATAAACGGAAATTATTATCCGGAGTCCTCCCTGGCCTCTTTCTTCGGACGCGGTTTTTATTCATTCAACAACAGATATTTATTGACATTGACATTCCGCGCCGACGGATCATCCAAATTTGCGCCGGGACAGCAATGGGGTTACTTCCCTGCATTTTCATTGGGTTGGAGACTTTCTGAAGAATCTTTCCTGAAAGATGTCAACTTTATTGATAACCTGAAATTAATCGGGGGTTGGGGACTACTGGGAAATCAAGACGTAGCAGACTTGCAGTATCTTACCATCATGAAAAAAAACATTGACTACGGCAACAAATACACCTTCGGTGCAGAACAAGTAGGCGGTGCCAAAATCAACAGCTTATCCAATCCTTTAATAACCTGGGAAAAGACAGGTATGACAAATATAGGAATAGACGGAACCTTTTTCGATCAGAAATTAACGGCTTCCGTGACATGGTTTGATAAGAAAACAGTAGATATGCTGGTCCCGACCGTAGCTATCGGGACACTGGGACGCGCCACCATACCTGACAGTAACATCGGAGAAATGAGAAACAGGGGCTGGGAAATTGAAGCAGGTTTTAGACAAGAGCTTTCTAATGGTTTTATGTACGACTTAAGTATGAATCTTTCTTTTGTAAAAAACAAGATTTTAAAGTTATACGGCAACAACAACTATATCGGTTCCGTTTCTTACGGACGCCAGGCTCAGGAAATATCACGCAGCTATGAAGGTAAACCCATCGCATCTTTTTATGGTTGGAAAACAGATGGTCTTTATCAAAACATGCAAGAGATACAAAACGACCCAAACATACAGAACGATCCTCAGAAAGGTAATATCACTCCGGGTGATGTCCGGTTTGTTGATATCAACAACGATGGTGTCATTGATGAAAAAGACCGTACATATCTGGGAGATCCGAATCCGAATACAATCCTAGGATTCCAGGCCAAGTTCGGATATAAAGGATTTGATTTATCATTAAACTTCATAGGCAGCTTCGGAGCCGAACTGTATAATGCAGACCGGATGCAAGGTCTGGATCCGAGTTATTCTTACAATATGTATGCAGAAGCATTGGGCAGATGGCACGGAGAAGGAACCAGCAATTCCATTCCTAAGATGTCAACACAACGGACTAACCTGAATCATCGTACTTCAGATTTGTTCATTGAAAAAGGAGATTATCTGAAACTAAAAACAGCCACATTAGGATACAATATTCCTAAACGGTTGACCCAACATCTCAGAATCAACGCCCTTCGTTTATACGTAACGGCAGAAAACCTGTTCACAATCACTCCATACACAGGTTATTCTCCCGAAATCGGCTACACGGATGGCAACAAGCAAAGAGGTGTTGACTATGCTCAATACCCTGCCAGCCGAAAATTCATCCTGGGATTGAAAGTTAATTTCTAATTTAAAACAATTACAGATATGAAACGAATAAATTTATATATAATAGCATGCCTTCTTACAGGGTATATGCTAACATCCTGTGAGAATTTCCTGTCTTCCGACCCCAAAGGTATCTATACAGAGGGAAATTACTTCAAAAACGAACAAGCTGTAGTGGATGCAGTTACCGGATTATATGGTATTTTAATAGTAGAAGACTTTGTTGCGCATGGAGACTATACATGGGATATCTGTTCTGACGATATGTTCCGGGCAGGCGACCATGCCGAAGACGAAGCTATAGAAACATTTACATTCGATACGGGAAATGCCCAGCTAAAAGCAGGTTGGAAATGGAAATATGAATTGATCTCGAGAGCCAACAATATATTAATTCATGTTCCGTCTATGAATAATATTTCGGAATCCATAAAAAACCGCAGTCTGGGCGAAACATATTTCTTCAGGGCTTTCGCTTATTGGTGGCTTTATCTTCCGTATGGAGAAATACCTTTAATACTGGAGGATGACGTCAAAACGGCTAATTACAACAAGCCAAAAGCAAATATCGACGAAGTGCTTTCGCAAATAGAAAAAGACCTGAAAAAAGCAGCCGAATTGTTAGATGAAACGGCTTCTCCCGGAAGGATCAGCAAAGGGACAGCTTATGCTTACCTGACCCAGTTATACATGCATTGGTCTAGCTATAGCGGCAAAGAGAACCTGCTAAATGAGGCAATCTCTGCCGGAGAAAAGGTAATAAATAATGCCAACTATAAATTAGCAACAGATTATCAGGCCAATTTCAGGCAAAAATCCACACCTACTACAGAGATGTTATTATACGTAGCCTCTTCATCTACCTGGCGTAACACATCCACTATTTATTATTTTTCTCCCCGTGATTTGGGAGGCTGGAATTTTTTCCACCCACTTCCCAACTTATATGAAGCTTTCGGCAACGACCCGCGAAGAATCATGACCATGTGGGCTGCCGGAGACAAGATTCAAATAGGCAGTAAATTGCAGGATTATGATGCAAGCAAATCCGAAACAGGGTACCATTTCAATAAATATACTACCTTTACAAACGACGGTAAGCTCAATTTCGACTTGCTGATCCCTTTAATGCGTACATCCGATATTTACCTATTAGTGGCAGAAGCCAAAATTAGAAAATCGGGCACAGGGGCCGGCGACACAGAAATAAATACCGTGAGAGCACGTGTCGGCTTGCCTGCTATCAAGAACGCAGGAAAAGACGAATTAATAAAAGAACGGCGTCTGGAACTGGCGGGAGAAAACCGAAGACATTTTGACCTGGTTCGCTGGGATCGTATCAATTGGATAGATTTAGAGAAACTTTATGCCGATCCGTCGTCATCCAACACCACAGATATAGGCCGTAAGAATTTCAAAAGACCTAAGAATTACTTTTTTCCGTTACCACAGGAAGAAATAGATAAAAGCTCCGGTATTTTGATTCAAAACAGTAATTACACAAATCTATAAATTATGAAGACTTACTTAATTCTAATCATCGGTTTACTCTCTGTTTTTATTTCAGAAGTAAACGGTTCCAACATTGACCGGAAATACCGGTTGATTGCCCATCGCGGCGGTGTTACAGAAAACGGTCTCTATCCTGAAAACAGTATTAGCGCTCTTGATGAAGCCATAAAACGAGGCTATACCGGAGTAGAAATTGATGTAAGACAAAGCAAAGACGGTAAACTATTCCTTTATCACAACCGGACATTCGAACAAGATTACGACTCGAAAGCAACCGGTTCGGAACTTACCTGGGCTGAAATACAAGCACTTCGTCCACTAAAAAGGAAAACCAATACAATTGTTTCAATGGAAGATTATTGCAATCATTGTAAAGGCAAAATAGAAGAACTGATGATCGATATAAAAATAGACAATCCCAGTCTCGAATTTTATCAGGAATTAGAACGGATACTCAGTCAGACCGGTTACCTGAAGTCTTCTTACTTTATTGGCCATGGCAACTATTTCAAAGGGAAAAGTTACATAACAATGCTGATCAGGGAAAAAGACGAATTCTTTAAAGCCAACGGCGAAAAAACAAAAGATTATTACTTTCTGTTTGCAGGCATTGACGAACTGAATTCGCGAATCATACAATGGTGCAAAAAGAACAACATTAAAATAATGGCTTGCGTTAATCGTCCATACAGGGTAGCAATGAATAACGACAATCTGCTGGATGCAAAAAAAGACATTGAATGGTTACAAAAATGGGGAGTAGTCGACTACCAGATTGATACAGACTATGACCTGTTCTTCAGGGAAGACGACTAAACACCGTGTTTGAATTTACATGTATCGAAAGATTTCATCGTAATGATTTTTATAACTCATAGTTATGATTTTGAAAAGTCATAACTATGAGTTCGTTTTTTTGCAAATCGGGATATACACAATTGACATCAGAATGTTAAATGCATACTGAACCGGACGCCACGTGTTTGAATGCCGGGATGATCTTTATAATTCAGACGCCAGACATAATCCAGGCGCAAAAATTTAAAAATATTCTCCACCCCTACTCCTACTTCCATATAAGGAGCCTTACCCATCGCATAAGAACCAGCCGGGAATAAATAAAGCCCTTCACCTCCATTTGCCGGATTATTCTTTTCAGTCAGGTTACCATATAATCCGCGAAACGAAAATACTTCACGCCACTTCAATTTTTTTATCAAAGGCAAACGGTTTAACAGAGCCCCGTTCATGAAGTAAGTCACATCCCATGATGCATATTCATCATTCAAAAACTCCATCGCATTCATACAAGTGTACGATTCGGGTTGTACCGTATACGAAAGGTTGGCATTCGGAATTATCAACAAAGGGTAAGGAACCTTATTCCAGACTTTACCGGCCTTACAAATAATGTCCGTATATCCGAATGCAGAGAACCAGAAACGTTTTTGAATTCCCACATCCGTACGGTTATAAGTATATGAAGATCCCAAAGCACCTTTAAGTGCTGTTATATGATTTACAGTAAACACCGGAGCATCCAACGTTATAGGATAACGATAATTCCGGGTTTGATAAAACTTTTCGTTCGGTGCAAATCTGAACTTAAACTCTAATTCTGTCATAGAATACGACTTCACCGGCGAAATCTCCTGATTTGCCCCAATACGATCAAACACGGCATACTCCGTAGCATATTCTTTCCTGTTTCTTAACACTGCACCATATGCCAAACCGTTGTAATGTTCACGATAATAAGTCAGTTCCGCCTTACGCAAATACGTAGCGCGGGTATCTTTCTGACGCTTCCATGCCAAAAAGATATTATCCTGATTCGTGTACATATACTGCTGCCCCAACTGATTGATATCATAACTATACTCAGCTCGTATGGAATGTACCGGAAATTCCTTTCGATATTCTTTCTTATCAATAAAAGAATATTCTGCAATGGCATCATATTTGATTTTTTCATCCTTTGTTCCGTAAGCCACGTAACCATCAAGGAAAAGCCTTTTGCTAAAAGCTGTAGTAGTTGTTCCTCCCACACGAAAACGTGCTCCTTCAATTGCATTACCACTGATAGTAGTATTCATAGGTCCGAACTCGAACTTGCTCTTCAGGGGATCTTTATTTGTTGCAATATACCCCGATACCAATATGGAAACAACCTTCTCCGTTATATAGAAAATAGGGACGGAACGTAATTTAGCCATTAAAGCTTCCACCGTATTTTGTTTGCGACGACCAGCCTCCAACGGCCTGTTATTATCCCAAAAATCCTCTGGTTGGCTGAATGCTTCTTTCACTGTAATAACAGGAGCACTTTGTTGAAAAACAGATTGATCTTCCGGAGGGGCAAAAGACTGATTAGAATATATATTGAGCCTGCGGGCATACATACCTTTTGACTTTTGGGACAATTTGAAATCTACATTTATATCATCTTTCGTGATAATGCGGGTACCATCCTCCGCCCTTTCAAAAGTTTGTTCGATAGTCATACCACCGACAAAGTTCAGATTTATATCTTTCGGTACATTCAGCTTCACCCTCTTGACAAAATAGGTGGAATCAAGAGTAATATACAAATGTCCCGTAAAACCGAACGTTTCCGAAGTAAAAGGGACAAAACCCAGATCAACACATTTACGATTGTCTATTTCCAACGTATCGAGCAGATAATACTTATAAAAATTAGGCCCCATTGTAGACAACGGGCTTACAAAACGATTCAAAAATAAAGGGATATCATTCTGAAAAATATTTACTTCACGAAAAACCTCATCCAAAAACTGTTGAATACCGTCACGTGAAAATATTTCATCAACACCCGCAGATTTTGAACCTTTAATCAACCGCTTCTCACTTTTCGGATCTTTCCTGAAATAAACCGTTGACACTTTTTCTTTTTCCGAAACCGGCAAAATTGTCGTTCCAATGTCTAATGTATCGATATAATCTACCAGGAAATCAAATTTACGGACTTTGCCATCCTGCCTTTTGGGTTTGGGCTGGAAGTCGTTCATGGCAAATACCATCTTTTCGTATTGGTCATACTGGAAATAATCATGATTACGGGGATCATTGCTTTCGCGCCTTTCTATCGCATTTTTGACGAAAGTAACAGCAGGGTTTTCTTTCTTGCTATACTTTTCTTTCTTAGGCTTTATTACAACCTCGGAAAGCGCAATAGAAACAGGGACTAATTGTACTTTAAACGTATTTGTTTTTCCCGGAATTACTTTTAATGTCTTTTCCGCATAACCCAAATATGAAACCTGAAGATTCCGGGGTTTGGATGACGTAGAAAATGAAAACTGTCCATCCAGATTCGTCGTTGTCCCAATAGTAGTACCTTCAAGCAATACCGAAACATACGGTAAAGCCTCCCCCGTAATAGAATCGGTAACAACTCCTCTTATTACAGTGTTTTGCCCATTAGCCGTCCAGGCAATCAGCATAAAAAATATCCAACAAATAAACCTTTTCACCATCACAACCAATATACCACATTAAAAACTCCGCAAAAGTATAACACCTTTCGGAATCCAAAATGTTCCAAATTACGTAGATAATATTCCAATTAGCTACAAACAAGTCTAAAACCTTAAGAACGGCTTATTTGCAATCCTTTATCCGATAAATTCATTTCCACAAACCGGGCATTCGGATTCTGAGGGGAAGCTGTTAATATTTTACGAATCTGAAAAGCAGCTTCCGGGCTCTTTGCTACCATATATAAATAGCCTCCTCCCCCTGCACCCGGCAACTTATACCCCCACGTAAAGTCTTTAATCCGGTTAATAATCTGCTCCACAGCCTGAGGATTAGTTCCTGAATCTAATGCTTTATTTTGTTCCCAGGTTTTACCCACTAATGTTCCATAAGTTTCAAAATCGCCACACTGTATTGCCTCATACATATCAAGAGCATGTTCCTTCATCTCCGAAAGCAAAGTCAGATGTGAATTGCTATTCAGGAACATTCCCCTTACAATTTCGGCTAATATATCCTTCGCCGTACGAGTTATACCTGTATAATACAACAAATGGCAGGCTTGATATTCAGGATCGGTAAACAAATATTCCGGCAACCACCTAACCAGAGGAGCCTGACTAAATCCTTCGCCGGTCTGGAGTATTTTTAGGCCATGAAGTATGCCTCCATACTGATCTTGCCATCCGCCGCCGGTAGTCAATAACTGTTCCAGAATAAGTGTACGGTTGCCTATTTCATTTTTATCCCAGGCCAAGCCACAAAAGTCGGATATTGCCCCCAATACCGTAGCTGCAAGAATAGAACTGGTTCCTAAACCCGAACCGGCAGGAATAGCCGCCAATAATGTAACTTCCAAGCCACAACCAAAGTTTTTCAATTGTTCTTCTAGCGAAGAATAATTTTCCAAGGCAAATTCAGGTACGAATCCAGCCAAAGCCAAAGCTGCTTTAGGTATGGAAAATGGAGAACCTACCTTATTATAGTTTCTGAGTTCATCCCAGGAAGTTATACATTCCATTGCCCCCAGGTCTATCGACCGTAAAATAATTTTATATTCATTCGATGGTTTTATATAAACCTGTAAAGGAGGTTGGCCATTTAATTCGATCGCCACATTTACCACGTTACCACCCGAGTACATACAAAAAGGAGGCGTATCTGTCCAACCTCCGGCCAAGTCTATCCGCACAGGGCTTCTACCCCAAACAATCTGATCGCGATATACATTAAGATGAGGATATTGTTTATCATCCGCAATAGATCCAATCAAACCATCACGTAATAAAGAAAAAGCATATTGTTGTTCGCTTGCAAAGTATTTTCCCTGCAATTGTAATACACGCGCTCTAAACATCCGATTGTGTATTCTTTTCATCAATGAAGCATCTTCCGGAAGTTGTTCCGGAAGATCTATATTGTTATTTACGAACTCCGCTGCGGCATCTGCCAGATCTAATTGATAAAAAACACTTTTCTCATGATTAGCCGCAAGCATTGGCCAATCTTTTTTTCTGAAAAATTCGCGTTGCTCTACCAAACGAAGCAAATTTGCTTTATCGGATAACTCATTGGCCGACATTTTTAGTGCAGACTTCCAAAGTTCTTTTCCCTCTGCCAATTCAGGTTCAGATATCATCCATCTCAAAAGAATACCTAAATCATCGACCGATTTACATATAGGAAATATACGGGCATTCTGAATATCATTACAAACAGGCAATTGTATTGCACGTTTCAAAGCCCATTCAATGACAGATTGCCCCATAAACGAAGTAGTACTATCTAGTAAACCGCCTTTGAACGCATCATTAAAGCCATAAGGACGGGCAACAAAATCTTTATCATTTACAGGAACCACATCCACACATGCACTCTCCGGCAGATTTAATGCCCAATTGTTTACAGGCACACCCGTAATTATGTGTTTACTATTCAACGTCCAATATTGACCTATACAACTATTTTCCACCCATAATTCAGAATTACCAACCGTCAATTTCTGATGAATTTCTGCATTCTGAACAAACATAGCTGGATGCGGTTTCACTTTACGTTGCATAATAGCCCGTTGGTCACGTACCAAGTTCTGCACAGCCAAAGTAGAAGAAATCAATTCACGGCTGGTTCCATAATGATAAAACTCACCTCCGGGTAAAGGCAATATGGCAACTCTCAATTTATTCAGTCCGGAATCTTTTATTTTAGGATTTTCACCAAGAGCTAAACCAAATTCAGAATAAAGATCATAGGTTTTCATCATGCCGTCACTCTGCTCATAAGAACGTTCCATCAGCAATTCAACAGCACGGTCGCTTAACAGCCAAATACCAATATCCATCAAAAACAGATGCGTTGCAGCCAACCTTCCTAATTCTTCCAAAGAAGGTTTTTGCAACATAAAGTCCAATTCATCCGGGGATTTCCGGCTGGACACAAAAACACCATGGTTTGTCGCTAATGCAGGTTCAACCCATAATCCGTAACAAACTACGTCTGCATCAGGTATTTCCTGTAAAGGCTGACTATTCCGGATATAAACATCACCGCTTGCTATTAATGTATGCAAAGACTCCGGAGCCTTTTGCATAATTTTCTCATATAAAGGCAATTGCAACGACAGCAAATTTTGAGATAATTTTTGCCCCCGTGCCCAACGAAAAACAGGAATCGGAGTTAACACTTTTCCCGATGGAGCATAACCGGGTAAACGCCGGCTTTGTCCTCCGGCATGAAGTAATATTCTTTTATCTGCAGATAACCATTCGGAAAAAGGCATCTCCTTTGCTTCGCTTTTATGGCACGACTCTAATAACCAAGTTGTTCCTCCCCCTGAACCTAAACGTGCACCGACAGGATCGGAAGTGCAAAACCATTCATTCGCATCAACTTTTTCTATTTTATGAAAGCAATCCACCAAATTAGGAGGCAAGGATAATAATTTTTTCATGACGTTTTTATACTAAAAGAACTCACTACACTAAGTAAATGGTCTATAAATTAGACCTGTAAAGGTACAAGTTTTATTTAATTTTTTCATTCTCCATACGTATTCATTTAAATTATCATTTTAAGAAAGGCATTAAATACCCTGCAAAAATTTAGAGTCCGATAAAAAAAGTTTGTTTTTACTAATCGACTCTTTGGATTAATACATAAAACGTATCTTACTTTGTATTTACTTAATATATAATAGTATGGTATACGGTTATGTAAGAGTCAGTACAGACAAACAAAGCACTGACAATCAAAGATTTGAAATTGAAAAATTCATCAAAGCTAGAAATATGCGTATTGATAGCTGGGTAGATGAAACAATCAGTGGGACGAAAGGTATATCCGAACGTCAATTGGGCAAATTGCTGAAGCAAATACGCAAAGGCGATATTCTTATTACAACTGAACTTTCCCGCCTTGGGCGTAATCTGATGCAAGTTATGAGTTTTTTGCATCAATGTATGGAAAGGGATATTATTGTTTTTACAGTAAAAGAGGGATACGAACTCGGTAATAATATTAACAGTAAAATTTTAGCATTTGCATTTAGTTTAAGTGCTGAAATTGAACGCAACCTCATATCTCAACGAACCCGCGAAGCTTTGGCCAGAAAGAAGACAGAAGGTACTAAATTGGGGCGCCCGAAAGGTCTCAGTCTGGATCAATGTAAACTAGCAGGTAAAGAAGAAATAATCCTGAAATTTTTAAAGGAGAAAAAAACGAAGTTATATATCAGTAAAAAACTGGGTGTCAACAGACAGACTCTACGTGATTTTATGAAAAATCATCTGGAATCGCCTCAGAAATAAAACCAGAATGGAAATTAGAACTTTTAACAACTTAGCAATTTTTTAACTTGTGTTAAATTAAGCAAGTTCCTCCATCCTTTTCTGCATTTATTTGTTTATTCGTATTAACTTGCAGAATTATATAAAGAAAATATGTTTGAAATATTTAAAAAGATACTTTTTCCTCTGTTTTTTACTATAGACAAAGATAGGATTATTTACACATATTTCGATTTGTATACTTTAGTTTAATCTCTTAATACAATTCTAAATGGAAAAAACACTCGTAATTTTAAAACCATGCACTGTTCAGCGCGGTTTGATCGGTGAAATTGTTTCTCGTTTTGAGAAAAAGGGGCTTCGTCTGGCAGGTATGAAAATGACCTGGTTGACTGACGAAATTTTAAGCGAACATTATGCACATCTGAAAGAAAAACCTTTCTTTCAGAGAATTAAAGATGCAATGAGCGTATGTCCTGTAATTGTATGTTGTTGGGAAGGTGTTGGCGCTATACAGGTTGTACGCACTTTAGCCGGTGCTACAAACGGAAGGAATGCAGCTCCCGGAACTATCCGGGGAGATTATAGCATGAGTGTACAAGAAAATATTGTACATGCATCCGATTCGCCGGAAACAGCAGCTATGGAATTAAAAAGATTTTTCAATGATACAGAAATCTACGATTATAAGTTAAACAATCTGTTGAGTCTGTATGCCAATGATGAATTTTAATCATAAAATAGCCGGAATTGCAAGGTAAAAAACCTTTTCAATTCCGGCTATTTTATTTAGAAACTTACATCCTATCCTCTCGAACCGGATGAACAACCTAATTACTAATCTAAAAATCTAATACCATGAAAAACACACTACAACTTAATAACAAAAGCAGATTCAAAAAAGTTCCGGAAACGATCTCTTTTTCCATTTCATTCGAATGGAATAAAAGTTGACTTTATTGTATTTTTCCCCAATTGCGTCTATATTTGTACTTTTATTATCAACAAGAGTACAGACAAAATTAAAATGTATTAGATATGCATAATTGGTTTGAATGCAAAGTATCTTACGAAAAGATACTTGAAAACGGAATGCAGAAAAAGGTTACCGAACCTTACTTGGTAGACGCCCTGTCTTTCACAGAAGCAGAAGCTCGCATTATTGAAGAAATACGCCCTTTCATAACTGGCGAATTTACTGTAACAGACATTAAACGGGCTCGCCTTTCCGAACTATTCTTCAATGAAAATGGAGATCGTTTTTACAAAATAAAAGTCTATTTTATCACATTGGATGAAAAAAGCGGAGCAGAAAAGAAAACTGCCGCACAAATGCTTGCACAAGCTTGTACACTAAAAGAAGCTATTGCCGTATTGGAAGACGGAATGAAAGGAACTATGGCCGATTATACAATTGCCTCTGTTACTGAAACCCAATTAATGGACGTATTCCCGTTTGATGCAAACAGCATCCCTTCTGCTCCAAAAACGGGAGAAGAACTGATAGCCGAACAAAAGAAGCAGGCAGAAGAAAAGCAACAAATATGAGTATCACCCAGAATTTAGTACGACTGAAAGCTTCATTACCGGAAGGCATAAAGCTTGTTGCAGTATCAAAGTTTCATCCGGCAGAAGCTATACAGGAAGCGTATAATGCCGGACAACGCGTGTTTGGAGAAAGTAGAGCACAGGAATTGACTGCCAAACAGAAAGTACTGCCAGGAGATATTGAATGGCATTTTATCGGACCATTACAAAGTAATAAAGTAAAAGACATTGCTCCGTTTATTTATATGATCCACAGTATAGATTCTTTAAAGCTATTACAGGAAGTAAATAAACAGGCTGCAAAACAAAACCGGATCGTCCGCGTATTATTGGAAATACATGTTGCAGAAGAAGAAACAAAACATGGTTATACACCGGAAGAATGCAAAGAACTACTGGAAAGCAAAGCCCCTTTTGAATTGAAAAACATTTGTATATGCGGAATCATGGGAATGGCAACAAACACGGACGATACAGAACAAGTCCGTAAAGAGTTCCACTTGTTACACAATTTGTTTTTGGAAATCAAAGAGGCATACTTCAAAAATAACGAATATTTTACAGAGTTATCTATGGGTATGAGCCATGATTACCCAACTGCCATTCAAGAAGGTTGTACAATTATTCGTGTGGGAACCAGCATCTTCGGCGAACGTGAGTATTAGTCTTTTAACCATTTTAAATAACGGAGATAAAGGCTTGACAAAATAAATATCTATATTTGTAAAGTTAAACGAAATTAAATCGACATGATTGACATTAAAACCCAATATGCGGGACTTACACTTCGTAATCCGCTTATTGTTGGCAGTTCTGGGTTAACCAATAAAGCAGAACGCAACAAGGAATTTGAAAAAGCCGGTGCTGGTGCTATTGTATTGAAGTCTCTTTTCGAAGAACAAATTGAAATGCAAAGCGAAATACTTATGCAAGATTCCGATTACCCAGAAGCTGCTGACTACATTCGAGGTTATGTAAAAGCCAACCAGGTAAACGATTATATTGAACTTATCAAAAAATCAAAGGAACTTTGTACAATACCTATTATAGCAAGTATCAATTGCTATAAAGCCGATGCTTGGATTGATTTTGCCAAACAAATAGAACTGGCCGGCGCCGATGCCCTGGAATTAAATGTATTTTTCCTTGAAACTGAAATAGGGCAAGACTTTAATGAAATACGGGATCTTTACGTAAATATTATCCGTAAAGTTAAAGAGACAGTATCGATTCCGGTCATCTTAAAAATAGGAAAAAATTTCAGTAATATTCCGGATTTAGTTAATACGTTAAAGGTAAACGGAGCCGATGGAGTTGTCTTATTCAACCGGTTCTATCAACCGGATATTGATATTAATAACATGCAGTTAGTTTCGGGTAACGTATTTAGCAGCCACTCGGATCTGAGTGATACAATTCGATGGACAGCTATTATATCCGGAAAAATTCCGGGGATCAGCATTGCGTCATCAACAGGAATTCATGATTGGGAAGACGTTATCAAATGTCTTTTGGCTGGAGCATCTGCAGTACAAATGTGCAGTGCAGTTTACACACATGGATCGGAAATTATTTCGCAAGTACTTACCTGCATAGAAGAATGGATGCATCAGACACATTACCATTCGATTTCTCAATTTTGCGGAAAGCTGAATTATGCAAACATCTCCAATCCTGCAGTATATGAACGTTCACAATTTATGAAATATTTTTCTAACAGAGACTAGCAAATATCTCACAACAACAAAAGGAACCCGTCTGAAAAGTAAAATGCAAATATTACTTTTCAGACGGGTTCCTTTTGTTTGTAAATAAGGCAAATAAAATATTTTCCACCAGACAATATTTTTATAAGAAATTATTTATATATTTGCAGCTATAATTCAATTTATAAGAAAATGGAGCCTATTTGCATTATAAAAGACATATATAAAACGCTGTATGCATTTGAAAAGACATTCACAGAAAACAACGATATAACAATCAATGAAGCAATGCTACTTTGTTGTTTGAAAGAGGGAGAATCAAAGTCTGCCGGAACGATTTGTGAATTTATCGGACTTTCCAACTCCAGAGTTTCCAAAGTAATTACAGCAGTGGAAAACAAAGGATTTATTCGCAGGAATATCAACAAAAACGATAAACGACAAATGTTTTTCTCTCTTACATCAAAAGGAAAAGAGAAAATACAACAAATGATGGAAAAGGAATTAAACTTTGATTTTCTTTTCAATCAATTACAAAATTGCATACAAAAGGAATAATCCCTTTTTTTATCAAATTATTTTCTACTAACAACTATGTATAGTATAAACAAAATAAATAAATTATGAAGTATTTGATTATTGGAGGCGTAGCCGGTGGAGCAACCGTAGCAGCCCGTTTGCGTAGAATGGACGAGAAAGCTGATATTATCTTGTTTGAACGCGGTAAGTATGTTTCGTATGCCAACTGTGGACTTCCTTATTATATAGGAGACACTATTAATGACAGAAACAAACTTTTCGTACAAACGGTAAAAGGTTTTACCGACAGGTTTCGTATCGATATTCGTACAGAACAAGAAGTAACAGCTATCTATCCCGACAAAAAACAAGTTGAAGTAAAAAATTTATCCACCGGAGAAATATATACCGAAACATACAATAAACTGGTTCTCTCACCAGGAGCAGAACCATTGCGCCCAGGTATCGAAGGAATCCAAAGTAAAAAAATATTTACATTACGAAACGTTCCCGATACAGATACTATAAAAAACTATGTAAATAAAGAAAAGCCCCAGCAAGCCGTTGTAGTTGGCGGAGGTTTCATTGGCCTGGAAATGGCAGAAAATCTCCACGAATTAGGCATTCATGTTACAATTATTGAAATGGCTAACCAGGTGATGGCACCATTGGATTATTCCATGGCAGCTATTGTTCACCAGCATTTGAAAGAAAAAAAAGTAAACCTGCTCTTGGAAGATGGTGTTGATCGCTTTGAAGAAAAAGGGAACAACATAATTGTGCACCTCAAAAGTGGGAAGCAAGTAATTTCGGACATGGTTCTACTAAGCATTGGAGTACGTCCCGAAACGAAACTGGCAAAAGAAGCCAACTTAACTCTTGGTAAACTGGGAGGTATTGAAGTCAATAAATATATGCAGACTTCCGATCCGGATATTTATGCTTTAGGCGATGCCATAGAAGTAAAACATCTGGTAACCGGCAAACCGGCATTAATACCATTGGCAGGTCCGGCAAATAAACAAGGCCGTATCGTGGCAGACAATATCGTTTTCGGTAATAAAGAAACTTATCAGGGAACTATTGGAAATTCCATTGCCAAGGTATTTGATCTGACAGTCGCGACTGCCGGAGCCAATGCAAAATTATTGAAACGTGAACAGATTATTTATTGTTCTTCTTATACACACTCTGCTTCCCATGCAGGTTATTATCCGGGAGCCGTACCTCTATCTATTAAAGTACTGTTTTCACCGGAAAGCGGTCAATTATTTGGAGCTCAAGTTGTAGGCTTTGGCGGCGTTGATAAACGCATTGAAATGATGGCACAGGTAATACAACGAAAAGGAACGATCTACGATTTAATTTCTTTGGAACAAGCCTATGCTCCTCCATATTCTTCTGCAAAAGATCCGGTAAACATGGCCGGATATGTCGCCGAAAATATCCTGACAGGAAAAGTCAAAGTAGTACAATGGAGAGACATCGCCAATTTAGACAAAGATACGCTTTTGGTAGATGTCCGTACCCGTGATGAATACAATCTTGGTTCTTTACCAGGAGCGATAAATATTCCGGTAGATGAATTGCGTGAACGTCTTTCCGAGCTACCAAAGGATAAACCCATAATAGTAAGTTGCGCTATAGGTCTCCGTGGCTATTTGGCTTATCGTATATTAGAACAAAATGGTTATACTAACATCCGCAACCTATCGGGTGGATACAAAACATGGCACACAGCAACGGCGAAAATAGCCCAACACAATAATTCTGTTCCCAACAAACCCATAATTGATGATGAGCCAGAAAGAACCTCAGGCAAATTAATCAAAATAGATGCATGCGGACTACAATGTCCGGGACCTGTCCTTCAACTCAAAAAGCATTATAGCGACCTCCAAACAGGCGAACGTTTACGTATTACAGCTACCGATCAGGGATTTGCCAAAGACGTTTCTTCTTGGTGTAATATGACTGGAGCCCGTTTAGTTGAAGTAGAAAATAAAGCCGGCATCATTCATGCAACCATAGAAAAAGGAGAAGCTAAAAATGCTTGCAAAATGATTACTAACGGAGACAATAAAACATTAATTGTTTTCAGTGATGATCTGGACAAGGCTCTAGCCTCGTTTGTTATTGCAAACGGAGCAGCTTCTACGGGTAAAAAAGTAACTATGTTTTTCACATTTTGGGGACTGAATGTCATAAAGAAACGAAAGAAACCGGCCGTATCAAAAGATATATTCGGAAAAATGTTCGGTTGGATGATGCCTTCACACAGTGGAAAACTAAAACTTTCAAAGATGAATATGGCAGGAGCCGGCAGTTGGATGATGCGTCTTATTATGAAACGCAAACATATCGACAGTTTGGAAAGCTTAATCACCCAAGCTACAGAAAACGGAGTGGAAATGATTGCCTGTACAATGAGTATGGATGTTATGGGTGTCAAAAAAGAAGAACTTCTAGACACTGTTACTTTAGGTGGAGTTGCCTCCTACCTTGAACGTGCCGAAGAAGCTAATGTGAATTTGTTCATATAACCATATTATGTCAACAAATTAAATTCCTAATAAAAAGTCTTGATATAATTCAAGACTTTTTTATTAAACTCACATTGCCGGCTTGATACCATTCTTTACTAATTAGTATTATGTGAATACGAACAAACCGTAAATATTAAATGTTCACCCGGTAACATAACCCAAAAAGATCCCGACACTACTAAAAGCATCGGGATCTTTTCATAAAACAACAGGATCAAAATCCTTACGATATGTCATTCTTATTACTTAATCATATCAAAACCTGTATAAGGAATCAAAGCCTTTGGAATACGGATACCTTCCGGAGTCTGATTATTCTCCAATAAAGCAGCCACGATACGGGGCAAAGCTAATGCGCTACCATTCAATGTGTGGCAAAGTTGGGTTTTCTTATTTGCGTCACGATAACGACATTTCAGGCGATTTGCCTGATAGCTTTCAAAGTTTGAAACCGAACTAACCTCCAACCAACGTTTTTGAGCTTCCGAATAGACTTCAAAGTCAAAACACAGAGCAGAAGTAAAACTCATATCCCCTCCGCAAAGACGAAGAATACGATAAGGCAATTCCAACTTTTGAACCAAACCTTCTACGTGAGCCAACATTTCTTTCAAAGATTCATAGGAATGTTCCGGTGTATCGATCCGTACAATTTCTATCTTTGAAAATTCATGCAAACGGTTCAATCCGCGAACATCCTTACCATAAGAACCTGCTTCACGACGGAAGCATTGAGTATAAGCGCAATTCTTTATCGGCAATGAATTTTCATCTAAAATAACATCGCGATAGATGTTTGTCACCGGAACCTCCGCCGTTGGGATCAAATACAAATCATCCAACCCACAATGATACATCTGCCCTTCTTTATCAGGCAACTGCCCTGTTCCGTAGCCGGAAGCAGCATTCACTACCGTAGGAGGCATAATTTCCATATAACCGGAATTACGGGCTTCATCCAGGAAAAAGTTAATTAAAGCACGTTGCAATCTGGCTCCCTGGCCTTTATAAACAGGAAAGCCGGCACCGGTTATCTTAACCCCCAGATCAAAATCAATCAAATCATATTTCTTTGCCAATTCCCAATGGGGAAGTGCATCCTTAGGAAGCTCTGTTTCCATACCTCCCATTTTCTCTACGACATTATCATCTGCGCCATTTCCTTCAGGCACACTTTCGTGAGGCATATTAGGAACCGTATATAGCAGATTTGTTATCTCTTCCTGGGCATTGTCCATAGCTTCCTGCAAATCTTTATTGCCTTCTTTCATCTCGGCAACTTTTGCACGTGCAGCTTCAGCCTCTTCTTTCTTTCCTTCCTTCATTAACTGACCGATCGACTTCGATATACGGTTCAGTTCTGCCAGATTAGCATCCAGAGCGGTCTGGCTATTACGTCTTGTCTTATCTAACTCGATAATCTTACCGATAATCTCTTTCGCATCAAAATGCTTTTTGGCCAATCTGCGGATTACTTCATCCGGATTTTCCGTAATTACTTTAAGCGTCAACATACTTTCAGTCTATGTTTTTTAAATGAAATGCAAATGTACGTAGAATTAAACAAAATAGAGCAAGCTATCTAAAAAAACTATTTCACGCGTCCGCCACTCAACCAGGTTCGCAGATAATATGGTTCGCTCAGACTGCTCACCATCACACCGCTTGAAGTACTGGTATGGATAAACCGTCCATTCTTCAGGTATATACCTACATGGTTAGGCACATTTTTCTTCCCTCTTCCTCCTGTTCGAAAAAAGACAAGATCACCTTCCTGCAGCTTTGCCCGGCTTACCTTGCGGCAATCATACTTTAGCATATCGGCCGACGAACGAGAAAGCTGCTTTCCATATACCTCCCGAAAGACAATCGCTACAAAAGCGGAACAGTCTACGCCCCGCTTTGTCAAGCCTCCCATTCGATGCGGAACACCCAGCCATTTAGCTCCTTCGTTATATAAGTAGATATTATCATCCGGTGTAATCCGAATACCGTAAAGACGGGACAACTCTTTCGGACCTTTAAAATCAGAAGGTAAAATAACTGTTGCTCTCCTGCTTCCGCACGAAGATAATAGAAGCAAAGCCAAAAGAATATATAGAAATTGTTGTTTATTCACAGATACGTCTTTTTTACAAAGGTAATGGTTTTCTTATTTCTGTTATATATTAAGAAAACAAAAAGAGGACATTCTTCAATGAAGATGTCCTCTTTTTATACTTTTCTATCAAGAAAAGCTTACGCTTCTGCAACCGGTTGGATTGAAACGAAAGATCTGTCTTCTTTTGTTCTACGGAAAGTAACAACACCGTCTACCAAAGCATACAATGTATGATCTTTACCGATACCTACGTTTTCACCCGGGTGATGAACTGTACCTCTCTGGCGAACTAAAATGTTACCAGCTTTAGCAATTTCTCCACCAAAAAGCTTTACACCTAATCTTTTGCTATGTGATTCACGGCCGTTCTTAGAACTACCCACACCTTTCTTATGTGCCATTTCTTTTTTTCTCCTTTAAACGTTAAGCAACAATCTCTTTAATACTCACTTCGGTGAACTGCTGACGGTGACCGTTCAACTTGCGGTAACCTTTTCTTCTTTTCTTATGGAAAATAAGAACCTTGTCACCTTTTACCAGCGGAGACAGTACTTCACATACTACCTTTGCACCTTCAACTGTAGGAACACCTACTTTTACATCACCATCGTTGTCAACCAACAATACTTTGTCAAACTCAACAACAGCACCGCTTTCTGCATTCTGAATGTGGTGAACAAATAATTTCTTTCCTTGTTCAGCCTTGAACTGTTGTCCGTTAATTTCTACGATTACGTACATCTGTCTTTTAATTTAAACAGGTTAGGTCCCGGGGGTGGGCATCGTCTCCGACTCCTCTTGTTTACCCTCTGCAGATTTTCAGACTGCAAAAGTACTGCATCCGAATTTATTATGCAAATGTTTCATGAATATTTTTGTTACCATACCCGGCACACGCATCAAAAAATAACGCCTGTTGCATTCTAATCTTTTGACAAAAGCTCCGTCACGTCATATACATTATAATATATGCCTGGTGTAACGGAAATCCATACTTTACAATTCGCAACCTCATTTGGGATGGATACCTGAGTGTGGAAAAGAATGGGAAGGAATCAAAAGCTTTGGTACAATTACTTCCCAAAGAACGATACTGTCTACAGGAGAAACGACCACAGAAACAAGATGTTTCATATCTTCCTTGGAGAAAGATGCACCCATGCAATTGAATATCATACGAAATCACTGGAAAATAGAGAACAATTTGCATTGGCAACTAGATGTTTCTTTTAATGAAGATGAGACCAAAATGAAAAAGAACCAAGTGTTAAACCTGGCTATATTAAGAAAAATGGCAATGCCGGTACTGAAAGCCTTTACATACAAAAAAGGAGCATCCTTGAAAAAGAAAATGTTAGCAGCAGCATTAAAGCCCAATATAAAGAAAGAGATAATGAAAAAGGCAATGGTACTATATCAAAAATCCTAATGCGTTTGCCCTAGATCTGTCCTGTCCTGAAATAAGTTGATAATTATCAACCGCTCGGTTGATAATTATCAGCCATACGGTTGACAATTGTCGGCCGCTTGGCCGACAATTGTCAACATTCATTTTGCCAGGGATATTAATTACAAAACATATACTATTATTTCTATTTTTCCATGCGCCGAAAATCAAAGATATTTCGTATGTTTGTAAATAAAACGTCTTATACAAAAAACGAAAAAGATGAATTACTACGAACTCGATTTCACATATACTTCACCCATAGAAGCATCCATACTGAACGACGTGCTTGCCGCCGAATTAGGCGAAATAGGTTTTGAAAGTTTTACAGAAAACGAATATGGATTGCTTGGCTACATCCCAGATACTTCATATAATGAGATAATATTAACGGATAAACTGAAAAACTTTCCGCTGGAAAACGTTGACATCCATTATACGGCAAAGTTGATTGAAAGCAAAGATTGGAACGAAGAATGGGAAAAAAACTATTTTAAACCTATCCGTATCGGAAACGAATGTATAATACGTGCCTCATTCCACAAGCCCGAACCAGGTTATGCCTATAACATTATTATTGATCCGAAAATGGCTTTCGGCACGGGCAACCATGAAACGACTTACCTGATGATAAATGAGATGCTAAAATTAGATCTCGAAGATAAAGAAATACTGGATATGGGTTGCGGAACAGCCGTCCTTGCCATTCTAGCCTGTATGAAAAGAGCCAAACGAGTAATAGGTATAGATATTGACGAATGGGCTTACAACAACGCGCTCGAAAACATCAGACTGAATAATGCACGAAAAATAGAAATTGCATTAGGAGGTGCAGAACAAATCCCGAATTTCGGTCTCTTTGATATTGTATTTGCCAATATAAACCGAAATATCCTGCTCAATGATATACAACGTTATACGCAATGTATGAAGCCGGGAGCTCTTTTATTTATGAGCGGATTTTATACAGAAGATATACCAGTAATTGAGGCAGAGTGTATTAAGAACGGGCTTACACTACTATCCCATGCAGAAAAAAACAATTGGGCAGCCGTAAAAACAATAAAAAACGATAACATTAATTAACCTCAAAAGTTAATACAATAATAAACTATAGTCTAAATAAAAACGTTATCTTAGTAGAAACTTTAAAAAAGGAAGAGTTATGAAAAATGTAGATTCTAAATTATTGCTAGGCCTCGTAGTAGGCGCTGCTGTAGGTGCTGCTGTAGGTTATTTAGCCGCTTCGGATAAAAGAGAACAGCTATTGGAAGATCTGAAAGAAGTAGCAGGCAAGGTAAAAGACGGCTTCAACTCTGCTTTGGCTAAAGCAAAGGAAAGCGGAGCTTTGAAAAGTGTAAAAGAAAAAGTAGCTGAAAGCGCAGAATAAAACTGATATAATGGAGAACGACTCAGAAAAATTCTTCGGTAAACTAAAAAATGATATCTCAGCTTATGTGGAGTTAAAGCTTGAGCTCCTGAAATTAAGCACATACGAAAGGACCGGAAAGGTAATTGCGGTTCTTTCGTACAACTTGGTGTTATTGTTTCTGGCCTTCTTTGCTATCTTATTTATCTTTCTTGCCCTGGGATTTTTCTTGGGAGATTTGTTCAATTCATCCGGCTTGGGCTTTGTCAGTGTAGCAATTCTGTATATACTGCTAATAGGTATCATTGTAATAAACAAGAACAAGATTAGTAATGCCATACTGAACGAAGTCATCATAGCAATGACAGCAAATGACGATAAAAACAATGCAACAGAAAATAAACAACAAACAGACACCACTGGAGAAGCTGATTTCTGATAAAGAGCGCATTCGGAAACAATGCCGCGAACATGAGCAGAAACTCAACGAAGACTTCTCTTATATCCAAGAGAATGCAGGGAGTTTATTGCTTTCAGGCATATCGTCTTTATTGTTTCCAAAAACAAAATCGACAGCTAAATCCGGCGAAAACACAACAACACAAAATAACAAGGGAGATCTGCCTGCTGTCTCATTAGGTTTCTCTGACTATCTGTCTATTACCAAGAGTATGTTACCCCTTGTTTGGGACATAGCCCAACCGTTTATCATGACCTGGGGCATAAAAAAAGCAAAGAATTTACTCAGGAGCGTATTTTCGAAGAAAAAGAAATAAGCCCAACAATTAATTTATGTTAGAAAACATACTTTTCTGACCTTATTATAAAGCTCAATACAAAAAACATAGTTACATTTGCAGTCGTTAAAAGCAAGGATAAAATGAAACACTGTATCTATTTAATAATAGTAATTGCATTAATGCTTGCAATGTTGGTTTCATGTGCAACCCCTTGTGGCTGTTAGATAAGTTTTGGACAATCAATATTTTTAATAAACCATAAAAGTTTTATTACAATGATTAAAGTAGGTATAAACGGTTTCGGCCGTATCGGACGTATGGTGTTCCGTGCTGCAGTTAAGAACTTCGGCAATGATATTCAAATCGTAGGTATCAATGACTTGTTGGATGCTGATTATTTGGCATACATGTTGAAATATGACTCAGTACACGGTCGTTTCGACGGAACAGTTGCTGTAGAAGGTAACAATTTGGTTGTAAACGGTAACAAAATCCGTCTTACTGCAGAAATGGATCCTGCTAACTTGAAGTGGAACGAAGTTGATGCAGACGTAGTTGTTGAATCAACTGGTTTCTTCCTGACTGACGAAACAGCTCGCAAACACATCCAGGCTGGTGCAAAGAAAGTGATCATGTCTGCTCCTTCAAAGGATGCTACTCCTATGTTCGTTTATGGCGTTAACGACAAAACTTACGCAGGCCAGGACATCATCTCTAACGCTTCTTGTACAACTAACTGTTTGGCTCCTATCGCTAAAGTATTGAACGACAAGTTCGGTATCGTTAAAGGTTTGATGACTACAGTTCACGCTGCTACAGCTACTCAGAAGACTGTTGACGGTCCTTCTAAGAAAGACTGGAGAGGTGGTCGTGGTATCCTTGAAAACATCATCCCTTCTTCAACTGGTGCTGCTAAGGCTGTAGGTAAAGTATTACCTGTATTGAACGGCAAATTAACAGGTATGGCATTCCGCGTACCGACTTCTGACGTTTCAGTTGTTGACTTGACAGTAGTTCTTGAAAAGGCTGCTACAATGGAAGATATCTGTGCTGCTATGAAGGCTGCTTCTGAAGGCGAATTGAAAGGTGTACTTGGCTATACTGAAGATGCTGTTGTTTCAACTGACTTCCGTGGTTGCGCCAACACTTCAATCTTTGATGCTAAAGCTGGTATCTCTTTGGATTCCAACTTTGCTAAGATCGTTTCTTGGTATGACAACGAATGGGGTTATTCAAACAAAGTTTGTGAAATGGCCCGTGTTATCGCTGGTAAGTAATTTATCACAAAATAATAAAGAAAGCCGTCCTCACAAGGGGCGGCTTTTTAAATTCTGCCTTCAGATTAGGTTCGGATGAAATATGGAACGTATTATCCATATTTGCATAAAAGGCGAAATTGTCTTTATCAAAACTTATATCGTGATAATGTCTACTCTTCATTTTATCATAATAACCGTTTAAAGTTAATCTGGAATCAAGAACTGAGCCGGCTTTGAAAGATTGGGAACAAACTCCAATAATCAATCTCTTTATGTTTATAATATTCTCCGGACAAAGAAGCATTTACAGATAATTTATCAGAAAAACTTTTAGAAAAGCCCGCATATAAATCGTACACATATTCATTCAAGCTACTGCTGCTATTAGAGCCCGACCAATCATGCCCATCTAATGAATGGTAGATTTGAGAACTTTTATCCGAAGCAAAGCTAAACTTTGTACCATAATGAAGCTCCCACCCTTTTCCTAATTGATGATTTTGATCCGCATAAAATAAAAAACGACGAATATCCTGTTTGGACTGAGCATTAAAGATATTTTCTTTTCCTGCCATCTTCTCCCGGTAATGTTGTGTGGTATGGTTTTTATAAAGTGTAAAATCAGAACTTGCAAAGCAAAAGAAGCAATTATTTATTTGACTGAGGTATTCTTTTGGAAATATTAAGTAAGATAGCTATTTGGAGCATTTTTACCTATCTTTGTCTGCATAATGAAAAAGTATGAACTAATTACCGTTTTGGGGCCTACAGCATCCGGCAAAACATCTTTTGCTGCTGCCTTGGCCGAGCGTCTGGACACGGAGATTATCAGTGCAGATTCCAGGCAAATATACCGTTCGATGGATATAGGAACAGGAAAAGACCTGAAAGACTATGTGGTAAACGGCAAAGCAGTTCCTTATCATCTGATTGATATTTGCGAGCCCGGATATAAATATAATGTATTCGAATACCAACACGATTTTTTCCGCGCTTACCAATCTATCAAAGAGAAAGGCAAACTGCCCGTACTTTGTGGAGGAACCGGAATGTATATAGAAGCTGTACTGAAGGGATATAAGCTACTGGATGTTCCACAGAATCCGGCTCTACGGGAATCGTTGAAAGATAAATCTTTGCAGGAACTGGAGAATATATTAGCTTCGTACAAGAGATTACACAATAAAACAGATGTAGATTCTGCCCAACGTGCTATCCGTGCCATCGAGATTGAAGAGTATTATAAAACGGAAGCACCGGATGCAAACGAATACGATCCTATCCATAGCCTGATTATTGGCATTGACATAGACCGCGAGCTACGTCGCGGGAAGATATCCAAACGTTTACGTGACCGGTTAAACGAAGGCATGGTAGATGAAGTTCGCAATATCATAGCCGGCGGTGTAAAGCCGGACGACCTGATTTATTATGGTCTGGAATATAAATTCCTAACATTATATATTATAGGGAAACTGTCGTATGAAGAGATGGTTTCGCAATTAGAGATTGCCATTCATCAATTTGCTAAAAGGCAAATGACCTGGTTCCGCGGAATGGAACGCCGTGGCTGCATGATACACTGGATCGATGCTACTCTACCGACAGAAGATAAAATAGAAATCACAGAAAATTTACTTCGTAACAAAGAATAATATGATTACAATAAAAGACTTAAGCAAAAGCGACAACTTCTTCCTGATGGCAGGCCCATGTGTAATTGAGGGCGAGGATATGGCTTTACGCATAGCCGAAAAGATAGCAGGTATAACAACTAAGCTAAATATTCCATATATATTTAAAGGTTCATATCGCAAGGCCAACCGTTCGCGTCTGGATTCATTTACAGGTATTGGCGACGAAAAGGCATTGAAGATTTTACGCAAAGTCAGTGAAACCTTTCATATACCGACTGTTACCGATATCCATGAGACATCCGAAGCTGCCATGGCTGCCGAATATGTAGATGTATTGCAAATTCCGGCTTTTCTATGCAGACAAACCGATCTGCTTGTTGCCGCCGCAGAAACCGGTAAAATTGTCAATATAAAGAAAGGACAGTTTCTCTCTCCCGGAGCTATGCAATTTGCTGCACAAAAAGTAGTAGACGCTGGTAATAATAACGTAATGCTGACCGAACGCGGAACAACATTCGGTTATACCGATCTAGTTGTTGATTACAGAGGGATTCCACAAATGCAGGAGTTTGGTTTTCCTGTAATCATGGATGTCACCCATTCATTACAACAACCGAACCAAACGTCCGGTGTTACAGGAGGAATGCCTGCCCTTATAGAAACAATAGCAAAAGCTGCTATTGCAGTTGGTGCAGACGGCCTGTTTATAGAAACACATCCGGAACCTTCCAAAGCAAAATCTGATGGAGCAAATATGTTACAATTGGATTTATTAGAAGAATTGCTTACAAAACTAATTCGAATCCGGGAAGCAATAAAATAATATCTTATTTAAAAGATGAAGAAATTAACATTAATACTTGGCTTTGTTCTATTCGCATTTGGAACAATAGCTCAATCATCTGTTTCATTCCAAGCAAAGGCGGGCGTTGGAGTTTCGAGTTTCTGGGGAAAAAATGCAGATAGCAATGCCAAATTTGCGTACAAACTCGGAATTGGAGCGGAATATGTCTTTAATAAGACATGGGCCTTACAGACATCGTTAAACTTTGCCTCTAAAGGTGGTAAAGATAAAGATGGTCAGACCGGAACAATCACAATGAACGAACTATATCTTGAATTGCCAATTTTAGCAGCAACTCGTTTTAATATTGGAACGAACACCAGATTTGTAATTAATGCAGGTCCGTATATAGCATGCGGAGTAGGTGGTAAAACTAAACTAGACCTAATTGAAAAGAACATTCCAACTACTACGGGATACATAACAATAGGTGGTAAATTCGATGTCAATACTTTTGGTAAAATCAGTGACGGAAATTTAGGTTGTAACCGTTTTGATGCAGGCGCCTGTCTAGGCATAGGAATCGAATACCATAAGTTTATTTTTGCATTGGATAATCAGCTCGGACTAGTTAGTATGGATGGCGATTTAGGTGATGTAGCTAAATATTTAGGTTACGAAAGTTTCTCTCCCAAGAATATATCATCTGTTCTGACCATAGGATATAAATTCTAAAAACAAATGACAGCCGGCAAATACACATATAACTGTCGGCTGTCACCCTACTAACTGTTATCCCATCTTGCTGATTTTCCTCAGCTTCTCCTCATCAATAAGTTTAATCTTTCTACCATCCAACGCAATAATACGCTCAGATACAAATGTAGATAAGGTACGGATTGCATTCGAAGTAGTCATATTAGACAGATTCGCCAAATCTTCACGTGCCAGATAAATACTTAATGTGGCACCATCCTCTTCCAAACCATAACTGTCTTTCAAGAACAACAGAGATTCAGCCAAACGTCCGCGAATATGTTTTTGTGTCAGATTAACGGTACGCTCATCCGCAACTCCCAAATCAATTGAAAGCTGGCGAATAAAAAACATTGCCAAATGAGGATTACCCATCAACAATTCTGTAACAACGGCCATTGGGATCAGACAGACGGTGGATGCTTCAAAAGCAGAAGCATTCGTCAGATAATTTTCCTGAGCAAAGTTTGCACGATATCCGAAGTACTGAACAGGTTTAATCATTCGAATAATCTGGCTTCTTCCGCCAACACCTTCTTTAAAGATTTTCACCTTGCCTTTTAATAAGCACATCATGTCTTTCGGTTCGTCTCCCTCATAGTAAACCAATTCGTTCCGTTTAAAATGCTGAATGGACGAATTATTACGAAGGATTTCCCGTTCTTTATCGGTCAAAACCCTCCACACTTCTGATAAACTGGCCGATAAATCGACCTCTTCTTTTAGTTGTTTAACCACGACTGCTATATAACATACTTATGAAGCACAAATATACGGCTTTTCTTTTGAAACAATAAAACATTTTGTATGATTAATTGCAGGTAATCATAACATTTTATCTTCTTTCATCTATAATCTGAAATTTATTCATTATATTTGTATATAAAGATTAATCTACCATTGAAATACCTATATTTGATACTTGCCCTTCTTGCAACAACTGTAAGTACAATGCTAAATGCCAAAAATACTTATGGGGATTTATTTTTGCACACACACAATCATACAGCAAAAACTCAGCTAGCCGATTCTATCATGAATATTGTTATAGAAAGTGCTTGCGGTTATGCAGATGTCGTATCTAAGTATGATGCTGAAATATATATTAAAGGACGTACTGAAATACTAAAACACAACTTCTTAATCCGTTTCGCCAATAATCTCTTTCCTGTTGACCGGAAAAATAAAGATATGCTCTTTGAAATGTTCAGCCAATCTAAATTCAGCGCACCCAACAATTATTTCCATAGTTTTAAGGCTGTCAACGGAAACAGTATACCCAACCGTAGCAAACAGCAAGAAGTAGTAAGTTTTCTAAATCTCAATGTATATTCTCCCACCGCTTATAATGAAGAAATATTAATGCCGGTAGCAAGCAATGCATTCAGTTTCTATAATTTCACATTGGAAGACATACAAGATACACTCGGACTCAAAATCTACAAAATCCGCTTTATGCCTAAAATGTGGAGCCAAAAACTGGTATGCGGAGATTTATATATTACCAACAATTCCTGGGTGATTGACAAAATAGACATGAATGGACGTTTTTCTTTCGCCGAATTTAATCTGGTCATGACGTTTAATAGAGATTTCCGCCGTTTTCTTTTACCCGATAAAGCCGATCTGTTTCTTAGATACAACGTACTGGGGAACGTCATTGCCAGTACTTATCATGCGACTTTCAAATACAAGAAAGTTGAATGGATTGAAGAAAATCATCAAAGCAAGCGACAAAAATCACTCGATTTAACCAGCTATTACCGTCTGTCTTCCGATACGATCCCTATTATCAGGGATTCAACTTATTGGAATAAAAAACGGGATATTCCTCTCACCTATGAAGAAAATAAAATTCTCACCCAAGTCAAAAAAAACGAAGATAAATTAGATACTACCAACATGGTAAAGTATATAAAACTCACTCAGCAATTAACAAATACCGTAAACCTAGACTATCGCACTACCCGCATCAAATATTCAGGAATACTTAACCCTTTTCAATTAGGTTATTCCGCACGAAACGGTATAAGCTACAAACAAAAAATACGCATAAGCAAAACATTTGAAAAAGACAGGCAAATCCGTTTCCGTCCCGAAATAGGTTTTACATCCAAAAGAAAAGAATTTTTCTTCAAAATTGCCGGCGACTGGGAATACAAACCTGAAAAGTTAGGAGCA
This sequence comes from Parabacteroides chinchillae, assembly GCF_900108035.1. Taxonomy (GTDB): domain Bacteria; phylum Bacteroidota; class Bacteroidia; order Bacteroidales; family Tannerellaceae; genus Parabacteroides; species Parabacteroides chinchillae. Next base: position 60,505 of record NZ_FNVS01000010.1, read on the forward strand.
TTAAGTCTCATGATAGCAAATGGTAATCAAGGTTATTCATCCGAAATAACCAAAAAGATCAATGCAGAGTTAAAAGACTCCGTCTTCAATTTTGATGATCTCAATCTCAAATACTTCAAACACTATTATGTTGACCTGCGTAATACTATTGAATTATTCAATGGTTTCCAGTTAATGACGGGAATATCTTACCACCGTCGTATACCGGTAAAAACAAGTACAGATATTGACCCGGGAGAGGGTGTTGATAATATTTTAAATGAAAACTATCATGATTTCCTCACAACCGTTGGTTTTTCATATACCCCCCGGCAATACTATCGGATGGACGGGCATCGCAAAGAATATGTCCGTTCCTACTACCCGACCATTTCATTGGAAATAGCCAGAGCAATTCCTAATGTAGGGAAAAGCATAGGAAACTACGGGCGCATTGAAACCGATATACATCAAAGTATCTCTCTGGGCTTATTACGTAAACTGAATTATCATATCAGCGGAGGACTTTACACAAAACAAAAAGGAACCTATTTTGCAGACTTTGAATATTTTACACGGCACAATTTCCCGGATTCGTGGGATGATAAAATAGGTGGGGTCTTCAATTTGCTAAAAAGCGAATGGTATAATGCTTCCGATAAGTATATACAAGCGCATTTTATGTATCAAAGCCCTTTTATCCTTTTCCAACTACTAAAAAATAAAAGAGCTTCCAAACATATATTTTCCGAACGATTCTACTTAAGCCAATTATGGACTCCAATACTGCCAAGCTATACCGAAGCCGGATATGGTGTCGGAAACAACATATTCAATATTGCCATTTTCCTCGGATTTAATAAATGGGAATATCAAAGTATAGGATTCAAATTTGCATTTGAATTATTTCAATGACGGACTTAACTGACGGACAACCATTATTCCGGCATTGCTCTTTATCCGTTTTGTATATGCTTCCAAAGACTCTTCATTGACAATAACCTTTTTTGCAACAGAAGAGGCATGTATAAAAGTAAGCTTATCCCCAACCCAATAAGCAATACCTACGTGAGAAATATCCAATCCTTTGATATTTGTCACAAAGCAAATTATATCTCCATCTTTAATACCACGGGCACAGGCCCCTATATCTTCTTTAGGTAAATAAAAATAAGAACGGGTATTTATCTCCTTTTCTTTTGCTGTTATCTTTGCAACACGTTCCGGAGAATCTTTCAACTGAACATAACTATCCGGATGCGTCGACATAAATGATAAATTTACGGCTAATGGCTTTCCGCCTATCTCTTTTGTAATATCTTTTATCCTGCCCTGCTTCTGGTTTTCATAAATCCAATCAGTCGTATAATGCAAACGATCCGTATAATCCAAACCGGCAGAAAGATTCTCTGACATATTATCACGATAACGGAAAAGAGATAAAACATGGCAGAAATTATCGAATGAAACAGACGGCATCTGCAATGTACGCACCAAAGCAACCGTATTCTCCACTAAAGTCATACAGTCCAATCCACTGAAATTGACAACCAGCTTTTCCGGAACTCGTTCCAATGTAGCGGCTACATAAGGTACACCCAAAAAGAACAAAGCAGCTTTCACCGTCAATTCCCCTGTAGGTAAAGATTTCTCCGACTCCACTTCTTTTATAAAACGGTCAAAAACAGCACGGTCTTCGCCCGTATAATATACAGAGTCGACAACAGGTAAGACCTGTGCTTTTCCACACAAAGGAAGAAGCAGGAAAATAGTCATACAAAAATATCTCAGAATCATATTTCAATTATTTTGTAGCCAACAAATCCTGAAGTTTAACCAGTTCATCACGAAATTGCGCAGCTTCTATAAAATCCAGCTTTTTGGCAGCTTCAGCCATTTGTTTCTTTGTACGTTCAATCGTTTTTTCCAATTGCTGACGACTCATATACTGAACAACCGGGTCGGCCACCAGACTAGGTTCTGATTCTATATAAGCATATGGCTCAGATGTAACCGTTTGTTGTTTCTCCGCAACCAAAGAAACACTATTCTTAATAACCTGTTTCGGAGTGATACCATGTTTTTCATTATAAGCTAACTGTTTTTCGCGGCGGCGGGTTGTTTCATCCATTGTCAACTTCATACTATCAGTTATCTTATCAGCATAAAAAATCACCTTTCCATTTATGTTACGCGCCGCGCGTCCGGCTGTCTGCGTCAGCGAACGGTGAGAACGCAAAAAGCCTTCTTTATCCGCATCCAGAATTGCAACCAAAGACACCTCAGGCAAATCCAATCCTTCACGTAATAAGTTCACACCAATCAAAACATCAAACAGCCCTTTACGAAGATCATCCATTATCTGGATACGTTCTAACGTGTCCACATCACTATGAATATAATTGCACCTCACTCCCATACGAGTCATATAAGTAGTAAGCTCTTCAGCCATACGTTTAGTAAGTGTTGTCACCAACACCCGTTCATCTTTAGCAGCACGTTGCTCTATTTCTTCCATTAAATCATCTATCTGATTCAATGTCGGACGCACCTCTATTACCGGATCCAATAAGCCGGTAGGACGAATTACCTGGTCTACAACAATTCCTTCGCTTTTTTCCAATTCATAATCGGCAGGTGTTGCACTCACATAAATAGCCAAAGGAGTAAGAGATTCGAATTCATCAAAAGTAAGCGGACGGTTATCTATGGCAGACGGAAGGCGGAAACCATATTCAACCAGATTCTTCTTTCTGGCAAAATCGCCTCCGTACATAGCACGTATCTGCGGTATGGTTACGTGGCTTTCATCTATCACCAGCATGAAATCTTTCGGAAAATAATCCAACAAACAAAAAGGGCGTTCACCTGGAGCTCGCCCGTCAAAATAACGGGAATAATTCTCTATACCCGAACAATGTCCTAATTCCCGTATCATTTCCAGATCAAAAGTTACACGTTCGTATAAGCGTTTCGCTTCAAATGGCTTCCCTATTTCTTTCAGGAAATTCACTTGCGTACCCAAATCCACATCAATCTGACCAATAGCGGAATTAATCCTGTCTTGTGTAGTGACAAATAAATTCGTCGGGTAAATATTCAGTTCATCCTGTTCATCTATTTCCTGACCGGTCTTAGGATCAAAAGAAGATAAACGGTCTATCTCATCATCCCAAAACTCAATACGGTAAGCCACACCGTCAAAAGTCTCAATAGCAGGAAAAATATCCACCGTATCACCGTTTACCCGAAAACAGCCACTATTAAAATCCAATTTGTTATTAACATACAAAGCATCGACAAAACGTCTTAATAAAACATCCCGGTCAATCTTCATTCCCCGTTCCAAATGTGTTACTTTTTCTGCAAAAGCACGAGGATCGGCCATACCATACAAACAAGACACAGATGAAACCACAATAACATCTTGCCTGCCGGACAAAAGAGAGGCGGTAGCACGCAAGCGCAGTTTATCAATTTCTTCATTGATTGCCAAATCTTTTTCTATATAGGTATCTGTAGACGGAAGATAAGCTTCCGGTTGATAATAATCGTAATATGACACAAAATACTCTACAGCATTATTTGGGAAAAAGGCTTTAAACTCACTATACAACTGAGCTGCCAAAGTCTTGTTATGGCTCAAAATCAAGGTTGGTCTTTTCACCTCCTTAATCACGTTTGCAATTGTAAAAGTCTTACCGGAGCCTGTCACCCCCAACAAGGTTTGAAAAGGTACACCGCTCTGTATGCCTTCGGTAAGCGCAGCAATAGCCTCCGGTTGATCTCCGGTCGGACTAAAAGGCGACGATAATTCAAAATTCATTCTTAATACCCTTTTTCTTTAGGCATAATTAACCAGAGCACAAAATAAGCTATAACCCCGGAAAAAACAGTAAATATACTCAGCAATACATAACCGACACGAACCAATGTAGGGTCCCAGTCAAAATACTCGGCAATACCGCCACATACACCTGCAATCATTTTATCGTTTAAACGAGTAAGTCTTCTTTTTTTCTCTTCCATAATATTCTAGTTTTATGTTTTTATTTCAAGCAAAATATTCCGTATACGAGTTAAAAACAAAAATAATCAGAAAAACCGATTATACTATATATTAAACCAGTAATTTACTTTAATCATAAAAGTATTTGTGGAAGGAAGCCCAAACATACGATCCAGATTCGATCCCCAACCGCCAATTTGTTTACTGTCGCGGTTAGACATTTGGTGTTCCCATACAAAATAGAGAGTAGAACCCGGTAAATATTCCCAACGGGCCACCAGATTAGAACGGAATTCATTAAAGCTGAAATTCGGGTTCGGAAATTCATAGACTTTTCCTTCATGGGTAAAGCTATAAAGTCCTTCATTATAATTCAAAGCATCGGAATGTATTGAATAAAAACGATTATCATACGAATGAGACTTTGTATCATCAGCCAGTTTAAAGTCACTGAACTTCGCTGTAGACGTAAAAGGAGAACCATAAAATTGGATAGAAATATCAGGAGTTACGTTCACCTGTACTTTCATGGTAAGGCCATACGTTTTCTGATCCATGTGTCCCGCCAAATAAACAGGAGTAAATGTTTTTTGCGTATTCGGCAACTCTACATTAGCAGGAAGTAATGTATTTACATATTGCATATTGTCCGTATTCCACGCATAGTTCAACTCACCGGACAGATATACATGGTTTCCCAGACGGAATGTCAGGCTCGGCATCATCGTATTAAAACGATTATATCCGTCCAGATTATGGTTACCTTCATATTTCAGCATAAACATAACCCGCTTTGCTTTATCCGTGTTAAACTTTACAGATGTCAGAAAAAAAGGATTATAGCGCACATCAGGACCACCTCTGAGCATGCGTGTATCCAGTTTATTCCATCCGAATGTTTCTTTCATATCCATTTCATAACGATTCATAGTCATACTCTGCCAACGCAAAGCAACATCATTATTAATTGCATACCCACCATAATTCCACCAATTCGTTTGTGTAAGAGTAAATGCGTTATAGCGGAACATCTTCCATATATCTGTCTGGCGATAAGCTATCTCCGTTTCATTTTTTAGATAATCGGTCTCCTTCATATACCCCATATCATTCAAATCAAAACCGGGAGAAGACCAACCAAACGATTCAGAAAAAGCCCACTTAGCATTACCTTTCCTTCCTACTTTTACATAACCACCCGTTCCATTTAATGAAGTCCTGTCCGGATCGACTCCTAAATAGCCTTTAGATGATTCGCGTTGATAATAATGTACAGCATTCCGTTGTAAAAGAGTTATAGCTTCTTTTGTTCCATTCAAGGAACTCAACATTCCTTTAACGTCAATATAATACAGCCTATTGTTAAAATACTGTGTAAAATCAATACCTGCAGTAAACGCATTCCGTACCAGAAATTTTTCCAGATAAGGTTCGCTCAAATCTCTGTTTACAGAAGTCAGCATGCCCCCTAGTAACGTATTTCCTCTCCAGTTCTTTTGCACACGTCCCACCGTATAATTTGTAAGAGGTTCCACTACTTCCGTCGTTTCATTACCATTTCTACTGACTTTAACAGAAGAACGGGCTGTAACACTTTGTACTACACCGATTGTAACCCCTTTCCGATTGGTACCTGTAAGTTTCAACGCACCGATAATAGGAACATTATCTTTTGTTCCGGCAAAGCTGCTTACATTATCAATATTTTGCGGAGTATAAGACGGGGCTGCACCGATACGGCGGGTATAAAACATCATATCATTACCATTTGCAAAATCTAAGATATGTTTTCCTTCCAGAAAGAAGGGGCGTTTTTCATCATAAAAAGTTTCATAAGCTGTCAGATTCATTACCGAAGGGTCTAATTCCACTTGCCCAAAGTCCGGATTAATAGTCATATCCAACGTAAAGTCAGACAATGCAAATTTTGCATCCAGTCCAACATTACCTCCCCAACTATGCCCTTTTTGATACGGACTACCCGGTATCTGAGGTGAATTGCGAAACTTACCCATTACATAAGGCAAAAACTCTATTCCGCGCGGCTTGGGCAAATCTGTCATACCGTGCATCTCTCCGAAAGAGAAAACATGGCCATTATTTTTCAATGGTATCATGCTCCAGTTCTGAACTTCGTTGTTACGCCGGATTATACGCCGTACATGAAGCCCCCAGACACCATCATCCGATTTCTGATTATAACGAAGTTGGCTAAACGGAATACGCAGTTCTGCAGTCCATAAAGAATCTTTTTGGTCAATATGGGTTTTTCCTTCCCATACGGCATTCCAACTTAAATTGACACTTAATTTGTCAGTAACAACCAAATCTGTTTTATTGCCTCCCAGATTTATATTAAACTCAGGGGCAGCCCTATAATCATGATACGTATCAAAAGCGACACTAATCAAATCGCCCAAACTATTATCATCACGGTTTCCTATAAACCTATTCATCTTTTCGGGTACTGCGTCCTTGCACATAACCCCCACATAAATATACTTATTGTCATAAAAAAGTTTCACTTTTGTAGGAGAAGGAGAAATTACCCGTTCATAAGGAATAATTTGCACAAAACGATCAGACCACTCACCCTGTTCAGTCCAGAAACCTTCATCAAGTTTCCCATCTATCACAGGCTTCTGGCCGGAAACCTTCGTAATATTGTACACTCGCTTATATGCCTTGTCAAAAGGTACAATCGAATCTTGCTGTGCAAAACATAACATAGATATAAATAAGGCAACAAAAAAATACAGGTATTTCATGGTCATTCATCTATTCAATATACAATGATACAAAGATACAACAATATACTAAAAACATCCCGATCATTTCTCCAAATCATCTCGATGTTTCGAAAAAATGATCGGGATGTTTTTTAGTATATAACTTCTACCCCAAATCTTGTTTGCCACATAATTCATAAATCACAAATCACAAATCTTTCTTGCCTTTGCCTCACTGCGTGCATTGATTCATGGATATTTAACTATAAAAGCAGAGCGTAACGAACGAATTCGCCGAATGTGTTCGTTACGCTCTGCTTTTTTCTTACTGCCGGTAAAGTTATTTATATCTTATTTGCTATCATCTTTATCGTTGCTCAAAACCTTATGTAAAGCTTGCCGTGCAAAATAAATACGACTTTTTACAGTACCGACAGGAATATTCAAATGCTTTGCTATTTCTTCATACTTATAACCGCTTATAAACAAGCTAAACGGAACTTTCAATTCATTACTGATACTACGAAGCGCTTTTGATACATCCTGCATAGAATAACTGTTTGTAGTTGAAGAACTAAAAACAGCATCAGAAGAAAGATCGATATCAGTCCAAATCTGCTGGTCGGCGTACTTATTTACAATCTTACGATATTCACTAACAAAAATATTACGCATTGCGACAATAATGCGACCTTTTAAAGCGTCTTTGTTATTCTCCATATATATGCTAATTTAAAATGAGCTCTACGTCTCCAATCAACAGAAGAATACTTTAAAAGGTTTCAGTTTTTTTGCTTTTTAACTCACAAAAGCAGCTACTTTTTTACGATCTGTCTCTACGGTTTCAAATTCGGAAGATACCACATTACTACCCATCGGAACATTTTCATTGCGATACACCATTTTACTGTAAACGATTCTGCGGGCTGACGTGTGAAACTCTTTAGCACCGGTTTCCTGCTCTATTTTTACTATATTCTCTTCGCGCACTCCGCAACCAGGCATAATAATGATGCGGTTGGCCGCACGCTTCACCAGTTCTGCAATCAAAGAGATACCTTTCACAGCATCCGACTGTTGTCCGGAAGTCAGAATACGGTCGCATCCCAATTCTATCAGCTGCTCTAAAGCAACAAAAGGATCCCGGCACACATCGAACGCCCGATGACAAGTTACCGATAAAGGCTTGGCTGCATCCATCAGCCGGCGCATCAGCGTAACATCGATATCTCCCTCTTTCGTAAGGCAACCAAACACTACGCCATGCACTCCCAATTGTTTACACATTTCTATATCATGCAACATCGACTGAACCTCGGCAGGCGTATACAGGAAATCGCCACCGCGAGGACGTATTATCACATTAATGTCGATAGCAGACGTTAACTCCCGGGCGGTCATGATCTCACCATAGCTGGGCGTTGTTCCTCCTTCGGGAATACCGGCACACAACTCTACACGTTTAGCGCCTCCCATTTCGGCCTCTACACAGCTCTGCGCCGAATTGGCACATATTTCAATAATACGAATCGGTTTCATAAGCATTTATCTCTATATTCGTTTAAGCAAACACAAAGATAGAACTATTTTTGCGAAGGAGTTACAAGTTATCCGATTCCTCCCGCGATATCCAGCAATTCGTTCGTAATAGCTTGCTGGCGGGTTTTATTATATTGCAAGGTAAGTCGCCGTATGAGATCGTTTGCGTTATCATTTGCGGTCTGCATGGCCATCATCCGGGCGGCATGTTCGGCGGTTGCCGTATCAAGCATTGTTGTATAAACCGTCAGGTTGAGTAATTTGGGAAGGAGCAAAGTCTGTACATCCTCTGCTGACGGTTCCAGTATGTAGTCCGCCCTGACAGAACCGCTTGCTCCTTCTTCTTCCAGTGCCTGTATAGAAACAGGCAGGAAAATCTTCTTCACCAATATTTGCGAAGCCATACTTTTGAAGTGGTGATAAAGCAACTCTACCTGATCCGCTTTCCCGGATGCATACAATTCCATCAACTCAGTGGCCAAAGAAACAGCTCCTTCGAAAGAAGGTTTTTCTCCCATATGAATGAAATCATCGGTCGTTGCATAACCGGCCTTATGCAGTTCGTCGGCAATCTTCTTCCCTATCGGATAAAGAGATACAGCAATATTCCTATTGTTATAATCGATAAGGCATGCCGACAGTTCTTTCCAGACATTCACATTAAATGTACCGCAAAGACCGCTACTGGAAGAAAAGACAACAATAGCGACCCGTTTTACATCCCGTTGTCTCACAAACGGAGAATCCCATTCACATGCCGAAGCCAGAAGAGCATTCAGGATAGCGGACAATTTACCGGCATATAATTGAGTATGTTCCGCCAATGCCTGTGTATGGTGTAGCTTTGCAGAAGAAACCATCTTCATAGCAGAGGCTATCTTCTGTGTGCTCCGTATAGATGCAATCCTGACTTTTATTTCTTTCAATGACGCCATATTCCTATTTATATGATTCAGACAAACGCATTGCCGTATTTTCCAGAATTTTCATCACTTCATCGCTGATTGTTCCGGCTTTCAATACATCCAGCACATCGTGCCGGTGAGCAGCATGCAACTCCTGAAGGAAAGCATTCTCAAAGGCATGCACCTTCTCCAGTGGAACCTCTTTCAATAATCCTTTCGTTCCGCAATAAAGAATAGCAATCTGATCTTCAACAGGCATTGGATTATATTGTGGTTGTATCAACAACTGGGTATTCTTCCGCCCTTTATCTATCGTAAAAGCTGTAACGGCATCCATATCGTCGCCAAACTTGGAAAACGACTCCAGTTCACGGTACTGAGCCTGATCTATTTTTAACGTACCCGCTACTTTCTTCATCGCTTTCAATTGGGCATTACCTCCGACACGCGAAACAGAGATCCCAACATTGATAGCCGGCCGGTTTCCCTGGTTAAACAGATCAGTCTCCAAAAATATCTGTCCATCAGTAATAGATATCACGTTCGTAGGAATATAGGCGGAAACATCGCCTGCCTGTGTCTCAATAATAGGCAGAGCTGTAAGAGAGCCGCCACCTTTCACCTTGCTTTTCATACTTTCGGGCAAATCGTTCATCTCTCTCGCCACTTCAGGCTGGTTAATGATCTTTGCCGCCCGTTCCAGCAAGCGGGAATGCAAATAAAAGATATCACCCGGATAGGCCTCGCGCCCCGAGGGACGACGAAGGATCAACGATACTTCACGATAGGCAACCGCCTGTTTGGAAAGGTCGTCATATACCACCAAGGCATGCCGCCCAGTATCGCGGAAATACTCTCCGATGGAAGCACCGGCGAAAGGAGCAAAATACTGCATGGCAGCAGGATCAGAAGCCGTGGCACTTACCACGATGGTATAATCCATGGCGCCTTTCTCCTGTAACGTCTTAACTAAAGCGGCAACCGTAGATCCTTTTTGGCCAATCGCTACATATATACAATAAACAGGATGGCCGGCCTCATAATTGCTGCGTTGGTTGATGATCGTATCGATAGCAATGGATGTTTTTCCCGTCTGGCGGTCGCCAATGATGAGTTCCCGTTGTCCACGTCCGATCGGAATCATCGCATCGACAGCCTTAATCCCTGTTTGCAAAGGCTCATTCACCGGTTGTCGGAAAATAACACCCGGTGCTTTGCGTTCGAGCGGCATTTCACAGGTTTCACCTATAATTTCGCCTTTTCCGTCAAGCGGATTGCCCAAAGGGTCGATCACACGACCGATCATTCCTTCGCTCACCTGTATAGATGCAATGCGTCCGGTACGTTTTACAATGTCGCCTTCTTTTACCATATCGGTCAAGCCAAGTAAAACAGCTCCGACATTGTCTTCTTCCAGATTCATTACCACCGCTTCGATACCGTTATCAAATTGCAACAGCTCGTTCGCTTCGGCATTATCAAGACCGTAAATACGCACCACGCCATCACTTACCTGCAGTACTGTGCCAACCTCTTCCATATGGACACTGGTGCTGATTCCTTCCAGTTGCTGACGCAAAACGGCAGTAACTTCGCTTACTTTTATTTGTTCTGTCATACTTTTTGTTTCTTTTTATCTGTTTTCGAATAACCGGCTACGAATGTCGTTCAGTCCTGTTGCATAACTGGCATCTATCCGGCAATTCCCTATTTGCAGGCAAAAACCGCCCAGTAATTCAGGTTTCACATAGCCAACAAACTCGATCTTGTTTTTCGTCTCTCTCTCCAGCTTATCTACCAGATGATGTTTCACTTCGTCGCCAACCGGCACCGCAGTACTAAAATACACACGGGCAATTTTCTTGTCTTTCCGGTATAAATGGATATAGATATAAGTAATGAAGAGCAACTGGTTTTCCCGTCTGTGTTGTAAAACCAGTCGAATAAAACGTTTATACAAATCACATACTTCTATACCACCTGCCGCTATCAGCAATTGCTCTTTTTCCGTTGCGGTTACAACCGGATTGGCAATAGCTTCTTTCAGTGCCGGTTCCAATGAAAAGCTATCGGCCAGCATTTTCATATCCTGATACACGCGCACCTCTTCTCCCTTTTCTTTAGCTAAGGAAAAAAGGGCACTTGCATACCGTGGAGATATTCGTCCTATATCCATAACATTATCTACGATTTACTGAAAGACACCTCATCAAGCAACCGATTAATAATTTGCTGCTGCTTGCCGCTACTGTCTATCTTTTCTTTTATCACTTTCTCTGCAATTGTGATAGACAAACCGGTTATTTCCGAACGGATATCGCGGATTGCCCTTTCTTTTTCTTCCTGGATGCGCTGGGTTGCTTCAGTAATCTGTTGCCGGGCTTCAGCCTCAGCTTTCGTACGCGCTTCATAGATGATCTTCTCTTTTTCTGTGATTGCTTCCTGGAGGATTGCATGCTGTTTTTCTTTCGCATCCATAAGAATCTTATCCGCTTCCATTTGCACATCGGCCAGTTGCTCTTTTACCAGACGCGCTTGCTCCAAGGAATTATCGATATATGCTTTCCGTTGCTCTATCGCTTTAATAATAACAGGAAAGCCGTACTTGGAAAGAATAACCAGAACCATTCCAAAAGAAACAATCATCCAGAATAGAAGGCCCAAATCCGGTGTTAATAATGACATAACAAACTAAAGTTTACTGAAACAATGCAAGGAAGCAAACAACTATTGCAAACAGAGCAACACCTTCAACCAAAGCACCCATAATCAACATCGATGTACGTATCTCTCCGGCGGCTGACGGCTGGCGGCCAATGGCTTCGACAGCTCCTTTCCCGATCAGTCCGATACCAATTCCGGCGCCGACAGCGGCAATACCTGCTCCTATTGTTGCACCCATCTTGGCCACTCCCATTCCTGCAGCCGCTTGTAATAAAATAGTCGATAACATAACATTTAACATTAAGTGAATATTCCAAATTTTAATCTTCTACTTTTGCCAACCCTATATAGTTGGCAGAAAGTAAGGTAAATATATACGCCTGTAAACAGGCAACCAATAACTCCAGACAATTCATAAAAGCACTGAAGAAGACAGATACAATTGTCATTCCAAAGTTCACCAGCAAGCCCATCGAAGTTGTAATAAAAATCAGACAAGTAAGAGCCAGAATAATAGTATGTCCGGCCATAATGTTGGCAAACAAACGAATCATTAGTGCAAACGGCTTAGTAAAAACGCCGAAAAACTCCACTAACGGCATAATTGGCAAAGGCAACTTCAGGTAAATCGGGGCCTTTGGCCAGAAAATTTCTTTCCAATAGTTTTTGGTGGCAAACAAATTGACAACAATAAACGTACAAGCTGCCAACACACCAGTTACAGCAATATTACCTGTTACATTCGCACCTCCCGGGAAAACCGGAATAATTCCAATCAAGTTATTAATCAGAATAAAGAAAAATACGGTAAGCAAGTATGAATTATATCGTTTATAATCTTTCCCGATCGCTCCTTTAATGACATTATCCTGCATGTAGCAAATGGCTGTTTCTATCAGTCCGATAAACCCGCCCGGAACTTCATTCGGATGTTTCTTATACCAGCGAGCCGTCCAAAGAATGATAAAAAGAATTATAGTGCAACTTATAAACAGGCCGCACACATTTTTCGTCAACGACAAATCCAGCGGGCGCACCACTTCTCCACGGCTGTTCTTCTCTACCACTTTGCCTGCGTGATCACCTTCGGTTGCGAGATAATAATTGTCATATGCATTTCCGTCATGCAAATTATGAGAGAAAAAGAAACTCCAACCCCGTTCCTCACTCTTTACCAGGACAGGCAATGAAATTGTAATTTCTTTTCCGTTCCATTTGGTAATATGCCAGGTATAAGCATCCTGAATATGCGAGAATACGATTTCCTGCACATCTACCGGGGATGATTCTGCTTTCACCGACGTCGTAAAGCAAAGCCATATCATCCCTATCATCCACCAAAGCCTGCTATTGCTAATATCGTTCATCATTTTCTTTTTTCTCTCTTTTCATCCTTTTCTTCTCAAACAAATAGATCGTATAGGTCTCAAGCCCCAGATAGATAAAATAGAACAACATCAGTGTAAAACCGAAAGTTTTTAACTGCTCTCCTACCAGATTTGCATACAACCAAAGAAACACCAGCACAAATGTAAACTTACAGAAACGCACCAGCATATAGGTAGTGACGGTAACATCCCCCTTCTTTTTCTTTACCCGGTCAAGGAAATAAGTCAAAACTATTCCTGTCACCCAATAAAAGACAGGAATGGAAGGATACCACGAGAAATAGTGTTCCGGCCAAATAGTGTATAACAAACCTCCCAGCGTAACTCCAATAGCAACATCTATGAAGGTGAATAATGCCATTAACTTTAATTTCAACCTGCCTTTCATACACCTGTCTGTTATTCGACACAAACGGATAAGATATTGTTGCTTATCTCAATGAATCCGTTCCGTATCTTTTGTTCATATCGTTTGATTCCGTCTTCATACCGGATCACTCCTTCTCCCAACGCAGCTATCATTGGAGCATGATTGGGCAATACATCGAAAGAACCGGCCAGTCCCGGAAAAGAGGCATCCTCTATCTCTCCATTGAAAAGCATTCCGTTAGGTGATACTATTTCCAGTCTCATAATTACTCTTTTGCTTGTTCGGCTAATCGTCGCCCCTTTTCAATAACTTGTTCTATCGTTCCCACATTCAGGAAAGCCTGTTCCGGAATTGTATCTGTTTCGCCGTCAAGAATCATCTTGAAGCCACGAACCGTATCTTCAATGGAGACCATTACGCCGGGGATTCCTGTAAACTGTTCCGCAACGGCAAAAGGTTGCGACAAGAAACGTTGTACACGCCGAGCCCGGTTTACTGTCTGGCGATCTTCTTCGGAAAGTTCTTCCATTCCCAATATGGAGATAATGTCCTGCAATTCCTTATTCCGCTGGAGAATCTGCTTCACCCGTTGGGCGGTTTCATAATGCTCTTTGCCTACAATGAGCGGATCAAGAATACGGGAAGTGGATTCCAGCGGATCGACTGCCGGATATATTCCAAGTTCCGTAATCTTACGGCTCAATACCGTAGTGGCATCCAGATGGGAGAAGGTGGTAGCCGGAGCCGGGTCTGTTAAATCGTCAGCCGGCACATAAACAGCCTGAACAGAAGTAATGGAACCTTTCTTTGTAGACGTGATCCGTTCTTGCATCGCTCCCATCTCCGTAGCCAGCGTAGGTTGATAGCCTACGGCAGAAGGCATACGTCCCAGCAAGGCGGAAACTTCCGATCCTGCTTGTGTAAAACGGAATATATTATCAATAAAGAACAAAATATCTTTTGTTTCGCCTTCGGCTGCCAGGTCACGAAACGATTCGGCAATCGTCAATCCGGACAAGGCTACCGACGAACGTGCTCCCGGCGGTTCGTTCATCTGTCCGAATACCAATGTAGCCTGCGACTTGGAAAGTTCCTCGCGGTCTATCTTAGACAGATCCCAATTTCCTTGTTCCATACTTTCCTTAAACGCTTCGCCGTAACGGATTACGCCGGACTGAATCATCTCTCGCAACAAATCATTTCCTTCGCGCGTACGTTCCCCCACACCGGCAAAGACAGAAAAGCCGTTATTCTTCTTCGCTATATTATTAATTAATTCCATAATAAGAACCGTTTTACCTACACCGGCACCTCCAAACAGTCCTATTTTACCGCCCTTAGCATATGGCTCCAACAAATCAATCACCTTAATACCGGTGTAAAGAACTTCCTGCGTTGTAGTCAGATCCTCAAACCGGGGAGGTTCCCGGTGTATTGGAAATGCACCCTTTTTATCCAGCTCTTCCATCCCGTCTATCGGGTTACCTGTTACATTCATCAAACGACCTTTCACCTGATCGCCAACAGGCATTGTAATAGGCGAACCATAAGATACAGCTTTCATACCTCGTCTTAATCCGTCTGTAGTATCCATGGCCACAGTACGGACAGTGTTCTCTCCTATATGTTGTTGTACCTCAACTATCAATTTTTTCCCATTAAGGCACATTACCTCCATAGCATCATGGATATGCGGAAGTACAATCTTCTCTTCCGGGTCTCCGTCAAAATGAATATCTACAACGGGACCGATAACCTGCGAAATATACCCTTTAATCTCCTTCATCAATCTCTGCTTTAACTTAACCTATTTCATTTGCAATATTACGAATTCAGAAAATCGCAAGTTGGGAAATATGACTTTTTCGCCTTTTTTGCATTTAGTTAAACATTTGACTATTTAGCTTATATTTTTAAATGGAACAATCTATTTCTGAAATGAACCAAACCTAAAAGTCGAATTGATTTGCAAATGCTGTAAAATGAACTACATCCTGTTTTCAACCTTTTTGATCACAGATTATACATCAAACGTTTTGTTTTGTTAAACTTTTTCGTTTTCAAACATAATATTGATATTCCTAATAACATTTCAGACAGGTTTACGCTTTTACCTATATCATTATTTACAAACAATGCCGTACATTTGTACTTTGAGATAAAGCAGCAAGAACATGAATTCAGAAAAACAAAAAGGACACCTACTTATATTGGTGGCAAACATCTTGTTCGCAATAAATATGCCTGTTTCCAAGTATTTATTGCCTACCCATCTAGCGCCTGAAGCTTTAACAATCATGCGTATGTCTTTTGCCTGCGTAATGTTCTGGATTACTTCACTGTTTGTCCCTTTCGAGAAAGTTTCGTTAAAAGATATGGGCACTTTATTTATATGCGCCTTATGCGGAGTAGGCTTTAACCAAGGCTTATTTATTTGGGGACTCAACATTACATCTCCGGTTGATGCTTCTATCATAGCCACTGCCGTACCTATTTTCGTTATGATACTTGCTGCTATTATACTAAAAGAGCCTATCACAAGAAAAAAGGCATTAGGTGTTTTACTGGGAGTAACCGGGGCTGTTTCCCTCATCCTGCAATCCGCACACAGTTCAAACCAGGCCAGCAGTTTAGCCGGAAATTTAATGATTACATTCAGTGGGTTCATCTATTCCATCTATTTAGTATTATCGAAACCGCTGACATTAAAATATTCATCCGTAACAATGATGAAGTGGATGTTTCTATTTTCAACATTAAGTGTATTACCGTTTACAATCGGGCACATAGCAGATTCTCCCGCTTTCCAAAGGTCAGTTCTTGATTTCCGGGAATTAGGAGCTATTTTCTTTGTTCTGTTCGGAGCAACGTTTGTACCTTACCTATTAATACCGATGTCTTTAAAGCGCATCCGTCCAACTACCGTCAGCATGTACAATTATGCACAACCTATCATAGCATCGTTTATTGCAGTTTTAATAGGACAAGATTCTTTCAGTTTTTACAAATTACTTTCTGCAGCATTTGTTTTTGTAGGCGTCTATATGGTTACGCAGAGTAAGAGCCGGGCAGATATAGAAAAGGAAAGAGCCTTAGAAACTGCAAAAAAGTAAGGATTTGCCATAAATCACCTTCTTTTTAGACACTTATTTTGGTAAAAATGCTTGCATTTGAAAAATAATGCGTAATATTGCCCCTGCAATACAAAATAGAGAACAAATCAATGAGTGCAGAATTTGCATATTATACATGGGCATTGATGACCCCTTGGGGGGTTAGAATCTATTCACTTCGATCAAATTGAGAGTTGACAGTGGACAGTTAATTATCTGCATTGTCCTTTCACATACAAGTCAACATTCAGTATCTCATTATTTCCTTATTAAGAAATTCTTATTAATAACCATGGTTGCCGGTTTACATATATGGTATTTATCTTTATGATAACCGTAATTGTCAACAGTCAGCTATCAATGATAAAAAGATGAAAGTATTAAAATTCGGCGGAACGTCCGTAGGTTCCGTAGATAGTATTTTAAGTGTAAAGAAGATTGTAGAAGCTATAGACGAACCGGTAATAGTAGTTGTATCTGCTCTTGGCGGTATCACAGACAAATTATTAAATACGGCAGCACTGGCTTCAAAAGGAGACGTGGCTTATGAGCGTGAAATGTCTGAGATTATCGCCAGGCACCTGGATGTAATAGAAGGTGTAATTCCCGATCCGGCTTTACGGAATGACGTTCAAAAGAAAGTAATGACTTTACTTGACGAACTGGCAAATATATTTAAGGGTGTTTACCTGATCAATGATCTTTCGGCCAAAACTTCGGACACGATCGTCAGCTATGGTGAGCGTCTTTCATCCCAAATCGTATCTAATGTCATAAAAGAAGCCCAATTATTCGATTCGCGCAAATTCATTAAAACGGTAAAGCAATTCAACAAACATATCGTCGACTTCGAATTAACGAATAAACTGGTTAAAGAGGCGTTCAGCCCGCTACCCAAAGTATCATTGGTTCCCGGCTTCATCTCTACCAGCACGGAAGGCGAAGTAACGAATTTAGGACGTGGCGGATCAGACTACACAGCCTCTATCCTGGCAACGGTTCTGGACGCAAACGTACTGGAAATATGGACAGACGTAGACGGTTTCATGACTGCCGACCCGCGTGTAATCAGTTCTGCTTATGTAATAGACCGCTTGACGTTTACCGAAGCAATGGAGTTGTGTAACTTTGGTGCCAAGGTAATTTACCCTCCGACAATCTATCCTGTCTACCATAAAAATATACCGATCCGGATATTGAATACGTTTAATCCGACAGCCCCGGGAACTTATATTTCCAAAGAACGGATAAAAGATAGCAGTAAGGCTATCATTAAAGGAATTTCATCTATTAACGATACCTGCCTGATCACCGTTCAGGGCCTAGGCATGGTGGGGGTTATCGGCGTAAATTATCGAATATTCAAAACCTTGGCAAAAAACGGTATCAGTGTATTTATGGTATCGCAGGCCAGTTCCGAAAACAATACTACGTTTGCAGTACGTAATGCGGATGCCGATTTAGCCGTTAACGTTTTGAACGAAGAATTTGCCCTTGAACGTGCGCAGGGAGACATGAGCGACACTGTTGCCGAAAAAGACCTGGCAACCGTAGCTATCGTAGGTGAAAATATGAAGCGTACTCCCGGTATTGCCGGAAAATTATTCGGTACGCTCGGCCGTGCAGGTATCAGTGTGATAGCCTGTGCCCAAGGTGCTTCTGAAACAAACATATCGTTTGTCATCAAGCTAAAATATCTACGTAAAGCATTAAATTCTATTCATGATTCTTTTTTCCTGTCGGAATATAAAGTGCTAAACCTTTTCATAGCGGGAGTTGGAACGGTAGGCGGTAACCTGCTCGAACAAATCCGCATCCAACAACCCAAATTAATGGATCAAAACGGGCTTAAACTAAATGTAGTAGGTGTATCCAACTCCAGATACGCACTTTTCTGCCGCGAAGGGTTGAATCTTGAAAACTGTATCGATGATCTGAAAGAAAAAGGTGAAGCCAGTAATCCTGAGCACCTCTGCGAAGAAATACTTAATATGAATATTTTCAACTCCGTATTCGTAGACTGTACTGCCAGCCCGAAGGTTTCGGCATTATACGAAACACTGTTGAATAATAACGTGTCCGTAGTAGCTGCTAATAAAGAAGCAGCATCTTCTTCTTTCGAGACTTATACGACCCTGAAAGAGACAGCCCGCCATCGTGATATCAAATTTCTGTTTGAAACAAATGTCGGAGCAGGCCTTCCTATAATCAATACAATGAACGACCTTATAAACAGTGGAGATCATATACTGAAACTGGAAGCTGTATTATCCGGCACTCTGAACTATATATTCAATACAATCAGTGCCGATATACCCTTCAGCAAAGCCATCCAGTTAGCAAAGGAGGCAGGCTATGCCGAACCCGATCCACGTATCGACTTAAGCGGAAAAGATGTTGTTCGTAAACTTGTTATTCTGGCGCGTGAAGCCGGTTACAGAGTAGAACAGGCAGACGTAAAGCGAAACTTATTTATTCCCGACGAATACTTCGAAGGATCTGTCGATGATTTTTGCGGAAAGATAAAAGAACTGGATGCTGCATTCGAAGCCAAGCGCCAGCAACTGGAAGCCGAACACAAACGCATCCGCTTTGTAGCCAAGATGGATCGCGGTGTCTGCGAAGTAGGTTTACAGGAAGTCGATGCCCATCATCCTTTTTATGAATTGGAAGGCAGCAACAATATCATCATGATTTCAACCGAACGTTATCACGAATATCCCATGATCATAAAAGGCTACGGTGCTGGGGCAGACGTGACAGCGGCCGGCGTGTTTGCTGATATCATCTCAATAGCGAACATCCGATAAAACTGAATTTTATTATGAAGCACATCATCATTCTGGGAGATGGCATGGCAGACGAACCTATCGAAGCACTCGGTGGTAAAACACCTATGCAGTATGCCAATACTCCCTATATGGATAAATTAGCAGAACTAGGTGTTACCGGACAGATGAAGACCGTTGCCAACGGTTTCCATCCCGGTAGTGAAGTTGCCAATATGGCTGTTCTGGGCTATGACCTGCCCAAAGTATACGAAGGCCGAGGCGTACTGGAAGCTGCAAGCATCGGCGTTACCCTGCAACCGGGAGAAATGGCCATGCGTTGCAACCTTATCTGTGTAGAAGGCGACATTCTGAAAAACCATTCATCCGGACATATATCCACCGAAGAAGCCAACGAACTGATCCGGTTCCTTAACGAGAAACTGGGTTCCGACCGGGTAAAGTTCCACACCGGTGTCTCCTACCGCCACCTGCTGGTTATAAAAGGCGGAGACAAAAGATTGGACTGTACACCTCCGCATGACGTACCGCTTCATCCTTTCAAACCGTTGATGATAAAAGCTGAAGTTCCGGAGGCCGGAGAAACAGCCGGTTTATTAAATGAACTTATATTGAAATCCCAGGAAATCCTGGCCGACCATCCGATAAACAAGAAACGTATTGCAGCCGGTAAAGATCCGGCCAACAGTATCTGGCCGTGGTCGCCGGGATACAGGCCAGCCATGCAAACTATGCAGGAAATGTACGGTTTCAAGAAAGGAGCCGTAATATCGGCTGTCGACCTGATCCGCGGTATCGGAGTATATGCAGGGCTTGAAGTTATCAACGTAGAAGGCGCTACCGGTTTATGGAATACGAACTACGAAGGAAAAGCCCATGCCGCCCTTGAAGCCCTGAAGACAAACGACTTTGTCTACCTGCATGTAGAAGCCAGTGACGAAGCCGGGCACGAAGGCGATGTAGACCTGAAAGTAAAAACAATCGAATATCTGGATAACCGTGCAATACGGATTATTTATGAAGAATTACAGAAATGGGACGAGCCTGTTGGTATTGCTATTCTGCCCGACCATCCTACTCCGTGTGCCATCCGTACGCATACTAATACACCTGTGCCTTTCCTTATATATAAACCAGGCATACAACCGGACAGCGTAACCCGCTTCGACGAGTTTTCGGTACTGGACGGAAAATACGGAGTATTGGAAAAAGACCTGTTCATTAAAGAGTTTCTTAAAGAATAAATCACATGAAATATTACAGTACAAACAAACAAGCCCCTCTTGCTACGCTAGAGGAAACCGTCATAAAAGGTTTGGCCGGCGATAAGGGACTATATATGCCCGAAAGGATTCCTTCCTTAAGTAAGGATATTATTAGTAAAATGAAACATATGTCTTTCCATGAGATAGCGTGCACAGTGGCACAAGCTTTCTTCGGCGAAGACATCGAACCGGACGTATTGGACAAGATCGTAAAAGATACACTTTCGTTCGACACACCGGTAGTACATGTGGAAGACAACATCTACAGCCTGGAACTCTTTCACGGCCCCACGCTGGCATTTAAAGACGTAGGCGCCCGCTTCATGGCCCGTTTGCTGGGTTACTTCATTAAGAAACAAGGATTGAAAGAGGTAAACGTACTTGTTGCTACTTCGGGAGACACAGGTAGTGCCGTAGCCAACGGTTTTCTGGGCGTTGAAGGTATCCACGTGTATGTGCTCTACCCCAAAGGAAAGGTAAGCCCTATACAGGAATGCCAGTTCACAACGCTGGGACAAAACATCACGGCGCTCGAAATAGACGGTACCTTCGACGATTGCCAGGCCTTGGTAAAATCCGCCTTTATGGATAGCGAACTGAATGGACACATGAAACTCACTTCGGCCAATTCTATCAACGTAGCCCGCTTCCTTCCGCAATCATTCTATTACTTCAATGCGTATGCACAACTGGACAGAGCAGGAAAAGCAAACGAACTGGTAGTAAGTGTTCCCAGCGGGAACTTCGGCAACATCACAGCCGGGCTGTTTGCACACCGGATGGGACTTCCTGTCAAACGCTTTATAGCGGCCAACAACCGCAATGATGTATTCCTCGAATATCTCAACACCGGCAAGTACAATCCACGTCCGTCCGTAGCCACCATTGCCAACGCGATGGACGTAGGCGATCCTAGCAACTTTGCACGCATTTTGGACTTGTTCGGTATCTATGGCGATCCGCACAAAGCAATCTGCGGATTGATCTCCGGCTACCGCTTTACAGATGAAGAAATTGCTTCCACTATGAAACGCGTTTACAACGACTGCGGCTATTTGCTGGATCCCCACGGGGCATGTGGCTTCCAGGCGTTGGTACAAAATGCACTTGATGCGAACGAAACCGGTGTATTCCTGGAGACAGCCCATCCTGCCAAGTTCAAAGGCACGGTAGACAGTATCCTGGCTTCGGACATCGAAATCCCCGCCAAGTTGCAAGCCTTTATGAAAGGTAAGAAACAAAGCATAGAACTCAACAAAGACTTTGCCGGCTTCAAAGCCTACCTGATGGCACAATAATAGAAAAAAAGACAGTTCAAAGTCCGTTGTATCAGGAGTAACCCTTCCCCTATGGGGAGGGGAAAAGAGGGAGGCTGGAGTGCCCGCACCATACGGAAAACCTCCGTACCCCTACAAAAGTATCACCGGCGCACCGGCGGAGTCTCCGTACCCCTACAAAACCATTACCGGAGTAGCTGCAGCCATTTTGTAGGCCTACAAAACCATTACAGACGCGCCGGCAGCCATTTCGTACCCCTACAAAACCATTGACGGAGCTCCGGTGATACCTCCGTAGAGCTACAGAGGCTTCACAGACCGGATTTCTCAATTTTCGACCTGCTATTAACCCATACAAATCAGCAGAAGGTTGCCATCAACACAAATACGCCTTATCAGCGTGCATAATATCAATGTATTTCTTTATATTTGCCCTGTTTTTAATTCTTTATTTACAATTCAGACCATGAAAAAGACATTTATCGCCATTGCCTGCGCTGCTTTGTGTGCAGCTAATATGTACGGGCAAACAAAAGGACACTTCAACAATCCGGTTATTCCCGGTGATGTGGCCGATCCCTCCATCATTCGTATAGGCAACACCTGGTATGCTACCGGAACCTCTTCGGAGTGGGCGCCTTATTATCCAGTGTTTACATCTACAGACCTGGTAAACTGGAAACAGACCGGGCATATCTTCGACAAACAGCCGGAGTGGACAGTTTCATCGTTCTGGGCTCCGGAGTTGTATTATATGAACAATAAGGTCTACGCCTACTATACGGCACGCAACAAAAAGGGCGTGTCCTATATAGGTGTAGCCACGGCAGACAACCCGACAAAGGAATTTACCGACCATGGCCCGGTTGTTGAATACGGAACCGAAGCCATCGATGCCTTTATTCTGGAAGACAACGGCAAGCAATACATCTCATGGAAAGCCTACGGACTGGATAACCGGCCTATCGAACTTCTTTGCAGCCAACTTTCGGACGACGGCCTGAGCCTTGTAGGAGAAACATTCACCCTGATGCGCGACAACGACCGGATCGGAATGGAAGGCCAATGCCACTTCAAGAAAGGAGATTATTATTATATGCTCTACTCTACGCATAGCTGCTGCGGACCTAAAAGCGATTATCAGGTACGCGTTGCCCGTTCCAAAACGCTGAAAGGCCCGTATGAAATATATGATGGTAATCCGGTCCTGCACGGCGGTAGCGACAAAGTTCAGTCATGCGGACACGGTACAGTGACCACTACCCCGGACGGACGTATGTTCTATTTCTTCCACGCCTATCTGACCGGAGGCCGTTTCTTTGCCGGACGCCAACCCATGCTCCAGGAAATGGTAATAGGCGATGACGGCTGGATACACTTCCCCACAGGCGATACGGCGCAATTAGAACAGCCGCTTCCATTCAAAGGAAAAGAGCAGAAAGCAACGCTTGGTTTCTTCGACAACTTCAAAAACAACAAGCTGAAAGCCGGATGGACATGGAACTATCCTTATACTACCGTTAATATCCACGCAGGCAAAGGTAAACTATCGCTAAGCGGAACCATGAAGGAAGGCAACCATAACGGCTCGGCACTTTGTCTCCGCCCGGTAAAACCCGATTATGCTTTTGCCACACAGGTAATCAACCATAATAGCAGCCTGAAAGGTCTTACCCTCTACGGCGATGACAAAACATTGGTAGCCTTTGGCGCCCAAGGAGACAAACTGATACTGAAAGAGGTGATAGACGGTAAAGAGCAGATCGTCTGCAACGAACCGCTCCCCGCTACTTCTCTTTATCTGAAAATAGAAGTAAACAACGGAACTCAATGTACTTTCTTCTGGAGCAAAGACGGAAAAACGTGGCAAGCCCTAAACAACATTGCCCCGAAACGCGATTATAGCAAACAAGTACGCTGGGACCGCGTTGCACGCCCGGGACTGATCCATTGTGGTTCGCCAACCGAACCGGCAGAGTACAGTTACTTCCGGTTACTATAAAATACCAATAGTAATAAGAACGGGCGGTTATTCCACCGCCCATTCTTTCATCTCCAACATATCCAGATATTCTTCCCATTCCGGGTCTACTTCGGTATAGATAGAAATAGGTAGAAGTTCGAAGGAAGCCAAAGCCTCGTTCAAACGTTCGCCAAAAACACGCACCGTACGGGTATAGAACACCCACACCTTCTCACCGCCTCCTGTATAAACGCCGGTAAGGATAGAAAGTTTATCCTTCTCCATCGCTTTTTGCAGCACGGCCTGTACCTCTTCCATACGTCCTGCAACTTCTTCCAAAGGCATGCCAAGTTTATCCGCTTCATACTTCCAGGTTATCTCTGCACGCTCCTTAAACTTGCCTGACTGTACAAACTCAGTCAGTTCTTCGCGGCCGCTCACCGTTATCATTTGTCCCTCCTCGCTCTCCGAAAGCGCGGTAAACCATACATTACTCAGTTTCATATTATCTTTATTATTAGTTGTCTGCTGCAACTGCAAAGATAGAGATTATTCCGTCATCATCACATGCAACTTTTTGCAGAAAATTACAGAGCAACCAAAGGCCATACGAGAATTTGGCAAACATTGTCAAGCCTGATTATTCCATCTATAGTCTTTTTTCCTTTTCTGCCACAACTGCCAGCTATTAAAAATATTCTGCCACAGCACATAGCTTCCGGGACCTACAGACGAAAGGGGATTTAAGTAGGTATAGGCCATCCAGATAGCTAAGACAGTATTTTTCTGTCCGAGAGCCTGACCGGCACTAATACGGTCTTTATAGACACTACCAATACGCCTACCCAAATAAAACTGAATACAGCAGGTAATGAGTCCTCCCAAAGCAATAAGTATCTCTACCAAGAGGTCGGCATCACTATTCACCAACGAACGGACGGTTTGTCCCGTTACAATTGCAAGTGCAACCGCCCAAAGATAAAAAGCAGCATCACGTAAACTTAATAAAAAGCGATGAACCGGCGGACAAAACAGGCGCAACACCCAAGCCAAAAAGAACGGAAACAACAGCAATGGAAATACTTTGCTTAATATAAGCAAAAATGCAGAGAAAAAGGTAATATCCGCATGAGGTTCCACCAATGGAAAAACGAATGGCACAACTATTGCCGCCAGTAAGTTTGAAAGTAATGTATATGTAGTTAAACTCGAAGCGCTGCCTCCCAATTTTCCGGTAATTACAGCGGCGGCAGTAGCGGTAGGACAGATCAAACAAACCATAATTCCTTCAAATACATCTTTGTAAGCTTCATCCATCCTCACAACTATCAGGAAAGTTGCCATTAAAGCACAGGTTACTATCTGAAATAATAACAACCACCCATGCCAAGGTTGAGGCATTAGTTCATGCGGGTCCACTTTGCAGAAAGTAAGCAGCAACTGGGCAAAGATCAAAGTAGGCGTAAGGAAAGCTATTAAAGAAAAAACAAATGGTTTTGTCGGCTCCAGAAAAGAGAAGTTGGCAAAAATAAAGTACCCCGACGCTCCGGCCAGCATAGCAACCGGCAGAGTCCAGTTTTTCAGGAATTTCAACATAATACCTCACCCATTTATATTCGGCTGCAAAGTAACAGCTTATAAAAGGAATAGACAAGATTCACAGATGCTTTTTATAAGAAAAACACAAGCATTTTAAGCAAGAGTCATAAATATAAAGGAATAAAAAAAGCTTTAGCCCGTAATGAGCTAAAGCTTTTATATTCATTTTCCAACTCGGATTAACGTAATGGTATGTATTGTACAAATGCCTCCATCGCTTCATAAGAAGCCAGACCTAGTTGATGGTATACCTCCGCCGTTGCACGGTTGCGGTCTTCTGCACGTTGCCAGAACAAACGTTCATCATCTCCTAAGAACGGAGCACTCTCTGCCTGCGACTGATGTTTCAGGATTGCATTACGTTTATGGCGTAATTCTTCAGGAGAAATAGGAACCGCCATTTCTACGTGATCCATTTCCCATTCCGCCCATGCTCCACGATACATCCATACGCGGCAGTTCTTCATCCATTCTTCATCTTTTACGTCATCTATAGCTGCAAGAACAGCATCCAGACAAACCTTGTGGGTTCCATGAGGGTCTGCCAAGTCGCCTGCAACAAATATCTGATCCGGTTTTACTTTCAGCAGTAAGTTCTTTACAATATCCTTATCAGCTTCACTCAGTTCATTCTTTTTCACCATACCTGTTTCATAGAAGGGCAGGTCAAGGAAATGAACATGATCATCTTTCACTCCCGAATAACGGCAACCATGACGGGCTTCTTCACGACGAATCGTACCCTTCATAAATAGTACATCCTTACGTTCGGGTTCTCCATTTTCTACCTTTTCATAACGGAGGTAGTTGATTATTTCTTCCGCTTTTTTCTTTACGGAGTTATCTCCGGCAGCATATTTATCGCATACATCACGAAGATATTCGCAATAACGGATTACCTCTTCGTCACCTACTGCGATGTTACCGGAAGTCTGGTAAGCTACATGCACATCATGATGCTGGTCGCACAAACGGCGCAAAGTTCCTCCCATAGAGATAACATCGTCATCCGGATGCGGACTGAAAACAATCACTTTCTTCGGGAATGGAGTAGCACGTTCCGGACGGTTCGAATCGTCTGCATTCGGTTTTCCACCCGGCCAGCCGGTAATTGTATGCTGAATATCATTAAAAATCTTGATATTTACATTATATGCAGAACCGTACAAAGCCAGCAATTCGCCCAAACCATGTTCGCTATAATCACGATTCGTCAATTTCAGAATAGGCTTTCCTGTCAGCTGGCATAACCACACAATAGCACGACGAATCAGTTTATTATCCCATTCACAGTTGGTCACCAACCATGGATGGCTTATTCTTGTCAAATCATAAGCTGCAGACAGATCAACAACTACTTTTGAATTCGGATGATTCTGTATATAAGAAGAAGGGATCAGGTCTGTCACCGGGCCTTCCACTGTCTTAGCAATAATACCTGCTTTATCTTCACCCCAAGCCATTAATACTACGCTACGGGCATTCATCATAGTAGAGATACCCATTGTAATTACGCCGGCAGGTACGTTATCTATTGATGGAAAAGTACGGGCAGCTTCCTTACGGGCAGCACCTTCCAACACAACCAGGCGGGTACGCGAACTGATAGTTGAACCGGCTGCATTGAACATGATGTTACTGCTCTGTCCTAATCCCAATAAAATATAATCCAATCCTCCGGCTTGTTTGATATCTTCTTCATATTTCCGGCAGAAATCCAGAACCTCATCTTTCGGCATATTTCCATTCGGAGCATGAATATTTTCAGAAGGAATATCCACGTGCGCAAATAAGGCTTCCTGCAAACGGGCGACATTTCCACCGAAAGTTGATGCCAACGGATAAAACTCATATTCAACAAAAACGATCACATTACGGAAACTCAGATTTTCTTCCTTATGCATGCGTATCAACTCTTTGTACACATTCAGTGGAGAACGTCCTCCGGGAAGAGCGATAACGAATGACTCGCCTATCTCTTGTTTCATACGTATTTGAGTTGCTATTTCATTAGCTATAGCGAGAGACCCTTCATCTACCGACTCATAAATATTAGTCGGGATTTTTTCCAAGCGAGTTAACACTGAATGCTCAAAAGCATTTTCCGGACGGTAATACCGCTGGGGTATACGCGTCAAGGTAATCTGAGAACTAAGGTCCTTTTTCATGTCTTATTTACATTAAATTCGATTTACTTTACTTGAATTACAAATATAGCTATTTCCGCCAACATCATATTGCATTTATTTATAAAACAAATTTATCGGGAAAAAGTTAAGCCAATGTATTTGTCTCCGGTACCAATTTACCCATTGACCATACGGCACGGACATTATATTTACGGTCCAATATAACAATATCGGCATCTTTTCCACGCTGTAAAGATCCTTTACGATCATCAACCCCCATCAAACGTGCCGGGGTTTCGGAAGCCATCCGTACGGCATCAGCCAACGGAATTTCTGCTTTTTGCACCATAACACGCACTAATGTGTCCATTGTAGCAATACTACCTGCCAATGACGAATGATCGGCAAGTTTACAAACATTGTCTTCTATAATGATGCGCGAACCAGGAGCCGGACGATCTCCTCCCGCAGCATACGAAAGAGCATCTGTAACAAGGCACATACGTTCCACTCCTTTCAATTTATAAACCAGGCGTAATATAGTAGACGGAAGATGCTTACCGTCGGCAATCACTTCCACGGTCATATCATCCATAAGAAATACGCTCTCAACGGTTCCTTCGTACTTGTATTCACGGCGTTTATGAAAACCCGGCATTGCATTATAGAATTGGGCAGCATGGGTAAAACCTGCTTTATAGGCATTCTTTATATCTTCAAATTCTGCTTCGGTATGCGTAATGGCAGCCAATATACCTTTGGATTTGATATACCGGGCAAATTCATGTGCGCCTTCCAGTTCGGGGCTAATATCCCAACGCTTGATACAATCCGTCTTTTCCAGCAAAGCGGTATACTCTTCTTTATCTAAAGCCTTAATCGTGTCTGCATAAAGAAGACTGGCCATTTTAGTATTCAGATAAGGCCCCTCTATATGAAGTCCAAGTACCGGACTGCCTGCTTCTGCCATCAACTTCTCACATACGGAGGCAGCCTTGTATATATCAGAAACGGAAGAAGAAGAAAGAGTTGGAAAGATAGAAGTAGCGCCATGCTTCATATGACCGGCAACTGCGCCTTTAAATGCGTCTTCGGTACATTCCCTGAAATCGCGGCCAGCCCCGCCATGCACATTCATGGCAACAAAGCCCGGAATAATATACATTCCTTTAGCATCCACCACAGTAGCATCTATCAACGCCAAATCGTTATTTGTAACTTCCAGGATTTTACCATCCCGAATCAATACAGATCCTTCTTCCAGCCATCCTTGGGGTGTAAGAATCCGGCCATTTATAATTTGTGTTAACATTGTATTTCCTTTCCGTGTTTTATGCAAATAACTTATTCGTGCCTTCCACCAATTTGCCCATAGCCCATACGGCACGAACATTCAGATCATTATCCAAAATCATAAGGTCGGCATCTTTACCGCGTTGCAGCGTACCTTTACGGTCGTCTACACCCATAATACGGGCAGGCGTTTCGGAGATCATACGTACAGCATCTTCCAGCGGTATCTCCGCTTTCTGCACCATTGTACGGATAAGCCTGTCCATTGTCGCTACACTACCAGCCAAAGCCGACCGGTCGGCCAATTTACAAACTCCGTCTTCTATAATCACACGCGGATCAAAAGCGTCCTGGCTATCGCTTGCCGCACAAGCCAAAGCATCTGTAATCAGGCAAGTTCTTTCCACACCTTTTACTTTATACACCAACCGAAGTATAGTAGGCGGAACGTGAATGCCATCGGCCACCACTTCAACTGTCATATCGTCTATCAGATAGATACTTTCGACCGTACCTTCGTATTTATACTCACGACGTTTATGAAAACCAGGCATTGCGTTATAGAAGTGTGTAGCATGTGTATAACCTGCTTCATAAGCTGTACGGATATCTTCATACTCCGCCTGCGTATGACCTACGGAAACCAACACGCCTTTTGAAGATACATACTTACCGAACTGCATAGCGCCCGGTAGTTCGGGAGCTGCATCCCAACGTTTAATACAATTTGTTTCTTCCAGTAACGGGATATATTCTTCCGGATCCGGATTTTTTATATTTTCAGGCATCTGGCCGCCTGCCATTTTCATATTGAAGTAATGCCCTTCCAAGTGCAATCCCAATACAGGACTATCTTTTTCGGCCATTAGTTTTTCGGTAGTAGCTGCTGCTGCACGAATCATCGGGATGGTAGAAGAAGAAAGGGTTGGAAAAATACTGGTAGTACCATGTTGCATGTGAGTAGCCACGGCAGCACGGAAAGCCTCTTCGGTTCCTTCCATAAAATCCCTGCCGCCACCTCCGTGTACATGGATTTCAACACCTCCGGGAACTATATACATTCCTTTGGCATCGATCAGAGTTGCTCCTATAACAGCTAAATCACAGTTGGTTACTTCCAAAATCTTGTTGTCCCTTATCAACACAGAGCCATCTTTTAGCCAGCCCTGCGGAGTAAGGATCTTGCCATTAATAATTTGAGTTAACATATTGATGAATTAGGTTGTGTGTTTGTTTTCTAGCATACAAAGCTAGCTACTTTTTACAAAAGTATGTTACTCAAATTAGTTTTTTTTTCAATAAAAAGGAGATTTACCGATTAAACGTTTTCCATTGTTAATCCTTCCTTTTCTATTGTCAACTCTGTCCATTTATCCATAATTTCAGACAATTCAGTCTTTAATTCTGAATAGTGAGTATACAAGGAGGCATCCGAAGCTCCTTCCTGAGTAGCCAATTTAGCTTCTGTTTCAGCAATTGAATTTTCGAGTACGGAAATACGCTCTTCAGCATCAGAGATAGCTTTCTCGAGCTTCTTGACAGCACGGTTCAATTCCTTGCGGGCTTCATACGACAACTTGTTTTGCGTTAGCTGAGTGTCCTGATTCTCGGCAGACTGGCTTGTCAATGAATTAGAACGTTCCAATTCGCGCAAGCTATCCATCTTTTTACGTTCCAGAAAGTCATAAATTCCTCCTAAATGTTCTACCACTTTCTGGTTTCCGAACTCATAAACTTTATCAACCAGTCCGTCCAGAAATTCGCGGTCATGGGAAACAAGAATAACCGTACCGTCAAACTCCTTCAAAGCATCTTTCAATACGTCTTTAGAACGCATATCCAAATGGTTGGTAGGTTCGTCTAATATCAATAAGTTGACAGGTTCCAGCAACAGGCGGATCATTGCCAGACGCGTCTTTTCTCCACCCGAAAGAACTTTTACTTTCTTATCGGAAGCCTCGCCCCCAAACATAAACGCACCTAATATATCCCGAATTTTAGTACGGATATCTCCTTGTGCAACGTAGTCTACCGTATCAAAAACCGTAAGATTTTCATCTAAAAGCTGGGCTTGGTTCTGCGCAAAGTAGCCAATTTTAACATTGTGTCCCAATTGAAGTTTGCCCTCATAATCTATTTCATCCATGATGCACTTCACAAGGGTAGATTTACCTTCGCCGTTCTTTCCCACAAAAGCTACTTTATCACCCCGGTTAATTGTGAAAGTGACATTTTGGAAAATCAAGTGATCACCATACCGTTTTGCCACATTTTCCATAATGACAGGGTATGAACCTGAGCGCGGAGCCGGTGGGAATTTAAGGCTCAACATAGCCGTATCCACTTCATCCACCTCAATACGTTCTATCTTTTCAAGTTGCTTTATACGTGACTGAACCTGTACCGACTTCGTTGCCTTATAGCGGAAACGCTCTATAAAAGCTTCCGTATCGGCTAATTTTTTCTGTTGATTTTCAAACGCCCGTAATTGTTGGTCACGACGTTCTTTACGGAGAATTACATAGTCGGAATATTTTACCTTATAATCATAAATACTACCCAGTTCTATTTCAAGCGTACGGATAGTTGTATTATCTATAAATGCCCGGTCGTGCGAAACCAGAATAACAGCATTTGCACGGGTAGCAATAAAGTTTTCAAGCCATTGTATTGATTCGATATCCAAGTGGTTGGTAGGTTCGTCCAACAATAAAACATCAGGACGACGCAACAACAGTTTTGCCAGTTCGATACGCATACGCCATCCGCCGCTAAATTCGGAGGTAGGGCGATCGAAGTCCGTACGTAAAAAACCCAACCCCATCAGAGTTCGTTCCAATTCGGCATGATAATTGTTTCCCCCCATCATTTGAAAATGTTCAGACAAATGAGTAACACGGTCAATTAACTTTTGGTAAGCCTCCGACTCATAATCGGTACGCTCACCCAATTCGATATTCAGACGTTCTATCTCTTTTTCAGTCTCGTGTATATGGGCAAAAGCCAATTCGGCCTCTTCGCGAACCGTACGGGAATCGGTCAGTTGCATTTGCTGCGGCAGATAGCCTATCGTTATATCTTTAGGAATACTTACGTTACCGGCAGTCGGAGATTGTAATCCGGCAAATATTTTCAACATCGTAGATTTGCCGGCCCCGTTTTTACCCACCAACGCAATACGGTCTTTCTTATTTACTACAAATGATATATCATCAAACAGCGTAAAACCGCCGAATTCAACTGTTAACCCTTCAACCGAAATCATAATTATCTTTACTTTGGATAATAAAAAATGTTGTATCTGATTGAAAAGCAGAGAGTAGCAAATAAGTAGTAGGAAAAGGGTAATGATTTAGCGACATTCAGACTGCATTGATTTACTGTGCTTTGCTTACTCTTTCAAACAACTCTTTTCACAAAGCAAAGTTACATTTTATTTGTTATATTACCAAATGATGAAAGACGAAAGTTTTGGGATATTCGTTACTCAGAACAAATATCCCAAAACCAAATTTAGATTATCCATTTTAGTTGGTAATACTATTATTAGATATGCCATCGTAAAAATAATCCAAAATATACCTCTCAAAAGGATGAAATTCAAGCCTATCTGTTAGTCCATTTATTCCGATATGATTAAAGTTTGATATAATATCATTTACAGAAATATCTTGTTGCTCCAAGTTAATAAGACCTGCCTTATGAATTTTTTTACTTATCATTCTAGGCAAGCCATATTCCTCTAATTCATAAACTAACTTAGGTAAAAAAGCATGAGATATTTTAGATATGAAAGGAGATATATCTGTATAATTTTTAAAGATATGCTTTTGTATGGCATTAATATCTCCAAGTAGGGCAGATAAATTAAATGAGACAACCCTCTCTAATTCGAAATATTTTTCGATTGTAATTCCATTGTTTCTTAGAGAATTTATAATTTCCGGTATCGTCTTATTCCAATTATTTGAAATAGCTTTTATATAGGCAACTAAGTCTGTATGGGTAGCACCTGCCGATCCTCCTAAATACTTTAGCACTTTAAATAAAGTAGTTCCCCACTGTTGAGGATTATTTGAATTCAAAAATCCTAATCCATTCCATTGGGCAGGATTTTGAGTCATATCAATCGCTATTTCTCGCAGAGAACTGCTATTGCATGCCTGTATCGCAGCATCATTTATTATAGTTTTATAAACCCCATCCCCCAAGATGCTGTCCATTTCATCATTAAAAGCTATAATTTTAATAATCTGTTCTCTTGTTAATTCGTCATTAAACCTATTTGTATCTAGCGAATTTAATAATTCATCTGTAAATTCCAACTTCAATTGAGCTGGTTTTTCTTCTGGAGGGGCTTCGAATAAATATATTTTTCCAATAAAATGTCTGAACATTCTACCGCCTCGTCCTACAATATTTTTATATGTAAAATCATTTAGATTGGGTTTCCCGTTTTTGTTGGCCCAAATAATCACATTCTCGGCAGACGTATTAACTCCTTCTATTATTGAAGAAGTAGACACTATATTATATAACCCCATAGGTTCCTCAAATAATCGAACTTGTAATTGACTTAAAGAACGATGTAACCGTCCATTATGAATACCAACACCTTTACATACCAAATCAGATAAAACATAAGTTTCTCCGTAGTTGTCTTTTAACCAATTTGAAAATGATTCTAACAGTTCGTTCTTCCTATTCGGTAATGCATCTTGTAAAATGCCAATAATTTTATCAATATTAGAATATGTTCCTGCATATATTAGAGTCTTCGTCCTTTTCTGGTTTAATATAGCCAACAGTCTATCCTTTTTGAAAGATTTGTTGTTTGGACTTGTATTTAGGTAGTCTTTATGTATTTCAGAAAACACAGTGTTAAAGTCTATTTTTTCAAATTTCATTCCTTCGGTAAAAGGATTATCATTTAAATCTGCTATGTTAGGTGCTAAAAAATATCTTTGTTTTGCTTTCTTTCCTAGTTCCAAAATAGCCTTTAACAAAACAGGTGCGCGGTCTTTATCAAACGAAACTCCAGCTTTATAGAATTCATCAATTATCAAAATATCGATTGACTCAATTTTATTTATATAGCTAATAGCTCGCTCTTGTGGAAATATTAGTATGTTTTTAGAAACAAGTTCAACATCAGGAGTTGTTATAATCTTATACTCGTTAGAGAATTTCTTATATAACCTCCTCCTTGTCTCATCTGTTAAGGCTATCGTAGGAACAATTAACACTACATTGTTTGGCCTCTTTATGGAGATGAATGCATCTATGACAAAACTTTTACCAAAACTTGTAGGAGCACTAACTGCAATATTTTCTCCTGCGAGCAGACTTTTCAACAGAGCTGATTGCTCCCTATGAAGAGTAACTTGATGTACATCTCCTGCATCAACTTTAAATGCCTGATAAACAAATTTATCTTGCCAACTTGAAGTTTCAGATTGCAAGTATGGATACAATCCTGTTTCTCTAATAAAATGATTAATTAAAGGTGTATATGGAATATTGTGCGAATTTAAATAATCCAACAACTTAATCAACAAATTTCTAGCAGATGTTTCTTGTTGGTCACTTAACAAGTCATTTATTTCTTGGCAAGTATTAAATACATCCATATTATTTATTGCTCTTTATAGAATTTAACATTTGAAATAAACTTATCAACAATATTCTTTTTCGAGGGAACTGGAAATAGAATTAAGTGGAATTTTATTTCTCCATATCTAAATATTGCCCCAAGGTGTTCTATTTGCTTTTTGAAGTATGAGTTTGCACGGTCTTTGTGATAATTAACTATACTTTCTTTATACTCATCAGACATACAATTTGCACCTTGTGTAATAGAACATTCATGTAATAAAAGTATAGGGATATGTATCTTAGGTTTTATAGAATCTATAGACTCCTGCGGAGATAGTGCATCTTTTATTTTTTTGCATAATTCATGATTATCAACCAATGAATCTATGTCAGAAACATTAGTTATGATACTATTTTCTTTCTTTAATTTTTCAGTTTGTAGTGAATTATTGATAGAGTCTATAATTGTATTTAGTCTGGCATCTTCTATACTATTGTAAAACTTAGCCTCTCCAAACCATAGTGAAAAATCATTGTCTTTTTCAATAACGATGTGTACACTATCAGCTCCCTTCGCATTATCTTGTGCATTTTGCTTGTAAAATATTTTAGGTACAACAGGTAATGCATTATAGTAATGTTTCATTATACCATACAGGACTATCTCTGCTAGCTCACTTCCACTTCCTACTTCATCAGCATCAGTTAGACGGAGATTTTTTGCTGCTGCTACAAGTTCTGAATGACTTTTAGAAACCAATTTTTCTCTTTCTTTTTGTGAAAGAGATGTTTCAGCGATATTATCCCAAATGAAACTCTGAAATTTAGAATAACGCCAACTCCCATCTTCAAAATCATTTACCAAACTTAATACATATTTGTTATGTATCGGAGACAATGCTTCGTTTTGGCACATTTGTATGAATGAGTCATCAATGAGAATATCAAAGTCAATAACTTTTTCCATAGATAATATGATTAGCCAATGAATTATATTACAAAGGTACACTTTTTCAACGAATTGGCATTTATGTAAGCACAATATTTCAGCAAACAATAATGGATTTCTTCAGATGTGAAAAATGCATGAACGATTTTATGGAGTATAATAGTCATCTATTTAATTATTAGCAACATATAATTTATATAGGATGTATTAGAACTTCTCATCGTAAAAACGTCGCCTCATAAATTCAACGACCATTTTACGACAGGGACATAACCTAAAGAAATATCCCCCGTTACGACTCAATTCGCAAGTACCGTAACGGGGGACAATTCTTTATTGTCGGTTCTGTACGGCATACTTCGTAACCCAATACGCTTCTCTTTTATTCTGGCGAAAGCATAATGGTTTTCCTTTTCAATTTCGCCTCTGTTTCGTCATCCTCCATATCCGTCTTCAGTGGATCGCTTCGAGGGCGTTCCGTTATCAGTCGCAAAGGAAACTTCGGGTTTTGCCGGTAAAACAAGGTCAAGCCTCCTGTTTTTGAAAAAATCTCCACGCCTCCGTTGTCGGGTAGTATTTTTTCAAAAAACCTTGTTTTCCCCAACCGCTTCGTTTATGGGGCAACTGAAACGAAAACGACCGAAGCGACCGGAAGACGCATAAAAAAAATGTCGGATGACGAGAGGCGAAAAAGAGAACGAAACTCAACTCCCTCAGCTCTCAAATCCGCATAAATAAAAAATCAAAAAGCGAAAAGGATATGAAAGCAGGACAATACATAGTGCAGACATTGCGGAGATTGGCAACCGCATTATTGAGAGCCATTATCGGCACAATCCTTTGGGCAGGTGCTTCCGCCATCGGCATTGCAGGCGAGGTTATCTGCGGAGTGTTCCGTATCGTGTTGGGCGTGTTTGTTACGCTTGTTTCAATAATCGCCTTCTTCGGCTTTATCGTGTGGTTATTAACAATTTAACATCCAAGTATATGAAAACGAAAAGACATTCAAAGACAGCAGCACAGCAGTGCAGATATTACGAGGTGGACAACATCTTCGAGTATATGGTGGAAACCTATATCAACGGCAATTTCAGCACCTTTCAGCAGTTATTCCGAGAACTCCGCAAGGACGCAAGGGAGGACTTCGTGGACTTTCTGTTAAGCGAGGTAGAGCCAATCTATTGGCGAGAGATATTGAAAATGACCATTCTGTAACCCATTAAAACGACTGACGATATGAAGACAACAGACCATTTCAAGAGAACGATACAAGCCTATTTGGAACAAAGGGCAGCGGAGGACAAACTCTTTGCGGTGGCATACCGCAAGGAGGGCAAGAACATAGACGATTGTGTGACCTACATTCTCAACGAGGTGCAACGGAGCGGTTGTAACGGCTTCACGGACGGAGAAGTGTACTCTATGGCAGTCCACTACTATGACGAGGATGATATAGAGGTCGGCAAACCCCTTTCTTGCCAAGTGATGGTAAACCACACGGTGGAACTCACGGAGGAGGAAAAGGCGGAAGCACGAAAAAGAGCAGTCGAGCAGTACCAGCAAGCCGAACTCCGTAAGATGCAGGAACGCAACAAGAAGCCGACCGCCAAACAAGAAACCAATGTCCAACCCTCATTATTTGATTTAGGCTTATGATACCGAGAACACCCATACAGAAAGAAGTCGCACGTTTGAGCAAGCGACTTCCGAGATTGTCCGAAGAACAAAAGACATACGCTTTCCGCCATTGCTTCAAGCACTACGCAGTCAAGAGGGCAAACGGCATACTCATCTGTACCGAGTGTGGACATTCGTGGAATAGCGAACACGACCTTGCAGATACCATTTGCGGATGCACCTGCCCCCATTGCGGAATGGAGTTGGAAGTGCTGCGTACCCGAAAGAGCGTATTCAACGATATGGAGTATTTTTCCATTATCACCACCTGCAAGCACTACCAAGTAATACGCTTCTTTTCCGTCAAGTTCCGATACAAGGCAGGAGAACCAGCCAAGTATTCCATCTTTGAAGTGGTGCAGAGGTGGATTGCTCCCGATGGCGAAACAGCGACCATTGCCAGACTGCGTTGTATGTCTTTGTTCTACTATGACTTATGGAATGAATATAGCGATATGGAGATACGCAAAAACGAAGGACTTAGAGCATACGACATAGACCCGAAATGCACTTACCCACGACAGAGGGTTATCCCTGAAATCAAGCGAAACGGATTTAAGGGTGAATATCACAGCATACTCCCTTATGACCTTTTCTTGCCTTTGCTTACCAACCCGAAAGCGGAAACACTGATGAAAGCAGGACAATATCCGATGTTACGCCATTATCTGCATCGCACTTTCAATATCGGGGACTATTGGGCATCCATTAAAATCTGCATCCGTAACGGCTACACCATATCCGACGGCTCTATGTGGTGCGATACGATAGACTTGCTCCGTCATTTCGGCAAGGACACGCACAGCCCGAAGTATGTTTGCCCGACCGACCTCAAAGCCGAACACGACAGGTTGGTACGGAAACGCGACAGACAGAGGGAACGCGAGCAGTTGAAGGAACGGAAGCAGGAAGCGAAGAAGTACGAAAAGGAATACCGCAAACTCAAAGGCAAATTCTTCGGTATCGTCTTTACGGATGGAACACTGAACATCCGTGTATTGGAAAGCGTGGCGGAGTTTGCGGAAGAAGGAACGGTAATGCACCATTGCGTGTGGTCTAACTCCTACTACCTCAAAAAGAACTCCCTCATCCTTTCGGCAACCATAGACGGGGTACGCATTGAAACGATAGAAGTGTCGTTAAAGACATTCAAAGTGGTGCAAAGCCGTGGAGCGTGCAACCAAAACACCGAGTACCACGACCGCATTATAAACCTTGTGGACAGCAATATGAGCCTAATCCGCAAGCGAATGAGAAAAGCAGCATAGTATAAACTCTAAAACGATAATGATATGGAAGTAAGAATTGAAAGCATGGTTTGTCTGTGGGACGATAAAATCCCCACTTTGTTCCTTGAATTTGTAAACCTCCTCACATTGACAACAAGTGAGGAGGGGTTAAGAAAAGGTGTAAAGGAATTTGCCGAAAAGCACGAACTTGACAGGTTCTTCCTTTACGGCTTCGGCTCCCACCACTTCTACCTGCACCAACGCTATACAAGCAATTCCGAAATGGTGATGAGCAACAGAATTTTGTCAGTACACTTCTAATGACACATAAGGATATGGACAGAAAGAGAAAACTTCATTACTACAAGTATATCGTCAAAAGGCATTTGAACGATATAAGGGCACATATCGGACAATCCAAGAACGAAATGGAAAAAAGTTATTACCGCACCCGCTATGCCGCCCAATTAAGTGCCTATGCCGAAGCACTCGGCATACAAGAGAGATATTTGGAAAGATTTATTCAAAAATAGACGATTATGACAACACGAATGACCATCAACGGAGTAAGTACCTGCACGGAAGCAGGTACGGAGAAATACGAAAGTTTCCAATCGGGTTTCGGCAGACGCAAGCGGACACTTGTGCAATACGACTACCGAAGCGAGGACGGAGAATTGTTCTCCTGCGTAAAGCCGACATTGGACGAGTGCCGAACCGCAAGGGACAAGTGGCTGAACAAGAAACAAGGAAAGGAGGAAAGACAATGAACGCAACCTATCAGACGATAATCGTCAAGTTCAAGGAAACGATAGCGGAATTGAACGGCATTTTCAGTGATGTGCAGTTTTGGGGAGTGGCAACCCTCAAAGAGTGGATAGACGACTACGAAAGCACCCGTTTCACGCAGACAGACAGCCATACGGCAGTCATCACGAGCGAATACAATATGGAGTGTGTGAAAGAGTGGTTGCACAGGCATAGCGAGATAGTAGAATTGACAGAGTATTAACAGCGTGAGGCGGTGGAAACACCGCCCTTACCCAAAAACAAGTATTGAACAGATAAAACAGAGAGTATTATGATAGCACAGACGATTTTACAGCAGATGGGAGGACACAGATTTGCCCTTACGACCGGCAGCAAGGATTTTATCGGTTTGGGCAACGGCTTACTGATGAGCCTTTCACGGAACAAGACTTCCGCCAACCGCCTTGAAATCATTTACGACGAGGGATTAGACCTCTATAATATGCGTTTCTACCGCAAGACATTCAGCAAAAAGACCTTCGAGAGCAAGACGAAAGACATCGCCAAATACGAGGGGATATATTTCGATATGCTGGAGGAAATCTTTACGGAGGTAACGGGATTAAACACCCGACTTTTTTAAGCGGTGGCGGCATTTGCCGCCGCTACTTTCTTTCAGTGAGCAAGGGGCGGACAAAGAAAGTAGCAAAGAAACCATTGTCCATAATCTGCGATTAAAGCACAAAAGTATATTTCTATGAAAGAGGAAATCAGACAGAACGGTAAAACGGTATTGGAGAGCGAGGACGGCTTATCCATCGGAATGATATTCAATAACCTTACGGGGGTAAACTTGAAAGGTCTGGAGCATCGGAACTATTTGGATTGTGTCCTGCTTCCAATGGGACTGAAAAAAGGAAAGTTGGAAATGTTCCGGGATGGTGTTCCCGTGAGAAGCGGAACGATACGGTAATCGGAATACCCCAAAATCAAAAGCAGCCTGCCGAACAGAATCCGGCAGGCTGTCTTGTTTTTAAGATATGGCTACTCCATATTCGCCGTCTTTCCAAACAGCCTTTCCATATCCATGTGCATACGGCTCATCTCACCTTTTACCACCTGCAAATTCTCGAAAATAATCTGTTTGGGCAGTATCTTGTGGCAATAATAACCCGAACCGAAAGGGATGCGACCCAGCTTGTTGTATTGCACCCGCCTGTCAAACAGAAGCAACTGCAATTCCCTGTCCTTGAACAGCCGGCATGGTGCTGCATCGTTCAGCCACATATTGGACATCAGCAAGGCAAAGGGTTTCCGGAAGGACAGGCATCGTTCAAAGATCTCCTTCTTGTTGCCAAACGGAGGATTTGAAACGATGATGTCCCAATATTCCGGCTCATAATCGAAGAAATCCTTTCCCGTCAGGATATGCGAATGGACGACCTTGAAGCCGTGTTCCTTCAATGCCAACACGAACTCGCTGTTATCCGTATCGAATGGACACCATATAACCGCTTCTGACGGCAGGTATTTGATGATGGGCAATACCGCATGACGAGGCGTGTACCTCTCATTGCTCTCCTTTGTACTTTTCATCTGTAT
The DNA here is from genome assembly GCF_900108035.1 of Parabacteroides chinchillae. Classification (GTDB taxonomy): domain Bacteria; phylum Bacteroidota; class Bacteroidia; order Bacteroidales; family Tannerellaceae; genus Parabacteroides; species Parabacteroides chinchillae. The sequence goes on from NZ_FNVS01000010.1 coordinate 101,318, forward strand.
CATAGGCATAGGCTATCTCCACGGTTTTACGACAACCAACGAATCCAATGGCTTGTGTATAACCGGTGGATTGGTGCCGGAGTCCACATCTTCGCCTTCATCCCCGTTGTCGTGGTTGAAGTCAAATTCCAATTCGCAGGACGTGCCGAAATTGTCCTCCACGACCACGATGAAATTCTGGGTCTCATCGCACTGTGAGGTATAATACAGGCGGAACTTCTCGTTTTCAAGCAGGTAGCGGTCATTGGGCAGCAAGGTCAGGTTGTTGTCCAAAGAGAGCGAACCCTCCCCGTCATACTGAAAATACCGTATCGTGTAGAGTGCATCCGCAAACTCTCCCGACCGTTTGAGTTCGCACCTAATCTCGGCGGTTTCTCCTTTCGCCAGCTCCTTCGGAACGGGCATCGTCTCCACCGTAAACTCGTAAGACTGCTGTACCTCCAATTCGTCATTGCAGGAGGTCAGGCTGACAAGTGCGGCAACCATACAGCCGTACATACACATATTGATTATCATTCTTTTCATTGTCATTTCGTTTTTAATCAGTTAATGATGAATTTAATTCCCAATCCATACTGCGTATGGAAATGCCCCGTGCTGCCTCCCCAGAGGAAACGCTCACGCACGGAAGCGGTCAGCGCGATACGGTCTGCCAGATAGACCTCCATTTCAAGGGTGGCGGCACAGCCGTATATGAACGCATCCTTGTTATTCAGCCGGGAGCCGTCGTAAAGCAGTTTCTCTCCCCAATTCACGGTCTCATACCCGACAAGAGCCGAACCGCCTATGTAGAGGAACATGATTTTCCTGCGGTCGGAAAGGAAGTTGTAATAGAAGCCGCCCTCCGCCGTGAACTGCGATACCGGCAACCTTATCTCCCTGTACGGTTTGTAGCGTTGCAGGTATTCCGCCCCATATACCCATTTGTTCCCTCCTTTGGTATAGGACGAGAGAGCAGCCCCGAAATAATATCCGGCTTCATTCTGCAAATCACCCGTGTAGAACCCGTCTGCCATGCCGCCCCTGAGTTCAATGCCCTTCATCTTGGGCAGGCAGCGTTGGGCGTGTGCCTGCCCCGTGAACAGGGCAAGCGACAACACCATCAAGAAGATAACCTTTCTCATATCAGCGTACTTTCAGTTCGTTGATGACCTTTGCCAGCACCAAGTCCTCGTTTTCAACGACAAAAGACTGATGGCGACCTCCGTTCTTCTCGCACAGTTCGATAACAAGCTGCTTGTCATCGGGTATGGTAAACTTCGGCAGGCAGAACACCGTGCGTTCCGACTGCCTGCCCGCTACACGGACGGCATAATTGAAGGCTCTGACAGGAAACAGTACCTGTTCCTGAATGGCAGTGCGTTTCGCCACTTTCTTGTCCACGACCTTGAAGCTGACATAATCCACATCGAAAGGCACGTTTGACGAGTTCTTGATTTCCGTATGCAGATATAGCAGGTCATTATGCACATAGATGCCTTTGAGTACATACTGTATCCCGAAACGCTTGCTGCCGATATGCTTTACGATACGCTTGTCCTCCTTGTGAACCGACTTCATAATCAGGTGTACCAGCATGGGGCTCTCGCTTCCGAGTTCTTTCAGATAGATTTCCTGCGCGTTGTTCGGACGGTTTACCGCCTCACCGTCATGGATAAAGTCGCACATCTCCACGTTCAGCAACAGCGGCTCATCGGCATACTTCACATTAAAGGTATAAAATGAGCCGTCCTCCGTAATCACGGACATATTCGTCTCGTTTTGGAAGTTCTTCACGGTAGCCTTCACACGGATGACATTTTCCGCCCCGTCCGCTTTACCCGCAATGAGGTTGGGCGAACCCAGATCCACATAGCGGACAGATGCCGGGAACAGAATATGGACGGTCTTGTCATAAGTAACCTCCAATCCGTGAGGAGGTATCATGCGGTCGAACATCAGCTTGCGGGAAAGTCCGTGATACAAGTCCCCGTCCTCCGTCTGTTGCGGATAGACATCCTTTTCCAAGTTCAGTTTCTCCGGCTGCCCTGCCGCCGTTTCTTCTGCGGTTGCCGTAACCTCTTCCGTAACCTGCGAGGTGCTGTTACCGCTGCTGCCGTTTTTCACTTCCTGTGCGTTTGCAGCACATACAATGCCCATCGAGAGGGCGAACATTAAAAATACTCTTTTCATTTTACTTTGGATTTAGTGGTTTATAAAAAAGTTGATAAATCAGTTTTCGTATTGGTAGAGCAGGACTTTGTAGCCTGCCTTCAGATGGACTTTCACGGTACGCATTTTTTTGGCGATATACTGGCTCGTGCCCTGTATCACGCCCTTGCCCAAGTCGGAAGCGAGCTGTGCCCCGGCATTGGTGGATATGTTGATGCTTGAACCGAGAGAACTGCCCATGTTGGCGGCAATCTCCTTGACGGCATCAATCTCCATAGAACCGGGGATGAAGATACCCTCCTGACCGTCGCTGTCGAATACCGCCAGCTCCACGGGAATAATCGTCCCTCCGTATTCAATCGAGGTGAGTTCGATACCGAGCCGTTCACCCTGTACCCTTGCACCGCCCACGATGACCGTGTTACGGGGAATAATCCTGCCTGCCAAACGCATAGGCTCCAGCAACCGCAGGCGTACAGCCTGTCCGTCGGTAATCGTCTGGTCGGCATGGACACAGGCGGCAATGGTGTTCTTGCTTTCTTCGCCTGTCATGCCTATGGCAGTATTGAACCCGAAGTTCCGTTCGCCCGTATATCCGGCAACAAATTCCGCATCGCCCATCGGTTGAGCCAGCGAGGACACGACCCGTTCCCTGACCTGACCGACCGGCATAGCCACCGCCTTCCCGTTTCGGACTGTCGGTTTTTCGTTTTCCTCCGTAACCGTATTCTCTTGCTGACCGTTCTTTCCGGTGTACTTCGCCGCCAATTCGTAGGACTTTTCCAGCAGGGCTATCTGCTCGTCCATAGACGAGGGCTGCTCCTGCTGTTGCTCCATCATCGCCTCCAATTCTTCCACCCGTTTTTGCAGTTCCTCCTTTTCGGGGTCTTCTTCGGGATTGTCGTAAAAGTTGCCCAATGTGGTGTTGATGTCCCGGTAGGCATTTGCCGACGAGTGTATCGCTGTCGGAGTCCGGTTTCCGCCACCCGTATTGTCCGAAGACGAGCCGCCCGGATTAAGCAGGTCATAATCTTCCTCATTGTCCTTATTTTCCTGTCCTTCTTCGCTTTCAAACAAAGAGGCAAGGTCTTGGACGGCACGGTTTCTCTCCCGTCTCTGCTCTTCGAGTTTCGCCTGCTCGTAGGCTTTCTCCTTGTCCCCGATAATGGCGGCATCCGTCGGAAGCGGCATATCGGTGTTGAAGCCCGTTCCGGCTTGTTCCGCTGCCTTCTCCTCTGCCGAAGGTGCGAAAATCAGCCATAGGGAGCCGAGAAACATCAGCCCCATCAGCGGATAGACCAGCATCTTCTTCCGCTTCTGCCTTTGTGCCTCCGTCAGAGGCTCTTTCGGGGTGTTCCCTTTCTCCCCGTCAGGCTTTTTCCTTATCAGTTCATTCAACTTCATAGGCGGCGAGGTTTTCTGTCGGCATCATGCCGGCTTCGGTTTCACAATCCGGTTGTTCCGTTCCATAGTCATAATGGATGACGGGCTGTTTATCTGACGGCAGTTCCAACCGCTCGATATGTTCCATCTGCATCTGCACTTTTCCTTTGCCGAAGTCGTGGATTGCCGTACCCAGCATCACGAGGCAGCCGACGGCAAACAGGGAGAACATCACGAGGACGGTGATTAGCCGTGCTTTCGGGGAAAGCGACTCCAGATGTCTGCACAACCGCTTGTCAAAAGCGTTGCGCCATTCGATGATTCGTCTTATAATTTTCTTCATATTCCTATCTTTCTATCGTTCTTAAATCCTTGTTCTCTAAAATGGTAAATCCTTCAATGGTAAACCCGTTGGGGTTGTCGTCGCTCCGCGTGGCGTTCAGCAGCCGGCACGAGGTTACAAGGCTTCGCTCCGTCACGTTGCTCTCACGGATAATCATCTGCCGCGCGTATGTGGTCGCACAGTACGGGTAACTGTCGAAGCTGCATACCACGCTGTCCACCTGCAACACCTGATTGATGTTCCCTGCGATGATGCGGTTGTAATAACCTTTCTCCGCAAAGTCGGCATAGTAGTTATAGGCACTCTTGTCCGCCATGAGCAGGGCACGTTTGAGGTTATGCTCGATGGCACTCTTTTCGGGGGACAATGTGAAAAACAGCTCGTGAAAGCGTCGGACGTGTTCCCTCGCCTCTGCCGGGCGGTTCTGCGACATATCCTGCGAGAGTGCGAGCATCAGCGACTTGCCGTTATCCAGCACATAAATTTTCTGCCGTTGCGCCTCCGCAAAGCGGAACGCGCTGAACACGGAACAGATGACCACGAGCGAGCAGGCTGCTACGAAGACTATCCCGAACAGGCGTATCTGTTTGAAGGAGGTCTCGATATTCTTCAATGACTTAAATTCCATAATAATTTGCTTTTAACAGGTTTAACTTCTTCTGAACAGTTTTCCGGCTGCGGACTTCGCCATGCCTCCGGCTCCCTTGACCAATTTCCCGGCACGTCCTGCCGCATTGCCGGCTACCGCTCCGGCTGCACTTCCGCCCAATGCTGCGGCTGTACCTATATTGCGACCGTAGTTGCCTACTCCGCCTCCGGCATTGATAATCCAGCCCGCCACTGTCGGGATGGTGAAATATCCCACGATACCGATAATCAGGAATGTGATGTACACGCCGTTGCTTGCCTCGATACTGAAGTTCGGGTCTGTCTGCAAGGCTTCGATGTCATTCTGGAGCATCAGTATCTGTATCTTGGCGAGTATCGTGCTGAACAGGTCGGAAACGGGCAGCCACAGGTATATCTGTATGTAGCGGCAGAACCATTGCGACAGCGTGGAATGGAAGCCGTCCCACACGCTGATGGCAAAGACTATCGGTCCCAAAATGGACAGCACCACGAGGAAAAAGGTACGCAGCGTATCTATGATGAGTGCGGCAGCGGCAAACAGGAGTTCCAGCACCTCACGGAAAAAATCGCGTATGGACTTTTTCATGTTATAAGCACCACGCTCTATGTACATACCCGCCATTGTCGCCATGTCGGAAGGCGACCAGCCCAATTCCTCCAGCTGCTTGTCAAACTCCTCGTTGGACACGAGGAAAGCCGTTTCGGGATTGCGTACCATAGCCTCATATTCCAGCTTGTCCTTCTGCTCCTGATAGCTGTTCATGTCGAAGGTCTGGGATTCGAGCATCCTGTGCGTCCCCTGCACTATGGGGCTGAGTATCGCGTTCATAGAACCCAAGACCAGCGTGGGAAAGAACATGATACAGACACCGAGGGCGAAGGGACGCAGCATCGGATAGACATCTATCGGCTCCGCTTTGGCGAGCGACTGCCACACACGGACAGCCACATACAGCAACGCTCCCAGTCCTGCCAACCCCTTTGCCACGGAGGTCATATCGCCGCACAGCGGCATCATCTCATCGTAGAGGACACGCAGTATCTGGTGCAGGTTGTCAAATTCTCCGCCCATATTACCAATACCTTTCGTTAGCGTTTCCATACAGCGACATGACACGGCTCACGTCGCTCTTCTTTCTTGCCCGCAGATAACTGACGGAGATGTTCTTGTTCGTGTAGTACGACACCATGTTACGGTAACGCTTCATGGAGTTGTAGCACCTGTCCACCACGTCCATACGCTCCTTGTCGGTCATCTGAAGGGTGGTTATGTTCACCACGTCCTTCATCTCCTTGAGCAGATTGTTGCTCTCCTCCAGCAGTTTCGTATAGCCGAAGGCGATTGCCGAGAGTTCCTCCGGTGTGAAATTCTCATCCTGCAACATCAGCTGAAAGCTGGTTACATAGATTTCTGAAATTTCGCCCACCATAAGGATGGTGTTCTTCACCTTGATGCCGTCTTTGACAAGGTCGTTCACTTTTTTCAGGGCATCGTAGTATTTCTTGCCCTGCTCGTAAATCTTGACCGTCTCTTTGAAGTTGCTTATCATGTTCTTGGCGGTCGTGGTGGTCTGCGTGATGTTCCTCGCCGCATTGATGATACCTTGCGCCAGATTGGTGGGATCGGTTACGACCCATTGGGCGTTTGCCTTGCCTGCACACAACAGGCAGAGGCCGCATAATATTAAAATTTTCGATTTCATATCCGTTTCGTTTTTATGGTTTATAAAATTGTTTTCAAAATCCCATTCTTCTGCCTTTGGGCTTCTGCCGTTCCGGTTTGTCCGTCACGGCTTCCTTAATCTCCTCTTTCGGTTTCACAGTCCCGAAGAGGTCGTCGGCATACGGTCGCCGCCCGGTCATCCTGACAAACCTCGCGTCAAGTTCCCGATAGGCGGTTTCCACCTGCCTTGCCCTTTCTTCCACGGGAGAACGGCGGTCTATGCCATACTTTACAAGGAAGCCACGGTTGATGGACGGGTCATCAATGTTGTCGGGCTTATACGCCAACCGCCCCAACTTCTCCAATTCTTCGTTCATTTTTTCCAGATACGGCACGGGAGGGCATTTGCAAAGACTCTCCAACGCCTTTTCCGCCTTACGGGTCAATCTGGCATCGAGTTCAAGGAAGTCCGGCAGTTTTCCGTATTCCCTTTCCAATGCCGCAGAATCAACAGTTCCGCTGTCCATCAGATTGTGCAGCCTGTAATCGTCCGCCATATCATACCGCAACAGGGCATACATAGACGGCTGACTGCCTTCCATAAGGAAATGGTAGAGTACCGAAAATGCCCTTTCGCTTGTACGGGTATCCGCATCCAAGACACGGACAGCATCCTTTACATCGTTATTGTCCGGCGGGGCGATACCACATTCGGGATGGCGTTGCACATGGCGGCTCAACATGAATGTGTGCATTGCAATCAGGACATTTACCCTGTCAGCCTGTTCCGGAACCATTTCAGCCTGCCCTTTGCGCCCTTGTTCCGCAAGGCGTGTCTCCGCCAATCTCCCGTAAAGTTCCCGGACATCACTTTCGGCAGCCTGTCGGGGTGTGCGGCACAAATCCGACTTCTGTATCAGACGGGCTATCTCCGCCACGACGGTTTCCGATTCATGGTAAATCCGTAACATTCTTGATACGCCACGGTAGTTTTCCTTGTGCAGCATATCTTCCGCTTGCTCCGACAATGCGTTCAATTTTCTGTAACCCGGTTCGTGAGCCATACGGCGGAACGCTTCGCCTGCCAAGCCTGCCTTGTGGTTGGGTTCCGTATTCATAGGCTCGCTCCTTCTTTTTCTGCCGGTTCGCTGCTCTTGCGTACATAATCGCCGTTGGGAGAGAAGGTCAGCACATCGGCGGCTTCGTTATATGCCACGTCGATACGGAAGCCGGTGTTGATAAAGAGGTTTCCGCCATCTTCCTCTTGCAGCAGGTAGGTTTCGGGCTTCATCCGCCGGCTCAGTCCCGACCGCTTGAATATCGTAACCTTGTAGGCTTCGCCTTCCTTGTAAATCAGAATGTCGGGCTTGCCCGCCACGCTTTCCCAATTCCCGCAAAGGCGGTCTCTGGCTTGTTCGCCACCTCCGGCACAGCCTTGCAGCAGCAGGCTTGCCATTCCTATCAGATAGCTGCCCATCAGCAGCACTTGTCTTCTTGTCATATTCATACTTTCCTTGTTTTAACCGTTATTGTTTCTGTTCCTTTCTCTTTTCGGCTATCTGGCGGATAGCCGCCTCTATGTCCCCGCCCAACTTTTCGGCAAGGGCATACACCTCCATCTTTTCCGTCTCTTCGGTCGTGTATGCCAGATACTCCTGCGTACTGACCTCTGTGGCATAGACGGCAGACTGCGTTCCTCCCAAGCCTATCCAGACCTCCTTATACAGCCTTGAAGGGTCATTCGCCTGATTGATGGAGAGTATCTGCGCCTTCTCCTTGTCGGTAAGTCCCAAAAGCGACTGTATCGCGTCGAACTTGTTCATGAACTTGCGTTGGTCGAGTAGGATTTTACAGTCGGAGTTGTTGATAATGGACTCCTTGACTATCTCGGAAGAAATGATGTCTTCCACCTCCTGCGTCACGATAATCGCCTCGCCGTAGAACTTTCTGACCGTCTTGTAGAGGTACTTTATATAGGATGCCATGTTTGCCGAAGCGATAGCCTTCCAAGCCTCTTCGATTGCAATGACCTTCCTGATACCTTTCAGCCTGCGCATCTTGTTGATGAACAGTTCCATAATGATGATGGTCGTTACAGGGAACAGGATAGGATGATCCTTTATGGCATCTATTTCAAAGACGATGAACCGCTTGTGCAGCAAGTCCAGCTGCTTGTCGGAATTGAGCAGGTAGTCATATTCGCCTCCCTTGTAGTACGGCTCCAGCACATTGAGGAATCCGGCAAGGTCGAAGTCTTTCTCCCTTACTTTCTTTTCCTCCAGCCTGACACTGTATTCCGTCTTTACAAACTCGTAGAACGAATTGAAAGAGGGTACGATACTGTCATCCTCCCTGATACGGGAGATGTAGAGGGATACCGCATTGGAGAGTGCCACCTCCTCCGCGCGTGTGGCGGGTTCGTTGTCCTTCTTCCACAGCGTGAGCAGCAGGGTCTTGATGCTTTCCCTTTTCTCGATGTCGAAAACCTTGTCCTCCGTGAAGAAGGGGTTGAACGATATGGGGTTCGTGTCGGTATAGGTATAATAGATACCGTCTTCCCCGTGCGTCTTGCGGTTTATAATCTCGCACAATCCCTGATAACTGTTACCCGTGTCCACGATGACGATATGGGAGCCTTGCTCGTGGTACTGCCTCACGAAATGGTTCATGAAAAACGACTTGCCGCTGCCCGAAGGTCCGAGGACGAACTTGTTCCTGTTGGTCGTCACGCCCCGTTTCATCGGGAGGTCGCTGATGTCCAGATGTAACGGCTTGCCCGTCAGCCTGTCCACCATCTTCATCCCGAAAGGCGATACCGAACTCCGGTAGTTGGTCTCCTCCGTGAACAGGCAGACCGACTGCTCGATGAACGTGTAGAAACTCTCTTCGGACGGAAAATCCGCCTCGTTGCCGGGTATGCCTGCCCAGAACAAGGTCGGGCAGTCCACCGTGTTGTACCGGGGCGTACACTCCATTGCGGCAAGCTGGCTGCCCGTATCGTTCTTTATCCGTTTCATCTCGTCCGTGTCCTCGCCCCACGCCATCACGTTGAAATGGGCACGGACGGAGGTCAGACCGAAGCTGTGCGCCTCGTTCAGATATTCCTCGATCCACTCCTGATTGATGGCGTTAGAACGGCTGTAACGGGAGAGCGACTGCATATTGCGGGCGGACTTCTCGAAGCGTTTCAGGTTCTCGTCGCTGTTGTCGATAAAGATATACTGGTTATACAGATGATTGCACGGGAGTAGCAGACCGAGCGGGCTGGCAAACGACAGGCGACAATCGCTCCGGTCGGTGGACAGCCGCTCATAACGGCTGTCCGTGGCTACATTCGACGGCATATCGTCCACATCCGAAAGGGTATGCAGGCAAAGCCGTTTGTCCCCGATACGCATCTCTCCGGCTGAAAGGGCGATGTCTTGCAGACAGGTCGCCTCTTCAGTGGACAGGGAGAAGTATTGCTCTATCAGTCCCGCTTTCCCTTTCGTACCGGTAATCTCTTCATCGGAAAGGCGACGCAGGCGGACAAAGCCGGAGTCGTTCATAATCCTCACGAACTGATCCGTCGCTTCAAGGAACTTCAAAGCCGTGTCCTTGTCGCCAACCTCTTTCGGAATGATGAAGCCCCTGCACAGCGTACTGAAATTGCTTTGCCTGCGGTTGCGCTCTTTCGTCGTCTTCGTCAGGAACAGGTAGCACTTATGGTTCAGGAAAGGTCGCTCGTTGAAGTGCCGCTCGAAAGAACGGCTCAAAAAGCTCATGTCCTCCTTTTGCAGTTCCGGCTTGTAGTTCTCCTTGACAAACCAATCCTGCTTGTGGACGATACAATAGTCGGGCAACACCTTTATAGCCTTGCACCACGCCCCGTGTATGGCTTCGTATTCCGCCGACGTGACGGTATAGATTTCCGGAAGCGTAACCTCGAAAGCGGCCGTGATGTCGGCATCTTTCGACACGATACAGCCGTTCTCCACGCTCATGAGCGGAAACTTGCTTTCCAGCGTGGCGGCTTTCATAATGTTTCTCATCGCTTTGTCTCCTTTCTTCTTTTGGTTGTGAATAATCGGGAGAGGGCTTTCCGGTTGATGATGTAACGGGGACGGCTCTTGGAAGCAGCGAGCTTCATCAGACCGTATTCCCCGTACTTGCGGTTCAGGTGGAACGTGAGCCACACGAGGATGGAGGCGGATACCGCCCCGAAGCCTATGCAGACGGCTTGCCCGACACCTGCCATATACATCACGACAAACAGGACGAAGACCGCCAGCAGACCGCCGCAGAATATAAACAGGTACTGCGCCTTCAGACCCTTGAACTCAACCGAGCGTCCTATACCCTTGTTGATGGTATATTCCATTGTCTCCTCTGTTTTGGGATTAAAGGAAGAAGGAACGGAGGATGGTCGCAGCCACGATAAGGAAAATACACGCGCCGAACCAGCTTGCAGCCGTCTTGCTCGTGTCGGGGTCGCCCGAAGAAAACTTCCCGTACACTTTCACGCCGCCGATGAGTCCCACGACTGCACCGATAGCGTAAATCAATTTCGTTACGGGGTCGAAGTAGGATGTCACCATACTCGTTGCCTCCGTGATACCTGCCATGCCGTTACCTTGTGCAAAGGCTGAACTTGCAGCCAGAATAAGGGCTGCGAACAAGAAAATCTTTTTTGTCATAATAAACTGTTTTTTTGTGCCGGAGGGGTGGATAGTCCCTCCGACGGGTTGATACTGTTTTATTTTTGGATTTAGTGGTACTGTTTTAAGGGTACAACTACCCGTAATCTCTTTCTTTCATCGTTTTTCGTTTTTAATTGTCAGACAAAATCCCGGATGTCGAAGTCGTCAATGTTATCCGACAAGACGGGTATTGTTTGGGACCCGACCGACCTGACCTTCTTATTCCCCCCTTTTGAGATAGTAGGCTTATTCTCATAAAGGTCGATCAGTTCCCTTATCTTTCCGACAATGGCAGGTCTTTTTGCTGTCACTGTCTCATACAGTTCATTGCTCTTCATTTCGTGGAACACTTCTCCGGCTTTACGCTTTTCGGAGTCTGTCGCTTCGGTATTGCCAGCCGTTCGGATTGCCTCGTTCATGTCTTCGATGGTCGCTCCACTGGCATATTCCCCGGCTTCGTCCTCTTCTCCGCCCGCATATTCCACAGGTACATCGGAAAGGCGTGTATCGCTGAAAGCAGTGTCCAGATCTTCATCAGGCAAGCGCATGGACGGCTGTTTCTCCGATTCGTCTGCAAAGGTAATATCGTCTTTCTCAATCGCTTCACCTTCAACGGGAACGGTAGCTTGTGGAACTGCCGTGTCTCCGGTCGTCCTACCTTTGGACATCTTGAACAGGCTTTTACCCACGATATTCGTGTCGCTTTCCGCCTCTGACTGCCTTGAAGCCTTTTCCGGTTTCTCATCTTGTCGCTCCTGTCTCTTTTCATGCAGCAGGTAAAAGACCAGCCACATATTATAGAGGAGCAGGATGGCTATCAGTACATTCGTCATGGGCATCAGAACAAATCGGGACTGCTGTTGCGCAGTCTTGCATTGATTTCATCACGGTGGAGTTCGATATGCTCTTTAAGCACATTGTCAATGTAACAGCCTATTGTCATGCCATCCGAGAGTGTGCGGACAATCCGTTTGATTTTGCCGTGTGTCTCTTTGCTGATATATACACATTGGCGTACTTCGATTTCTTTTGCCTCCAGATAACGTGAATAGCCATTTTCTGTACGGGATGAGGTTGTCTTGCCCGTATTTCTGAATAATTTTCTTAAACCTTTCATTTTATTGCTGTTTTAATGGTTGTTAATAAACATCTTCATAATTCTTTTTGTACAGTTTCTTGATAGCCTCCTCATATTCGATGAAGTGCTGTGTCAGCACGTGGTCGATGTAGCCAGACAAGGACAGTTCTCCTTTCCCGATAACCTGTACGATACGCATGATACGGTCGTGGTATTCCTTGCATACATAAGCCATCTTGCCGGAACGGGCGGGAGTGCGGGATGTCCTGATGAAACGCTCCAGATATTCTTCCTCTATGGGTACGGCTGTCTGCTTTACGGGACGTGCCCGTTTTTCTCCGCCGGATTCCCGTGTGGGTTCTGCCGCTGCACCGTTGCCGGTTTCCTTGCCACTGTCCCTGCGGGTGGCGGACGGGGGCAGTTCCGGGCGGAAGGCTTCCAAGAAATTGCCTGCATCTATGTTCACATCAAGTTTCTTTGCCATAGCTTACGGTTTTGCTTTTACCAACGAGAGGATTTCTTCCACAAGGGCATCGATGTTGCTGCCACGGCACAACAGTTTGTCGGGAGGGAAGAGTGTCGAGCGGAACAAGGCTTTGTCCCCGTCTTCCGGACCCTCTTTACGGAAACGCTTGCTGTCCGGGATAAAGTTCTTCAGTATGGTAAGCCCCATTTCCCCTGCAATTTTCTCGTAAATATCGTAGAGGTCGGTCTTTTCCCTTTTGTCCACCATGTTCCATAGCAGATACAGACCTTTGATGTTGGATTGTCCCGTACTGACGAGCGTGTCATTCACAAGCCCGGCGAAGGTCAGGGAACTTTCCATAACCACACGGTCAGCCGCTATCGGACAAAAGATATAGTCCATCGTGGCGATGGTGTTGATGACCCCGTGATTATTCACTGTGCCGGGAAAGTCAAAGAAGATGACATCGGGCGGGGTGTCAGTGTCAAGGAGGCACTTGACGGTTTCGATGGCATCTTCGGGACGGCTCTCCAATATCGGGTACGCCCGTTTGGAGATTTTCTTGAACTGCTCGAAAGCGAGCTTTTTCAGGTAGGGGTTGCGTTCAACATTCCTCAGGTCCCGTTCCCTCATGTCCGTAACGCTGAACTGCGGATAATCACAATCCACCACGGCTACATTGTAGCCTTTTACATAGTGGAGAAAACTTGCCGTCAGTACGGTAAGTGTCGTTTTTCCTGCACCGCCTTTCTGGGTAGAGAAGGCAATAAAAATCGGATCTTTCTTCATACGCTTTTCTTTTTTAATGGTTGATACTTATGTTATTATTTCAGGCATACAGCCTGTTTGTCTGTTTCTTTGTCGTCCTGTCAAACCATTGGTCTGATTATCTGACCTCCGGCTGTACGACCTGTATATGTTATGGCTTGTGTACCTGTGGGCAAATACATATATCCGTGTGTCTGGCAGCAGGCATTATGATTTGTATGTATATCGGTCTGCCGTATGACACACCGGCAATCTTACTTGCAGGTCTGTCGGTGTGTCAGCCGTATGATACGAACATCTGTCTGCCGGCTGTCCGAATAACCGTAATACAGGTTTGTCAGCCATTTCGTCTGCAAATAAACAAGCATTTTTGCATACCGACACCATGTCGGAACCAAGTGGAAGCAAGTGGCACAGGTGGCAGCGAGTGGAATAGGTAATTTCTTGATTACGTGCGTATAATAGCAGTAATTTTGCGCCCAAGCGACAAGGAACGCCGCCGATGTTTCATCGGCTGTTACAGACAGTTTGCTCCCAATCCGTCCGAAGGCGGATTTTTGTGTTCACCAGAACACAGCAAGGTATGTTTTGAGTAACTCAAAACCTTTCGGGTAACTCCCGAAAGCCTTGCCCTTGCAGGGGGCTGGCTTCCTCTCCGAAGTCGGGAAGCCTGTCTGAAACCTGCGGTTGGAAATATCAAAAGCGGTGGCTTATGTCGTGATACCACTAAATCCAAAGTAATATGAGTAAAGGACAGAAAAAAGGGGGACGAACCCCCAAGTTGAAACCAAAGACGCATCTCGTCATGCTGCGTTTTGACGATGATGAATGGGCAAAACTGCTCACAATGCACGAACAGTCAGGTGTAAATGCGCGGGCTGTTTTTATCAAGGCGCACTTCTTCGGGTTGCCGTTCCGTGTGCTGACAGAGGACAAGAACCTCGTGGAATACTATACACGGCTTTCCTCTTTTCACGCACAATACCGTGCCGTCGGGAATAATTACAACCAAGTAGTGAAGGAACTGAAGAGCCGTTTTTCCGAGAAAAAGGCAATGGCTTTGCTGTATAAATTGGAAAAATGTACGCTGGAGTTGGTCGCTATCAGTCACGATATTGTTCAACTTACCAAAGATTTTGAAGCCCGATGGTCGCAAAAATCAGTATAGGAAGTTCACTTTATGGTGCATTGGCGTACAACGGGGAGAAGATAAACAAGGAGGAAGGACGGTTGCTTGCCACCAACAAAATCTTCGACAACTGCACGGGCAAGCTGGACATCGCTCGTGCGATGGAGGATTTCAGCCGCCATCTTTCGCCTCATATCCGCACCGAGAAACCGGTTATCCATATCTCGCTGAACCCCCATCCCGATGACCGTCTGACAGACACCGAGCTGGAGGGCATTGCAAGGGAATATATGGAGAAGATGGGGTACGGCAGTCAGCCGTATATAGTGTTCAAGCACGAGGACATAGACCGTCATCACCTGCATATCGTATCTATCCGGGTGGATGAAAACGGGCGTTGCCTGAACAATGCCTACAATTTTCACAGGAGCAAAGCCATCACGAGGGAGATGGAGGAGAAATACGGGTTGCACAAGGCGGAACGCAAGCGCAACCGGCAGGACAATCCGTTGCGAAAAGTGGACATATCGGCTGGGGATGTGAGAAAGCAGGTAGCGAATACCGTCAAGGGAGTGCTTGCCACATACCGTTTTCAGTCGATGGGAGAATACAGGGCATTGCTCTCGCTCTACAATGTGGCAGTGGAGGAACCGCGTGGCATCGTGAACGGTCGGGAGTACCACGGGCTGGTCTATTCCGCCACGGATGATGCCGGGAACAAGGTCGGCAATCCGTTCAAATCGTCCCGTATCGGAAAGGGTACGGGATATGAAGCGGTGGAAACACGCTTTGCCAAGTCTAAGGAATACATACGGACAAAGAAACTTGCCGGCATGACCAAACGGACTGTCCTTGCAGCACTGCAAAAGACCTTCCACAAGGAGGAATTTGTCCGGCTGCTGCATGACAAGGGCATAGATACGGTATTCCGCTTCACCGATACCGGGCGAATTTACGGGGCGACATTCATAGACCACCGCACGGGCTGCGTGTTGAATGGCTCACGCATGGGCAAGGAACTTTCCGCCAATGCCTTGCAGGAACATTTCACACTGCCGTTTGTAGGAGAAATGCCGATACCGCTTACACTTCCGTCGGACAATACCCCTGCGATGGCTGTCGGGGACAGCGTGGGCGAAGAGTGGGAATACACTTCCGGCTTGGGACTGCTATCCGGTGATTCTTCTGGAACGGACGCACAGGAGGAAGCCTTTGCCCGCAATCTCAGAAGAAAGAAGAAAAAGAAAAATCAACGTAAAATCTAAAAATTGAAATTATGCAACAGGAAGACGATTTAAGGGCTTTGGCGAAAATCATGGATTTTCTCCGGGCAGTAAGTATATTGCTGGTGGTAATGCACCTTTATTGGTATTGCTATGAGGCGATACGGCTGTGGGGTGTGGACATAGGTGTCGTGGACAGGATTCTGATGAATTTCGACCGCACTGCCGGATTGTTCCGCTCCATTCTTTACACGAAACTTTTTGCACTGGTACTGCTGGCATTGTCCTGTCTGGGTACAAAGGGGGTAAAGGACGAGAAAATCACTTGGACGAAGATATGGGTATCGCTCGGAACGGGTATCCTATTGTTCTTTTTCAACTGGTGGATACTCGATTTACCGTTGCCTCTTGTGGTTAATACGGCACTATATACGGTTACGATAGCCGCAGGATATGTATGCCTGCTTATGGCGGGAACGTGGATGAGCCGCCTGCTGAAAACAAACCTGATGGACGACGTTTTCAACAACGAGAACGAATCCTTTCAGCAAGAAACACGGCTTATAGAAAACGAGTATTCGGTCAATCTGCCGACACGGTTTTATTACAGGAAAAAGTGGAACGACGGATGGATAAACATCATCAATCCGTTCAGGGCTTCCATCGTTCTCGGAACTCCGGGCAGCGGAAAATCATACGCCGTGGTCAATTCATACATAAAGCAGCAGATTGAGAAGGGTTACTCGATGTATATCTACGATTTCAAGTTTGCAGACCTCTCGACAATCGCTTACAACCACTTGATAAACCATCTGGACGGTTATAAGGTAAAGCCGAAATTCTATGTAATCAACTTCGATGACCCGCGAAGAAGCCACAGGTGCAACCCCATACACCCCGACTTCATGGAGGATATTACGGACGCTTACGAGAGTGCCTACACGATAATGCTCAACCTCAACAAAACGTGGGTGCAAAAGCAGGGGGATTTCTTTGTAGAATCGCCCATAATCCTCTTTGCCGCGATTATTTGGTATCTCAAAATCTACCAAAACGGGAAGTATTGCACCTTCCCCCATGCGGTGGAGTTCCTGAACCGCAGGTACGAGGATATATTCCCGATACTTACGAGTTATCCCGAATTGGAAAACTACCTTTCTCCCTTTATGGATGCGTGGCTCGGTGGGGCGGCGGAACAGCTTCAGGGGCAGATTGCAAGTGCCAAAATTCCGTTATCAAGGATGATTTCACCACAGTTATATTGGGTAATGTCGGACAGCGAGTTCACGCTTGACATCAACAATCCCGAAGAGCCGAAAATCCTCTGCGTGGGTAACAACCCCGACCGTCAGAACATTTACGGTGCGGCACTCGGTCTGTATAACAGCCGTATTGTCAAACTTGTAAACAAGAAAGGCAAACTCAAATCCTCGATAATCATAGACGAGTTGCCGACTATCTATTTCAAGGGTTTGGACAATTTGATAGCGACAGCACGAAGTAACAAGGTTGCCGTGTTGTTAGGCTTTCAGGATTTCTCGCAGTTGGTTCGCGACTATGGCGACAAGGAAGCCAAAGTCGTGATGAACACGGTCGGCAATCTGTTTTCAGGGCAGGTCGTGGGAGAAACGGCAAAGAATCTGTCGGAGCGTTTTGGCAAAGTACTGCAAAAGCGGCAGAGCATCACCATTAACCGGAACGACAAATCCACTTCCATCAATACCCAGATGGACAGCCTCATTCCCGCAAGCAAGATTTCGGGACTTACACAGGGTATGTTCGTGGGTGCTGTGGCGGATAATTTCGGAGAGCGTATCGAACAGAAGATTTTTCACTGTGAGATTGTGGTAGATTCGGAAAAAGTAAAGCAGGAAGAGAGCCGTTATCAGAAAATCCCTGTCATTACCGACTTCACGGACGAAAACGGCAATGACCGGATGAAAGAGACGGTACAGGAAAATTACAACCGTATCAAGGCAGATGTGAAACAGATTGTTGCTGATGAGCTGGAACGTATCAAGAATGACCCGGCATTGGCGCATCTGTTACAACAGAAGTAGCAAAGTATCGTAAGGCAAAAAATCCGTAACTCGTTGTCGGGCTACGGATTTTTCTTATTATTCAGGTATGCCTTTTATTGCAATAGGTTTTTTCCCTTGTCGGTAAGACGATATTTCTGTCGCGGATGTTTCGGATTTTCCGGATAAATTGGTTCCACCAAATTCAGCCTTGTGGCTGGATACAGGTAAAGTTCCAAAAAATTACTTTTGTCCTTCAATCCTATTATACCCATAATCTCTTTGGTCGAAAGCGTCTGTTCTCCAATTGCGGACAACACTTTCTCGACTTGTGGGGTAACTGTCGGGTAACTGTCGGGTAACTGTCGGGTAACTGTCGGGTCGTACCCTACAGTTGTCCGGGTATATCGGAAAATAACCCATACACTGTTTCCATCGGTATGGAACTCCGGGGCAGGAAGACCTACACGCTGACATTCGCTTATCATAAGCCCGATGCCCCGTCCCCAACTTTCCAACACCTCACTCTTATACAGGACATTCGCTATAATCTGGTTTTGCGGTTCTGAATTGTGTCCGCTTAACAGTTTTTCCATCGTTATGTCAGGCGGGAAAGTCCCACTGTTCTCTATTTCCACTCGGTCGTCATAGATGGCAATTCCTACCGAACTGCCGGAACGGTGGTACAGGCGGTGGCAAAGGGCATTTGTACAACACTCTCTCAAAGCCTTGTAAGGGATTTCCAACTCTTCCTCCCGATACAGTCCTTCTATCTTTCCTGAAAGGGACAGATGTTTGAAAAAGAACGCCATTGCAGCATCCAACAGAGTGTAAATATTACCTGTAATGCGCTGATTGTCTATGAACTCGTCTTTTGTCGTACCTTTGAAACGCGCCAGCCGAAGCAGGCATTGGGGATAGTAATAGAAATTACTACCGAATAGGACAGCGGAAGCATTGTTCAGTTTACCGTCATGCAGCAGGTTGAATTTCTCAAGGATGGTCGGTAAATCCTCCCTTATGGTGGCTTCGGGCAAACGACCGCACCGGATACCTCCACGTACCGCACCCAAGATGGCGTGTTCGTCAAGGTCGGATATTTTGAGGTCGGGATTTGTCATTGTCTCCCAACCGTATTTTCCTCCCCGCTGTATCAACAGATGATTGTATTTATCTTGCGGCATCAAAGTAGTTACGTTTTCTATGCGCATATATGGTCGTCCTTTGTAACAGAACGGGCGTTCCATCCTCGCGCTCTCTACGTGTAAAGCGATGACTTTCTTTTCGCTATCAGACATAGGTACATAGAAAATCTGGACATTGACACTTGGCTCAAGCCGGCTGATGGCTTCGCCTATGGTTTCTTTGGTTTTCCCGGCAACATCTTGTCCGATAATCTTTCTTTCATCTGTTACCCCGAACAGCACCGTGCCGCCTTCTCCATTAAGAAAGGCACAAAGCGTTTCCATACCACGCTCCAACTGCCCGGTAGTTTTCTTAAACTCAATATTATCTGTTTCTGTATCAGAGGTTATCAAGTTCTTTATATCATCTAATGTCTCTAATTTCATTTATAAAACAGGTGGTCTTAATTATTCTGCAAAATTACAAAAAATACGGGAGATACCGGTCATGTCTCCCTATGAAACAATCTATTTTCTCATTCTTTCTCTTTCTTCATCCATATCCATCCGTCTGTTGAGTTTCTCCTGCATCTTGTCAAGGAAATAGGTACGGCTGTCGTTCTTGCGCAACTTGATGTCCGAATAGATATGATAACAGTCCTTTGCTTCCACTCCGAACAAGGAATAGAAGAAAGCGGACAGTTCACCTATGGACATTTCCCCGCCATTGATACAGCCCATTTCAACCATGCCGTACAACATTTCGACAAGGTCGGAGGTTTTGCCTGTCCATCGCAGGGTATTTTCGGGTTGCGGAGTTTTGGTTTTCGGGGTGGATGCGGATAGTGGTGGCACTTGTGGGGTAAGGAATTTCTGCGTTTTCCGCACAAAGGCAAGGGCTTTGCGGATGTATAAGCCGGAAATGCTGCCAGCTTCGTTCTCGCTGAGTTTGTGATGAAACTGCAATTCCGTTTCCGCATAGGTCAGGGCAAGAATAGCAAGATGCATATCCATACCTTCTATGCACAACCGGATTACCTTGTCCGTAAAATCCCGATATGCAGGATGCAACTCATTATGATTGTCAGCCTCATTGATGCGACGGAAGAAATCCGTTTCCGTCAATATGATGTATTCCATTTGTCATTTCTTTTTTTCGGTTATTAACTCTGTTTTCTGTATGCGCACATAAACTATTAAGGCAAACGGAGTTCCAGTAAATGACAAATTAGAATGGAGTTGTTTTTATCTTGTTGAAAAGCAGCAATATAGACAATAAAAATAATTTGGAACCACTTTTTTAATAGTGGCAAAAGGCGTAAAATGATTTAACGGTGTCAAGACACTTGACGCCAAACAATGACAAAAGCGACCTGATAATCAGCCTATTTCAAAAGGTCTTGCTTGATTTTACGGAAAACTGTCAGCGACATATCATCTTTATAGGATGCCGTTTTGACTACTTTCCAATTATTCTTGGGCAGTTCCTGTTGGTACAGAGACACGCCGGTTCCAAGCATGACGGGTATGGTATATCGGACTATTTCGTCAATCAGGTGCATCCGAAACATACCATTGATAATACTTCTTGTTTCTTTGGTGGCTTCAATCAGATAGGTGAAACGGTCAGGCTCATTTTCTCTCCAATCAATCAGCATTGACAATGAAATATTTTCATTCAACTGACGTATGGCTGCATCCTTTAACTTCTCTATCTCATCAGAAAGGACAGCAGGCAACTCGTTATAATTGTCTATCATGTATCCGTCGATAGACTGGACGGTGAGCAGTTGTACTTTAGCCATATCATCCGGTATTTAATGTTTTCCAACCGGAAACCGTCCCCAAAAAGAAGCGTGCAAACACGCTACTTCTAATGGAGGCTCTGGAATGCCCTTAACAGGAATAGGTGAATGCACGCTATGCAAAGGCATAGCATAAGCAATCACGCAATAGTTCCTGTTAATGTTAATTTTCCAGATTCCCATTAGGACGCCTTGCGGTCTTATGTCTATATCGTCAAGCGGAAAGAGTTGAACTCCATCCGCTTATATTTTTTCAAATGTCATGCAAAAGTAGTTTTGCCCACTATCGCAATTAATTTGCAAAGGTACTCTTTTTTTGCTAAATATCTTTCATCTTGCGTATCTTTTTATTGTATATGATACTGTTCCAGCTTTTTATAAAGGGTTGGCGGGCTTATTCCGAGCAGTCTTGCTGCCTGCCGTTTGTTCCCGTCTGCCTGTTTCAATGCCTTTATAATACGCTCTTTTTGTATCTCATCATCAATAAGCGAGAAGTCGGAATTGGCATATACAACCTCTTCGGGCAGTCCCAATGTTTCGGCTGTAATCATTCCGCTTCCTGTCATCAGGACAGCGGTCTGAATGGTCTGACGCAGTTCACGGACATTGCCCGGCCAATTATATAGCTGCAATCGTTCCGTGACTTCCGTATCCAACCCTGACACGGATTTGTTCAGTTCCGTGTTCATTTCATCGATGAAGAACTTTGCCAACGGCAAAATATCCTCCCTGCATTTTCTGAGCGGTGGCAAGTCTATGACAAACTCCTGAATCCTGTAATACAAATCTTGACGAAACCGTTTTTCTTCAACCGCCTTCTTCAAATCTTCGTTGGTGGCGGCTATAATCCTTACATCGGCAACTTTGTCCTGACTGCCTCCGACAGAACGGTATGTCTTGCTCTGTATGGCACGAAGCAGCATCTGTTGCACCTCCATTGGAAGATTGCCGACCTCGTCAAGAAACAGTGTACCGCCATCGGCTTCTCGAAAATAGCCGGCTTTGTTATCAGTTGCACCTGTGAACGCACCTTTCTCATGTCCGAAGAGGGTGGATGCAGCCAAAGACGCGGATAGCAGACCGCAATCGACAGCAACAAGCCGTTTGTTAGCCCTGTCACTCAAACGGTGTATCTTCTCGGCTATATGTTCTTTGCCCGTACCGTTTTCTCCCAATATGAGAACGCTGATATTTGTAGAGGCGACCAACCGGATGCGACGGTCTATGAATTGAAAAGCCTCGCTTTCCCGTTGGAATATGTTTTCTCCATTTGTATTGGCACGCCTCTTTCTTTTGAGTAAGTTACGGATAACGGGCAGTAACTCATCTTCCAATTTCCGTTTGCTGATGTAGTCATCAGCTCCAGATTTCATTGAACGGACGGCAGTAGGAACTTCATCATAGTCCGTCATAATGAAGAAGGGATTGTTGTGTCCGGTATAACGGATAATCCTCAACAGTTCTATTCCGTCCCCGTCAGGAAAACGAAGATCGGACAATACAATGTCATCCGATCGGACAGCTGCCAGAGCTTTCTTGGCTGCCCTGAAACTGTATATCTTTTCGATGGCTATCCCTTCCTTTGCCAGAAGATTGCCCACATAGTCGCAATACACCACATTATCGTCTATGACAATTACTTTTCCCATAAGCCCTCCTTTGTTTTCCGAGCAATACGGATAATGCAATCGCCGTTATTCAATACGGCTTGTACTTTCTCGTCCAATTCCTCACTTTCATATTGTGGCTGGTGGATTAAGTCGTACAGTTCCCTTAAGGGATAGTCGGCATTGATTAGCATCCACGAACTGCGCAGGTGATGTATCATATTGTCCAATCCTGCCATATCTTTTTTCTCGTAAGCCTCGCGGACTTCTTCCATTTCCTTCTCCGTTTCAGTGATAAGCCGTTCCAGAGTTCCGGCATTATCCCCGTATGCAAGTAGCGGAGATAGATTGATTTCCTGCTTCTGTGTTTTATTTTTATGTGCGGTACTATGGGAGATTGTTTCCAGCAACTCTTTGGCAGAGAATGGCTTGAACAGGCAACCGCAAAAACCTTTAGACAGCAGTTCCTTTTCCGAACTCTTGTCCAATGCCGTAGATACGGCAATAGGAATGGTTCTGGAGTTGCCAATATCTGAAGAACGTAACAGTTCCAACACTTCATAACCGTTCATATCCGGCATTTTCATATCGGTAATCAACAGGTCATACTTCCGTTCCCGCATCATATTCAGCAGTTCATCGACATTCCGGCACGTATCGCAGCCGATTCCATAACGAACCAATATATCCCGTGTCATTGTGAGTTGCACCGGGTCATTGTCCAATATCAGAACAGAAGTGTCCTGCAAGTTCTTGAAATCATTAAGGATGTCATCTTCCTCGACAAGTCTTTCCTCTGCCTTGCTTAGTGGGACACATACCGTGAAACGGCTTCCACTACCGGTCATACTTTCCACATGAACTTTCCCTTCCATAAGCGTAACAAGTTCTTTGACGATTGGCAATCCAAGTCCGAAGCCGTCCTGTGTGGCGGCATTTGTCAGGCGTTCAAAGGGATTGAAAATCTTCTCCCTCTGTTGTTCCGTGATACCGCATCCGGTATCCGAAACTTCGAGCGTAAACACACCGTTTGAGTATGCTGTTTTCAATGTGATGTTTCCTCTTTCTGTAAACTTCACTGCATTGGAAAGCAGGTTGCTTCCTATGCGGAGTATCATATTCTTGTCCCCTATAACGACTTCATTTTCACAAGCATCTATATTAAACGCAAGGTTTTTCTTTTCCATAAGTGGCAAGAACTCCCGTCCCAATGTATTCGTTATACACTTCAAACGGAACGGTTTCGGACACACCTGTTCTTTACCATTGTCCAAACGGAAATAATTCATCAGGTCGCCGAGCATGGATGACATTCTACCGGCTGAAAACTGTATTATCTGAACATGCCGTATGCGCTCTTCCGAGTTGCTGTCTGTCGCAATCAATTCTATATTGCCGCAAATGGCAGTCAATGGGGAACGCAACTCATGAATAATGGTTTGCAGGGTCTGGCGTCGAGCATCGAGTAGCGCGTCGTTTTCATTCAGGCTCCGGTGAAGTTTATTTATCAACTCTTCCTGTTCCCTTTTGGCTCGTTCTTTCGCACGGATGTCCCGTTGGATAATCCAATACGATACCATAAGCAGGATAATGGCACTAATAATCAAGATGGTTACAATTACCGCCGATCGTTCATACGATACTTTTATATGCTGTTCCTTGTTTTGAAATGCCGTTTGTGATTGCTCGTCCAACACTTGGAGTAACGCGGATAATTTACTGTTCAGTTCCTTATTCTGCACACGCAGGCTGTCTGTATTTTCGCTTATCTGCTGTTGGCGTGAAATCAGCTGTCTGTTAAGAGCATGAAGTGGGTTGGACTGCATAGGAACTTGCACGGTTTCCTTAGCCCCGAAAAATCCTGCAATGCCTTTCTTTTTACGGGTAACAGTGCGGAAACTTGTTGCCTGTTCTGTTACTGCCGGCAACTGTTCCAGCAGCAAACTGTCTTGCCATTGATGGATTTTCATCGTGTGGAACAGATGTTCTTCTTTGTTCGCCAACAGGACACGGAAAGTGTCAATCTGGTTGAACGAGATAAACTCACTATAATCCCGTTGTAGAATTTGCAAGAGGCTATCGACTTTTTGCCGCCGCAACTGATACTTTTGGAAGTCTTCCTCGTCCCATGTAATTGCGGATTCCCCCAATGTGGCAAGAATTGTAATATGCCGATGAGCGGCATTTATCGTTTTGTTTGCCTCCCGGATTTCGGTTATTTCCTCCTCGATTTTATGTACCCTACCACGCTCATGCAGCATGGTAGCAGCCATACTACTGATGACTGCTATCAATATGATGTAACCTAAAAGTATCCTGTGTTGCAGTAATAATCTCATCTTAGTATGTGGAAAACTCCTTGTGCGTTAATTCAATTTACTTTTCAACAACCATTCATCAAGCAAATCTGCCAATTCAGCATTATTCAAATCCTGCATCAAGAAATGCGTATTGCCATAGATGCCGATTTTAGGAAGTTCTACTAATGTGGCATTTCCTCCATGTCGGTTGATAGCTTCGACGAACTTGCGAGCCATCTGAAGGCGAACGCGCCAATTCTCATCGCCGAGTTTTTTAGAAGGTGTTTCGGGAATGTAATCCCCGAAATAAATAACAACCGGAATTTCCGTAAGCCTATTGAATTGCTCCATCGGAACGGCTGTCCCAGCTACACCGCCGGTCAAGCCGTCGATACGTTCAGGAACTTCGTCTTCAGGAAACACGAACCCGCCCGGCTCATAAGACACGACACCTTTGACCTCTGAATTTTGCATTGCTGACATCCAGCCGGGGAATCCTCCGGCAGAGTGGGTTACGAGAATATGGTCGCCGATGCGTTCGGACAATGCTCCGAGTGCGGGAACATCTAATTGATGGTTGCTCAAATCGGGTGTCATTTCGCGGAAGAACTGTGAAAGAGAGGTCGAATCTTTCGGGAACTGCACGCCCTCGTTGTAATTCGGCCATACGCCGATACGCCAGATATCGAACCAGAACATTTCGTCGGCCATAGGCTTGGCTGCCGTTGTTGTTGATGTCCGTCCTGCCCGTCCACGACCGGGAAGATCGACCACGTAACTACTCCAGCCACGACGTAACATCAATGTGGCGAAACCATCTCTGCCGTCGGGTGTCATTTGCCAGCATACACCCGAACCTCCGTAACCGTGAACATAGACTAACGGTAGTTTTTTACTGTCGGCAGGAATCTGAAAATCTACAAAGGCATGGTCGGCTCGATAGCTTTGTCCGGTTTCTTCCTGCTCCGCCCAGCCAACGAATTTACTATTATCATATGCACCCGGTCGCTGTATGGTTGTACCTCCTACCGAAAAGTGGCCTTGTTTGGCAATCGTTATATTCTGTGCTCCGACTGTTGCCGCACCTGTCAGCAACAATGCCGATAAAATTATTTTTTTCATTGCTTTTTTGTTACTTGGTTCAACACTTCGCGAAGCGGTTCTGAATAGGTGCTGCCGAGATTCATTTCCACGATATTCAGCAATGCCGAAAGTTGCTCAGCGGTGATACCGAGATGCAGACAGATGCCCATGTGTCCGTAAGCCATAGGTTCTACGCCACCCACACCGGCAAGAATGGATACCGTAGCGAGTTCACGTTCCCGATAGGTCAACAGGTCACGCTCGAAAAGGTCGGCGAACAAATGCTCTTTCAGGAATCGTTCGATGGTCGGAGCGAATACTGCATATCCTGCTTTCGGTGCATCAATCGACGCGCCCGATATTTCGGCAAGCACATCGCGTCCACGTTCGTAACTACTATTGTTATCCTTGATTGCGGATGCTTCCCGACCAACGGGATCATTCATTCCTTTCGCTTTGCGTTCATCCACTACCTGCATAAAAGTTTGGATTGCCCGTAAGCTGCGTGGAAATCCGCAATAAGCATAAGCATGAATCAATACTTCGTTTATTTCATTAATGGTCATACCAACTTCCAACGCCTCGGTAAGTACCGGTTTCAGATGCTCCAAATCCCCTTTTCCCGTATAGGATGCGATTGCGACGATAGCCTGTTCACGGCCAGTCAGCACATTGTTCGCTTCAGCATAACGATTTTCCGATTCGCTTGTAGCTTTACTATACTGTTCGTCATTCACCGGATCGAGCCATACTGCCGCATTTATCTGCGGGTTGGTCGTAATGGCGATATGCGCAAACCATGAATCCGGTGCTGCCCCATGCCAATGTACCACGTCAGGGGCTATTTCCACGATGTCGCCTGGAAACAACCGCCGTGCGGGCTGTCCTTTCTCCTGATAGTAGCCGATGCCTGCGGTGGCAATCAATAACTGACCGGCTTTATGTGAGTGCCAACTGTTACGACATCCCGGCTCGAAAGTTACATTTGCCATCGGAACATTCAACTCTTTCTGTTCACTCAATGGAGCAAGCCATACTTCGCCTGTAAAATTGGGGTTGGGGGATAGTTTCTCGCCAAGCGGATAAGGCTGGCGGAAGTTGTCTGCGGTTTGTGCATAAGTCACAAGGTATGATATAGACAACATGGCTGTAAAAAATAAATTCTTGATTTTCATATTTGTTTCTTATTTGATTATTCACCTAAAGTTCTTGTAAAGGCAAGTGTGGAAAGCTGCCATTTGCCGTTTTCCATTACATAGACTTCCGTAACGATAAAAGGAAAACGTACAGCATTGCCTCCGACTACCGAGTTCAAATGAATTCGGCTATAAACCGTTGCTGTTCCTGCCGCAAACTTCACCTGCACATCATGTATTTCGGCTTTCTTATACCAAATGCCGCCTGTGCGGATGGTATTCAGTTCCTCCTGCTTACCCCAATAGCCACCCATATGAACGAACTGCGAGTTCTCGTGAAACAATTCTGCCAATTTCTCCACGTTCTTCTCCGACATCCAATTCCACTTGTTGTTGGATAATTCGACTATCGTCTGCTCTTCGGCAGTGAATACTTTCTGATTCTCTTGTGCTTTCGTTCCGACAGACAAGATCAAGAACATCAATACCGTAATGATCAATGATTTCATATCGCTCTGATTTTTAATTGTTACATATGCAAAGGTAGAGGAGATGTAAAAAAGTGGCGATACAAAAAAATCGGCAAAAACTGCAATTTTTACCGATTCTTCCTTATATAACTCAATAACTCTCTTTACAAAGTGAGATTCTAAAAGATATAATCAGGTACAAGAAGTTGCATTAGCTTATAGTCATAGTCTTTCTTTACCAGACATTCGTTTCCGAAAATCATCGTATAACCGGTTTCACGTGTGAAGACCGGCCAATCAGGAATATCCCGATGATTCGGATTGCCGTATCTTGCGAAGTTTATCCATGCACGGCTCATGCGGTCTGCAAGGATTTTGGCCTGCTCTCCACCAACAGCAGAAGCTTTGGACATGGCAACATTGTTAAATACAAACGGCAGTTCGGAACAATGATAAGACATGGCAAACCCTCCTTCGAGCGGTGTATCCCATGCGAACATATAATTATAGACGGGTGCGCCGTGCTGGTCGGCTTTCAAACGTGCGGTTTTAAGAGCCGGAGCACGCAACATTGTTTCTACATAGAGTACATCTGCAACCGGACGCTCCGGATACGCCTGTTTGAAAGCGTCCACGACAACCTCTGCCTGATTGCCGAATCGTTCCTTCAACTTTCGATTTACCTTTTCCTGCGACCATGTATTCTTGTTGTCATTTTGGTATTTACTTGCTTGTCCCAACATTTCCATTGTTGTCCATTCCGCCATGGCTGTCCCAATCATTATCGGAATATCCTTTGACTGTGATGAAATGGAATCCACTACGGGTTGGAACGGCAGATAGTCCCCATCCACAATCGGTGTCCATAGCAATCCGGGATTTCCCCAACTATCGATGCTACCGTACTCCTTTGCTGCCTGTACCATCGCTTTATTACTTGCGGTTTCCAATTCCTTATATGGTACGGTCAGTAGTTTCTTGATTCCATTTTTCCTTATGCCCAGATTATTTAAGGTCAATTCTGCAACACGTCTTCCAATTTTCGTTGTAACATTGGTCATTCCGCAGGCTTCGACCGCACCGCTTTGGATAATTCCCTTTTGAAACAACCCTTTGGCAGCCGGAGTTGTCATTAAGACGATAATCTTAGCACCGCCTCCCGATTGCCCGAACAAGGTGACATTGTCGGGATCTCCACCGAAGACCTCAATGTTGGACTGAATCCATTTTAAGGCAGCGACCATATCCATAGTGCCCACATTACCGGAGTATTTGTACTCTTCTCCATAGGCGGATAAATCCAAAAAACCGAGTACGTTCAGTCTGTGATTGATGGAAACGACCACCACATCGCCTTTTCTGCTCAAATTTGTTCCATCATATACCCGTTGTTCAATTGCCGAACCGGTCTGAAACCCTCCGCCGTGCAACCAAACCATTACAGGGCGTTTTTTGCCGTCATTTATTCCCGGAGTCCATACATTCAAATTCTGGCAATCCTCTCCCTCGACAGCGATTCGCTGGTTCGAGATAAAATCATTCTCGATTGGCATGGGAACTTGTGGACAGACGTGCCCATACTCTGTGAAGATTCGTATGCCGCTCCACGATTCGGGAGCTTCGGGAGGCATGAATCGGGTAGCGTGAGCATAAGGAATACCCTTATAAACATATATTCCCTCCTGTTTTTCACCTTGAGCTTTGCCAGTTGTAAGATTGACAACGGTTTGATTTTCGGCTGTGTGTCGAGGCTCTTGCGCCCTTGCTCCTATCATTGTCAGAAGCAATAATCCTGAAATGATCAATAATTTCATATCGCTCTAATTTTTAATCGTTATACCTGCAAAGGTAGAGGAGATGCAGAAAAGTGGTGATACAAAATAATCGGTAAAAACTGCGATTTTTACCGATTATGCAAGAGTTGAAAAATAGCTATTCTCTATAATCCGATGGCTTGACACCTAAATTTTGCTGCACATAACGGCTGAAATAAGCAGGCGACGAAAAACCGAACATATCGGAAATCTGGACGAAAGTCAAGGACTTATCGCGGAGCAAACGGGTAATGTCAAGTATCGTATAACGGGTGATCCAGTAGTTGGCGGCATATCCGCTTACTTTTTTAGAAACCTCCGACAAATATTTCGATGTAACACACAAGCAATCGGCATAATAGGTTACTTCCCGATGTTCTCGATATGCACCATTCTCCAACATTTTCAGAAAACGGTTCATGATAGAGGCGTTCTGTGTTGAGATGTCACTTTCACCATAAATACGTGCATGGAAATCAAAAAAATCAAGAATGGCTGTTTGCATGGCATTTATCAGCACCTCACGGTAAAAGCGATGTCCCGTGTCTTGAATACGGAGCTCCAGCAAGTCGAAATCGCGGCGACATATAATTTGTTGTTCGGGCGTCAGGTGCATGATAGGATTGAGAAAAAGTGCTAAAGCACCTTTCATACCGTAGTTGCTTTGTGGTGTGCATAACTCTATGAAACCGGGCTTCGCATAAATTATCTTGCATTGAAAATCGTCCGTAGGTTCTATCTTCTCCAACATTTTCCGCTTACGGATGATGGATAAGTCTCCGGGATGCAATTCAAAATCCCGTTCGTTGAAACGGTAACGGCACGTTCCCTTCAAACAAAGTAAATGAGCCAGATATTCCTCTTCGGAATCTGTACTCACAATGCCGAGCCTGTCGGCAACGATTATATCTTTCTGATATTCCATGCCATATATCTTTAATTCCTTAAATACAAAAATAATCATAAATACGGAATAAACTTGCAATCGTACCGACAACGACTGCAAGTTTTACCGTTTTTAACAGTGTTGCCAACGGGTTATCGTATGATATGAATCGTTCGCAACCAACTCTCCATTCCGCCTGTATTTCTTCCGGTCGTTCCGAATCCCTGTAAATGTCTGGAATCAGGGGTAAGCTCCACGATTTTAGCAAGCGTCTCCTCCCTATAAGTCGATGCATAAGTACAGAACGGGACGATAATCTTGTCCGAAAAATCATATCCCGAACTTTCGAGAAATGACCACACGGCCATCGGTGCGGTATGCCACCAGACGGGGCAACCTACGAATACCACATCGTAGTCGTCAAGATTATCCACCGTACTGCTCAATTCAGGACGGACACCGTTATCCAGTTCCTCACGGGCTACCTCCGTACACTCGTTGTAATCCGTAGGATAGGGATTGACGGTTTCGATACGGAACAGCGTGCCGTCGGTCATATTCGCAATCTCCTCTGCCAAATGTTGCGTATTGCCACCCCAACTGAAATAGGTAATAAGGATTTTGCGATTTGCGTCGTACTCGATTGAATCATATTGATATAATGGAGTATCGGAGCCTTCATCTTTCGAACAGGCAGCCAATGCAACCAATATCACCGACAGGCAGGATAAGAACAATAGTCTATGTTTCATATATTTAGTATTATACATTATTATTCTGTCATGCCGATTTCCCGCAACCAGTTCAATATACCGCTTCTTGAAGTCGCCGTATTGTTGCGTGAAATACTGTAACCGTCAACCATCGTGGCATTCGGTACTAATCCTCTGATGTCCTCCAAAGTTCCCGACCATCCGCTTCCGCCATGCGTGGAGAAAGGAATAACCGTTTTCCCGTTGCAGTCGAATTTGTCGAAGAAAGAGTACATTGCCATCGGCATCTGATACCACCAGATCGGATACCCCACGAAGACCACATCATAATCATCGAAATCGTCTATCTCCGTAGCAAGTGCAGGGTGAATGTCATTTTGGCGTTCATTATCCGCCTGATCCGCCAAATCATCGAAGTTGTCAGGGTAAGGCTGTGCCGTCTGTATGCGTACCATATCACCACCCGTTGCCTCTCGAATTACGGTAGCCACATACTGAACGCTACCGTAGAGATCACCGTCCACAATGACACGGCTTGCAGAGGTTACGGCATCAACCCCGTCCGGAAGTGGCTCGGAAAAATAGGCGACAAGAATCTTATGATTCGTTCCCGGCACAACCTCTTCAATGTCCGTATTACCTCCATCATTATTCGGCTCATCATCCGAACAGGCCACTGCAAAGCAGGCTATAACAGATAATAAGGCCATTGCATAAAATATCTTTTTCATACTCTGCTGTCTTTAATTATTTCAACATCTTTATTTCTTTCAACCATTCTTTGATACCTTTCGTGTTCTTGCTTACTGCACCGAATCCTTTCAGATGTCCGGCAGCCGGTGTCAGCTCTACAATCTTTGCCAAGGTTTCGTCCCGATAAGTCGAAGCGTAAGTACAGAACGGTATTACCGTTTTACCATTGAAGTCATAGCCCTCCGTAAAGGTGTTAATAATCATCGGAGCCGTCCACCACCATACAGGGCAGCCAATGAATATCGTATCATATTGCTCCCAGTCTTCGACTTTCTTTTTGATGGCGGGGCGGGCATCGGCTTCTTTTTCAGCCTTTGCAACCTCGGTGCAAGGTGTGTACTCGGTGGGATAAGGTTTCTCCGGTTCGATGCGGAAAAGCGTACCGCCCGTGAGTGCGGCTATATGTTCCGCTACATGTTGCGTATTGCCTCCCCAACTGAAGTAGGCAATAAGAATTTTCTTTGCCGGTTGTTCATTGACCGGAGCATTTTGTGCATTTGCACCCGCACTGAATAGCAGAACGGCAAGTAAGGCTATAAGTTTTGTTTTCATATCTTTTGTTATTTAATTGTTGGACATTATTTCGGTCATCCAGCGGTCGAAGCTAATCATCCATTCTTCATGGGTGTATCCGAATCCATGCGGCATACCTTCGTATTCGTGTTGCTCGACTTCAACGCCTGCCTCACGCACGGCATCGGCACACGCTTGGAACTGACGGTAAAACGGGTCTCGTGTTCCGTATGCAAAGAATGTGGGCGGGATTTTGGCCGCCTTGAATTTTTCCACATCGGTCGATGCTACGCTCAGACGACCGTAGAAGGCGTAAATCATTCCGATGGTGCAGACATTGGCAGAAACCTCATCGAGTGCATCGGGACGATAGTCGGAAGTGAGTGCCGTACCGTTTACCAGTTCATCGAAATTGAGAGCTTCATCGCCACAAAGGATGCCTCCGGCAGAGAATCCTACGGAGGCTATGTCATTCGGATTTATCCCATAATCGGCAGCGTGCCGACGGACAAAACGGATAGCACGAGCCAAGTCGAGGCTTCCTTCCTCCATCGTATAGGGACGTACACGATAGTTTACGACAAAAGCCTGATAACCGTGACGGGCAAACCATTGTGCGACCGGAGTACCTTCCATCTGGTCGCTGCGGAACTGAAACGCACCGCCTGCGCATACGAGGACGGCACCCTTTACCGTCATGCCTTCCGCAACCGGAAAAAAATTCATATAAGGGCGGAATGATGGCGGATCTTGATAAGAACCCTGATTACCTGTATAGTTCGTAACTTTCGCCATATTCCCTTCAGGCCACAGGTAAATTGTAGATGCCAATGGATTTTGTTCATCGTCCTCACCATCAGAAGGCGTATCATCATCAGGACTGGTTAGTGTCGTAAACTGGCGAGACTGACCGTAAACCGTTCCAGCGGAAGTCGTAGCATAAGCCCGGACAAAATAGGTCGTATTTGCCGAAAGCCCTGTTGCATAGCAAGCAAATGAACTTGTATCCCCGGCTCCTACATTGTGGTTATCGGAAATGGTCGGATTGTCAGTTTCTGCCCAACAAATACCGAACTCCTTGATTGTTTGCGCATTGATAATACGACCACCTGAAATCGCATTGTTTGAGGATATTGCCGTCACTTCGGCTGTTTCGACGCGAATAGCATTATCAGGCATGGGGCTATCCGGGCGTTCGTCACATCCTGCTGCTGTGGTAACTGTAAACAGCGACAAGACTGCATAGAGAAATATATGCTGTTTCATAATCAAATGTGTTTACCGAGATTATAGGCTTCATCTTCATATCGGCTACCATTGACAGCCCCTTTGCGCCCCATTCCGATAGCTTTGACCATACCACGTTCCGTGGGATTTGGTAGGCACATCACGAAACCTCGAAAACCATTGATCGCCCAATCCGCCGTGCTTTCTTCCGGGTCGGCGCAAGCGGTGAGATAGAAAAACTCCTTGTCCTTCATTTCACGATAACGTCCGAAAGTACGGTCAATAAAGGTTTTGAGTTGTCCCGTGATATTCATGTAATAAACTGGGCTTGCGAGTACGATTACATCGGCCTGAACCATTTTATCGACCAGCATCGGCACATCATCTTCCGCTTCATTGGCACGATTGCCCACACGTTGCTCGTCTGCTTCAGAAAAGTAGTCGATGCGGTAGTCGGCAAGAAAAACTTTTTCCACCCGTCCGCCAACTTCTTCCGCACCACGGGCGAAGGCATCGCAAAGCAAGTCCGTATTGCCACCCTTGCGAGGGCTACCAGATATAATCAACACGCTCTTGTTTGTTTTCTGCACGGGCGATATTTCCGAGAAATTAATGTGGTATCGTTCCGCGACCTTATCATTCTGCTTACCTGTGCAAGCGGTCAAAGTTCCCATGAGGAGGCTCACGACCATATAAAAGACTGTCTTTTTCATTGCGTTATGTCTGTTAAAGGTTATTGCCGAAAAACTCAGTCAGCTTTTTCACTGCGCTGTCCACATACTCCGGCACATAGTATGTCTTGATGTGCGTTGCTCCAGGAATGAGGAATAGTTCCTTATTCTGCGTGCCCGTTGCCTTGCTGTAACACTGTTCGGTCATATAGAATGTGTCGGCAATGCTTCCGGCAATCATCAAAAGCGGCTGGCTGATGAGGTACATTCCTTCGCTGGTATCGAAAGCCATCAAGTCCACAAGACTGCTCTTGGTGTAACGGAAAGTTGAGTTAGGATGTGCGTGGCTTTGGAGATAATATCCATAACCGTCACGGTAGAGGTCGAAGGGAAGTTTAGCGGCCTGTTCGGGTGTCACACCACTCATGTCACCCACATATTCCGGATTTGCACCTTCTGCTTCCTTCTGACGTGCGGCACAGGCATCGGCAAGACGCTGCTGCACATCATTTATCTGCGAATCAAGGAAACCATTTCGGCGCACCAGTCCGGAATTGAACATACTGAGCGTGGCTACAGCTTTGAAACGTTTGTCGGTCTGTGCAGCCTTCAGCGTGTAGCCACCACCGCCACAGATACCGAGAATACCGATGCGATTTGCATCCACTCCCGGATACTGCGCCAGAATATCGGCGGCACGGCGGATGTCCTCTATACGATAAGCGGGCTTGTCCGTGTTGCGCGGCTCTCCCTCGCTGGCTCCTTGATAGGCTGCATCGAAGGCGAGGCAGATATAGCCTGCCTCGGCCATACGCTGGCTATACAGCCCGGCAACCTGCTCTTTCACCCCTCCGTTTGGGTGGGCAACAACAAGAGCCGGATAGCTTTTCATGGTATCGTACCCTGCCGGGGTATAGACATTGGCCGAAATTTTCAGTCCGTTCAGATTGTAAGCAATGGGATGAATGTTTACTCCTCCCTCTTTGTTTTCCGTGATAGCGTCAGCATAGACCAATCCGAACGGATTGTCATTGTGACTTTTGATTGTTTTAGCGTCCACATAAACGAACGGCTGTTTTTCTTTTATTTCCATATTCTCCTGTGCGCTCAGTGTATTGCATACAGCCATCGTCGTACACAATACGGTTATGATTATCTTTTTCATCTTTAATTTATTTTATTGTTCTACGAATGACAATGCAAAGGTAGGACGAATTCCGTTTTCCCATTTTACACTATTTTCGGTAAGAAGTTCAATTTTTACGGGAAATGTATTTCTCCCAAAATCTGACAGCTTCTTTTTCCCATCCTTCGGCAGTTGTTCCGATTCCCAACCCGAAACCGTGACGCAAATCAGGTAGCAGATGAAACTCTGCATCTATACCCAATGCCTGAAGATTCTCCACCCGTCGGCGCATGGTTGCAGGACTGGCGATTGCATCATCCTCTCCGATAATCACGTATGTAGGTGGGTCATCGGGAGTATATTCTGAATGTCCAGTATATCCCATGATAACAGCTGCCGGACGCTCGTGCGTTGCGTTGATGAATCCTTGTGTGGAGTAAGAGCCGAGATAGGCTGCCATTCTTGCTCCAGCAGAGCCGCCCCACAAGGAGTAGTCATCTGTCGATACCTGCAATTCTTCCGCATGGCGCATGATGAAGTCAATAGCTTGTGCAAGGTCTTCGCACGCTACTTGCGCACCGCCCGTCCGGTACTGGATGGAAAAGGCATTATAGCCCATTTCGCTCAATGCAATAGCAAGCGGAAATCCCTCGTGGATAGCACCGACATAGGAAAAACCACCGCCGGGACAAACGATGGCGAACGGTTTGTCCGGCTCGCCACGAAAGAAAAACAATCCCGTATTGTTCTTGCGTGCATCCGCCTGTTTGTCTTCATCGGAATAAATGTTATAAAAGAGGCGGTTCCCATCCTGAACATAGTCAATCATCGTATTGATGGTTTCCACGGCACGCTCTCCCGTCACATAGTTGTGATATGGTAGCAGGCTTGCCATGTCCGCAAGCGGCATATCGTCGTCATACCTGCGTTCGGCAGGCAGAATGAATTGTCCGAATCCGACGAACGCTTCATGCTCCATCACATCTTTTACAGTGTTGGAAGTAGTCAGATGCTTGTAAGTATTCTGTCCGTTCGGGAAAAAGAACGGCAGTGCGTTATAGAGGTATTCTGCCGTAGGCCGGAACTCATGGCGTGCGCCGTCTTTTTCGTGAAAGGTGAGGTTGGAGAGTGGAAATACATCCGTAAGCTGTGCCATCGCCTCGACCTGTACCAATGTTTCACGATAGGCCGAATCGTCAGTTCCGCTTGCCGCCCAGATATAAAAACCCGTACCTGCGTATGGGGATTGGCGAATGACACCAGCAAGGTACTCTGCCGTTTCCGTCGGGCGATTCATACCTGCAAATGCTCCCAGCGACCAGCAATCGGCACTGACGGGCATGAAGAATTTGAAATAGTCCAGCGTATGCTCTAACGCGTACCACGTCGTTACAGCCCCCATCGAGAAGCCGCCTATGGCACGATGCTCGCGCGAGGATTCTAAACCTGCGGCGTCCGTACTTTCGGCGTATGTGCGGTAACGGCTTTCCACTATGGGGATAAGGTCGTTTACAAGTTCTTGTGGCAGAGCTTCGCAATACGGATCTGCATCGACATAGCTCGGTGTCGGATTACCGTAGTTGTAACTGGGCGACACCACTATCGTGGGAGCCATATCTCCGTTTTCCGTCATGTGGTCGAGCAACTTGCGCAGCAATCCGTTCTCATCTTGGAAAAACGAAGCTGCCGTGCCGTAATGTCCGTGTACAAAATAAAGCACGTTGTAGCGTCGGTCGGTATGTTCTTCGTAGCCGTAGGGCAAATAGACATAAGCCGTATTTGTGCGCACAGCACCCGTGCCTTCGGCATAATCGTGTGTGTCGTAATCAATACGCACCACTTCTCCCCGTTGTTCCGCTTCCTGCTCGTAATTGACAGGAACGGAATTGGTCTTGTTCATCAGTCCCGTATAGTCATGTGGCCGGTCGGGAGTTTCCGGCTCTTCCTGCTCCTGATCCGGCGGTAAGACCGGTCGGTTTTCTTCACTGTCCGAGCAGGAAGCCAAACACAGACAGCAAAGCAGTATGGTTTGTAACATTATCTTTTTCATTGTGTCAATCCTTATGAAATTCATATCGCATCCACATCACACCGTATTCCCGCTGCGAAGCGGAAAGCAGTTGGAGGCGTTGTCCTTGGGCTGGATATTCAGTTGCGCCACCCATATACTCGAAGATGGAGGGAACACCCGAAAGCCCGTCGATACCGGGATAGATAACCAGACTCAATTCGTCTATCAACCCTTCGGCAAGCAGCGCACCATTGAGGATGCCGCCACCCTGTACCGATACGCGACGAATGCCGAACTCACGACCGACAGCCTCAAGTCCTTCCCTAAGATTGGTCGCATCGCTGACGATAATATATGAAATGTGTATTTCACGCAGGTGGGCAAGGTACTCCTCTGTTACATTCTGTCCCACGATGACGAGTATATTGTCCCCTCTCAAAGTTGGGGAAGTAAAATAGATGTCACCTTCCGGGTCAGCAACGATAAACATACGTTCCGAATGGCGTTCGCTGATGAATACGGCAGGCTCATCAGACGATATGGTATGTCCTGCAATACCGAATCGGTAAGTAAATATGGCGCGAATTGTATTTTTTCCGAACATCCATGCATCCGTATTCAGTTCACGACCGATGGCGGCATAGACTTTCAAGAGATCGCCGTGTTCCGCTTCGTAGGGAGCAGTCCAGCGTCCGTCGATCAGTCGTCCATCGACGGAGCTCATGATGTGGCATATTATTTTCGGTTTCATACGCTACTTCTTTATAGGTGAACCTCCGAATACCTCGCTCATCTCCATTGCATCGAGAGCCGTATCAATCGCCTTTACCTCCTCGTCAGTCAGGTGAATATCCGCCGCACCTATGTTCTCTTTCAGCCGGTATAAGTGGCGTGTTCCGGGAATGGGAACGATGGCCGGACGCTTGTTCATCATCCACGCCAGTGAGATTTGCGAGGCCGTGGCCCTATGCTCGTTCGCCAATTGTTCAAGCAAGGAGAAGAGCGCACGGTTCTTCTCGAAACTCTCCGGACGGTACTGCGGCATCGACGCACGGTAGTCGGTCTCGGGGTCAAAAGACGTGTCGGCTGTATAACGGTTGGTCAGCAGGCCGTTGGCAAGCGGCGAATGTGCCACAAAACCGATGCCTAGTTCTTCGACAACGGGCAGTAGCGGCTCATGCCAGCGTGCCATCATCGAGAATCGGTTTTGTATGGCCGTTACCGGACAGACATTGTGGGCACGGCGCAGATATTCTTCCGTTGTTTCCGAGATACCCCAATGCCGGATTTTACCCTCACGAATAAGAGTTGCCATAACCTCCGCTACCGTTTCCGGTTCGATATTCGGATCGATACGGTGCTGATAATAAAGGTCGATGCGGTCGGTTCGCAGACGGCGGAGCGATTCTTCCACCGAATGACGGATGGTTTCGGGGCGTGCATCGGGTATCAGGGCGTGAGGGCCTGCCGCTTCGGGTGTGTCGAAAGTCAAGCCAAATTTTGTGGCGATAACGATATGGTCACGGTAGGGACGCAAGGCTTTCCCCAACAGTTCCTCGTTATCATGCGGACGGTCGGCAGTACCATAGATTTCTGCAGTATCGAAGAAAGTATAACCCATATCCACGGCATCACCGAGAAGTTCCGTCATTTCCCGTTTATCAGCAGGTGCACCATAGGCATGGCTCATGCCCATGCAACCCAAGCCCACTGCGGAAACTCGCAATCCACTTAATCCCAATATTCTGTATTCCATTGTGTTTATAGTTTATAATTCATAATTCGTCAATCCGGTAGTTGCATCTTAAGATACACATCAGCCTTTTCTCCGAGCGGCATGTTGAAAAAACGCTTTTCCTTGTTGAGTGAGCGCATCTGTGCCATCTCCGCATCACTCAATTTGAAATCGAAAATACTGATATTCTCTTTGATATAAGCAGGATTCGTAGCTCCCGGAATTACCGAAAAACCTTCCTGTATATGCCAGCGCAGAATAATTTGCGCCGCACTTTTGCCATGAGCCTCGGCTATTTCAAGAATGGTCGGGTCTTTCAGCAAAGCCCCATTCGACATTGCGCCGCCCAAAGGGAACCAGCATTCGACCAAAATACCATACGGTTTTACTTTTTCCCTCATTTCCAACCGTTGTGCATAGGGATGACATTCAATTTGGAGTACAGCGGGTTTTATTCGGGCATTGTCCATAATGGTACGGAACACCTCGTCACTCGCATCAAAATTGCTGATTCCGAGCGCGCGCACTTTACCTGCTTCTACGGCTTTTTCCATATCCTTCCATGCACCTACAAAATCTCCGACAGGCTGATGCACGTATAGCAAGTCTATGTAATCGAGCTGTAAACGGGACAACATTTTATCTATGGCCTCCAATGTCTTGCCTTCACCGTATTCGGTTGGCCAAAGTTTGCTCGTAATCCATATCTCTTCACGAGGGACACCGCATTCTTTAACGGCTTCCCCGACACCACGCTCGTTCATATAAGCATGAGCCGTATCAATATGCCGATACCCGTTCTTAAATGCCACGAGACAGGCTTGTTTGCAGTCTTCCACGGATGCCATGAAAGTACCGAGTCCGAAGCGTGGCATAAAGATTCCATTATTCAATTGTACCATAGGTACATTGGCGACAGTTACACGGGTGTTTTGCCCGAAAGATGGGGTGTACATAAATGAGAGTAACCCCAAAAACAATACGATAATTTTCTTTTTCATATTTCTTAAAAGTTTCATTTGTTTTTCGACCTCGCAAAATTAGAGGGAACTTTTCAGCAAGACTTTACAAGAAATTCGGTTGAAACTACACTTATTTCGGTTTTGTATAATATAGCAAAACTTTATGCTGTGATACACTCCCTGTCTCTGATATTTGATCCAATTAAGGCATAATAAAGCATGACCAATTCACATATTATGGCAATTATCCACGTCCATTGCCAACTCCCCCATAAATCTGCAAGAACTCCTTGCAAGACAGGGAATACAGCACCACCAAACACTCCCATCATAAACACGCCTGATGCATTGGATGTGTATTGCCCCAATCCTTTGACTGCCAATGTGAATATGCAGCTCCACATGACGGAATGACACAATCCTACCGATACCAACACCCACAAGTTACCGGTGAGAATGGCTACCAATATGAGTATGGTAGCTATAATGGTCATCGCAGCAAGCAAAATACGGGGAGAAACCTGATTAAAAAAGCTGAAAATGAGTCGTCCGATCATCAGGCCTCCCCAGTAAATGGTAGCCAGCAAAGCCGGTATGCCCAAGTCCATCCCCCATAGCATCAAGTGTTTTTGACCGAAGAAAGAAAGTCCATGACCGGATTCTATCAGTTCCATTGCATGAAGATTTACATTAACGCCGACGGCTACTTCTGTTCCACAATAGAAAAAAATTGTAATCACTCCCAATGTCAAATGACGGAAAGACCATATACTGCGTTTCAGTTCCTGCCCTTTCTCTATCCTCGTCCCTTCTATGTCAGGAAGATTCAGTCGGGAAGTAACCAATGTGGTTGTAATGATGCACGCTGCAATCAGCAGGAACGGTATCATCAGTTGGCTCGCCGTTACGTTTTCGAGTGCCACACCGGAAAATATTATTCCCGTGACAAAAAAAGGAGCGACAGTCGTACCGAACGAATTGACGGCACAAACAATATTCATTCGCTGCACCGATTGCGTACCCGGTAAATCATAAGCCGCCACATAAGGATTTATGACCACTTGCAGCAATGCCGCTGAAGTGCCCATCAAATATGAACCGAGCAAAAATATGAAATACCCCATAGGCACGACATCTCCTGAAATCCGCATAGCAATCTCTCCATAATGAACAGCTATCCAAGAAGATAAAGCATACGTCAGCAGTCCTGCGACCATGACTGATAGTGCCCGCAGCAGCGTTTTCTTGTATCCGACTGTATTGATCCACTTTCCTCCCAATGAGCTGTTGAACAGATAACCGAGGAAGAAAAAGAATGATATGAGGGTTGTCAGTGTATTTCTCAAAGAATCTGCACCAGAAAGAAACGCAACTTTCAAAGGAGATTGAAATTGCCCGTTCACTGTTGTCAGAAAGCCGACAATGAAATAAATGAAAGTCAGAATCACGAACGGTCCAAGGCTGTAGTTCTTTTGTGTATTCATGATGCAAGAATTTATAAGATACTTTCAAGTACGCTCATCGCACCATTACTTTTAATCGCATCAACCATCGTCAGATATGATTTTAAGAAAGCATCCGCAGCCATTAAGTCCGTACTTCGGAAAGCTGAAAGCGACAGAAAATCTGTCGGTTCATGGCTGTCTATCAAGTTTACATCTTTCTGTGTCATCCAAGGCTCTGCAATTTCAAACGAGTTTCCCTTATCATCTGTCCTATATTTCAGATAATGTCGATAAGCAGCAATCAGATAGGCCACTCTTGTCAAATCGGCATCGTCCTGTATCATTTTGATGAGATTCGGCATTACATAAATAGGGAACTTGGATATGCCATCGAAACAAAGACGGGCTATCTGGTCGCTCACGGAACGGTTGCCGAAACGCTCTATTAAGGTTTGTTTATATAAGTCCAAATCTATATTGCTCGGAGTCGGGACATACGGAGTGATGTCAATATCCATAAACGTACGGACAAACCGGACAATCCGTTCATCGCGCATGGCATCATCCACTTTGCGGTATCCAGCTAAGAAAGAGGGATAAGAAAGCAACGTATGGGAAGCATTGAGCAAACTGAGTTTCATATTCTCGTAAGCTGTCACGTCATCGGTAAATTCAACCCCGACCCGTTCCCAAGCAGGGCGACCGGCGATAAATTTGTCTTCGATTACCCATTGTATGAAATCCTCGCAATATACCGGAGCTTCATCATTTGTCCCGTTTTTGGTATTCAATCGTACTACATCATCCGGACGGGTGGCAGGCGTAATTCGATCAACCATGCTGTTGGGAAATGTGACATTTTCTTCCATCCATGCCGCCAGTTTCGTATCTTGCGCTTTTACAAAGGACATGAATGACTTTCGGGCCGTATCGCCATTGTGCTGCAAGTTGTCGCAGGAAAGAATGGTTACAGCACCGTTTCCTGCACTTTTTCTTCTCCTCAATCCTTCAGCGACATAACCGAATGTCGTTTTGGGAGTGTGAGGATTTTGCAGGTCATGCCGGACACCTTCATCATTCAAGATGAATTCACCGGTTGATTTTTCAATGTTGTAGCCGCCTTCGGTTATAGTCAATGTTATAATCCGGATATCTTTGTCTGCAATGGCAGAAAGAATGTTCTCCGGATTTTCAAGACTCCAGTCCAAAGACACCAGAGAGCCGATACGATATGTCTTATCTTGCCCATTGCGTCCGCAGACAGTCAGTGTGTACTCGTTGTCTTGCTTTATCAGGGACTTGTACAAATGTTCATCAGTAGGCAACAGCATTGCTCCGTGAATGCCCCAGTGTTGCTGATCGGGATATTCAAGTAACTTGTTTGTGAAAAACTCTTCATGTGCGCGGTGGAAATTACCCACTCCGATGTGCAAAATGCCCGATTTAATCTGTTTCCGGTCATAATTATAAGAGAATACGTCCATAATGGTATTTTTATAAAGTTTATAATGTGAGTTCGTTTATAGTCGGTTTAATAGTTCTGAGGAAATTTCAGGCATTGCTCCTGCCTTTGTACAAACGTATGCGGAAACATCTACCGCTAACTTGTGCGCCTCGTTTATGCTTTTTCCTTTTAGAATCGCCGCAATAAAAGTTGCAGTAAAGGAATCGCCTGCTCCTACCGTATCGGCAATTTTCACTTTTGGGGTTTCGACAAAAGAGATATTTCCCGGAGTAAAGACATAACTGCCATTAACACCACAAGTAAGAATCAGCATTTTCAATTTGTATTTGGCAAGCAAAATCCAACATTTGTCTTGTAAATCAATCCCCGGATATCCGAACAGACGGCTTATAATTACAAGTTCCTCATCGTTTATTTTCAACACATTGCATTGCCTCAATGAATTACATAATATATCTTTGGTATAAAATCCCTGCCTCAAATTGACATCGAAAATCTTATATTGAAAATCACCGTCAGGCATTCTATCAAGAAAGCTATTGATTGTTGTACGCGATATAATATTACGTTGTGCCAATGAGCCGAAACATACGGCGCATGTAGATTCAGCAAGTTGCAGTAATCGGTCTGTGAAAGGAAGATTATCCCATGCAACATTTTCCTTGATGTCATAGCAGGGAACTCCGTTTGCATCTACTTGGACCTGCACGGTTCCTGTCGGATACTCGACCTGCTCTATCAATGTTCCCAACCCCTTGCTCTTGAAATTATCCATAATTTCATATCCCAGTTTATCTTTACCGATGGCACTCACCACTTGGGAACATAATCCGAACTGTGAAACGTGGTAGGCAAAATTTGCCGGAGCACCTCCAATCTTCTTACCGTCGGGAAGTATGTCCCATAATACTTCTCCGATTCCTACTACATAATTTTGTTTGTCCATATATTGAGTTGTTGATTGATATGAGCCTTAAATAATTCCATGTTGCAAAGTTAGAGTGAACTGCTAAGGAATACTTTACAAGAAATTCGGATGAAACTACACTTATTTCGGTTTTTGCATATAAGATATTATGACCTAAAGTCATTTACCGAAAATTTGGTAATTCGAGCCGTATTTTTTGTTCCACCAGAATGAATGGACGTATCTAACTTTGCACTTGGATTGACACGTAAACAATCAACAATTAAATAATGTAAGTATGAAATCCCCATGAGATAAAAAAAACTCGCCAAAGAGAATGAAAATAGTTAAGCTGAAGTTACCTTTGTAGTATCAACTCTACAAATGATTCG
>NZ_FNVS01000018.1 GCF_900108035.1 Parabacteroides chinchillae
G
Source organism: Parabacteroides chinchillae (assembly GCF_900108035.1). Classification (GTDB taxonomy): domain Bacteria; phylum Bacteroidota; class Bacteroidia; order Bacteroidales; family Tannerellaceae; genus Parabacteroides; species Parabacteroides chinchillae. The sequence continues at coordinate 2 of NZ_FNVS01000018.1, forward strand.
ACGTACCCTACGCCGGAACGGCAACGGCCAATCTATCATCCGGTTCTTTTGATGGCGTTGTTTCTGTCTCATTATACCGCACGCTGGCGAAAGTCACAGTAGTGAATCAAACCTTCTCCATACCCTACAGCTCACAAGGCGGAGGAAACATACCGCGCACAGGAATCCAACTCGTAAACGCAGGGAAAAAGTGCTTCGGAACAAAAAACAACTACGACGGAACAGGAAACAACACAAACCCTGTTGGCATAGAAAACTCCACCTCCCTAAACACAAACACCGCAACCTGGTATGTAGGAGAGAATGTACAATCCGGCTACTCGGCTACTAACGCCACCGAAAGAAACAGGCTGAAAGCACCCGATGCTGCGAGGGTAACGCTGACAGGAAGCAAAACCCTCGCAACAGACGATGCCTACACATGCCACTTCGACGTCTTTATGGGCAAAAGCAGCGATGTAAGCGACTTCTCACTACGCCGACACACAAACTACACGCTGACAGTAAACGTAAACAATTCACTCGAATTCATTAGAAACTATGTAACGAATAGTAGTGGCAACCTATATTACAAGAATGACGATCCCCGGATATGGCACAGCGTCGCTTCTGTGTGGATATCGGTTAATCAACCGTTGGCCAATACATATAAAACTTGGACAGGAAGTGATTTAACTAATTATCTACCTTTCAATTACGATGGTGGCGCTTCTTCCGGTACGGGTTCCGATTATATGGGCGTTTCTTCTACCGCTACTGTAAATACGCCTTATTCTTTCGAAGTCGAGAAGGCTGAACGTGGCAGTTCTGTTTCTAATTATCAGGCTGCTATTGACTATTGTAAAGGATTAGGTACAGGTTGGCGTATTCCTACAATTATAGAGTTAAAAGGAATGTATGATAATAGCTCAGCCCTCCAAAGCACCGGTTGCGCTGCGTTCATCAGCAGTGTCTACTGGAGTAGTTCGGTCTGCGGTGGCTACGCCGACAGACGCTGCGTACTGGACTTCAGCGGTGGCAATTACGGTTGGTACGGCACGAGCGGCAGCGCCGGCTTTGTCCGCTGTGTCCGGGATAACTTGCCACCAAATAAAGTCACCATCAACCAGGCCTTGGCCGATGCTTATAAAACTTGGACAGGAAGTTCAACTAATTACCCTCCATTCAATTACGATGGTGGTACAGTTTCTGGTACTACAGGTTCCGATAGGAACGGTACTTCTTCTACGTTTACAGTCACTAAGGAGTATTCAATAGAGGTAGAGAAAACACAGCGTGTTGGTACTGTTTCTAATTATCAGGCAGCTATTGATTATTGTAAAGGATTAGGTACAGGTTGGCGTGTTCCTACAATTATAGAGTTAAAGGAAATATATGATAATAGAGCTACATTGCAAAACAACGGCTGCGCTGCGTTCACCTACTATGGCTACTGGAGTAGTTCGGTCTACGTTGGCAATGTCGGTTTCCGCTGCATGCTGCTCTTCAGCCATGGCAGTTGCGTTTGTAACGTCACGAACTACAACGGCAACTATGTTCGCTGTGTCCGGGATATCTGATCAATGGATAGAATATGGCTTTAGCCTGGTTTCAATTGCCGTCGGTTTTAACCGACGGATAGTAGAGCCATCTTCTTTCAAGGGCTTTAGCCCAACCGGAAAGAAATTTGGCTAAAGCCAACAGGAATGTACATCCTTTAATCCGTCCACTAAAGTAGACGGCAACCGAACTTAGGCTAAAGCCTACAAAGAGAACCTTCTTTAAGCCGTCCGCTGAAGCGGACGGTAACTAAAACCAGGCTAAAGCCATTACATAGCAAAGAAATTCAAGCAAGTCACGGGAATGACCCAAAACCAATACCTTCCATTTCGTCATACTCTAATTGTAAATCAAACGAAATAATCATACATTTGTTCTATCTTTATATATAGGGTATCAATCCTTTTCAATTAGCATTCGGAAGCAATGGAGTAACATACCATCAGCAGGTTCGGGTAATTACTGGAGATTCGAAGCGGGTTTGCACCAAAGCATAAAGCCAGGACTATCAGAGCGGTTAAGTTATAATTTAAGCGGCAGACTATTTTTTAACCAGCACAACACTTATTTCGCCGATTTTCGTTATTTTGCTAAACATTATTTTCCGGAGCCTTGGGGAGACCATTTCGGAGGTGTTTTTCATAATCCGAACGTCTTTACCTGAGTCAGCTATGGACACCGGTGTTACATAATTACAGCAAATCAGGTTATGGGATAGGTAGCGACTTATTCAATGTCGCGCTTTTTCTTAGTTTCGATAAATTCAAATATCAAGCTCTCAGTGTAAAACTTGCGCTTGGATTATTCAGATAATTCACAACTCATAAAATATGAACTGACATGAAACAAAAAATGAAATCACACCTCCGTCGCGGATTTCTCATACTGGGAAATATCGCATTGGCACTTTCGGCTTTTGCCTGGGACTATGCAGAACATCGTAAAATCGGAGACCGTGCTATGTCACTTATGCCCCGGTATCTTGTAGAAAACGGGATATTTCCCGATGAAGCAACGGCAGACAGTGCTATGCTAACATTATTAAATATGTCACACATGCCCCAGTCTAACGCTTATGCAATGAATGAACTTACTCAATTGCCCAATATCGTTACTTACGGAACATTATGCGGTTTGGCCGGCGACCACGTAGAAAATCCTTTATTACTGGAAACAGGACTACAAACTCATTTCTCAAAGACAAACCGTACATTGGCTCTGGAGAATAAAGCTATGAATGAATTCCTGACCGGAGCATCAAGCAAAGAATTGCTAGACATCAACCTGGCTTATGGCATTTTGGCAATCAAGGACCTTTCCCATTTCTACGCTTACGGAAAAGGATTGAACGATCACCTGAAAATGATCGACGTAAACCTGATCCGCCGTCTGCTGCATCCTTCAGAGGTTAATGAGGTATTCGGCAAACTAAACAGTCTGCCTTCCATGAGTAAATATTTCTGCATTCACATTTTTGCAATCCATCTGGCACAAGAGGCCGGCAAAGAAATGCGCAAAGGAGATAAAGAAATGGCTAGCAACCTGATGTTCTATGCAACTCTTTATGAGGCATTCGCCGAACATTTTCTGCAGGATTCTTTTGCTTCGGGACATCAAATGGTACGGCGTGGCTTCTCGGCATCCGCTGTTTGCAACAATAAAAGTTTGCACGACTTTTATAATACAATTCCCGTACAAACAGCCAACCTGAAAGGTGAAAGCTGGTCTGCCTACGGAGACAAACGCCTTAACCAAAACATGGAAGAATATAAAGACGCTAACGACTACCGGAATATCCGCGTTACTCAAAAACGGCCGTATACACTGGATAAAGGTGATAGCTATGAACGCGAAACCCGTGTATTTTATCAAGCAGTAACTGCCACATGCGAATCTATCACAGAAGTATGGAAAGGATATTATAATGCGCTGAATGGAAATGAAAACGACATTATCAACGAATTACCCGAACACCATGATGATCTGCCTCAATTTATATATGCCCGTTTCCCTGTAGTTAAAGAATTTCCCATTCCATTCGGTACAAACCTGGACGATGTACCGCTTGAAGCAGAAGCCGCTACGCATAAAGAAGAACTACAGCTTATTGTGCAGGAACCTTTCACGCGCAATTTCATCCGTTCGCGAGTGGCAAACTCCTTTATGTTTTTAATAGGCAAACCTATTCATGGTAATAGCAGCGGCGTAATGACTTACGGAGGACGCTTAAATGTCAGTATGATTAACTGGCATAAGTTCGGAGATGGTAAAAGTATGCAAATGAAAGCCGGCGATATTGCTCAATGGCTATCACCTACAATATCCGGCTATTATATGCATGCTCCGTCTGATTCTTACACTATCAAAAACTGGAACGTAAAAGCCGGTGTGAATTATGATATGGATATTTTTGTTTCTCCCAAACGCTTCCTTGGTCTTTACGGTTATATGGAAATGGGTGTGGACCGCAGAAATGCGGAAACACGTTTTCTTGTTGCTCCGTCTTTAGGCATTCAGTTAGGATCACTGATAGGAATGCATAATTTCAATATGCCGGCTTGGTTACGTATTCCATTAGGAATTATTTTGCCTCTGAAATTTGCAGTTAGCTGCAATAAAGTTGCAGGCCGGCCGGTAGAGTGGATCAGCAATATGGAAGTGGATATTTTATTCTAATGGTTCCCATCTATTTTGGTTTAGGTAAAAATCGTTACATTTGTGGCTTACAATAAAATAAGAAAGAATGAGAAACTTTACTTGCGTACAGGATTTAGGCGATCTGAAGCAGGCGCTTAACGAAGCTTTCGAAATAAAGAAAGACCGTTTCCAATTTACAGAATTAGGAAAGAATAAAACTCTGTTAATGATATTCTTTAACTCCAGTTTACGTACCCGATTGAGTACTCAAAAGGCTGCCATGAATTTAGGAATGAACACTATGGTGCTGGATGTAAACCAGGGAGCCTGGAAATTAGAGACCGAACGCGGAGTCATAATGGACGGAGACAAGCCGGAACATTTATTAGAAGCTATACCTGTAATGGGATGCTATTGCGACATCATAGGAGTTCGTTCTTTTGCCCGTTTCGAAAGCAAAGAAGACGACTACAATGAAAAGATATTGAATCAGTTCGTCCAATACTCCGGCCGTCCTGTATTCAGTATGGAAGCTGCGACACGCCATCCGTTACAAAGTTTCGCTGATCTGATTACAATAGAAGAATATAAAAAGACAGCCCGTCCGAAAGTAGTAATGACATGGGCACCTCATCCAAAACCATTACCGCAAGCCGTACCCAACAGTTTTGCAGAATGGATGAATGCAACCGACTACGAGTTTGTAATAACTCACCCGGAAGGCTACGAATTAAATTCCAAGTTTGTAGGCAATGCCCATGTAGAATATGACCAAAGAAAAGCATTTGAAGGTGCGGATTTCATTTATGCTAAGAATTGGTCAGCTTACAATGATCCGAACTACGGAAAGGTTATCAATATGGATCGTAGCTGGACGGTCGACGCAGAGAAGATGGCACTTACAAACAATGCCTATTTTATGCATTGTCTGCCTGTTCGCCGAAATATGATTGTAACTGACGACGTTATTGAAAGTCCTCAAAGCATTGTGATACCGGAAGCAGCCAACCGCGAAATATCGGCCGAAACTGTTTTAAAGAAAATATTAGCCGGATTATAAAAAGAAGATGCTTATTTTTTGACAACAGCACAATTTAATATTTTCTTCCGCAACAGGGCCATTACTATACGTTTCAAAATGATCCCGATGTTTTTCTAAAAACATCGGGATCATTTTCTAAAAACATCGATATGATTTTTCAATAGCATCCGGGGAGATTTAGTTGCCTACCCAAATTCCGGCAAATACAAGTTTCAAATATGTTTACCCTGCAACACAAGAAAACGTTAAGCTATTAAGCTTCGCCTTTCATTCCACCCATCGGAGGAACAAAATCATCAAATTGAGCAGTCTTATCTCCTTTTTGCTGATCTTCGAATTTAGCCAGATTGTCCTGCAATGCAAAAAGCAATCGCTTCGCATTATCGGGAGTCAGAATCACGCGACTTTTTACCTGCGCCTTCGGAGCACCCGGTACAACACGGATAAAGTCCAATATAAACTCTGATGACGAATGGGATATAATAGCAAGATTGGCGTATGTTCCCTGAGCCATTTCTTCAGAAAGTTCAACCTGTATTTCGTTGGTTTGTTTATTATTTTCCATAATTATTACTCTTATATTAATTAATATTCATAGCAAATGTAAACAAATATCTTTTATTGTCGTATATTCAAACACAAATCTGGCAAAACAAAAGGAATAAAGTATCACTTTAATGCATTGTCTATAAGTATTGAACCGTACAAAAAGCGAAAAGGGCGCCCTTCACAGGTAGCCCTTTTCTAGTTGTGTTTTTAATTCTCAATTCTTTAGACCAATGTAAAAATACCTTTTGTGTTCATTATAATAGGTTTTGGCGTTTAGGTCAAGGTTTGAGTTTAAGTGCTAATCTCTTTCACTTGAACTTTACAAAAGTAGTAGGTTTAAAGGAACCTACCAAATACTATTCAAACAATAAATGATATTATTTTGTCAACTCTTGACATATATCAATGTAAATTTCTATAAAATCCTGTTTTAAATTCTGAAACGTGTGCGTGCATATTTCTCTCTGTATTCTGTCGGAGTATTCCCCTTACGGCTTTTAAATATTCTATTAAAGTTAGACAGATTATTAAAGCCAGACTTATAGCATATCTCAGAAATAGAATCACTTGTATCTATTAAACGACAAGCAGCCTCGGCTATGCGAATATCATTTAAGTTATCTATAAAAGTCTTTCCTGTCCACTTTTTCAAGAATCGGTTAAGAGAAGCTTCACTCATATTTATTAACGAAGCAGCATCTGATAATAGAATTTGCTGATAGTAATTTTCGTGCAAATAAAGCATCAGCCCTTCCAGCCTGTCATTGTCGCTCTTATTATAATTTTTAACTTTATTCACTGCATTCAATCGGCGAGCCTCGGAATCCAGAGAAAGCGTCTTTAAAATATCTATTAATTTTAGTAGATTATGAAAAGAATCAGGGCGTTCGTCATTCGACAACATTTTCAGCTCCGGCTGAATAAGCTGTATCATTTTCTTACTAAAAATCAGACCTTGAGAAGCTTTTTCAAACATATCTTTTATTGTTTTAAAATGCCTCTTATTAATCAGGCTATCAAATAAAGAGTGATGGAACTGGATAGTTATCTCGAAAATATCCTTACAAAAACAATTATGATTTGAATAAGCATGCTTTGTATTACCCGCAATCAAAACCAAGTCAAGGTCGTCCATTTCTTCAATAGAGTCACCCACTATCCGAATAGCTCCTGAAGCATTCTCCAGATAGTTAAGTTCAAACTCCGGATGTATATGAAGCGGATACTTGAATCCCTGTTTCAACCGTTGCATTATTAAAAAACAATCTTCGGTTGAAAGTGGGGTTATTTCTCGTAACACATCGCTCTCTTTATTCATAACAGACTTATTGAATTTCCAACACGCTAATTATAGGGCAATGATCCGAAGGAAATAGTTGGTTTAATGTCTCGGTAAGTACCCCATGGCGTAATACCTTGATATTACCTTTTACAAAAATATAATCGATCCATTCCCGTTTATCATAAGGAATCTTACCAAAGTTATGGAAAGTCCATTCCGGACCGTACTTAAATTCTGCAACTGCACGTGTATGTGTCAGATGCCGGGGATCACTCACATTCGTCAATACCCGGACAGGTTCATCTGAGGGAACAGCATTAAAATCGCCGGTTACTATAATTGGCAAATTTTCCGACAATTTTGCGGCTTGCTCCAATACCAAAGAAGCCCCTTCATGCCGTGCAACTTTTCCCATATGATCCAGATGCGTATTCAGAAAAAAGAATTTCTTTCCGGTTTCTTTATCTGACAAGATAGCCCAGGTAGCAACACGCTCACACGCAGCATCCCAACCTTTCTTTCCAACGGCATTTATATCTTCTGCCAACCAGAAATTACCGCTTTTGATAACAGAAAAACGATCTTTACGATAAAATATCGGGGCATACTCCCCTTTTGTCTTTCCATCTTCACGTCCGACACCAACATACGCAAACTCCGGTAAACGTTCTGTCAAATCCATTAGCTGATTATGCAAAACTTCCTGTGCGCCTAAAATATCCACATCGTGGAATTTAACAAGATTTCCCGCAAAGTCCCGGCGAAATTTCCATTGGTTATTTCCATCTTCCGGATTGTCATACCGGATATTATAAGACATTACATTCAATTTGGCATCTGAGTCTTTGGCGAATAAGCAACTTACAGACAGTAAAAATACGGCTAGGCATAGCACAATTCTCTTCATGATAGTCTCTGTTTTTAGTGTATTATTATGCATAAATATGCATATACTCACAAAAATAAAAGTTCTCCATTTATTAACCAAATTAGAAGATATAAAAAAAGGCCTCCGAGTTATCGGAGACCTTTCTTTTTAAGACTTATCTGATTTTATTCATCATCTCTGTCCATACCATTAAAATCAACAACATTCTTACGATTCGCAAAGATGCGTTCGAATTCATCTTTAGCACCAACCACAAGTTTATCGAAATCTCTCTGGCCTGTACCTGCAGGAATTAAGTGTCCGCAGATAACATTTTCTTTCAAACCTTCCAGGCGGTCTACTTTTCCGTTGATAGCAGCCTCGTTCAACACCTTTGTCGTTTCCTGGAAAGATGCAGCAGACATAAAGCTATTCGTCTGCAAAGCTGCACGGGTAATACCCTGAAGAATCTGGTTTGCTGTAGCAGGAACGGCATCACGTACTTCAACCAATTTAAGGTCACGACGTTTCAACATACTGTTCTCGTCTCTCAACTTACGGGCAGTTACGATCTGACCGGCTTGCAATGTCTGAGAATCTCCCGGTTCTATAACAACTTTCTTGCCCCAGATACGGTCGTTTTCATCCATTACTTCCAGTTTATCCACCACCTGTTGTTCCAGGAAGCGAGTATCTCCCGGATCAACCACTTCCACCTTACGCATCATCTGACGAACGATTACTTCAAAGTGTTTGTCATTGATCTTCACACCCTGCAAACGGTAAACATCCTGCACTTCATTAACAATATATTCTTGTACAGCCGTAGGTCCCTGGATAGCCAGAATATCAGAAGGTGTGATTGCACCGTCAGACAAAGGCATACCTGCACGTATATAGTCATTCTCCTGAACCAAAAGTTGTTTTGACAAAGGCACCATATACTTCTTAACTTCACCCAACTTGGAAGTTACTGTAATTTCACGGTTACCACGTTTGATCTTACCAAAGCCAATTTCACCATCAATTTCAGAAACAACTGCAGGATTAGACGGGTTACGGGCTTCAAACAACTCTGTAACACGTGGAAGACCGCCGGTGATGTCACCTGCTTTACCAACAGCACGAGGGATTTTAACAAGAACTTCACCAGCCTTAATCGGATCACCGTTATCTTTCACAACGTGTGCACCCAAAGGCAATGAATAGTTCTTCAAATAATTTCCATTTTCGTCTACGATATGAGCAGCCGGAGCCTTGGTTTTATCCTTAGATTCAATAATAATCTTTTCTTTCAAACCTGTAGTTTCATCACTTTCTACTTTGTAGGTAACGTTTTCAACTACACTTTCAAATTCAATCTTACCTGATACTTCCGATACAATAACGGCATTGAACGGGTCCCATTCAATAATTACATCACCCTTCTTAATAGTATCACCATTATTGAAGAATAACTTAGAACCGTAAGGTATATTATGAGTAAGTAAGACAATTTTTGTATTCGGATCGACAATACGCATTTCAGCCAAACGGCTTACTACAACCTGGTATTTCTTTCCATTGCTTTCATCCGCAGCTTCTACAGAGCGTAATTCGTCAATTTCAATAATACCATCATATTTAGAAGTAATGCTATTTTCTGTTGCAATATTGGAAGCGATACCACCCACGTGGAACGTACGCAATGTCAACTGAGTACCCGGTTCACCGATAGACTGTGCTGCAATTACACCGACAACCTCGCCCTTCTGAACCATACGCCCTGTAGCTAAGTTACGTCCATAACATTTAGCACAAACACCTTTTTTAGATTCACAAGTCAGTACAGAACGGATTTCTACGCTTTCAATCGGAGATTCCTGAATTTTCAGAGCTGCATCTTCGCGAATTTCTTCACCTGTATGTACAATCACTTCACCTGTTATCGGATGAATAATATCATGAACCGAAACACGTCCCAGGATACGTTCATACAAAGAAGCAATAACTTCTTCGTTATTCTTTAGCTCTGTACAAATCAAACCGCGTAAAGTACCACAATCCTCTTCATTAATGATCACATCATGTGATACGTCAACCAAACGACGAGTCAGGTAACCAGCATCAGCAGTTTTCAAAGCCGTATCGGCCAAACCTTTACGAGCACCGTGAGTAGAGATAAAGTACTCCAACACAGACAAACCTTCTTTAAAGTTTGAAAGGATTGGGTTTTCAATAATCTGTCCACCCTCAGCACCGCTCTTCTGCGGTTTTGCCATCAAACCACGCATACCAGACAACTGACGAATCTGTTCTTTAGAACCACGGGCACCGGAATCCATCATCATATAGATAGAATTGAAACCGTCATTATCCGCAGTAAGTTGCTTGATCAAAATATTTGACAACTTACTGTTAACGTGAGTCCACGTATCAATAATCTGATTATAACGTTCATTGTTTGTGATGAAACCCATGTTATAGTTTGCAAGGATTTGTTCTACCTCATCATAACCTTCCTTCACCAATTCGTCCTTTTCAGCAGGAATAAGAACGTCGGCCAGGTTAAATGACAAACCACCCTTGAATGCCATATAATATCCCAGATTCTTAATATCATCAAGGAACTGGGCTGTACGTGCAACACCACAAACTTTGATAACTTTACCGATAATATCACGAAGAGTTTTCTTTCCTAACACTTCATTGATATAGCCAACTTCAGTAGGTACAAATTCATTCACCATCAAACGACCGACAGAAGTTTCGATAATTTTCTTCACCAACTTACCATCTTCTTCTACATTATCTACATAGACTTTGATCGGAGCATGGATATCAACCTTCTTTTCATTGTATGCGATTGTTGCTTCTTCCGGACCGTAAAACATCAAACCTTCGCCTAAAGTACCTTTACGCAATTTTGTGATATAATACAAACCAAGCACCATATCCTGTGAAGGGACGGTAATAGGAGCACCATTTGCCGGATTCAAAATGTTATGTGATGCAAGCATCAACATCTGAGCTTCCAAAATAGCCTCATTACCTAATGGCAAGTGAACAGCCATCTGGTCACCGTCGAAGTCGGCATTGAAAGCCGTACAAGCCAACGGGTGCAACTGAATAGCCTTACCTTCAATCAATTTTGGCTGAAACGCCTGTATACCTAAACGGTGCAATGTAGGAGCACGGTTCAACAACACAGGATGACCTTTCATTACATATTCCAAAATATCCCAAACAACCGGTTCTTTGCGATCCACAATCTTCTTAGCAGATTTAACGGTCTTAACAATACCACGTTCGATCAATTTACGAATAACAAAAGGTTTATAAAGTTCGGCAGCCATACCTTTTGGCAAACCGCATTCATGCATTTTCAATTCAGGGCCAACGACAATAACCGAACGGGCTGAATAGTCGACACGTTTACCTAACAAGTTCTGACGGAAACGGCCTTGTTTACCTTTCAAACTGTCAGACAATGACTTTAACGGACGGTTAGCATCAGTCTTTACTGCACTCGATTTACGAGAATTGTCAAATAAAGAGTCCACAGCTTCCTGAAGCATACGTTTTTCATTACGCAAAATCACTTCGGGAGCCTTAATATCAATTAATCGTTTCAAACGGTTATTACGGATAATAACCCGACGATATAAATCATTCAAATCTGAAGTAGCGAAACGGCCACCATCCAGTGGAACCAACGGACGCAATTCCGGAGGAATAACAGGAACAACCTTGACGATCATCCATTCCGGTTTATTACGACCTCTGGATGCACGGAAAGATTCAACAACCTGCAAACGTTTCAATGCTTCATTCTTTCTCTGCTGCGAACCATCCGTGCTTGCACGGTGACGCAATTCATAAGACAAAGAATCCAGATCCAGACGAGCCAATAAATCATATACGGCTTCAGCACCGATCTTCGCAATAAATTTGTTAGGATCAGTATCTTCAAGTAATTGATTTTCTTTTGGCAGACTATCCAAAATCTGCAAATATTCTTCTTCTGACAATAAGTCTAATTCAGCAACTGTATCTACACAACCAGGCTGAATAACAACATATCGTTCATAATAAATAATGGAATCCAGTTTTTTTGTCGGAAGTCCCAACAAATAACCTATTTTGTTAGGCAATGAACGGAAGTACCAGATATGAGCTACAGGAACAACCAGATGGATGTGTCCCATACGTTCACGACGAACTTTTTTCTCTGTAACTTCCACACCACAACGGTCACAGACAATACCCTTATAACGAATACGTTTGTATTTTCCGCAATGACATTCATAATCCTTAATAGGACCAAAAATGCGTTCGCAGAACAAACCGTCACGTTCAGGCTTGTATGTACGATAATTAATCGTTTCGGGTTTTAAGACTTCACCACTGGAGTTTTCAAGAATCTCTTCAGGTGATGCCAGACCGATGGTTATTTTTGAAAAGTTACTCTTTATCTTGTTTTCTTTTCTAAAGGCCATATTTTTTATTTATAAAGAGTTATCAATAGATAAAGCAGATGAGCCAAAGCTCACCTACTCTTATTGTTTTTGAATTAATCCAATGTGAAACTTAAACCAAGACCTCTCAACTCATGCAACAATACATTCAGAGATTCCGGGATACCTGGTTGTGGCATCGCATCACCCTTAACAATTGCTTCATAAGCCTTAGAACGTCCGACAACGTCATCAGACTTGATTGTTAGTATTTCCTGAAGAATATGTGCCGCACCGAACGCTTCCAGTGCCCAAACTTCCATTTCTCCAAAACGCTGACCACCAAACTGAGCTTTACCACCTAATGGCTGCTGAGTAATCAATGAATACGGGCCAATAGAACGAGCATGCATCTTATCATCAACCATGTGGCCTAATTTCAAGAAATAAGTCACACCGACTGTTGCCGGTTGGTCAAAACGTTCGCCTGTTCCACCGTCATACAGATAGGTCTTACCATAACGCGGAAGGCCTGCTTTATCAGTCCATTCATTCATATTATCCAGTGTAGCACCGTCAAAGATCGGAGTTGCAAACTTAACATCCAAGGTACGGCCAGCCCAACCTAATACAGCTTCAAAAATCTGTCCAAGGTTCATACGAGAAGGCACACCCAGAGGGTTCAAACAAATATCAACAGGAGTTCCATCTTCCAAGAATGGCATGTCTTCCTGACGAACGATCTTAGACACGATACCTTTATTACCATGGCGACCAGCCATCTTATCACCTACCTGAATCTTACGTTTCTTAGCAATATAAACTTTAGCCATCTGAACAATACCTGTTGGCAATTCATCACCGATTGTGAGATCGAATTTCCGGCGTCTCAGTTCAGCATCCAGTTCTTTATATTTCTTCAGATAATTCAGAATAACTTGTTTGATCAACTCATTCTTATCAGCATCTGCCGTCCACTTACTAACCTGAACAGCATTATAGTCTAATTCTTCTAAAGCTTTACGAGAGAATTTAGCACCTTTGGCAATCACTTCGGTATTCATATAATCTTTCACACCCTGAGAAGTTTTGCCATTTGTAAGAACTAATAGTTTCTCAACTAATAAGTTCTTCAAGTCTATCATTTTTTGTTCGTATTCTTCATCCAGTTTCGGAAGAATAGCTTTATCTGTCAGTCTGGATTTACGTTTCTTGACAGCCTTTGAGAACAATGATGTTTCGATAACCACACCTCGCAAAGACGGGGTAGCTTTTAATGAAGCATCTTTCACATCTCCGGCTTTATCACCAAAAATAGCACGCAACAATTTTTCTTCCGGAGAAGGATCGGATTCTCCTTTTGGAGTAATCTTACCAATCAGAATATCTCCCGGTTCAATACGAGCACCAACACGAACAATACCTCTTTCATCCAAATCTTTCGTAGCTTCTTCGCTAACATTTGGAATATCGGAAGTAAGTTCTTCCATACCACGTTTGGTTTCACGTACTTCAAGAATATATTCGTCTACGTGAACAGAGGTAAAGAAATCTTCACGAACCATACGTTCGTTCAGCACAATAGCATCCTCATAGTTATATCCCTTCCAAGGCATATACGCAACTTTCACATTACGTCCTAAAGCAAGTTCGCCTTCCTGAGTTGAATAGCCTTCTGTCAGGATATCACCGGATTTCACACGTTGGCCACGATGACAGATCGGTCGTAAGTCAACAGTTGTACTCTGATTGGTTTTACGCCATTTCGGAATATTATATGTCTTAACCGCATCTTCGAAACTTACAAATTCTTCGTCTTCCGTGCGGTCATATTTAATCTTAATACAAGTTGCATCTACGAATACAATCTCCCCATCGCGTTCAGCCATAATCTGAGTACGGGAATCTCTTGCAACCTGGGCTTCAATACCAGTACCAACAATAGGAGCATCCGTACGCAACAAAGGCACAGCCTGGCGCATCATGTTAGATCCCATCAATGCACGGTTAGCATCATCATGTTCCAAGAAAGGAATTAAAGATGCCGCTATAGAAGCAATCTGTTGAGGAGCCACGTCCATCAAATCAATTTCAGCAGGCGGAACAACAGGGAAATCAGCTTCAAAACGCGCTTTTATTCGGTCACGTACAAATTTACCGTTTTCATCAAGCAATGCATTACCCTGTGCGATAGTCAATTCTTCTTCTTCTTCCGCTGTGTAATATTGCATATTTTCATTAGACATATCAACCACACCACTGTTTACCTTGCGGTATGGAGTTGAAATAAAGCCTAATTCATTAATTTTTGCATAGACACACAAAGAAGAAATCAAACCGATATTCGGACCTTCAGGGGTTTCAATCGGACAAAGACGGCCATAATGTGTATAGTGTACGTCACGAACCTCGAACCCTGCACGTTCTCTTGACAAACCGCCAGGACCTAGTGCAGACAAACGACGTTTATGCGTAATTTCAGCCAATGGGTTTGTCTGGTCCATAAACTGTGACAAAGCATTCGTTCCAAAGAAAGAATTAACAACAGAAGAAATTGTCTTTGCATTAATCAAATCAATCGGAGTAAACACCTCATTATCACGAACATTCATACGTTCACGTACTGTACGCGACATACGGGCCAAACCAATACCAAATTGATTATACAGCTGTTCACCAACTGTACGTACACGACGGTTACTTAAGTGGTCGATATCATCAACAATTGCTTTAGAGTTAATCAACTCTATCAAATATTTAATGATCTCGATTATATCTTCTTTAGTCAGGACTTTAACATCCTCACTTGTTGTAAGACCTAATTTTTTATTAATTCTATAACGGCCAACTTCACCCAGGTCATAACGTTTTTCAGAGAAGAACAGGTTCGTAATAACTTCACGTGCACTAGCTTCATCAGCAGGCTCTGCATTTCTTAACTGGCGATAAATATACAGAACAGCCTCCTTCTCTGAGTTACTCGGGTCTTTTTGAAGAGTATTATAGATTATAGCATAATCTGACAAATTCTGGTCTTCGCGGTGTAACAAAATGTTTTGCGTACCAGATTCCAGAATAGCCTCAATATTTTCGTTATCAAGAATAGATTCACGATCTATGATAACATCATTACGTTCAATAGATACAACTTCTCCAGTATCTTCATCTACGAAATCTTCCACCCAAGTCTTCAGAACACGAGCCGCCAGTTTACGGCCGATTAATTTCTTCAGATTTGCTTTTGAAACTTTTACCTCTTCCGCCAGATTAAAAATTTCAAGAATATCTCTATCACTTTCAAAACCAATAGCTCTTAAAAGGGTAGTTACAGGCAATTTCTTTTTACGATCAATATATGCATACATCACATTATTTATGTCTGTTGCAAATTCGATCCATGAACCCTTAAACGGGATAATACGTGCAGAGTACAATTTTGTACCATTCGCATGAATACTCTGTCCGAAAAATACACCAGGCGAACGGTGTAACTGAGACACAACAACACGCTCTGCACCATTTATCACAAAAGTACCTCTTTCCGTCATATAAGGAATCGGGCCTAAATATACATCCTGGATCACAGTATCAAAATCCTCATGATCAGGGTCAGTACAATATAGTTTTAACTTTGCTTTTAAAGGTACACTATAGGTTAGTCCGCGAGCAATACATTCGTCAATAGTATAACGGGGCGGATCTATATAGTAATCTAAGAACTCCAACACGAAGTTGTTACGAGTATCTGCAATCGGAAAGTTTTCTGCAAATACCTTATACAACCCCTCCTTTTTTCTCTTTTCAGGAGGTGTGTCAAGTTGAAGAAAGTCTTGGAATGACTTCAATTGAACTTCGAGGAAGTCAGGATATGGGAACTGATTCTTAATCGAAGCAAAATTAACTCTTTGGTTTTCAGCTGTTGAAGACATCTAGTAAGGAATTTATTGAACTTATTGAAATTATAGACACAAAAAGGTTAAGAGTCTTCCCTAGTCGGAGACTCTTAACCAAATCACCTGATTACCAGGTTATAAATACTATTTAAGCTCAACTTCAGCTCCAGCTTCTTCTAAGCTCTTTTTCAATGCTTCAGCATCAGCCTTAGCTACACCTTCTTTAACGTTGCTAGGAGCGCCATCAACTAAATCTTTAGCTTCCTTCAAGCCCAGACCAGTTAATTCTTTTACTAACTTAACGATAGCCAGCTTATTAGCACCAGCGGCTTTCAATACAACATCGAAAGAAGTTTTTTCTTCTGCAGCGGCAGCAGCACCACCAGCAGCAGGACCTGCAACAGCAACAGCTGCAGCAGCAGGTTCGATACCGTATTCTTCTTTAAGGATAGTTGCCAGTTCACTTACTTCTTTAACGGTCAAGTTCACTAATTGTTCTGCAAAAGCTTTCAAATCTGCCATTTTTGTATGATTTAAATGATTATTATCTGTATAAAATTAATTTATTATCTTTCTTCCAGAGTCTTCAACAGACCATGGATAGTTTGTCCTGATGACTGTAGAGCGGAAATAACATTCTTTGCAGGTGATTCCAACAATGCAATAACATCTGCAATAAGTTCATTTTTACTCTTGATATTTACTAATGTTTCAAGGTTTTCGCCACCAATATAGAAGCTTTCCTGAACATAGGCAGCCTTCAATTCCGGTTTTGTTGTTTCACCTTTTTTAGCACCTTTAGTAAATTCTTTAATCAGACGAGCAGGAGCATTAGCTGTCTGTGAAAACATTACAGCTGTATTGCCTTTTAAAGCAACCTGCAACGGAGAAAAATCACCGCCAACATTTTCAAGTGCTTTCTTAAGCAAGTTGTTCTTAACAACAACCAACTTTACATCTTGCTTGAAACATTCTCTTCTCAATTTGCTGGTTTTCTCAGCATCCAGTGCCTCGATATCAGTCAAATAAAAGTTAGGATATTCCTTTACAGTTTCTGTAAGCTGGCTTATTACTATGCCTTTATCTTCCTTTTTCATTGTGCAATAATTTTAATTAGTTTTCTTCAACTGATTTCGGGTCAATTTTAATACCCGCGCTCATTGTACTTGAAAGATAAATGCTCTTTATATACGTACCTTTAGCTGCAGACGGTTTCAACTTAAGCAAAGTTGAAATAAATTCCTTAGCGTTATCACGAATCTGGTCAGCATTGAAAGATACCTTACCAATTGATGTGTGAACGATTCCGGCTTTGTCTACCTTAAAGTCGATCTTACCTTGTTTAACTTCTTTCACTGCATTACCTACTTCATTGGTAACAGTACCACTTTTTGGATTTGGCATCAAACCACGAGGGCCTAAAACTCTACCCAAAGCACCGATTTTACCCATGATAGAAGGCATAGTAATGATAACGTCAATATCAGTCCAACCGCCTTTAATCTTTTCAATATATTCATCTAATCCAACAAAGTCAGCTCCTGCAGCAGTAGCCTCAGCTTCTTTGTCCGGTGTACATAATGCGAGAACCCTAACCTGCTTTCCAGTTCCGTGAGGTAATGAAACCACACCTCTTACCATTTGATTTGCCTTACGAGGGTCAACACCTAAACGAACGTCAACATCTACAGATGCATCAAACTTAGTCGTAGTAATTTCTTTTACTAAAGCTGAAGCTTCTTTTAATGTATATGCTTTCCCAGCTTCAATCTTGCCCAAAGCCAACTTTTGATTTTTTGTAAGTTTACTCATCTCAATTGAAGTTTATTAATTATTACCCGGGAATGTCCCTTTAACAGTTATACCCATACTTCTGGCAGTACCTGCAACCATTTTCATGGCTGAGTCAACAGTAAAGCAGTTTAAATCGACCAACTTGTCTTCAGCGATAGCTTTAACCTGATCCCAAGTGATTTCTGCAATTTTCTTACGATTAGGTTCTGCAGAACCACTTTTTGCCTTAGTAGCTTCAAGCAATTGAATAGCTACAGGAGGGGTTTTGACAATAAAGTCGAAAGACTTATCGGCATAATAAGTAATTATAACAGGTAATATCTTACCAGCCTTGTCTTGGGTCTTGGCATTAAATTGCTTGCAAAACTCCATAATATTAATACCCTTAGAACCCAAAGCAGGTCCTACTGGGGGAGAAGGGTTTGCTGCTCCTCCTTTAATCTGCAATTTGATTTGTCCAGCAACTTCTTTAGCCATTTTTCTAAAATTTAGATATATAACATCAAAAACAGAAAGCCCCGTACTTTTCGTAACAAAAGCACTTACTCTTTCTCAACTTGCATATAACCCAACTCAAGCGGTGTTTTACGTCCGAAGACCTTAACCATTACTTTGAGTTTCTTTTTCTCAGCATTTACCTCTTCGATCACACCCGTAAAACCATTAAATGGTCCAAAGGTGATTTTCACATTCTCTCCAACAAAAAATTGAATATCCAGTTCTTCCTGCTGTTCCTGCAATTCATCAACCGTACCTAAAATACGATTTACTTCTGCCGGACGCAAAGGCACGGGATTATCCGAACCTCCTAAAAATCCAATCACATTGGGAATGTTTCGCAATCGATGAGCTACTTCACCCACCAAAGCTGCCTCTACAAGTACATAACCCGGCAAATAGGCTCTTTCTTTCATAACCTTTTTACCATTACGCACAGTAAACGTTTTTTCGGTAGGAATCAAAACTTGTGAAACATACTCTCCTAAGTCTGTATTCTTCAACTCAGCTTCTAGATATTCTCTAACCTTATTCTCTTTACCACTTATGGCGCGAAGAACATAAAATTTCTTTTGGATATCAGACATATCAAAAACCGATTAAAAAATTTTCTCGTAGAAGAAACGCATCACGCTTTCAAAACCTAAGTCTACAACAAAGATTACTGCTGCGATTATAAGGGAAGCAAACATAACAACCACAGCACTATTGGAAAGCTCTGTTCTAGTAGGCCAAGAAACTTTATAAACAAGTTCGTTATAAGATTCCTTAATATAAGTAATTATCTTTTTCATCGAATCTATAGATTTTAGCACGGAAGGAGAGGCTCGAACTCCCGACACCTGGTTTTGGAGACCAGTGCTCTACCAACTGAGCTACTTCCGTAAAATAGCCAACCTCTCAACAAGGCTGGCTACATATTTATGTATATTGAATTAGTTTTCTAATTCTGTGATCTGACCTGCACCTACTGTACGTCCACCTTCACGAATAGCGAAACGAAGACCTACATTACAAGCTACCGGGTAAATCAGTTCAACGTCAATTGTTACGTTATCACCAGGCATTACCATTTCTGTTCCTTCAGGAAGAGTGATTTCACCTGTTACGTCCAATGTACGGATATAGAACTGAGGACGGTATTTGTTGTGGAACGGAGTATGACGGCCACCTTCTTCTTTCTTCAAGATATAAACTTCAGCCTTGAATCTAGAATGTTCTTTAACCTTACCCGGATGGCAGATTACCATACCACGTTTGATTTCGTTTTTGTCAATACCACGAAGCAACAGACCTACATTGTCACCGGCTTCACCCTGATCCAACAACTTACGGAACATTTCAACACCTGTAACAACAGATTTCTTTCCGTCAGCACCCAGACCAATGATCTGAACTTCTTCACCAACTTTTACAATACCTGCTTCGATACGACCTGTTGCAACTGTACCACGACCAGTAATAGAGAACACGTCTTCAACCGGCATCAAGAAAGGTTTATCGACATCACGCGGAGGCAGAGGAATCCAAGTATCTACTGCATCCATCAATTCCATAACCTTGTCTTCCCATTTCGGTTCACCATTCAATGCACCAAGAGCAGAACCACGGATAAACGGAGTGTTGTCACCATCAAACTGGTAGAAAGAAAGTAATTCTCTCATTTCCATTTCAACCAATTCCAACATTTCTTCGTCGTCAACCATGTCGCATTTGTTCATAAACACAACCAATCTCGGTACGTTTACCTGACGAGCCAACAAGATGTGTTCACGAGTCTGAGGCATAGGACCATCAGTAGCAGCAACTACAATGATAGCACCGTCCATCTGAGCAGCACCAGTTACCATGTTCTTTACGTAGTCGGCGTGACCCGGACAGTCTACGTGAGCATAGTGACGGTTTGCAGTCTGATACTCTACGTGAGAAGTGTTGATAGTGATACCTCTTTCTTTTTCTTCAGGAGCGTTATCGATAGAATCGAATGAACGCAATTCTGAAAGACCTCTCTTTGCCAATACTGTTGTAATTGCAGCTGTCAAAGTTGTTTTACCGTGGTCAACGTGACCAATCGTACCAATGTTCACATGTGGTTTCGATCTGTCAAATTTCTCTTTTGCCATAACTTAATTGTTCTTTATTTGATTAATGATCATGTTCTAAAAAATACCAATGAGCCGGTGCCGAGACTTGAACTCGGGACCTCTTCCTTACCAAGGAAGTGCTCTACCGCTGAGCTACACAGGCAATAAGAGCGGAAGACGGGACTCAAACCCGCGACCCTCAGCTTGGAAGGCTAATGCTCTATCAACTGAGCTACTTCCGCAATTTACTCTCAACATTAAACCAACCGGCCTGGCGGCATGTTCTATATCTCAAGTGTGGGCAGTGATGGATTCGAACCACCGAAGGCGAAAGCCAGCTGAGTTACAGTCAGCCCCATTTGGCCACTCTGGTAACTGCCCAAGCAGTTGACAGTTGACAGATAAAAAACAGGAAAGCGACATAAACTGCCAACTGTCAACTTTCCACCGTCAACCCTTTTGAGCCTCTTGTCGGATTCGAACCAACGACCCCGAGATTACAAATCACGTGCTCTGGCCAACTGAGCTAAAGAGGCGATAGAAACTTCTAAAAGAAGCCGTTCCGTCATGATGGCGAAACGGCTGCAAATTTAGATATTATTTCTTACATACCAAATTTATCTACCGTTTTTTTTATTTGGCTCTGATTTTTTCTTTGAATTTAATCAATTGCTTTTCTAATGCTTCAACACATTCATCAACAGATGCTTCAAAAGTATCTGTTACTTTTTCCGCAAAGCAATCTCCATTTTTGATTTTCAGCAAAATGCCTACCTGTTTATTATTGGCACTTTCAGGTTTCACAACCTTCAGAGTAACTTCAGCTAATATAATGCCGTCAAAATATTGTTCCAACTTAGACACTTTCTTCTGAATAAACGCCTCAAGCTGTACTGTTGCATCAAAATGGATAGCATGAATTCTAATTTCCATAATTACCTCCTTCTTTTTTTGCTCTGGGATGAGCATGATACACTTTTTTTAATTCCTCAAAGGTTGTATGCGTATAAACACTGGTTGAAGCC
Organism: Parabacteroides chinchillae; assembly: GCF_900108035.1. Lineage (GTDB taxonomy): Bacteria > Bacteroidota > Bacteroidia > Bacteroidales > Tannerellaceae > Parabacteroides > Parabacteroides chinchillae. The sequence goes on from NZ_FNVS01000018.1 coordinate 21,649, forward strand.
AAACTGCTATGTCCGAGTAATTCTTTCACAGCATTCAACTCCGCTCCATTATTTAACATACTGGTTGCAAATGAATGTCTCAATACGTGCGGGCTACATTTTGCCAATGTCGGGATTTCCGACAGCATCTTCTTTACTATATTGTATACAATACCTGTAGAAAGCTGCGTTCCATTCTTTCTTACAAAGAACCATTCACATTGTATGCCAACTTCACGATTTCGAACTTCAGTGTATGCAAGCATTAAGTTTTTTAAACCTTCTGCAAAAGGGATCAACCGCTGTTTATTACGCTTACCGGTAACTTTTAATTGCATCGCATCGAAATCCACATCCGAATTTTTAATTCCGATCAATTCCGAGCGCCGTATTCCGGTATCATAAAATAATTCCAGCATCAAACGATTCCTTATACCTTCAAAATCCTCATCAAACCCATCACCATCCAACAGTATATCCATTTCTCCTTCCTTTACAAAATAGGGTAATGGTTTCTTTGTTTTAGGCCCGGTTACTAACCGAAGCGGATTTACAGAAACAATTCTCTGTTTCATGAGAAACTTAAAAAAAGATTTCAAAGAACTCAATTTGCGATTTACCGACACGGGAGAAATCTTTTCATCCAATAAATAGACTATCCAACTTCTCACTATATCCGAATCAATAAGACCGGGACTAAATACACCTTCCAGACGATCCTTTACATACTCTTCAAATTGACTTAAATCTTTCGAGTAAGCATCAACCGTATAATCGGAATAATTCCTTTCATACCGCAGATAAGTTAAAAAATCATCTATCAGTTCGTCCACGTTGCATCAACTTTTATGCAACGAAAATAGGAATAAGAATTCAATAAAACAAGCCTGGCTCTATATTTATTCTTCTACTTGCTGCAAATGCTGAACGTATATTGCACGCATAGTTTGTTTTCTTTTTGCAACTGAAGGTTTTTCAAAAGCCTGACGACTTCTCAATTCTTTTACAATACCAGTCTTTTCAAACTTTCTTTTGAACTTTTTCAACGCTTTTTCAATGTTCTCGCCTTCTTTCAATGGAACTACGATCATAATTTTTAATGTATTATATTGTTTATTACTATATCCACAAATTGGGCAGCAAAATTACAGATAGTTTCGTTATTACCAAAACTTTCCGTAAAATATTTTCTACCATACCCCCTTTTCCGTAATAATAGCCGTTATCAGCTCACGAGGTGTGACATCAAATGCAGGATTATAAACTTTCACTTTTTCTGGCGCCATTCGTCTATTATACCACATATCGGTAACCTCTTCCGGATGCCGTTCTTCTATCACAATAGATTTTCCGTCGGGACACTGCATATCAATTGTTGATGTAGGCCCTAATACATAAAAAGGAATTCCATAATAACGAGCTAATACGGCAACACCAGAAGTTCCGATCTTATTTGCAACATCTCCGTTAGCCGCTATACGGTCGCATCCCACAAGCACTGCCTGCACCCACCCTTTTTGCATTACACTTGAAACCATATTATCGCAAATAAGAGTAACATCCACGCCTGCACGCTGCAGTTCATAAGTAGTTAACCGGGCTCCTTGTAACAGCGGACGTGTTTCATCTGCAAATACTTTAAAACCAAATCCTCTCTCCTGTCCTAAATAAACAGGGGCTAAAGCCGTTCCATACTCCGAAACTGCCAAATGCCCGGCATTACAATGCGTCAATACTCCCATACCCGGACGAAGTAAAGCCAAACCATTCTCTCCAATTTGACGACAAGCGGTTGCATCTTCTTCACGAATGGCAAGAGCTTCTTTCAACAACTCTTGTTTAATTTGCGGTACACTTTTCTCTTTATTCAATAAAATTCGCCGTTCCATCCTATCCAAAGCCGCTACTAAATTTACGGCAGTTGGACGAGCACCTGACAAAAAAACTTTTATCCTGCAAAATTCATTATAAAATTGCTCAAAAGAAGATGTTTTTATTTTACTACTACATATATAAATACCGTACGCAGCAGCAATACCTATTGCGGGAGCCCCCCTTACTTTCAGTTTAAATATTGCATCCCAAATATCCTGTTCTGTAAACAACGAGACATATATTTCTTTTTCAGGCAACAAGGTTTGATCCAAAATTACAACGGCATCTTTTGTTTCATTCAGACATACGGTTTTTAAACCGGCAAGCTCTTTTATCATATATATCTTCCTTAAAATTCAATATTAAAACTTTCATCACCCGGTCCTAATGCTACTCCGACCACTACACTTGCAACTCCCAGAGCCACCGCCCCAACAGCTATTCCAACACCCGCCCCTTTTACTTTCCGGGCATAAGAAAAGTCTCCGGATAACTGCTGTTGCTCGCTAAAATCCGATGGAGGGACATTGCCTGCTTTTATTAATTTTGAAATATAAAAATTACGTTCAAAAAACATATACTTACGTTGTTTGCCATTATGATCATCAGTATATAACGTAAGATAACTTCTAAAACACAACGGAGAATCACTTTCCGTAAACTCTTTTGTACGAACCGAAACCACGCTTAAATCATTAGTCGTAATATTTTCTTTAACATACTCTTCCTTGAGTATTTTATCAAAAGGAATACCTGGCAGATTCAGAGGTATATTTTCAATTTTCGATTTTGGAGGAATAAAGTCTACACCTTTGGGTAAAAACACAGATCCCGCAAAAGAGCCTCGGGAAGTAGCTACATTTTCTGTTATCCTACTATTCCATCTATATGATTCGCCATGGGAGACCGACTCTGTCTCTCCTTCTACCAACACCTTTTTATCTTGATAAACCGTAGCTATATCATCTATAATCAAAGCCGAACGTGTCCAGTCGACAAACAAAGGTTCATCCAGTTTATTATAAATAATGATAGATACCGGTGCATTCTCTCCATTAAAAGAATAAGAAACAACTACCGTATCCGTTTCTTGCACAAAATCTCCCAGATCGCTTCTTATACCAACACGATCATTTGAACTCAATATCGAATAGTAATAAGAAGAACAACCGCTTAAACTCAACAACAATACGACTGCAACAAAAAAGAAAAGCTTATTCTTCATAATACTAAAACTTTATAGTGTACACAAAAATAAGTAATTATAAATAAATGACAAACAGAAAAAGACATTCATTATAATCATCGGGATCTTTTTACAAATTCATCCCGATGATTTTCTAAAAAGATCCCGATGATTTCAAAAACGGTCAAAATATAAAAAAAGCTCTCTGCTAATTTATCCGTTTAGTTATTAAATTATTTTCTCAAATTTTAGTTCATAAATAAAAAACATTATATTTGTCATTTCTGATACTATAAAATATCTCATATTCATAAAAATCATTTCTTAAATTAAACAACATGAAAAGACGTAATTTTTTGGCACTAGCAGCTATCGCCGGAGGCAGTAAATTTCTCTTTCCATATTCGGCTTTTGCCAACACAGGAAAAGGGCAGATTCCAGGCATAAAAGATAGTCTATCCAACCAATTAGAAGCCGATATCATCATTTTAGGTGGTGGTATGGGAGGATGTGCAACCGCTCTTGCAGCTTGCCGTAACGGATTGAATGTAATAATGACCGAAGAAACCGACTGGATCGGGGGGCAAGCTTCACAGCAAGGTGTTCCACCAGATGAACACCCGTGGATAGAAACGCACGGGGCACCTGCCACCTACCGGGAATATAGAACTAGGGTCATGGATTATTACAAGCGCAACTATCCATTGACAGATGAAGCCCGCAACCGGAAATTCTTAAATCCCGGAGACGGTTCCGTTTCCCGCATTTGCCATGAACCTAAAGTTACAGTTGCCGTTTTAACAGAAATGCTAGCTCCATACATGAGTAACGGCAAACTCATTATATTGACAGACTATAAAGTAAAAAAAGCAGATGTCAACGGCGACAATGTAAAAGCAGTACAAGTTTATAATAAAAAAGAAGGCCGTACTCTTACCCTGATTGCCCCTTATTTCGTAGATGCTACCGAATGTGGAGATTTGTTGCCCTTAACAGGAACCGAATATGTAACAGGAACCGAATCGAAAGCGCAGACAAATGAACTTCACGCTTCCGATAAAGCTCGTCCAGGAAATAATCAAGCATTTACAGTTTGTTTCGCAATGGATTATGTTCCGGGAGCAAATCTGGTAATTGATAGGCCAAAAAATTACGACCATTGGAGCAACTATGTCCCCAACTTGACTCCGGCATGGTCAGGGAAATTACTCAGCCTTGCTTATTCGGACCCACGTACCCTGAAACCCAAAACACTGGGATTCCAACCCGAAGGTGAGCCAACCGGCGACGTTTTGAATTTATGGAACTATCGTAAAATAATCAACCGCCATAACTTCACTCCTGGTACTTATCAGGGAGATATAACGATGGTAAACTGGCCTCAGCAAGACTACATGCAGGGCAACCTGATTGATGTATCGGAGGATGAATTTGAAAAACATGTCAACGCCGCAAAGGAAATGAACAGATGTTTCTTCTACTGGCTACAAACAGAAGCACCCCGTCCTGACGGAGGAACAGGATGGGCTGGTCTGCGTTTGAGAGGAGATGTTATGGGAACAGAGGATGGTATGGCCAAATATCCGTACATCCGCGAAGCCAGACGTATCAAATCGGAATTTACAATTCTTGAAGAACATGTAGGTGCAGAAAACCGGGTACTAGTTGCCGGGAAAACAGCAGGCAAGAAAGCGGCCGATTTCTACGATAGCGTAGGTTTAGGATATTATCACATAGACTTGCATCCAAGCAACGAAGGAGACAATTACATAGACTTTGCATCTCTTCCTTACCAGATTCCATTAGGAGCATTGTTGCCTCAACGAATGAACAATCTGTTACCGGCAAACAAAAATATAGGAACAACACATATCACAAACGGTTGTTATCGTGAACATCCAACGGAATGGGGTATCGGCGAAGCTGTAGGTATGCTTATTACATACGCAAAAGCAAAAAAAGTTCCACCTCGCGCAGTCAGAGAACGCAAAGAGTTATTGGAAGATTTCCAGAAATGGATACGTACGCAAGGGCTGGAAACTCATTGGCCTGCTTAAGTATTGCCCGAATAGAAATAAAACAATCATTCATAATTCCATGCTGTTGAAACCGGAATGTTTCACCGGCATGGAATATAATGGAATACTTTATAAATTATATAAATCACAAAACAATCGGAAACCATGCATTGTATTATAAACATACTATTTAGTCTGTTTCTGGTGATGCCATTCAATTATTTATACAGTCAGAGCTTTACCGAAATTATTAACCGGGGAATACCCGGCAATAGTTCCGGCCAATTGTTAGAGCGCATACACAAAGACGTTATTAACGAACAACCGGATATGGTAATTATCCTCGTCGGAACGAACGACCTGTTAAATACGCAAAAACTTGTATCCGTTGAAACATTTAAACAGAATATCAATCTATTAACAGATTCATGTATAGAACATCATATCCCTGTTGTATTAGTAAGTCCGCCTACGGTAGACCCTATTTATTTATACCAACGGCACGACTCGGTAAAGTTCGGTATTTCTCCGATCAAAAAACTGGAACAAGGAAGAGATGCCATGAAACAAGTCTGCAAGGAAAAAAACATTCCTTTTGTCGATCTGCTGAGTTTTCTTCAATATCTGAATATTCCCCGGCATAACTCGGACGACATTATTATAAACTTAAAAAACAGTAACGCCGTAGATGGCGTTCATTTCACAAAGAAAGGAAACGAACTACTGGCAAACTACATCTATTGTCATTTACTAGCCATCTTCGATCTATCCAAAATAAAAAAGATTGTCTGCTTTGGCGATTCCATTACAAACGGCGTTTACATGGAAGGTGCCGGGACAAGCGAAGGCGATACATACCCTGCCGTACTGAAACGTTTAATCAATTACCCGTATAACAGAGAATAAGTACTGTTTTCTTTTGATTATTATTTTGATTAACTTTGCGAATAGTAATGTTGACAAAATACACAATACGATGAAAACAAATATTCCCGAACGTATTGCCGCCCTGCGCGAAGCAATGAAGCAGCATAGGATGGATGCCTACATCATCCCCAGTTCAGACCCGCACCTCAGTGAATATCCGGCAAGCCACTGGAAATCACGCGAATGGATTTCCGGTTTTGATGGTTCGGCCGGTACAGTAGTAATTACCGCTGATAAAGCCGGTTTATGGACAGATTCGCGGTATTTCCTGCAAGCGGCCAAACAACTGGAAGGTTCCGGTATTGAACTTTATAAAATGGCTTTACCTGAAACCCCTTCTATCCCTGACTTTTTATTACATAAACTGCACGAAGGGCAAACTGTCGGATTGGACGGTAAAACCTATAGTGTTACCGATGCGCGCACACTCGAAAGTAAACTCAAACGGAAACAAATCAGATTGGATGTTTCGTCCGACCTGATAAACGAAATATGGAAAGACCGCCCGGCTATACCTGCTAATCCATTATTTGAAATGCCCGAAGAACTTAGTGGCAAATCAGTACACGAGAAACTAGATGAAATATGCGACTGTCTACACGCAAACGGAGCGGACGGTATCATCCTTGCTGCTCTTGACGAAATAGCCTGGACATTTAATATTCGTGGAACAGATGTAGAATACAACCCGGTTGTTGTGAGTTATGCATTCGTATCCGACAAAGAAAACGTACTGTTTATTGACCCACGAAAACTGACAACTGAAACAGTCGAACATCTTAAAAAAGAAGGTGTCATATTAGCTGACTATAACAAAATACAATCATACCTTATTCACCTGGCAAAAAACAGCCGTATATTCGTGGACACGAACAAGACTAATGTTGCCCTGTTCAACGCAATTCCTTCCGAATGTACCATTATAGAAGGCATATCGCCTGCCAATCATCTGAAAAGTGTCAAAAACGAAACGGAGTTAAAAGGATTCCGCAACGCAATGGAGAAAGACGGCGTAGCCTTAACCCGTTTCTTTATCTGGCTGGAGAAAGAAATGGAGGCGGGGCACAAAGTAACAGAGATGAGCGCTGCAAAAAAACTAACATCCCTTCGGTCGGAACAATCGCAATATATCATGGACAGTTTTGCTACCATCTGCGGATATGCCGCTCACGGTGCCATCGTACACTATGAAGCAACTCCGGATACAGATACAGAACTGAAGCCCGAAAACCTCTTGCTTATAGACTCCGGTGCCCAGTACCTGGACGGTACAACCGACATTACCCGTACGATTGCACTCGGAGAACTTTCGGAAGCCATGAAAAAAGATTACACCCGTGTGCTGAAAGGTACAATCAGCTTGGCTAAATCAAAATTTCCTGCCGGGACACGCGGTTCTCAATTGGACATACTTGCACGCAAAGCATTGTGGGACTCCGGTCTGAACTATCTGCATGGTACCGGACATGGCATCGGGCATTGCCTTAATGTACACGAAGGCCCGCAAAGCATCCGTATGGAAGAAAATCCTGTTCCACTCAAACCGGGCATGGTTATAAGTGATGAACCGGGGCTTTATCGTACCGATGAATATGGCATCCGAATCGAAAACCTGATTACCGTACGCGAAGACAGCGAAACAGAATTCGGCACATTCCTCGGCTTCGATACACTCACCCTCTGTCCTATCGATACCCGGCCGATCCTTATTCCAATGCTTTCCGTACGCGAACGCACCTGGTTGAATAAGTATCATCAGATGGTATATGACAAACTAAGCCCTTATCTGAACGAAACAGAAAAAGAATGGTTAAAGAATAAAACAACAGAAATCTAAATGGCATTAATTAAATCCGTACGTGGCTTTACCCCAAAAATCGGTAAAGACACATTTCTTGCAGACAACGCCACAATAGTTGGCGATGTAGAGATTGGCGAAGGTTGCAGTATATGGTTTGGAGCTATACTGCGTGGCGATGTAAATTCCATCCGTATCGGCAATGGAGTGAACATACAAGACGGTTCCGTATTGCATACTTTATACGAAAAATCGACCATCGAGATTGGTGATGATGTATCGGTAGGCCATAACGTAACAATTCATGGAGCAAAGATATGCAACGGCGCTCTTATCGGAATGGGTTCGGTTGTGCTAGACCATGCCGTAATAGGCGAAGGTGCTATAATAGCTGCCGGATCGGTTGTACTTAGCAAAACGATTGTGGAGCCGGGCAGTATCTATGCCGGTGTTCCTGCCAAGTTCGTAAAAAAGGTCGATCCGGAACAAGCCAAAGAGATCAACCAGAAAATTGCAAAGAATTATCACATGTATTCATCCTGGTATAAAGAAGAGGGGGAAAAGTAAATGAAAAAGGCAGGATGGGCAATACTATTGGTTATCTGTTGTATCGGAGGCTATCTGGCATTGCCCTCCAACTACTACCTGCGGCGCGCAGCCGTTCACCTTTTTCCAAAAATCGACCAATATCCGATTTTCGAGAATCGCATCGTTAAGGCCGGAGCACCCGAACCATGGAAGGTTTCGGAAAATTACAACACACAATCCATACCGGAAAAATACCTCCAGGTCTTCAATGAATTGGGCACAGTAGCTTTTATCATTATTCAAAACGACTCTTTATTGTTTGAACAATACTGGGAGGATTATTCACCCGAATCACACAGCAATTCGTTTTCAATGGCAAAAAGCATTGTATCACTGGCGGTAGGATGTGCTATTGACGATGGTTTCATTCGGAATGTAGACCAGCCGGTAAGCGACTTTATTCCCCAATTCAAAGGGTTTAACGGTAAACAACTTACACTTCGCCATTTATTAACGATGAGTGCCGGAGTCGATTTTCGGGAAGCTTACGCCTCTCCTTTTTCACCTACCACCCAGTTGTATTACGGCAATAATCTGGAAAAGATCGCTTTCGGAATGAAAGAAATTGAAGAACCCGGAAAGTATTTCAATTATCAGAGCGGGGTTACCCAACTTCTGGCATTCATTCTGGAGAAAGCAACGGGTGAAAAACTTTCTTCCTACGTTTCCCGCAAGCTATGGACCCCCATGCATGCCGAAGAAGATGCACTATGGAGCCTTGACAAAAAAGATGGTACGGAAAAAGCATATTGCTGCTTCAACAGTAACGCACGCGACTTTGCCCGCTTCGGACAACTGGTATTAAACAAAGGAAGCTGGGACGACGGGCAACAACTTGTATCACCAGCTTACCTGCAAAAAGCTATTACTCCCGATTCTACCTTATTACTCAATGAAACGGAAGAAACAAACAAGAACTATGGCTTCCAGTTCTGGAATCTTGACTACAACGGAATGCGCATTCCATATATGAGAGGAATCCTGGGGCAATACGTATTTGTGATCCCTGAAAAGAATGCCGTCATTGTACGTCTTGGCCATAAGCGGGATAAAAAATATACATTCCAACACTATCCGGCAGATATAGACACTTGGTTAGGTGCTGCTATGGATATGCTTGATAATAAAAACACAAATAAAAATAAGCACAAATGAAACGAACAATTCTAATTGCGGCTCCTATGGCCGCTCTTATCCTGCTCTCGTGTACGAAGCCGGCATCCAAGACTAAAGAGATTACTTATACACCTCAACCCTCTTTCAATCCGCCAACTTATGTGTGTTATAAAACGCCAACACCTATTAAAGTAGACGGAAAGCTTTCTGCCCAAGAATGGGACGCCGTACCCTGGACTACAGATTTTGTAGATATCGAAGGTGACAAACAACCTAAACCACTCTTTCTAACACGCGCTAAAATGGCATACGACGACAATGGTATGTATTTTGCCGTATTGATGGAAGAGCCTCACGTTTGGGCAAACATAACGGAGCACGATGCCGTAATTTTTAACGATAACGACTTTGAGATTTTCCTCAACCCATCCAACGATACGCATAACTATCTGGAATATGAAGTAAATGCTCTCGGTACCGAATGGGATCTATACCTCACCAAACCTTACCGTGACAATCCGCAAGTATTAAACAACTGGGAACTTGCCGGAATGAAATCGGCAGTTTATGTTGACGGAACATTGAATAATCCGAATGATACCGACAAATCATGGAGTGCAGAAATATTCATTCCCTGGAGCACTATCTATCAGGTAATGCGCGGCAAGGAAAAACCCGAAGCCGGTGAGCAAATACGCGTTAACTTTTCCCGTGTGGAATGGACAACGGACGTACAAAACGGCAAATACGTAAAAGTACCGATCAAAGGTGAAGACAAAATACGCGAATACAACTGGGTATGGGCTCCTACCGGTGTAATCAACATCCATCTTCCCGAATACTGGGGCTATGTACAACTGTCCGACAAAGTTGCCGGTACAGGAGAAACTCCATTTGTAAAGGACCCGGCGGAAGAAACCAAATGGCTTCTGCGTAATTTATATTATCGTCAGAATGAATATGCAGCCACTTTCGGCAATTATGCATCTTCCATTGCTGACCTGAAGCCCGAAGAACTATGTTCTCCCAAACAGGCCAAGCAACTGACATTGCATACAACACCATCTATGTACGAAATATCAGCGCCTGCTCCTGATGGTACAGTATGGCATATCCGCCAGGATGGTTTGGTTTGGAAATAAAAAAAATAATTGTTAACTATTAAATTAGGATATCATGATAAAACACAACTTACTGGCCGGCTTTTTATTGCTGGTTTCATGTAATCAACCTGCTTCTAAAGACAAAGAGATTGAATACAAAGCTATGCCTGCGTATAATCCGCCGGAATATGTATGTTACAAAACACCTGCCCCCATTCAGATCGACGGGAAACTGACTGCCGGAGAATGGGGTTCTATTCCGGCTATTTCCGAATTTGTGGACATAGAAGGAAGCACCCGTTCAGCTCCGAAATTGAAAACAGAGGTAAAGGTTGCTTATGATGAACAGGGTATGTACATCGGGGCATTTCTGGAAGAACCCCACGTATGGGCTACTATTACAAAACACGACTCTATCATCTATCTGGACAATGCCTTCGAACTGTTTATCGAACCAGGAAACAACACACACAACTATTTGGAGTATGAAGTCAACGCACTCGGTACCGAATGGGATCTGTTCCTCACCAAACCCTATCGCGACGGAGCACAAACGCTGAGCAACTGGGAAACAGCAGGCATGAAATCGGCCATACATGTAGATGGTACGCTAAACAATCCGAAAGATATTGATAAATCGTGGAGCCTGGAAATATTCTTCCCATGGAGTTCCATATACCAAATGACACGGGGTAAGGAGAAACCGGAAGCGGGAGATTTGTTACGCATGAACTTCATGCGTGTACAATGGCCGGCTGTAATAAAAGACAATAAATACATAAAGACAGGAAAAGGTGAAAGCTATTGGATTTGGGCTCCGATGGGAATTGTCAGTATCCACCTACCCGAATACTGGGGCTATATACAACTGTCCGATAAAGTTGCCGGAACGGGAGAAACTCCATTTGTAAAGGACCCGGCAGAAGGAACCAAATGGCTTCTGCGTAATTTATATTACCGTCAGAATGAATATGCTACTGCATTTGGAAACTATGCTTCAAATATTGCCGATCTGAAACCGGAAGAATTCTGTACGACAGAACAAACAAGGCAGATTACCTTAAGCACCACCCCGTCCATGTACGAAATCTCAATGCCTGCTCCTGATGGTACAGTATGGCATATCCGTCAGGATGGGTTTATCTGGAAATAAACATTATATATTATGAAAACTACAAAACTATATTTGGCTACTGTAGCCGTAATGCTTTAAAGTAGAATTTATTCCTTCCGTACAATAACGGTAATATAACAAACAAGAATCCGTAGCCCCCGGTTTCACCGGCAAGCTACGGATTCTTTTATTTTAGACAAAAAGATACTCTCTATAAATTATATTTCCGGGATTTGGCTATAAATAGAATCACCACCGTCATTACAATAAGTACATCCAGGACAATCACCGCTTCCTTCAACCCCAATTTAACAAACGTAACTGTTCCTGCTAGCTGACATAATCCTCCTATCGCCATATACTTGCGAGCCAGTTTTCCAGCACCAGCCCAGTCTACATCATCTTCTTTTCTTTTCGGAAAAGAATTATAACGCATAAGTAATCCGGGAAATCTCCCGGCCAGAAAACCTGCAGCTATAAGAATGAAACCCACCAGAAACAAAGGCAAATCTTCCATATATCGTCTCAATAAAGTATTTTTTCAGATATTGGCACAGCATACACTGCCAAATACCACCACACAATAAGTATGTCTCGCCAATAGCTTCTCAAGTTACACAAAACTTTAAACGACTCACATATTACAAATATACTCAGTTATTTTACATCACAAAATGACAAAATCAAGATTTCCAAAGTTTTTCATGTACATTTGTAATCTACTTAATTATATAATCTACAGCAGACATGAAAAATACAAGTTTATGGGTGGCTGCACTGGCGGTAGGCCTTACGCTTACAGCCAACGGACAACAGGCTCCGGGCAGTATTACGCCGCAGATGCTACAGCAGATCAAGCAGGCTTATCAAAACACACCGGCCGATAAGGCTATACGCAATGCGATTGGCAACAACGACATCAACAAGCTGGCAGTAAACGGGGAGAACCGTAACAACTTCGACACATACTTTTCCCATAAGGTGAATAGCAAAGGCATTACCAATCAGAAATCATCGGGTCGTTGCTGGCTTTTCACCGGGCTAAACGTACTACGTGCCGAAGCGATCGACAAGTATGAAATGGGAGATTTCCAGTTTTCACAAAATTATTCCTTCTTTTGGGATCAACTGGAGAAAGCCAACCTCTTTCTGCAAGGCATCATAGACACACGATTGAAACCGATGGACGACAAAATGGTGGAATGGTTGTTCAAGAATCCGATTGGCGATGGTGGACAGTTTACCGGCGTTTCGGATATTCTTACTAAATACGGTGTAGTCCCTGCCGAAGTGATGGCCGAAACTTACAGTAGCGAAAACACCTCGAAAATAAGCAACCTGATCGGATTGAAATTAAAAGAATTTGGCCTTCAATTGCGCGAACTCGCCACAGTGAAAGGCACGACAACGGAAGTTTTGGAAAAAGAGAAAACCAAAATGCTCGGAACTGTCTACCGCATGCTTGTTATCAGCCTGGGCGAACCGCCTGCCACTTTCATCTGGACACGCAAGGATGCGACCGGCAATCCGGTTGAAACAAAAGAGTACACGCCTCTCTCGTTCTATAATGAATATATCGGACACGACCTGAAAAACGACTACGTTATGCTGATGAACGACCCAAGCCGCGAATATTATAAACTATATGAGATAGATTATGACCGACATGCCTACGATGGAAAGAACTGGACGTACGTAAATTTGCCCATCGAAGATATCAAACAGATGGCAATAGCTTCTATCAAAGACAGTACAATGATGTACTTTTCTTGCGACGTAGGTAAGTTCTTTGACCGCGAACGTGGTTTGCTCGATGTAAATTATTATGATTATGGTTCGTTGATGGGAACAACATTCGGCATGGATAAGAAACAACGCATACAGACCTTCTCTAGCGGATCATCGCACGCCATGACGCTGATGGCTGTGGATCTGGACATAAACGGCCAACCGAAAAAGTGGATGGTGGAAAATAGCTGGGGACCTGGCGCCAACGCCGGCCACCTGATCATGACAGACAAATGGTTCGACGAATATATGTTCCGTTTAGTGATAGACAAAAAATACATTACAGACAAGGTAAAAGAGGTAATGAAACAGCAACCTGTACGTCTCCCGGCATGGGATCCGATGTTTGCCGAAGAAAATTAAAACGGAGGGGCTGCCTCAAAAACGCATCATTAAATGCGGATAGCGCAGCCTCCTCTCTTTCAAACATATAGTATATCTAAAAAAAGACATGTCAATCAATTGCGAAAGACATGTCTTTTTTTAGACCAAACGGCTTTTATAACCGGATTAAAATACCTTTTTATCTTTACTTAATTCTTTCAGTATTTTATCCGTAGCTCCGATATTATTCTTTACAAAATCTCCTGCTGCCCGACCGGAAGCATCCAGCACTTCGTGGTAAGTCAAAAGTTCATCCATCTTACCCCTGAAAGCCTTTCCATCCTGAACAGCAAAACCCCCGTTCACAGCAATCAGGTCTCTGGCTTCTTTGAATTTATGATACCGTGGGCCAAACAGTACGGGAACCCCGTATACAGCAGCCTCAAGCGTATTATGAATGCCAGCACCAAACCCGCCGCCTATATAAGCGACATCGCCATACCGATAAATAGACGAAAGAAGCCCGAAGCTATCCACGATAAGACAACATTTATCAGTCAAGTCGTCATCATGTGCTTCTGACAAACGGATAGACGGGCGCTTCAAGAGCGACTCGATATACATCAAATGCTCACGATGAATCTCATGCGGAGCGATGATTAATTTCATTTCAGGGTGTTCGTTAAAGTAAGGTATCAGTATTTCTTCGTCCTGAGGCCACGAGCTGCCTGCGATAAGGGTTATCTGTTTTCCGCCTGTTTTATTTGTTACAAATTTCTCAACCAAAGGGATTTCACGTGCCTGATTACGAACACCCAGCACACGGTCGAAACGCGTATCACCCGCTACTGTAACGTTAGTTATACCGTACCCCTCAAGCAATTTTTGGGAACGCTCGTCTTGTACAAACAGATGGTTAAAGCAACTCAACATCTTACGGTACGGAGAACCATACCATTGAAAAAACAATTGATCCTGACGAAAGATAGCAGAAATAATATAGACTGGTATATTACGACGCTTTAGCTCGTTAAGGTAGTTTCCCCAAAATTCATATTTTATGAATACGGCAACAGCCGGATTTGCCAGATTAATAAATTTCTTGACCCTGTATGGCGTATCAAACGGCAAGTAGCATATAACATCTGCTCCATTATAATTCTTGCGTACTTCATAACCCGAGGGTGAGAAAAAGGTAAGCAGTATTTTATAATCAGGATGTTCTGCCTTAATCTTTTCCATCATAGGCCGACCTTGCTCAAACTCCCCCAGTGAAGAGGCGTGAAACCAGATATACTTGGCATTCCGGTCTATTTTGCTCCTTAATATAGAGTTGGTTTTCCATTGCCCCAAACGCATCATCCTTGCCTTCTTATGAAAAGGAGAAATCAGCGCTACAATGAAAGCATAGAAGTGTATTAATAAACTGTACATAGCATGTCCGGTTCTCAATCTGCAGTTATTTAAGTATTTCTATTGCACGTTGAATACGGCGAATAGATTCTTCTTTGCCCAATGCTTCGGTAATATCAAAGATATGAGGTCCTTTGCCTTCGCCTACCAAAGCCAAGCGGGTTGCATTCATTATATTTCCCAAATGATAGCCTTTGCTTTCAATCCAGGCTTTCACTTCTGCTTCAGTACCTTCTATATCGAATGGTTCACGTGTGCGTAATACTTCTATCAGTTCGGCTAGTTGGGTAGCCGATTCGTCTTTCCAACGTTTCTTCGTAGTCTTTGCGTCGTACTGCGTTGGAGCAACGAAGAAGAAGGAACAAACGTCCCATAATTCTTTCACGAAGTTTACGCGGTCTTTCATCATGGCTACCACTTTTTCTACGTATGCAAATTCTGCTTTTATGCCGTGCTCTTCAAGAAAAGGCAAAAACATTTCAGCAATTTCTTCATTGCTTTTTTGCTGAATATACTGGTGATTGAACCATTTTCCTTTCTCATAATCAAACTTGGCTCCGCTACGGCTGCAATGAGACAGATTAAAATATTGTATCAGTTCATCCATACTCATCACTTCCTGGTCATTGCCTGGATTCCAACCCAAGAGAGCGAGAAAGTTCACAACAGCTTCGGGCAAGTAACCGCTTTCGCGATATCCTGACGAGATGTCTCCGGTTTTTGGATCATGCCATTCCAACGGAAATACAGGGAAACCCAGACGGTCACCGTCACGTTTACTCAACTTGCCATTGCCTTCAGGCTTCAGGAGCAAAGAGAGATGTGCAAACTGAGGCATTGTTTCAGTCCAACCAAAGAAACGGTAGAGCAATACGTGCAACGGAGCACTTGGCAACCATTCTTCACCACGGATAACATGAGTTACTTCCATCAGATGGTCGTCTACAATATTTGCCAAATGATATGTGGGAAGCTCGTCTGCCGACTTATAAAGTACCTTGTCGTCCAGAATAGAAGAGTTGATAATAACTTCGCCACGGATAAGGTCGTTTACATGAATATCTTCGTTGGGTTCTATCTTGGCACGCACCACGTATTGGTTTCCTGCTTCGATTAATGCATTTACCTCATCTGCCGGAAGTGTAAGCGAATTGCGCATTTGCAAACGGGTGGAAGCATCATACTGGAAGTTGGATACTTCAGCGCGTTTAGCCTCCAGTTCCTGAGGGGTATCAAATGCGATGTAGGCATGACCGGCGTCCAGAAGCTGGTCTACATATTTCTTATAAATATTTCTACGTTCGCTCTGGCGGTACGGGCCGTAGTTTCCGCCAAACCCTACTCCTTCGTCAAACTTAATGCCTAACCAGGTAAGAGCTTCGATTATGTAATCTTCTGCTCCGGGAACGAAACGTTGTGAATCTGTATCTTCTATACGGAGAATCAAATCTCCACCTTGTTGTTTTGCAAATAGATAGTTGTATAAAGCAGTACGAACACCACCAATATGCAACGCCCCCGTAGGACTGGGTGCAAAACGTACTCTTACTTTTCTTTGAGTCATAGTGCTTACCTTTAATAATGCGGCAAAAGTACATCTTTTATTTCTCATAGTAAACTTTTTTATGTACATTTCGCCCCGACAAAGAAACATCAATTATGAAATTAAAGAGTTACAGCATACCTTCCGTTATCTACTTTATCGTATCAGCTTTGCTGATCGCTTATTTTTTTCCGCGCGAAGGAAAGTTCCGGTATCAGTTTTACGAAGGTAAACCGTGGCGTTACGGATTGCTAACTGCTCCAAGTGACTTCCCTATTTATAAGACAGACGAAGAAGTAAAAGCAGAAAAAGACAGCGTCCTGAAGAATTTCGAACCTTATTACAGATTAGATACAAAAACAGAAAACAACGAAATAGCCAAGCTCCGTACCAACTATAACGCGACACTGCACAGCAAAGCCACCCCGGCTTATATGCAATACATCGAAAAAAGCCTGATATACCTTTACAACAAGGGTGTCATCTCTCCGCAAGCATTGGAAGATTTAAAAAAGGAAGATATCTTTAAAGTGAATCTACTCGAGAACAACATTGCCAGGCCTTGCTATATAAGCGATTTTTTCACCGTAAAAACAGCTTACGAATACATCATCAATAATTGTCCGTCACATCTGGACAAAGCCGTTCTGCAATCGTGCGACATAAATAACTATCTGGAAGAAAATATCACTTACGACCAGGGCACCTCCGAAAAAGTACGGACAGACATACTTCAAAGCGTCTCCATCTCCAACGGCATGGTACAAGCAGGAGAACGCATTGTAGACCGCGGAGAAATCATAGACAACCATACATACAACGTACTCCGTTCCCTCAAAACCGTACACGAATCAAAAACCGGAGGGACGCAACGGCAAAGCATCATTCTTGCCGGACAGTTTGTACTTGTCTTTGGTATCATGTTTTGTTTTTGGTTATACCTGTGGTCTTTCAGGCCAAGAATATTTCACAATAAAAAAAATACGTTTTTCTTGTTGAGCTGCATATTCACCGGTTGTATCCTGACAGAATTATGCGTCACTTACGGACTGTTTAACATTTACATCCTGCCGTACGCCATTGTGCCAATTGTGATCCGTACGTTTTTCGACTCAAGAACAGCTCTGTTCACACATCTGGTTACAATTCTGATCTGTTCGCTGATGGCACCTTTCCCTCACGAATTCCTGATCCTGCAAATTATCGCAGGTATGGTAGTAACATTCAGCTTGAAAGAATTGTCGCAACGCTCGCAATTAATCCGCTGTGCATTCTTCATCTTTATGTCATACACTATTGTATATATCAGCCTCACGATTTACCAGGAAGCTGACTTTAAAAAGATAAACTGGATGATGATGCTCTATTTCGGTATTAATTTCATCCTCCTGATGTTTACCTACGTATTGGTTTATATGTTGGAAAAGACTTTTGGCTACGTATCGAGTATCACATTAGTAGAATTATCCAACATCAACACGCCGATATTAAAGAAGCTCAGTGAAACCTGCCCCGGTACATTCCAGCACTCTCTGCAGGTATCTATTCTTGCTTCTGAGGCAGCAGCCAAAATCGGGGCAGATTCGCAGTTAGTCCGTACCGGAGCTATGTACCACGATATAGGAAAAATGAGCAACCCGGTTTTCTTTACCGAAAATCAAAGCAGCGTGAATCCCCATGACAAGCTGGCCTTTGACGAAAGCGCACAAATCATCATTAGCCATATCACCGAAGGTGTTAAAATTGCAGAGAAAGCAGGATTGCCAAAAGCCGTAATCAACTTTATCCGTACCCACCACGGACGCGGCAAAGCAAAATACTTCTATAACTCTTTCAAGAATCAATATCCCGACAAGGAGATAGACGAAGAAGCATTTACATACCCTGGTCCGAATCCGTTCTCGAAAGAAACCGCCGTCTTAATGATGGCCGACTCTGTAGAAGCCGCCTCGCGAAGCCTCAAAGAGCATACGGAAGAAGGCATACAACAGTTGGTAAACAAAATTATAGATAGCCAGATTGCCGATGGATTATTAAGAAACACACCTCTTACATATAAAGATGTAGAGACGATAAAAAACGTCTTTGTTGAAAAACTAAAAATCATGTACCATACCCGAATCAGCTACCCGGATTTGAAGAAGTGATGTGCTCCAACAAACCCGCACACGCATCTTCCAGCAAATCGAGGACGAGTTCGAAACCTTCTTCTCCGCTATAATACGGGTCGGGGATATAATCATATAATTTGTTACGTGAATACTCGGTCATCTGATGTATCTTCCGTACGGATTCCAGGTCGGGTGCTTTCTGTTTCAAACGGTCTGTATTTTGATCGTCCATACCAATAATCAGATCAAAGTCAAAGAAGTCCGATGTACAGACCGGACGGGAAATGGATTCCAACACATATCCGCGACGCGCAGCATGAGCACGCATCCGGGGATCAGCTTTTTCGCCTTGATGGTAGCCTATCAAACCCGCCGAATCAATCTCAAAGCGGTCTGCCATCCCAGCATCTTTCACCATTTTTTTCATCACTGCTTCTGCTGACGGAGAGCGGCAAATATTACCGAGACACACAAATAGTAACTTTGTTTTCTTCTTTTCCATAATTATCTATATTTTCAATTATTTTTCAGGCCGGATCCACATCATAATGCACCAGCAATTGCTTAAACGCAGGATATTGCATCATCTCCGCATAAACTGTCTCCAGTATTTCCCGTACCGGAGCTATAGCTGCTGCTATTTCAATCTTCAATATAATTTTCTTTATATGCAATGTTTGCACACGGGTAACAGGTGGAGTAACCGGTCCCAAGACACGTTCTCCCAAATGTAAACGCAGCTTGCCGGCATACATCGAAGACATTTCCGACAATACGGATTCATTACGGCTACGAAGCACCAGCACTATCAACCGATAATAAGGCGGATACCGGAACATACTACGCTCACTCAACTGCAAACCTACCATCTCTTTGTAGGCAAAATGTTGTACCATCCGGATAATCGGATGTTCCGGTTGTGAAGTCTGAAGAATAACAGTTCCTCGTTTATCCCGTCTGCCTGCACGTCCACTGACCTGTACCATCAACTGAAAGGCCCGTTCGTGAGCACGGAAATCCGGGAAGTTCATCAAACTATCAGCATTCAGAATCCCGACAACCGAGACATTTCCAAAATCCAATCCTTTCGAAAGCATCTGCGTACCAATCAGTATTTGCGTTTTACCTTGTTCAAAATCCGAAATAATACGCTCATAAGCGGTGCGGGTACGAGCCGTATCAAAATCCAATCTCTCCACCTTAGCCACAGGGAAAAGTGTTGCTATCTCTTCTTCCACCTTCTCCGTACCGAAACCCATCATCCGCAAATCAGCTTCTTTACATTCCGGGCAAGCAGGTGGCAACTGGATCGCATAACCACAATAGTGACAAACTAGCCGGTTATGTATCTTATGATACGTCAGGCTTACATCACAGTTTACGCAATGGGGCACCCAACCGCAACTCTTACATTCTATCATAGGGGCAAAACCACGACGGTTCTGAAACAAAATAACTTGTTCGCCAACGGCTAATGCATCGTTTATCTTTGTCACCAGCAAAGGCGAAAAAAGTGTATCTTTCATTATCTTCTTCCGTTTCAACTCCTTTATGTCTACAGGTATTATTTCCGGCATCAAGACGTCTCCATAACGGGTGGAAAGTTCCACCAAACCATACTTTCCGGTAGTTGCATTGAAATAAGAATCTATAGATGGAGTAGCCGAGCCCAAAAGCGTTTTAGCTCCATGCATACCGGCAAGCACAATGGCCGCATTACGTGCATGATAGCGGGGAGCCGGGTCTTGCTGTTTATAAGTATTCTCGTGTTCTTCATCAACAATAATCAGCCCTAAATCTTTAAACGGCAAGAATAAAGACGAACGGACTCCCAGAACCAGCATCGGTTCATTGCCATGCAAAAGTTTATTCCAGACCTCCACCCTTTCATTATCCGAGAATTTAGAATGATAAACCAATAAGCGATTGCCAAACAATTTAGCCAGCCGCTCTGTTATTTGTGTAGTAATAGCTATCTCGGGCAACAAGTACAAAACTTGGCGTCCTAATTTCAGGACCTCATCAATCAAATGAATATACACCTCCGTCTTGCCACTGGAAGTAACGCCATGCAACAAGCAAACCTCTTTGGTTTTAAATACATCATGGATATCACCGTAAGCCTTTTCTTGAGCAGCGCTAAGTGGCAGCAACGGAAGCAAACGGCAAACGGATATTTGTAAACGCCCTACTTCCTTTTCATAACATTCCAAAACACCTCGTTTCAGCAGACCATCCAACACATTAGACGTGAATCCGCTACGTTCCAGCAATTCTTTTTTAGAAAGCTCCTTGCGAAGTACCGGGTTCAATGTATGACTGAGGTCAAGAAAGCTAACAAGCAACAATTCCTGTTTCTTTGCCCTTTTCAATTCATTAAAGACCTCCTGAAGCTTTTCCTCATCATAAAAAGTCTCTACCAAGCGGATAAATGTCCGAGTCTTCGGCACAAAGCCTCGTTTTAACTCTTCACTAACCTCTACGGCTCCACGTGACATCAAAGAAGCCACAACAGGAACAACATTACGCAATCCGGTTTTTTTTTCGAGTTCGGACACAGTCAGCTTCAACGCGCCGCCAAAAGCATCCAGAACGCTCTGCTCGTTAGGACGTAATGGAGTATCAGCTTCGTAGTCTTCATTGTAAATCACAGATGTTTCGCTCTCCAGTTTCAATCCCGAGGGCAAAGCTGCTTTATAAACATCTCCCAGCTTACAGAGATAATATGACGAAATCCATTTCCAAAAACGCAATTGTGGACGGCGAAGTACAGGCGAAGCATCCAGTAAGGCATAAATATCTTTCGTTTCAAATGAAGACAGTGGTTCCTTATCATGCACTGCCATTACGATAGCCGTATAATATCGTTTCTTTCCGAAGTGTACAATAACACGGCAACCGGGCGTCACCGCTTTTTCCATATCCTCAGGAATACGGTAAGTGTAACTATTCTCCAGAGGCAATGGGAGTATCACGTCTGCAAACTTCATCTTCTGTTCTTCGTTTTATCGCTTGTTTGAACCATCTTATTCTCGGGCTACTCTGCCGGACGTTTGTATTGATGCGTTATACTTACCGGTAGAAACGTTCAATACTTGTAAACAGAAATTTCGCCCTGCGAAAGCCAAGCCAAAAGTAACAAAAAAAGACCGGACTTGTTAGTCCGGCCTTCCTTTATCTATAAATATTGTCAGAACAAAATGGCCGCTGTAACAGACCAACCGCGGTTCTTTGCTTTCAGGTCTACCTTGGAAGCGCTAAAATCATCAGTCAAGCCCAGTCCGTAATTGAAGCCTACCTGCAAATGTTTGATCAGTTCCACGCCTGCACCAAAATTCAACCCGGCATTAAAGTTTTTTGCTTTTAATTCTCCGTCAATCTGTCCCGGGATATCCCAGATTTTATCTCCTCCTACGCGGAAGCCGATATAAGGGCCTGCTGCCAGATAAACCTTAACGATAGGCAATCCGAATTTCCATTTCAAATTAACGGGAATATCAAGATAATCGGTCTTCAGGCTCTTCGAATTAATCGAGTTGGAAGCATCCACCCCTTTTTGGGAATACAAGACTGCCGCATCAATTCCCATACCAAACATCGGCATCATGGCTTCGATCATCGGCCCTACCTGGAACCCTGTCACATTACTGGAGTTAAGAATATCTTTATTAAAGTGTACGGATGAGATATTCACACCACCTTTAATACCGAATTTAACCTGAGCTTTCGCCGGAACAACGGTCAAAGCGAATAAAGCTATTAAAAGGAGTCCTGCTATTTTCTTCATATTTTTCTCTTATTAATTGTATTCCTGGCTGCAAATAAACAGACTTTTCACCTAATAAACAAATATTCCCCAACAAGTGTTCAAACATCCGTAAAAAGGAAAGCACGGGCCGAAACGGAGCTCATCCCGTCTGTAGACCGTGCTTCTTTTCCTAATTATTATGGCAAAATAATTAAAGACAACGTTATACAACGTGCCTCTTTGACAAACGAATGGATAAAAGAATAAGAGGAAACCGCGGACGGTTCTTTTTGTTCTCTCTTCCGGTCTTTCCTCGAGGCCGTCTGAAATTTACCGGCTTTGCAGGTCTTCTGACTTACTTCCGGTCTGGACGCCTTCCCATTCTTACGAAGAACAGTGGCAATGGTGTTGTCCAATCCGTTTACGAAGTTTACAGCAGCGGGACTGTCCGGGATTTACACCCGATTCCCTTTTAATTCCTTCTTGCGATTGCAATACGGAAACAAAGCTTGTGACAAAGATACATAAAGTTTTATATCAACCAACCTCCCGGCATATCTTTTTATTTATATATGCAAGAGCAGCGCCTATGGCTGTACAATATTCGGCATGTGCCGGTATCAGGAAACGCACGTTACACATTTCTTCCAGACGCGGAAAGATGTCGGCACATTGTGGCAAACGCGTCAAATTACCTATCAGTACAAAATCTTTGATCGTACTGTTCAAAGAAGCGAAGATCGTACATTGGCCAATGGTTTGCAGAACCATGTGTACAATACCCAATGCCACATCTTCGGCCGGCGCATTAGCATCGGCTTTTCCGAAAACCGAAGCCGTAACATCGAGCGGCAAGCCTGGCAACGGATAGCGGGTAATGTCCTTTATCTGCAAATCGATATTGTCAAGAGAACCGTGTTCGGCCAGTGAAACAATATGGTGAAAATCTTGTGTCTTCAACAACAATTTGGACAGTCCCAGGATAGTTCCGCCGCCAACCCCCAGACCTCCGATATGTTCAACCTTATCATTCATCACCTTGACAATCGAAGTTCCCGTACCCATACTGACAACAAGCAGGTCTTTCAGGTCTGTCATATACTGAGCTCCTAAACCATTAGCCAAAAACTCGTCAGCTTTCGCCGTTGGCAAACCATAAAGCGGCTGGTCTATATATGCACTACCCACACCGGTTAGAATGACTTTCTCTATTGTAGACAACGAAATATCATTATCATAAATATATTTACCCAAAGCCCCGAAAAGCGAAGTCACAGGATCTGTTGCTTTTACAAACATCGGATTCTTTATTTTCCCATCAGCAACACCAACGATTTTCGTCGTGCTGCCCCCCACATCGATACCTATAACAATACCCATAGTAGTCTAAGTTATTAATGTTACCGCCGCGAATTTACACATTATTTATATACCCTCGGCCGCCACTAGAAAAAGAGGTTGCGTCAAAGACTATCCCAAGCCCGTATATACCGCCTGCACGCCCTCTTTGTCTTAGCCTCCTGCCTCGCGTTCGGCGTCCCGCTCTCCCCCCGTTAGACCAATCTCCCTAGGTAGGGAGAAAAAACATCCCCAGGTAGGGGGAAGGAATCTCCCTAGATAGGGAGTAATAGTCTCCCCAGGTAGGGAGATAGTCCTGCAAGGAGAGTGTCTAAGCCTCACCCTATAGTTTTACACCACGCATGGATCTAAGCGGCAAAGGCAAAAGACAATATAGCAGGACTGTGAACCATATAAAAAAGGTTGTGCCAGCGTTCTGACACAACCTCTATTATAGAAAAGCCTTATGCTCTGATTGCTTATTCGCCAAGCAAGATTTCCAGTATCTGGCAAGCGGCCTTAGCTACAGAAGTACCAGGACCAAAAATAGCGGCAACTCCTGCCTTATATAAGAAATCGTAATCCTGTGCAGGAATAACACCTCCGGCAATAACGATGATGTCTTCACGACCCAGCTTCTTCAACTCTTCAATTACTTGAGGAATTAAAGTCTTATGGCCTGCAGCCAAAGAAGAAACACCCATTACATGGACGTCGTTTTCTACAGCCTGGCGGGCAGCTTCTGCCGGAGTCTGGAACAAGGGTCCCATATCTACGTCGAATCCACAGTCTGCATAACCTGTAGCAACAACCTTTGCACCACGGTCGTGTCCGTCCTGACCCATCTTAGCGATCATAATACGGGGCTGGCGACCTTCTTTCTTAGCAAACTCAGCCGTAAGTTCACAAGCCTTTTCGAAGTCTGCATCTTTCTTTGATTCTGATGAATACACGCCTGATATAGTTCTAATGATTGCTTTATAACGACCTACTACTACTTCGCAGGCATCCGAGATTTCGCCCAGGGATGCACGCAAACCGGCAGCTTTAACTGCCAATTCAAGCAAGTTGCCTTTTTTTGTCTTCACACATTCGGTAATATCGGCCAATGCTTTCTGAACAGCAGCTTCGTCACGGTTTTCACGCAGCACCTTCAAAGCAGCTATCTGTTCGTTACGTACGGCTGTATTATCGATCTCAAGAATATCAATAGGATCTTCCTTCGGTAAACGATATTTATTAACGCCTACGATTGTCTGGATACCAGAGTCTATACGAGCCTGTGTACGTGCGGCAGCTTCTTCAATACGCATCTTTGGCAGACCGGTTTCGATAGCTTTCGCCATACCGCCCATGCTTTCGATTTCCTGAATCAAAGCCCAGCCTTTATGTACCAGTTCGTTTGTCAATGTCTCGATGTAATAAGAACCGGCCCAAGGGTCGATTTCCTTACATATCTGAGTTTCTTCCTGGATATAAATCTGCGTATTACGTGCGATACGGGCAGAGAAGTCTGTCGGTAATGCAATAGCTTCATCCAAAGCGTTGGTATGCAAAGACTGAGTATGTCCCAGAGCTGCAGCCATTGCTTCGATACAAGTACGGCCTACGTTGTTGAACGGATCTTGCTCTGTCAACGACCAGCCAGAAGTCTGGCAGTGTGTACGCAAAGCCAGTGATTTCGGGTTCTTGGCGCCGAAGCTGTTCACAATCTTAGACCACAACATACGTGCAGCACGCATCTTGGCAATTTCCATGAAGTGGTTCACGCCGATAGCCCAGAAGAATGACAAACGCGGAGCGAATGCATCCACATCGATACCTGCATTTACGCCGGCACGGAGGTATTCCATACCGTCGCACAATGTATAAGCCATTTCTATATCTGCGGTAGCACCGGCTTCCTGCATGTGGTAACCGGAAATAGAGATAGAGTTGAATTTCGGCATCTTCTGTGATGTATATTCAAAGATATCAGCAATAATCTTCATTGAAAATTCCGGGGGGTAAATATAAGTATTACGCACCATGAATTCTTTCAGGATATCGTTTTGGATTGTACCTGCCATTTCTTCCAGTTTAGCACCCTGTTCCAAGCCGGCATTGATATAAAATGCCAGAACAGGAAGTACGCCACCGTTCATTGTCATAGATACAGACATCTTGTTCAATGGAATGCCGGCAAACAAAACTTTCATGTTTTCCAGTGAGCAGATAGATACACCGGCCTTACCAACGTCGCCTACTACACGTTCGTTGTCGGCATCATAACCACGGTGAGTCGGAAGGTCGAATGCTACAGACAGACCTTTCTGGCCTGAAGCCAGGTTACGACGGTAAAAAGCATTTGACTCTTCTGCTGTAGAGAAACCTGCGTACTGGCGGATTGTCCAGGGACGCATAGCGTACATGCCACTATACGGGCCACGCAGATAAGGAGCCAGACCGGAAGCATAGTTCAAGTGTTCCATGCCTTCGAGGTCTTCTTTTGTATATACGGGTTTCACCTCGATGTGTTCGGGTGTTTTCCAATTGGCTTCAATACCATTGGCTTTTGCCCATTCGGCAACATTGGTTGCTGCGAATCCGGCATTCTTTATATCTATATTTTTAAAATTCGGTCTCATAATTGTTTCTACTTAAGCGATTCCTAATTTAGCGTTGAAAGCCTGCAATGTTTCAAGCACATTACTCTTAACATGAATAAACTGATCGATACCCTGAGCTTTCAGGTCTTCCATGCAAGCAGGAGCACCAGCTACAACAAACTGAGCACGTCCGGCCAACGCCTTCAATGCCGCAGGAGCATATTCTGCATATTCATCATCGCTGGAACAAAGAACTACAATAGAAGCACCTGCCTTAACAGCTGCATCTACACCAGCTTCAACCGTATCGAAACCTAAGTTGTCAATTATCTTATATCCGGCACAACCAAAGAAGTTACTAGAGAACTGAGAACGAGCCAGACGCATAGCCAGATTACCGATAGTAAGCATAAATACCTTCGGTTCTTTTCCGCTCTTTTCAGTAGCCAGACGCAAAGCTTCAAACTGTGACGCGCCGCGAGAGAAGTCCAATGCAGTAACTGTAGCCTCGCCACAATGACCGCCACCACAGCAACAAGAAGCTTCTTCTTTTATCTTTCCGGCAGCTACTTCGTTGAAGTTAGGGAACTGGTTAGATCCCAACAGGATTTCACGACGGGTAGCAACATTCTTCTTACGGGCATCATTAGAAGCATTTACTGCTTTCTGGATTTCACCGGCTTTGGCAGCAACACCGAAACCGCCCTTTTCTTCTGTTTCCAGGAACAACTTCCAAGCTACATCAGCCATAGAGTTTGTAAGAACTTCTACATAATATGAACCTGCAGACGGATCAACTACCTTGTCAAAATGGCATTCTTCTTTCAACAGTAATTGTTGATTGCGGGCAATACGTTCGGAGAAATCGTCCGGAGTCTGATAAGTTTTATCAAACGGACGGACAGTGATTGAATCAACACCTGCAATAGCAGCAGACATAGCCTCTGTCTGAGAACGCAACAAGTTTACGTGAGCATCGTAAATTGTCATATTCCATTCTGAAGTCTGCGCATGGGCAACCATCTTACAAGCGCAGCGGCACATTCCGTTTTCTGCCTTATTAGGACATTCCGACGGGCAGTGGCAAACAGGATTGTAGGCAGCCACGATTTCAGCCCACAACCAACGTGCTGCACGGAACTTAGCAATTTCCATGAAGTAGTTAGAGCTGATACCCATATTGAATTTGATCTTCTTCGCAACTTCGTCAGCTTCGAATCCGGCTTCTGTCAATTTAGCCATCAATTCGTTACCCCAAGCTAAAGCGAAACCTAATTCCTGAGCAATATAAGCTCCTGCATTCGTGAAATAGAATGAATTTACAGCCAATACACGGTAGCGAGGCAGAGCCTTACCAGCCTTGAGCACGGCGGCGGCGGCTTCTACCCAGTTTTCGTTGTCTTTGCCTTTTACTAAAGGTTTCTTGAATGCATCATAATTAACAGAACCAAAACACTTACTCAGATCTGCGCCCTTACCCTTGAAGTAATCCGCCAGAATACCGATCAGCTTCTCAGCTTTGCAGTTGCAAGTGTTGAAATTAAGTTCCACACATTCCGGGCAAATACCATCCAGCAATGCAGCAATATTTTCAGCATTTACTTCATCGCCCTTGATAATAAATCCAAGAGAGTTAACACCTTTGTTCAGTAAATCGAGGGCCTTTTCGTTTGCACCTTTAAAACATTTTACTTCAATGTTCTGGCGTACTTTCCAGTCGTTGTCTTTTTTCGTACCCCGAACATACGGAAATTCACCGGGAAGAGACTCGGTAGTTTTCAGACCTTCGATGTCTTCTGCACGATAGAAAGGATTTACATTAAACCCTTCGCCTGTTTTCCATACAAGCTTTTTCTCAAACGGTACCCCTTTCAGGTCGGCCGTAATCTTCGCCATCCATTCTTCAGTAGATATGGGAGCGAATTCTGAGAAAAGTTTTTCTTTTAGTTCTGCCATAATATTAGTTGTTTATAAAACTTGGTATTAGTAATATTGAATATTTCGTTCAATTACAGCAGGCAAAGGTAGAATAAATAAACAGGACGAACAACGAAAAATAAACGAAATCATGCCCAATTTTAACGCCTTTTAGAGATGATGTGCCATCTTTAGTTTACATAATGACAGAAAGTATAAAAATAATCTTCAAAAAAAATAGAGTAATAATTTGACGGTTTAAAATTATCACTAATTTTGCATCGTCGTACAGCAACAAGCTAAACGATACAAATGGTGCATTCGTCTAGTGGTCCAGGACGCCGCCCTCTCACGGCGGAAACTCGGGTTCGACCCCCGGACGCACTACCCTTCAAAAAAACAAAACATCCCGATCATTTTTGAAAATCATCGGGATGTTTTTCAAAAATGATCGGGATGTTTTTTACAGACAAAAAAGATCTATAATCCAAGACCTGCTAATCTCCCCGCGGCCTGCTAAACACTGAGACAAGCCATAAGACAATAACTGCACCAATTGTAGCAGTGATCAGACTACCTATCAAACCAATTGCAGATATACCGAACATACTGGACAGGATATATTTACCTGTTTTACCATATCTAAAACCTTTGCAGAATTTATATTCAGCAAAAGCCTCATATAAGTTTCTCTGTAATAGCCAGCTTTACCATAGCTGCTGTATTTTTCACCCCCAGTTTCAATAATAGGTTTTTACGGTAACTATTCACTGTTTCTACTCCAAGAAACAGCTTTTCTGCTATTTCTTTATTTGTATACCCCTCTACTATGAGGCTCAGTAACTCTGTCTCACGGATGGTAAGAAAAAGTTTTCCTTTTTCTTTCCGTGCAGAGATTACAGAGCCGGCCTCCTCACTGAAATAACGTTCTCCCTTATAAACACTGCGTATTCCTTCCAGTATCTCTTCCGGCAAAGCATTTTTCAGCAAATAACCGCTAGCACCATTTTGCAACATTTTCTGCATATAGAAATATTCCTTAAAACCGGTTAGGGCAATAATACGGATAAACGGATAGCGATTATGTACATATGCGCAAAGATCCATGCCATTCATATCCGGCAGATTAATATCAAGCAGGATAATATCCGGTGTTGTGTTTTGCAATAATTCTTTGCAATCTTTACCACACATGGCAGTTCCCACAACATCCATTCCCGCCTCTTCTGAAATCAGCTGCCGGATTCCGTCAGCAACAATGGGATGATCGTCTACTATTACTACTTTAATCATAACCTATAGTTTTTAGCAGTTTAATTCTACAGTGATTTCTGTTCCCCGTTCTTTGCCGGAAACAATATTAAGAGTTGCACCAAGCAGTTCGATACGCGAACGGACAGTTGACAACCCCTGCCCTTCTGTTGATCCGCCCATTCCCCTGCCGTCATCCTGGACAGTCAAAGAAAGACTATCATCGGCTTGTATCAACTGTACGTTGATCTGGGAGGCCTCGGCATGCTTTAATGCATTATTGATTAGTTCACAGGCTATACGGTAAATATTTATTTCTATATCCCTGTCCAGACGCCGTTCTTTTCCGTAGAAATAGAAATCAACGCTTGACGAACCGGCACAAAATTCTTCCAACACAGGATATAGTCCAAAACGTGCCAACGATTCGGGCATCAGGTTATGTGCCAGCCGGCGCATTTCTGTAATAGATCGATCCATCAGGCTGATGACATGTTCCAATCTCTCTTTTTCCGTTTCTTTCTCCTGTCGGAATTTGTCAAGGTCTAGTTTTGCCATAGTAAGTAATCCGCCTAGTCCATCATGCAACTCACGGGAAAGTCGTCCCCGTTCCTGATTCTCTCCATCCAGCAAAGATTTGGCTGCAACCAGTTCCTTTTCTTGTTCCAGCTGTTCCACACGCTTCTCTGCCAATTCTTTTTTCTGGTTAATAAACCGTTGACGGAAAACCAACAGAACAAGAAAAAGGGCCAGTAAAGCAATACAGGAAAGCGTCAACCAAAGGATCAAACGTTTTTCTTCTTCAACAGAGACAATCTGCATTTCTTTCTTCTCCGTTTCGTAGGCAATCTTCAAATTCTGGATTATCCGGGCACTTTCGAGCGTATGCATTGAATCTCGATCGGCCTGATATCGTACACGATACCGTAAGGCGGATTTCAGATCGCCATTCCTCTCACTTATTTCGCTAGCATCGTTCAGTACGGCCAGATAAAATTCACGATTATTCACTTTCCTCGCCAGAATTGATTGATAAAGAGAAATAGCTTTATCATACTGCTTCTGTTTATTATAAATAGTTGCCAACGCATAATCGGCATAATAATCCCAGCCATCTATCGCCTTCACTTCATCAAGCAATTGAAGGGCTTTCTCCAGATTACCTTTTCCGATGCAAATGTCAGCCATCGTGATACGAATAGTTTGCCGGCCTTCCCAATAACCTATCCGGTCGGCTATAGCAAGCCCCGTTTCAAAATAAGAAAGTGCTCCATCTAAATCTTTTTTGATCGTAGCACAAGCATTCCCCATATTATTCAAGGCCCGTACCATACTTATCGAATCACCCCGGACAGCAGCTATTTCATAAAATTTATGATAATGCCCTATGGCTTGGTCTGCATCACGCTGATTAAAATACAAAATACCAATATTGTTATGAGCCTTACCCTGCAACACAGGATCGTCTATTGCCTCTGCTGCACGGAGGGCACAATATAAATTATAACCTGCCTGGTCATACTTACCGGTAATATCCAGAGCCACTCCTTTTGACGAATAAGCATTATACGCCCACACAGAAAGAGTATCGGGAGTTACCGCCTTCAACAGACGGTCTGCTACAATATAAATAGAATCATATTCTTTCCGCGCCAATAATTCCTGCATATAGGCACATTCCTCCTCATACCCCGGATCGTGGTCGAAAGAAACCGGATGGCAACCTAATACAAAAGTTATTATTCCGAGTAATATTCCAGCCAGTTTTTTCATATTGTATATCTTTCAAAAATATGTATTTATGCACCAACAAATATAATGAATATCGAGCATAGCAACACCCCTAAAAAGGGGTATTTACCCACCTATGGCACAAGAACCCCTTTTTGGGGATAAAAGGTAAACTCTCAATCTTCTAATTTTGACACCAGAGCAAAGGGAAAGATGCAAAAATTTGTCCGTATAAATTTGAGCGGACACGGAGGTTGCATAGATAGCCTTTTGTTAAACAAGAAATACTTTCTTTTGTAAATAAAAGATAAAAGCATGAATATGCGCTATGCAAGATCAAGATTGAGCGAAAAAGAAATGGAGCAAAATTGTGAGAAAATACAATCTTTCCTCCGTCACTCGGATGATTATAAAAATCCGAACCTTTGCATTTGGGATATCTCCCTGGCAACGGAAATTGCTCCGGCTGCCATTTCTCAATCTTTAAACCGTTTCCTGAACCTGAATTTTTTTGATGTGGTAAACAGAAAACGGCTAGAAGAAGTAAAGCGCATCCTACTATCAGACAATACCAACAGCTACACAATAGAAAGTGTTGCCTATGACTGTGGATTCCGGTCACGTTCTACCTTCTATGCCGCCTTTAATAAACTGGAAGGAACCTCACCTGCCAAATGGCTGAAAACAGCTTTGGAAACAGACAAGGCAAATGAGAAGACCCCTCCGGGGTGATGATGAAATATTAACCATCAAATACATTAAATATCATGAGAGCTTTATTCAGATTTATCACAGCAATTATCTTAACTACGTTACTGGTACCGACAACCATTTATGCACAGAACCCATTTTTTCCCAACAAGGAAGGAATTATATTGACATATGCCAATTACGATAAAAAAGGCAAAACGACCGATTACGTCCGCTATACCATTTCAAAAGTAAATGGGACAGACGCACAAAATTTTGAAGTCACTTACGACACAGAAGCATTAGACAAAAAGAAAGAAGTATTATTCAAAATGCCTGTTGAAATACAAATCAAAAATGGAGCAGTCTATTTTGATCCCTCTTCCAGTGCAGGCAAGTTAATGGAAGGGGTGACCATTACAGGCGAAGGAACCGTTGTTCCTGCCACCCTGGAAGAAGGCATGACGCTGGAGGACTCCAATGTTACCGTAAAAATGGGTTCACTTACCGTCGCTTCTTCAAAAATCACCGAGACGAAAGTCGTAGCCAAGGAAGATATCACCACGCCTGCGGGAACCTTTGAATGCTATAAAGTGCAAAGCAAAGTCAGCGGGAAAGCCATGGGGTTCAAATCAGAAAATACCCTCTGTGTATGGTACGCCCGCAACATCGGAACCATCCGGACTGAAACGTACGACAAGAAAAACAAACTGATAAGTTCAGGTGAACTGATATTGATGGAGGGCAACTAATATGAAACGATTCTATACCTTATTCATAATAGCACTGTTTGCCTCTCCCCCGATCTACGGACAAGGGTTCCTGAAAAAGCTCGGCAAGAAAGCGCAGGAGATCAGCAAAACCGTACTCGGTGAGGACGAGAAGCAAAAAGAAAAGGAAGCAGAAGAGATCGACTACGACTTCCCGCCGGCGGAAGATATCTACCCGGAAGAGATGTATGCGGAAGAAGAAGCCGAAGCTCCCACGCTGGGATCCACCGATCCGAATGCCCCACGTATCCTCACCTTCTCCATCGGAAAAGAAAAAGGTAAGATAGACCATAAAAAAGGGATAATTGAAATCACAGTCGATCCGGATACAGATTTCGAGAACATCATACCTGTTTATACCACCGGAAGCAACGTCACCAGTTCACCGGCATCCGGCAAACGGATCGGTGGAGAGGATAGCTACTTTACGGTAAAAGATAAAGCAGGCCGCAAATGCGTGTACGAAGTCGTTCTGCATATCCGGGGCATGGA
This sequence comes from Parabacteroides chinchillae, assembly GCF_900108035.1. Lineage (GTDB taxonomy): Bacteria > Bacteroidota > Bacteroidia > Bacteroidales > Tannerellaceae > Parabacteroides > Parabacteroides chinchillae. The sequence continues at coordinate 55,057 of NZ_FNVS01000018.1, forward strand.
AAAGAAAGACCTCAAAGCCGGAACAAAAAGCGGAACGCTGCGGATGGTCAACACGATGCAAGGCTTCCCCCAAATAAACAGTACCTACTATTTCGATAACTACGGGAAGCTGTTTGCCATGATGAACGATATGGGGACAGGCACGATCTACGATTATGCTGCCGGAAAAGTAACCATTCTTACCGCCGTCGCCTCTATCGAAAAAGTAAGGCGGATAACCGACCAGGCAGCCAGCCTTCAGATACCCGACATCAAAGAGCCAACGATGAAAGATCTGGAAAACGCTTTGAATAACGGGCTGAAAGATGTGGAATTCGTCTACTTCTCCTACGAAATACCCGGCCTGGACAAGAAGCTCGAATGTCCGATCATCAGCAATTATGAGGTGATGCCCCCCTCCTTTCTGGTCCGGATGAATGCCCGCAAGGTAGCGAACACCACCATAGCCGGCAAATCCTGCTTCACATTAGAGATCACCGAACCGGAAAGCGGCATGAAGATGCTATACTACAGCTGGAAGAACATCAACTTCGGCGGCGGAATAAAAGGAATGGCGTGGAGCCAGGTGGAAAGTTTCAAGGAAAGCACTCCGGCGGGTATCTTCTCGCCCCCCAAAGGCTACCGTCCTTATGCGGAATATCAGGCAGAGGTGGATGCCATCACCGAAGCAGCAGGCAAAAAGCTTCAAAAGAAAGCAGAGCCGCTGATGAACGCGCCGGAAATCCAGGCCATCAAACAGTTTCTCGACGAATACGAGAAAGAGCTGAAAGCAACCGATATTAATAAATAAACTTTTAAAACTTACAGATATGAAAACAATCATAAACATACTGCTCTGCCTGGCGATAGCAGCCGGCATGACCTCCTGCGGAAATAGTGGAAAGAAATCGGATGAAAGCGATGACAAACTTTCCCGCAGTGAAAAGAAAGAACTGACAGAAATGATGAAAGATCTGTCCGACAAGGTTGAGATCAAGGGGGACAAGGTCATCAGAACGACAAAAGCATTTGGTGGCATAGTCACCAAAACGACTTACCATTTCACCGGCGACAAATGTACCCGCCTGGTGGTCGAGGCCAAATACCCGGACAAAAAAATGGCGGAAAAAATTCACACCGGATACAAAGAAGTAAGCCACCTCTTCGATGATATAAAGATGGAAGGAAACACCGTCATTTACGAGCAAAGCGGCGAGATAGTCGAGCTCGGATACGGCGAATACACGAAGAAAAGCCTTCGCAACAAACTCCAGAAAGATATCGACGATTCCAAAGAAATAATGGATGCTCTCAAAGATGAACTTTAGAGTCGGGAAGCCGTAACGGAAAATGAATCGTAAACCATTAAAACGAAAGCATATGAAACGCATTATCACATTAATAATAATAGGCATAATCGCCCTCTTTGCCGCCCCGCAAGCCGAAGCGCAATGGATCAAGGATCTGGGCAAAAAAGCAGTCAAACGAGCCAAAGACCGCTCGAAACAAAAAGTGGAGGACAAGGTGAACGAGAAAGTGGATAAAACTGTCGATAAGGTTTTTGAAACCGGAGAGGATATTGTAACCGGCAACGAAAAAGAAGAAGAAAATACAGAAGAGGAAGCTGTAGAAAAAAAAGCCACTCCTGCCGCTGATCCCAAAGCAAAAAAAGACGAACAACCCCAGGTTGAGAAAAACGCCGAAATGTCATGGAACAAGTTCGACTTCGTGCCCGGCGATGAAGTCATCTTCGAAGATAATCTCACAGGAGAGCAACTCGGCGAATTTCCCAGCCAATGGGATCTGATTGATGGCAATGCCGAGATCGCCAAACTCAACGGCGAAACCGTGATCCAACTGATGGAGCATACAACGATCACTCCTCTGATGAAAGATACTAAAAACTATCTGGGGGAGATATACACCATCGAGTTCGATTACTGGAGCCAGTATCATTCAAATGAAGACGACCATTACGCGAATTACGGCCTGATCGATTTCTATATTAAAGAAAGTAGTTACGATCAGACGACTTTCAGGTTGAATTTTCTCACTCAGGTGTTTGAATCGGAGCCGTTAAATAATTTCGAATACGAATGGAAACCGACTTCGGGAGATGAAATGCGGCGTGGCGAGGATCAAGCGAAACTCGAAGCCAGGAAATGGCAACATGTCTCTCTCTCATTCAATAAGCGTGCCATGAAAATATACATCAACCAAACCCGAGTGGCCAATATTCCGAACATGGTCAATACGGGAAGTTACATGACTATCGGAAGCTCCTTCGAGAACGAAGTCTTTATCAAAAACATCCGTATCGCCAAAGGTGCCGTTCCGCTCTACGACCGGATGATGTCCGACGGGAAGTTCATCACCTACGGCATCACCTTCGACGTGGGCAAGAGTACGATCAAGCCGGAGTCGATGGGCGAGATCAACCGCATCGTGCAGTTGATGACCAAAAACCCCGACCTGAAATTCTCCGTCGAAGGCCATACCGACAGCACCGGCAACGCCACTTCGAACCAGACACTCAGCGAAGCCCGCTCGAAATCCATCGTCGACAAGCTGGTGGAAATGGGCATTGCCGCCGATCGTCTCACCTCCTCAGGCAAAGGACAAATATCCCCTATCGCCGATAACGGAACAGACGAAGGACGCGCCAAGAACCGGCGGGTGGAATTCGTCAAGCTGTAAGGGCAGAGCCAAGCTTGCTTGGACTATGCCGAGCAGCGCAGACAAATCGACGAAGTCAATTCGTGAAGCAGTAATAAACAAAATATGTGAACATCGCTCTTTGACATGCTGAAATGATTTTTAGGAAAAGGGAAATGAGTTATCTCCTTCAAATGATTATCTTTGCAACTAACGTATAAGAAGAAAGGAGATTATTCCTATGACAACAATTTTAATAGATGACAACAGCTACGAAGGTAAAGCCTTTATCGAACTGCTCAAAAAAATGAGTTTCGCCCGTGTATTGGGGGAAGAACAGGAGAACGAATGGTGGAACACCATTTCTGAAAAAGAGCGACAGGCTATCGATAAAGGATTAGCCGACATTGAAGCAGGAAAGACCATTCCCCATAACGAAATGAGAAAACGTTATGAACAATGGCTATAATATAGAATGGTCTGATCAGGCCACTCTTGATTTTGAAGAAATTGTTCAGTTCCTGTTCAATATCTGGGGAGAAACTATTGTACGGAAATTTGTTCGGTCTGTTGACAACGAACTCATACGTATCAGTACATTCCCCTATGCATTCCCGGCATCTTCTCTGAAAACTGGTATTAGACGATGTGTTTTATCCAAATTCAATACAATCTACTATCAGGTAAAAGATCAAACGATATACATTGTAACGATCCATGATAATAGAAGTAATCCGGAGCTTTTGAAGAAAAAACTATAGCCAATAGATCCTCTTCTCTGAAAATCCCGACATCTCTCCGCAAAGAGTTGCCGGGATTTTTGTTTCCTGAATGTTCTTTCGGCAACATTATGGTATTAACATTTAAACAAACGTCATCATGAGAACATATATATTCTATCTTATAGCCATCCTTCTCACGGGGTTTTCCGCTTTCGCCGACGGTAAACATCCGCCTTCCGAAAGTGCGCAACAAAGTTCACAAACGGACAGGCTCGACTTTACAATGCCCGAAGATTTCACTTTCGAGTATGATTTTTATGAAACGGTAAAGGTCGTGGGGTGCAAAATGACAAAAGACGGCAACAATATCCTGCTGGATATGGATTGGACAGAGAACGAAGAGATACAAGCTCGAAGGATCCTGTTCAAATATACCGACAGTCTGGGAAATCTGGTTGAATCACGATCCCAACAAGTCGGAAAGTCTGACAAAAACAAACGCGACCTTCAAAGACTTGTACACAGCACCCAGCATCCAGGCTAAAACCCAATACGTCGCCATGCTCGTAGCAAATTCACGCGAAAGCAAAATATACAATGAATAAAAGACAAGTATATACAGTAAAAAATAACCTTAAATAATAATAGGAGGAACAGACTATGGTATTTTGCTCTTTTTGCGGGGTACAAGTCCCCGACAATGTTAAGTTCTGCACTTCGTGCGGAAAACCGGTGCCGCCACAAACCCAACAGGCCCCATCGCAACCAGCAGTTTCGCCACAGCCTCAGGCACAACCTTATCCACCGCTGCCGGGTAGCAAATATGAACCAGTTTCAATAGGCGGGTATATCGGTATGATGCTATTGATGCTAATCCCTATCGTCAACATTATCCTGCTACTCATATGGGCATGCGGAGGATGCAGGAAAGTAAGTCAGGCAAATTTTGCACGCGCCATGTTACTGATGCTGCTAATCGGTACGATTCTCGTCATTCTGTTCAGTCTTCTCTTCAAACTCTTTTTAGGAGATACGCTGAAAAGCCTCTGGCAAGAAGTAGAAGAAATTAAAAGTATAATCCCGGCTACGGGAATAGAATAAACAAATTAATTATAGGAGGAAACAAATTATGGCATTTTGTGGAACATGTGGACAACAAATAAGTGATGGTGTAAAATTCTGTCCGGCTTGTGGAACTCAGATATCGGAAAGCAATACACCACAAACAGAATCTCAGCCAGTATCCCAATCCGCCGCCCAATCGGACGAAATGCAGCTAGGCGATAAATTCGCCCAACTCAACAACACGACAGACAACACATCCGAATTCGCCCCGAAAGACATCGAGCAAAACAAGGTAATGGCAATCTTTGCTTACTTCGGGATTCTGGTACTCGTACCTATCCTGGCCGCCAAAGATTCAAAATTCGCCCGTTTCCATGCTAACCAGGGAATCATGCTTTGTCTGGTATGGGTTGCATGGGTGATTATAGACAGTATACTGACAGCCGTGCTAAGAGCTATCCTTTGGCGGGGACTTAAGCTATGGGAAGTCTATTCCATCTGCGGAACAATTCTCAATCTGGTATATCTCGTTATCACCGTACTGGCGATCATTGGGATTATCAATGCAGCCAACGGACGGGCAAAAGAGTTGCCTCTTATCGGCAAATATAAAATACTGAAATAGATATGACAGCAAAAGAAATTTTCTTCAAAACCCTGCAGTTCGGATGGATCAAACGGGGATTGGGGCTATTAAACATTTTGATAGCCGTTATCCAGTTTGCCATCCTGATGGGTATCTCCACCCTGTTCAATAACGAGGGAGTCGGAGTAGCTATGTTTATTGTCTGGTTATGCGTCATCGGCATTGTTAATTTCATACTGAATCATTATATCGGTTATATGGTGAAAGCCGGACATGTGGCAGTAATTACGATGGCTTTTAAAACAGGAACCGTGCCGGAAAATCCGGTCGGCACAGGCAAAGCGATGGTAAAGAACGCTTCGGGACATCCAATGTTTACTTCGCGTTAGACAAACTGGTATCTGGTTCCGTACATCAGTTACAGAAGGCATTTGAACGTCTGAACGATAGTTTGTTGGGCAGCATACCCGGTATGGGTGACGTGATGAGCCTAATGAAGATGTTCCTCGATATTTCACTGGGTTATATCGATGAGTGTTGCTTGGGCTATACGTTCTACCATCCGAATCAGAATGCCTTCAAAAGCGCAGCCGACGGTGTAGTGATCTACGCCCAGAACTGGAAAACGCTGCTGAAAGGTGCAGCAAAGATAACGGTAGTTGTAATTCTATCGTTCGTCGTGGTATTACTGGTTTCATTCATTCTGTTCGGAGGATTATTCAGCCTGTTCGGATGGAGTAGCTTTATTGCCTTGGTGGTCTCTGTGCTATTAGCTTATACGGTAAAATATGCCTTTATAGACAGTTGGATTCTTGTAAAGATAATCAGTTACTATAGCTCTTGTATATGCCATATTTCTATTTAATAAATAGGCTAAATAAAAAAGAATCATCATATTTGTAAAAACAATATACTATAAGCTATTATGAAAACTAAAAAGACAATTTTTCTTACCGGAGCAACGGGTACCATGGGAAAGGCAGGACTGGAAGAACTATCGGGAAGATTAGATCGTTTTAATATCACATTACTGGCACGTCCGAGCCAAACCAACAAAAAAAAACTAGCGGCATACGAACATAAGAAAGGCATTCGGATCGTCTGGGGAGACCTTACCAATTACAACGACATACTGAACGGAGTAACCGGAGCAGACTATGTATTGCATGTAGGAGGAATGGTTTCTCCTGCAGCCGATTACTATCCGAAGAAAACCCGGAAAGTAAATACCGCAGCAGCCGAATATATTGTAAAAGCGGTAAAAGCCCAACCGAACGCAGATCAGATAAAAGTGGTTTACATTGGTTCTGTTGCACAAACCGGACACCGCAACGCTCCAATCCATTGGGGACGAACCGGCGACCCGATTTGTGCCAGTATCTACGACCACTATGCCATATCCAAAACAATAGCCGAACGCATATTTGTAGAATCCGGAATCAAACACTGGGCTTGTCTTCGCCAAACAGGCATTCTTTGTCCTGAGCTGTTATACAAAGGGTCCGATCCGATCACATTTCATGTCCCGATAGATGGCGTACTGGAATGGGCAACAGCCGAAGATTCGGGGCGCTTGCTTGCAAATGTTTGCGAAGACAATGTACCGGACGAGTTCTGGAACCGTTTTTATAATATCAGTAGTGGTCCGTCTTACCGGCTAACCAACTATGAATTCGAATGCAAACTACTGAAGGCAATCTCCTGCCCTCCTCCGGAAAAGATATTTGAACCGAACTGGTTTGCCTTACGAAACTTCCATGGGCAATGGTATACTGACTCTGACATTTTGGAAAATTATCTACATTTCCGTAGCAACCAATCCTGCGATGATTATTTCCGGTGGATGGCAAAGCAAGTTCCCTGGTACTTCCACCTATCCAAAATCACACCGGCATTCATTATCAAAAAAATGATGAAGGCCATTGCATCCCAAAAGGGTCTGGGCACACTTAATTGGATAAAGACAAAAAACCAGCATCGCATCTCGGCCTATTTCGGCTCTTATGAAGCATGGGAAGCTATTCCAGACTGGAATAAAATAAATAAAGAACATCCTTCCGAAATTCCTGTTATATTAAAACATGGGTACGATGAAACAAAGCCCAAAGAAGAATTAGACATTGAAGACATGCAACAAGCCGCCCTGTTTCGAGGTGGCAAATGCCTGTCCGGTACAATGGTTAAAGGAGATTTGGCTTCGCCACTGGAATGGGAGTGCCAATTCGGTCATCGGTTCAAAGCATCTCCAAACTTAATTTTACTGGGAGGCCACTGGTGTACGGAATGCCAGCCCTTGCCCTGGAATTACGATGAAATAGCCAAAGGCAATCCCTTCTTTGCCCAAGTATGGCATGCCTCCCATGATAAGGATGAACATAACATATACGACGAATCAATTTTCGAAGGAATGGAATAAAAAAGGCATAAACAACAACCGGAATTTATAACGGACAAAAGATTAATTCTCAAAAAATCTTATGTTCCAGCCCTCTAATGGCAATAAGGGTTAACAATTGGGATAGTTCTTTTAAAACACACTAAAAATACGCCCGGATTATATCAATTCACGGTCTATTTATGTTGTATAGATAACACATACCATAAACATAAAACATAATATTATCATGACAAAAGGATCTATCGGTTTGAATGCTGGAGCCGTCTGGAATTTACTATCGGATGGTGAGCACTGGAGTTTTGAGACGTTGAAGAAAATGACATTCCTATCGGATGCCGAATTATGGTCTGCTATAGGTTGGTTGGCCAGAGAAAATAAAATCGAAATCGACACATCCAGCAGTAAGTTAATTTTCTGCCCCGGTACTAACTTTTATTTCTAAAAAAGGATGTGCAGTCCATAGCAAAGGGAAAACCAGGTATATCCCTTTGCTATGGATTTCTACTTAACCAGCAATTGTTCTACCACAGCACTATCGCCATCATTAGGGGCAGGTTGTATTCCCAGTAAACGAGTAATCAACAAATATAAATTGACATTCGCCATAGTAGGTACCTCTACGTGTTTCTTAAACGAAGGACCGGCTGCATAAAAAATTGCCTCCATCTCAGGTTCAAAATTATCATACCCGTGAGTGGCTCCTTTATACGGGGTTATCTTCTTTTCTCTGAAATGCACATAACTTCCTATATCCGGAAGTACTACCAAATCTCCAATACGCGGATTTGATCCGTAAATATATTTAGACGGAATTTCATCTTTTTTCCAAACCGTTATATGTGGAACTTGCTTCAAAATGGCATACGCGCTATCTAAATAAGTTTTCTTAGGATAAAGGAGAGTCGGAACGCCGTCAAATACATATTCGAAACTATCCAAAGGCAAATAATCTATCAGGTTAACATAATTTTCAGGATAATAGGTAGCCATTCCATGATCGGAAAGAACAACAAAGTCTATTTTATCAAAAATATCAAGTTTGCGGGCTTCCGCAAAGAAATGATTTAATACACCATCCAATTCTTCAACTTTCTCTAACGTGGCAGAAGAATCGGGTGTACTATAATGTCCTATAGCGTCCGGTTCTTCCATATACCACATAATTAAATGGGGCCGGTCGGCTTCGGGCAACCTCAACCATGAAATAACAGAATCCGCACGGTCGGAGAACGATACGGATTTATCAAACTTTTTCCAGATAGAGGGTTGCATTCCATGAACCGGAACTTCGCTGCCCACCCAATAAAAAGAAGCAGCACGCACACCTTGCTTTTCTGCCGTATTCCAAATAGGTTCCCCACCATAAAAGAATGAAGTCAGATCTCCCATCCGGTATATGCTATCCACATCGGGAGCGTAAAAGAAATTATTTATTAAACCATTATGATCGGGATGCAAACCCGTAGCCATAGCATAATGGTTCGGAAAAGTAACACTTGGAAAACAGGGGCGAAATGTAGAACGGACACCAACATTAGCTAAAGAATCTAATGTAGGGGTATTAGCGCGTAAAGGATAATCGGATCGAAATCCATCCATAGAAAGCACTACAACATAGCGATCGGAAGGCGGAACCGTTGGCTTACAACTACACAAAAAACATATCAACAAACAAGTAATGCTATCAAAATAAAATTGTCTCATATATATACATTAATTATTACGGTGGCAAAGGTATGATTAAAAAAGACTTGAGATATTTCAAACGGAAGAAAAACAATATATGTACAAAAATCAACGACTTTTGACAATTGATAAAAAAATAACTAAAAACAAAAATTAAAAGATTTGTAATAATAAAGGATTCATTATATGTCTGCTATTCGAAAAACAAAACTTAACTTTGTAACGTTTTTATTAATTAAACAAAATCTATTATGCGTAAACATTTACAGACTCTTTTCCTTTTTTCGGTATTGAGTTTCTTGTTCACCGTCTCTTCTGTGGCACAGGTTACTACTGCCAGCATCAGTGGAAAAGTTGTGTATGAGGATGAACCAGTTATTGGTGCAACAGTCGTTGCAATACATGAACCTTCAGGTACGCGTTACGGAACCGTCACGAATATTGACGGACGTTACACCCTCCCTAATATGCGTGCCGGCGGACCTTACAAAGTTGATATTTCTTATGTCGGATATCAGCCCATCGCTTTTACAAATATTTCGTTGAACCTGGGTGATAACTACGCTTTGAATGCTTCATTAAAAGAATCTTCGGAGCTTTTGGAAGAAGTTGTTGTTATTGGTTCCAGCAACAGTAATATGAAAAGCGACCGTGCAGGCGCTATCACAAGCATTACAAGAGAAGGCATTGAAGCCATTCCAACCATCAGCCGTAGCATGAACGACATCATGCGTATGTCTCCACAATCATCAACAACAACCAACGGTTTCGCCGTAGGTGGCGGAAACTACCGTCAGTCATACGTAACAGTCGATGGTGCTGCATTTAATAATGCTTTCGGTATCGGCCAGAATCTTCCGGCAAACGGCTCTCCTATCTCTCTTGATGCTTTGGAACAGATCACCGTATCTGTTACTCCTTACGATGTCCGTCAGAGCGGATTTACTGGTGGTTCTATCAATGCTGTAACACGCTCGGGAGATAATAAATTCAAAGCAACAGCTTATACATATCTGAATAACCAAAGTCTGAAAGGTGTACACGTAGACGACTATACTTTGAAGCGCAGTAAAGCCCAATATTATACGTATGGAGCCAGTATTGGCGGCGCAATAATAAAAGATAAATTATTCTATTTCGTGAACGGAGAATACGAAGATAACGTAACAGCCGGCCCTATCACTCGTCCGCGTACCAGCGATAGTGAACAATGGGGTGATAATAACGTAAACCGCCCGACCGTAAGCGACATGGATATGATGAGCAAATACATGTCTGAAAAATACGGATATAACACAGGACGTTATTCCGGATATGATATTAAAACACCAGCCTACCGTATTATGGCACGTTTAGACTGGAATATTAATGATAACAATAAGATCAACTTCCGTTTTTCTAAGACTCATACAAAAGATTCAAACTCACCATCTTCTTCTACCAGTCCGATGAATGCAGCCAATATTTATCCGGGACATGGCAACAACGGCGGCAGAAGTTCCAAATATGCTATGACTTATGAAAATTCACGTTACTACCAGTTACGCGACTTCATGAGTTTGGCTACCGAGTTGAACTCTCGCTTCATGGATGGAAAAATGAACAATATGGTACGTCTGACCTATTCTTACCAGAACGAGCCTCGTGAAACAGATGGAGGATTCTTCCCGACGGTAGATATCTTAAAGGATGGTGACGTATATGCATCATTCGGCCCGGACCCATTCACATACGGTAACCTTCGCAGAGTAAAAACATTTGTTGCAACAGATGAACTGAGTTACTCCACAGGAATCCACAGCATGCTGGGTGGTGTACAGTTTGAATTTAACCATTCAGAAAACGGCTTCATGCCTGCCGGTTCCGGTTATTATGTATTTTCTTCATGGGATGATTTCGTTAACAATCAAAAGCCTTCGGCTTTCGCTATCACGCATCCTAACAACAATGGCCTGAAGCAAGAAAATGCAGCGTTCAACTACGAGCAAGTTTCTCTTTATTATCAAGACGAAATGGCTTTCACCGAAAACTTTAAGCTTACTGCCGGTTTGCGTTTGGAAGTACCTATTTATCCGGCTCTGAAAAATAATTATAACGAAGAATTTGCAGGTTTGTTATTCCATGGCAAACATTATTCAACGGATCAGATGCCTAAGACAACAGTAAATCTTTCTCCGCGTGTAGGTTTCAACTGGGACTTAACCGGAGAACGTAAATACGTTCTCCGCGGCGGTATGGGACTCTATACCGGTCGCATTCCGTTTGTCTGGATCGTTTCTGCTGTTGGGAACTCTAATGTAGGACAGTATCAGATGTTTACTTACAAATCCGACGAAGCTCCCAATTTCTCTCCTGATTTGAATGGTATACTGAACAACATGTATGGCGGCAAATATGAAGCGAAAGCATTACCGGCTCCGCAGTCTCCTACTATCATGACTGAAGACCTGAAAATGCCTTCTACATTCAAAACTTCATTAGCTTTCGATGCTAAATTGCCTGGTGATATAGGTTTCACAGTAGAAGGTATTTATAACCGTGACATCAACCCTATCGTAGTTACAAATGCAGGATTAAACGATCCTTCCGAAGTGAAGCTTTCTGCTAACGACACACGTTTGTACTATAATAACGGCTATTGTGCAACTAACAGTGAAGGCCGCGGCGTTACTCCTTATGTTATCGAAAACGGAGGAGACCAGGCTTACTATTACTCCATCACTTCCCAGTTGAGTAAACGTTTCAATTTCGGTCTTGATTTATCATTTGCATACACATATTCTTATGCAAAATCATACGGAGACGGTATCGGAGATCAGGTTACTTCCGCTTGGAAAACCAACACGAACTGCATTAACGGTTCCAACGCCCACGAAATTGGTTATGCCAGCTATGTTGCGCCAAACCGTATCATCGCATCTGCCGGTTATCGTAAAGAATACGGAAAGAACTTTGCTTCTGCTATAACCTTAATTTATGAAGGAAGCCAGCTAGGATACGCAGGCAATTATTCATATTCCCGTTTTGGTTATACATACAGCAATAACCCGTTAAATGATGGTGGTGCGACTCCGTTAATGTATATCCCGGCTTCTAAAGACGAATTAAACTTTGCAGACATTGTTGACAAATCAGGTAAAGTAACCTATTCTAAAGAAGATCAGGCAAACGATTTCTGGGCTTATGTAAACCAGGACAAATATTTAAGCAAGCACAAAGGCGAATATGCAGACCGCAACGGTGCTGTTATGCCTTGGTGTCATCAATTCGATCTGAAGTTTATGCAAGATTTCTATGTAAAAGTTGGCAACAGCCGTAACACAATTCAGTTCGGCATTGACATCAAGAACTTAGGAAACTTATTAAACAACAAATGGGGCATATACAAACAAGTTTCTACAAATGGTAACTCTCCTTTGAAGTTTGCTACAAATGAAAAAGGAGCTATCATCCGCGATGAAAACGGAGACTTTATGTACAACATGAATAAGAACGGCAGTCAGAAACTAACTGAAACATTTATGAATTATCAGGGCTTCGCTTCCACATCTTCCGTACAGTTCAGCATACGATATATTTTCAATTAATAAATATATTTATAAGAACAAATATCAAGGGGCTGCATCTCTATTGAAGATACAACCCCTTTCTTTTTTATGGATTATGCTGATTATAAGAAAGAATGTATTTTCAGATACTTACGGTGTATTTCTTAATTCATCGGCTATATCCCGATGGTTCTGGGCTTGTCCCTCATCTCCCAAAGCCGAATAAGCTTCTGCCAGGTAATCGTGTACATAGGCATGCTTGGGCTTCAATCCGGCAGCTTTCAGCAAGTCTGCTATTGCCTCATCATAGTATTTTAAATGCAAAAGACATTTACCCCGGTTATAACGGGCCTTAAAGGAATTGGTATCCAGCTTCACTGCTTTATTAAGGCAAACCTGTGCATCATAGTTTTCTCCTAAATCCATCAATGTCACCCCCTTGCGCACCCAAGCATCTACATAATAAGGATCTAATTTAAGTGCTTTATCAAAACAGCGGATAGCGGCATTGCCGTCTTTAGCTTTGGTTATACATTCGTTTCCCATCAGATAGTATTCGCGGGCATATTCTTTTTGTGTCTCACGCATGGCATGTATCTCTGCTTTCAAAGCTTTGATCTGCTCTTGCTGGGAATTTACTGTCTGTAATTTCAGGCGCATCAAACGTTGAACGGAAAGATTTTCCAACTCATTCCACTTCTTTACAGCAGCACAAAAAGATTCGACAGACTCTTTCATATTGCCTGCATTAAAACTGTGGACAGCCTGTGCATACAACAATTCGGCTTCACTCTCGCGCAAACTCTTTTCAATCAAACGTTGGTCATTAAATATCTGGCTAAATTCAACGATCTCTTTTTTAACAAAAATATCACGAGGCGAGATTTTACTTCTCAACACCAAACCTTCCAGCGATGTGCAACGGCTTAAAGCAACATACGTTTGCCCCCCTGCAAAAACGCCTCCTGTTAAATCTACAACAACCCTCGAAAAGGTAAGCCCCTGGCTTTTGTGTACCGTAATTGCCCATGCCAGGCGAATCGGTAATTGCTCGAAAGTTCCGACAATCTCTTCTTCAATGCGTTTTTCTTTTTCATTATACTGATACTTATAATTGCGCCAGGTAGTAGGTTCCACAAGATATTCCACACCACTTTCTAACATGACGTACACATTACCGTTTTCGTCCAGGCCTGAAATAATACCGATAGTTCCATTTACCCAACGACGCTCATGATCATTATCGATAAAGATGATCTGCGCCTGTTCTTTCAACGACAAATTCAATTGCGTTGGCAATGACGACTCAGGAAAGTCTCCATCGATCTTCCCTTCGGAGATAAACTCTTCTCCGGGAAGTTCCGCCAACTTCTTCTCATTGATATAATCTACCTGATCCCGGCGTGTGGCAAGTGTAATATACATATCTTCGTCTTTTGGTATAAAAGACGGAAAGCAACGGGCATTTAAGGTATCAAGTTCTTCCTTCCGGGCTATATTATTACGGATACGGTCAAGCACATTAATAAAAACCGGGTCTGTTTGTCTGTATACTTTCTGCAGTTCGATAGGAACCAGATTGATTGAGTTAAAAACACGTGCTGAAAAGAAATAAGGAGTAGCATAAAACAGACTCAGAATTTCTTTTTGGTCGGACGGCACTACCGGTTCCAGTTGAAAAACATCTCCTACGAACAACAGTTGTTTTCCTCCGAACGGCAAACGCATATTGCCGGAAAAAACACGCAATATGCGGTCTACACAATCTATAATATCCGCCCTCACCATCGAGATTTCATCGATAATTATCAACTCCACTTCCGAAATAATTTTACGATGCTCTTTCCTGTATTTAAAGAACTCGAAAATACGCCCATCCTTCAAGCTCAAATCCGGATCATCCGGTAACATCGGCCTGAAAGGTAACTTAAAGAAAGAGTGCATAGTTACTCCGCCGGCATTGATTGCAGCTATACCTGTAGGAGCTAATACAACAAACTTCTTTTTCGTATGTGCACAGATATGTTTCAGAAATGTAGATTTGCCAGTCCCGGCTTTTCCCGTAAGAAAAACGGATTGGCGTGTATGAGTTATCAACTGCAATGCATCCTGAAACTCCTTATTGTTAGTGTCTAACTGAAATTCCAATCGAATTAATTTTTAAGTAGACAAAGCTAAAGAATATTTTAAATATCCCTCTAAAAAGAATACATTTTATTTGGTAATACGCAAAGGATTGCATTTATTTGTGATATCAAAACAATATCAAATACAAATTATTATGAAGACACAAGAAAAAGCTTTTAACGGCATTAAACTTTCCGGTTTCATAGCGATATTATTCATCCTTATCATACTGGGAGTTTCTATTCTCATGTTTGCCTTAAACAAACCATGGAGCCTGATCCCTGCCATTATTGGTATTTTCTGCGCAATTTTCATGTGCTATGGTTTCATGATTATTCAACCGAATAACTCCCGGGTTATGACTTTTTTTGGGAAATACACCGGCACTATAATCGAAAATGGTTTTTTCTGGGTGAATCCGCTTTTACTAAAAACAAAAGTAACTTTACGTATTTTCAACTTGAACCTTGAGCCGATCAAGGTAAACGACAAAGTAGGAAATCCGGTGATGATTGGCGCTGTTGTTGTCTGGAGAATAAAAGATACTTACAAAGCAACTTTTGATATTTCGGGAGATGTAAAGATGTTTGTACAAATTCAAAGTGATGCAGCTTTGCGGCAAGTTGCAGGCATGTATGCCTACGACACGAACGAAACAAGCGATAAAGTAACTTTGCGATCAGATAACGAAGGCGAAGTAACCCGGCGGCTTGAGGACGAACTAAACAGCAGGCTGACTCTTGCTGGAATAGAGATCGTAGAAGCACGCATTAACTATTTGGCCTATGCCTCAGAAATTGCAGGCGTAATGCTCCGCCGTCAGCAGGCAGAAGCAATTATCGCTGCCCGTGAACGCATTGTGGAAGGTGCAGTCAGTATGGTTCATTTAGCATTAGACAAACTTGAAAAAGATAGCGTTGTCGAACTGGACGAAGAAAAGAAAGCAAGTATGGTCAGCAATCTGCTTGTAGTACTTTGTGCCGACGAATCCGCCCAACCAATTATCAACACGGGTACATTATATCAATAATTTAATTTTTTAATATTAATAAGAAGTGATGGCCAAAAAAGAGAATGCAACCAAAAACTTTGTTCTGCGCATTGATGCAGAAATGATGGATGCTATCGAAGCCTGGGCTGCGGATGAATTCCGCAGTACCAATGGCCAGATTCAGTATATTCTGGATCAGGCATTACGAAAATCAGGTCGGTTAAAAAAGAGAAAGGAGTCCAAGCAAGAAAAATAGCACACTCCTTAATTCTATCAACAATCTATATTTTTTTAGTTGCCTACCTAAAAAGTACCAGACCATAGTCTCAACAAAGAGGCGTTTAAAAGTTCACTTTGTCACCTTCTGTCAGCATCTTCGGGACTTATCCCCAATTTGTCAAACAATCGGATATTGGCTATATATCATTGACACATATATTGTTGTTTTATTATTACTGAGATTGTGCCTGCAACACTTTAGTGCTTCCGGCAGACGTTTTTTACTACTTTTATGTCAAGAGGAAAGTAATAGAGATAATCTTATTCACCGGCTGATGAACAACCAGGCATCTTTAAACTTATCGTTTTTACGAAGATCAGCCATATAATTCTCGGCCTGTTCGCGGTTATCATACTTATCGGCATAAATACGGTATTTGCCATCACGTACGACTTTACTTACGTTCTTGCATTCGCTTTGTACACTGGCTATATACTCATTAGCTTGGCTCTCGGAAGGAAAACTGGCTATCACGATGTGATACATTTTCTTTGACCCGGCTACAGCAACAGGTTTTGAAACCTCTTTCACTTTAGGTGCAACAGAAGCAGCCGTTCTTGTCTTTGCCTCTTTAGCAACCGAAGACTGACGTGGTGAAGCAATCAAAGCAACATCAGCCTCTTTCTTGTCTGCTTCAGCTATTGTTGATGAAGACAAATTAAGTTCGGGCGCTTTATAAGATACAATTTCGGTCGGTACAAAACTAGCTGTATAAGCCGACTGGTTTACATCCTTCACCGGAGTAGACACTAAAAAGAATAACGCCACCGCAGCAGCCGATGCCGCCACCACACGCACCCACTTGCGACTAACAGGGATATACAATGTATCTTTCTTATGTTTCTGACCTACCTCAAGAAGTCTCTTCTCTGCCAGATAAGATTCCAGCGTAGGAAAACTAAACGAAGACAAACCGTACGATGTCAGGTTAAAAAGTGCCGTATCTGCCGGAAGAAACACCGTTTGGCCTTCTTCTCCCAAAGAAAAAGAACCGATATTTCCAAAAGACAAACTTTTATGCTGTTGCAAAGTTTCTTTCAGGCTTTTCACATCTTCTTCAAGCATCAAAACAGCTTTCCGATAGTCCACACCATATATTTGCATATACGACTCTGACAATAAGCCATCGTTATGCTGTAAAGTCGTATTAAAAACGATCTCTTTACGGGAAGGATTGAACGAATGGCTCTCTGCCTGATACTTAGCAGGTATCGTCTGAAGCACAAAACCTCCGAACTTCGGCACAATGACACAATCATGTACCAGCAGCGTGCGTTCTATATGTGTTACTATTCTTAACATAGTACAAAGATATAAATTAATTCACAGGTTTTACCCAACGATTCAAAATATTATTTGGGGTAGCCAATACAAATTTATAGAACTGCGAATCCGGCAGTTTAGTCAAATCTACCGTATACTGCTTCTGTCCGGCAGGAACGGTTGTAATCTCAACCCACTGGTCTTCTTTGCCTTCCTTATAGTTGTTGGTTGCAGTTCCATAAATCGTAACAGGTGCTTTCTCCGAATAGCAATTCCATGTCAACGATACCGAATTATCATAGGGTAGCGAGCGTAAATCATAAATATCCACATCACCGATAAAAGGCATACCATCTTGTTCCCATTTCACATGCCGAGGGATGTCAAACCCCATAAAACGGCAGATGGAAGGAGCAATATCTGTTATAGAAAGATAAGGAGCTTTGAAATGTGCATTGACGGGCACATTGGTAGAAATCCAGGTAGTCCGTTCGCGCCAGGATTGGCCTCCGTGACCATGCCCGTTTTCCTCCCGCCCATGATCTGTAGTAACCACTACCATCCATTCTTCATCAAAATTGGCTTCGCGATATTTCACAGCTTCCCACACACGGGCAATCTGTTCATCCGCTTTACGAACATATTCATCAAAGAACGGACCATTCCCCATAATATGGCCGGCATCATCCGTATACCACAGATAAACCCAGCTCAAATCCGGTGCATTCTCACGTATTCCTTTGGCCGCTTCACGAGAAACAACTTCATCAATGTCGAATATATGCATATCCTTCGGAGCTTTCGGAAAACGGGCAGTATCCAGTTCGTAGCCATCGGCCACATAATCAATCTTCAGGTAATTGGTTTCCGGCTTCCCTTCACCTATCAAAACAGTACGGTTGTCTGTCCAACTGGAATAGATTGCCGTTTTATAGTCTTTCGGTTGCTCTTTGGCAATACGGAAAATTGTCCAATAGTTATAGTTTGGTTTCAAATTATCGTTTCCTCCCACATTATGCTTGTTAAACCAGGTTCCCGTCAACAGGTTAGTATAACCTATAGCAGAAATGGTTGCTGTTTCGGAATATCCGCCCACTTCGCCACCTGTATAGGCACGGCTATAAGCCCCACGGGAAGCAATATCAAACACGGCTGGTGTATGAAGGCGTTCGATCTGGTCGGCAGGAATACCGTCAACTATTATATATACAGCCTTCCGTACTTTTGCATTTACACACAAACAACAAAACACTAAAAACAAAAAGGAGTAGAGATATTTCATAATGTCATCCGGATTTAAAGATTTCCTTTACAAAAGTAGAAAAGACCCGGATAAAAACAAAATTAGATGTAGCGTTAATTGGAGATCGGATATGTTTATGTAAGTTTGTAATCTGTTAATAACATACAATATGTACCTGACATCTCAAACCCTGCATGCAATAAAAGTAATGCCTTTCCTCGGAGGCTGGCTGGCAGACCGTATATTGGGCGATCCGGAAGGCTGGTTTCATCCGGTTGTGTTTTTCGGCAAACTGATTTCCACCGGAGAGAAAAAGTTAAACAATGGAAATAACCGCGAGTTGAAAGGTTCATTAATGGCGATAGGTTTTATTCTGGGCGTTTACTTTATTTGTTATGGAATACTAGACCTGGCAAACCGTATAAATCCGTCGATTCAGTCTATACTTATAGCCATTGGCGTATTCTATTGTCTGGCAGGCAAGACATTGATAAAAGAGGTAAAAGCCGTATTTGAGGCAACCGACCGGAGCACAGAAGAAGGACGCCGGCAGGTAAGCCGCATCGTAGGACGGGACACAAGCCGCCTTTCCCCGCAGGAAATACGGGCGGCTGCGTTGGAAACGTTGGCGGAGAACCTGAGCGACGGAGTGATTGCTCCCATGTTTTGGTTTGCCCTCCTTGGTCTGCCGGGTATGATGGCATATAAGATGGTCAACACGCTCGACTCTATGATAGGATATAAAAACGAACGCTATCTGGCATTCGGCAAATCGGCGGCTCATTTGGATGATGTGGCAAACTATCTGCCGGCACGGCTAACAGCTTACCTGATGCTAGCAGCCTCCGGCAACTGGAATAAACGCAGCTTTGTAAAACAATACGGACCGATGCATGCCAGCCCCAACTCCGGTTACCCCGAAGCTGCTTTGGCTGCGATATTGGATTGTCGTTTCGGAGGAACACACGACTACTTCGGACAGCCAGTAGAAAAACCGTATATCGGTACAAACGAACGTGCGTTTACCACAGACGATATGCTGCAGGCTATAAAAGTAAACAGCAACACAGAACTGGTAATGGGACTTATTGTTATAACCATTTTATTATTCATCTGATAATGAAATATATTACATTAGTTACAGGAGGACAACGTTCCGGAAAAAGCGGATATGCACAACGGTTGGCATTGTCATTGTCCGAAAACCCTGTTTATCTGGCTACTTCACGTGTCTGGGATGAAGAATTCAGGCAGCGTGTATTGCGCCATCAGAAAGACCGCGGACCGGAATGGACCAATATAGAAGAAGAAAAGCATTTGAGCCGGCACTCTCTGGCAGGTCGTGTCGTCGTTATAGACTGTGTTACTTTATGGGGTACCAACTTCTTCTTCGACAATAACAGTAATGTAGAACTTTCGCTTTCCGAACTGAAAGAAGAATTTAACAAATTCACAAACCAGGAAGCCCGTTTCATCTTTGTAACAAACGAATTAGGCATGGGCGGGGTAGCGGCGGACGAAGTTCAACGGAAATTCACAGACATGCAAGGCTGGTTAAATCAATATATTGCATCCAGAGCAGATGAAGTTATATTAATGGTTAGCGGTATTCCGGTAAAGATAAAAGAAAACAAATAAACATATACAACAATGATTACATTCCATATTGAAAAGCCTGATGAAAAGTTAGTTCCGGAACTGGAAGATAAAATAAACAACCTGGCAAAGCCCAAAGGTTCTTTAGGACGTCTGGAAGAGATCGCTTTACAGATCGGACTTATCCAGCAAACATTAAGTCCGGTTCTGTCCAACCCGGTTAACGTTATATATGCAGCCGATCATGGCATTGCCGATGAAGGTGTGAGCCAGTCTCCCAAAGAGATTACCCACCAGGTAGTATACAATTTCCTGAACGACGGCGCAGGCGTATGCTTCCTTGCACGCCAGCATGGTTTCAATATTAAGATTATAGATGCGGGAGTAGACCACGAGTTTAGCCCCAATCCCAAACTTACCAATAAGAAAATCAGAGCAAACGGTACGCGCAACTTCCTGCACGAGGCAGCCATGACAACAGAAGAAATGGAACTGGCACTGCAATACGGAGCTGACGTTGTGACCGATTGTTACAAGGAAGGATGCAACGTAATAAGTTTCGGAGAAATGGGCATTGGCAACACTTCCGCTTCAAGTATGTGGATGACTTGCCTGACCCGGATTCCTTTGATAGATTGCGTAGGTGCCGGAAGCGGGCTTAATACAGAAGGGATAAAACATAAATATAATGTACTGAAAGAAGCCCTCGACAATTACAAGGGAGATGGAAGTACATCAGACATCATGCGCCACTTCGGCGGTTACGAGATGGTAATGGCCGTAGGCGGCATGTTGCGTGCTGCCGAACTGAAAATGGTAATACTGATAGATGGTTTCATTATGACCAACTGCGTACTGGCAGCTTCCCGCCTCCATCCGGAAGTACTTCCTTACTGCATCTTCGGACACTGCGGCGACGAAACCGGCCATAAGCGGGTATTGAATTTCTTGAAAGCAAAGCCTTTACTGGATTTAGGCCTGCGTTTAGGAGAGGGATCAGGGGCCGTATGTGCCTACCCTATTGTGCAGTCGGCAGTGAGGATGATCAATGAGATGCACTCTTTCCAACAGGAATCTATTACAAAATACTTCTGATATGTTACGTATACTGGCGGCACTTATCTTCTTCACCCGACTCCCGTTCTGGCGGCTGGCCGAAGTGTCGGGCGAATACTTTAAAAAAGTGGTGAGTTATTGGGCCATCACCGGGTGGCTGACAGCCGGCCTGTCGGTCTTGGCGTTCTATGCTGCATCACTCGTCCTGCCGGCAGGCGTTGCCCTGTTGCTAGCAATGGCTACACGGCTACTCGTAACCGGCTGTCTGCATGAAGACGGTCTGGCAGACTTCTTCGATGGCTTTGGCGGAGGCACCGGTCGGGAGCGCATTCTGGCTATTATGAAGGATTCGCATATCGGCAGCTACGGGGTAATCGGGTTGATTCTTTACTTCGGGCTTTACTATATGTTGTTGTCCGGCCTGCCTGTTTCATTAGCGGGATGCGCCATACTGGCAGGCGATCCGTTTTGTAAAGGAGTGGCAGGTATGATCATCAACCGGCTTCCGTACGCACGCAAGGAAGAAGAGTCGAAAAGTAAGACGGTCTACAGCCGAATGACAGCGCAGGAGTACCTGATATGCGCAGTAAGCAGTCTGCTTCCGCTCTTCTGGTTGCCGACGGCCACGTATCTCTGTGCCGCAATATTTCCGGTTGCCACCTGGTTCCTGCTTACGTCTCTTATGAAAAAGAAGATCGGAGGATATACGGGGGATTGCTGCGGCGCGCTGTTCCTCCTTTGCGAACTAAGCTTTTATCTCGGAATAGTTGTTATTTATACTATATAAGCCCTTTAAAATATGGAAATACACTTTATAAGACATACCTCTGTCGATGTTCCTGCAGGATATGCATACGGACAAACGGACGTTCCGTTACGTCAAACTTTTGAAGAAGAAGCAACGACAGTAAAAGAAAATCTGACCAGCTTATCTTTCGACAAAGTATATACCAGCCCGCTTACACGTTGTACCAGTCTGGCTACTTACTGTGGGTATCCGGACGCCCAACGGGAAGAGCGTATCAAAGAAATAAACTTCGGAGAATGGGAAATGAAATCATGGGAAGAAATATCCGCAGACCCTCGTTCTGAAGCGTGGTTCGAAGACTGGGAGAATGTACGGACACCCGGCGGAGAGTCGTTCGCTGATCAGTATCGGCGCGTCTCTACTTTTATAGATGAGATACGTGAATACGGGCTGGAACGGGTAGCAGTCTTTGCCCACGGAGGTGTTCTGGCCTGCGCACAAGTGTATGCAGGTAAATACAAGCTATCGGAAGCATTCAGGCACATGGCTGCTTATGGCGAGGTAATCAAACTGGCATTCGGCTAGAAGGAAGGATAAGGTGTTTGATCCCCTCAAAGCCCTAAACCTTACTTTTTCCTGCTCCCGGAGCAAGCTTCTTTCCCCCTCGAAGCGGCATATCTTGTCGAATCCATATTCCTCTTTGGCACGATCACAGTAAGAAACAATATCCTTTGATAAGACAATTTCGCTTGACTGTAGTAAATACTAATATATCTTCCATAACACACCTATATTATCAAAGCATTCAAAGCAAATGGAAAGAATATCCTCATTTAATAAAACAAAGTACAATACT
>NZ_FNVS01000037.1 GCF_900108035.1 Parabacteroides chinchillae
ACACCAAAGATCAATAATTCAGTGCGTTGCCTTTTTGTTGTTATTGTTATATTTAAGTCTCTCATAATTATGCATCAAATGAATAAGGTATTTTGTATTCTTCAGGAAACTCTATCACCGAACGTTCTTCCATTGCCTTATTGCCCAGCAAAGCCAGAACGGACGAATAATACGCTTCCTCAACCAGATTTGGTATCGGCTCGCCGGTGATGACTGATGAACAATAAGCCGATACAAGACCCTTTGAACCGTCATCTACTGTAGCGCCGGTAGTATTAGAGCCATCATGAGTCTGGATATGATCCATTATAGGTTCACCCTTTGTAGAGGAGGCCGTTTCCGGCACCCAACTCGGACCCGCGAACGAGATATTGTCGAACACCTTATGCTCTATCTGATTTATCAACTGCTGGATACCCGGAGCCGGTTTCGGGTTTTCCGTATACAACAAACCCTGAGCCAACTCCAATGTTCCTTCATGACCCAGAACCTGTTCATCCATACCGTAACGCTTATTCGAAATGATTGATTCGAAGGTCATACGCAAACCGTTTGGATAATGGTAGATCACGCTTACGCTATCATAAACCTCCCGGCCGTCTTTCCAATAAATGATATCGCCGAAGCCGGTGATGTAATCAGGCAACGAATGGTTGACCCAGGTGCCCATCTGCAACTGATGAGCGGCCAACTCCGTCATCAAACCGCCGGAAGATTCTTTATACAACCGCCAGTTTATCAGTTTTTCCAAGGATGGATCCGGAACAGGTCTGCGCCAATCATTATTTCTATACCAGAAGTTACGAAGACCGACGATTTGACCGATTGTTCCATTCTTTATTAATTCGATAGCCTTCAAATACTTCGGATCAAACAAACGCTGGATGCCGATATAAAGAACCTTACCCGATTCTTTATAAACATCATACATCTCCTTACACTGATCCATTGTCCGGGCCATAGACTTTTCGCAAAAAACATGTTTGCCGGCCTTCAAGCCTGCTATTGAAATAGGGGCATGCATGTTCAATGGAGTAGCTATTAAGATGCCATCCACATTCGGATCGGATATGGCCTGGTGGTAATCCTTATACAACTTTGCCTTGGGGTACTGTTTGGCTGCATTATCCAAATGAGGCTGATAAATATCACACAAAGCAACTACCTCTGCATGAGGTATCTGTAGCAGATGATTTATATGATACATACCTCTGGAGCCTGTTCCGATTACGGCGAGTCGTGCCTTTTGACCCTTCACCTGCTTCGCTCTTTCCTGAGCGAAGAGATGCAACTGAGGCAATGAAGACAACAATAGGCCGCTACCGCCGATTGTACC